>NZ_JBIRQM010000004.1:425040-613761 GCF_044333225.1 Streptomyces sp. NPDC021080 | reverse complement strand
GGCCGACTGACCCCCGTCGAATTCGAGACCGTCATGATCGCACCGGCCCTCCAGGCCGCGTGACCGAACCTGTCACCCGAACCTGCACCAGACCCTACTGCCCTTTGAGGCTGTTCCCGCGGAAGTGAGCCTCCTTCGGAGAGCCGCCGTGGCGCAGCTGGACCGATGGGGCATGCCTGCGGCCGCCGACGAGGCGGAACTGCTCGTTACCGAGCTGGCGACCAACGTGGTCAAACATGTCGGCGAAGGCGCCTCGGCGACTCTGATCATTGAGCTGCGCGGTGAGCGGTTGCGTCTCGAAGTGCACGACAAGAGTCGGGTCCTGCCGTCACCGAATACGGCGGACTGTTACTCGGAGTGCGGTCGGGGCTTGCATCTGCTCGTGGCGTTAGCGGTGGATTGGGGCACGGTGTTGACCGCGACAGGCAAGGCGGTCTGGTGCGAGATCTCGATCAATCCCGGTCAGGCGTGCCGAGGCCTGGAGCGCGCCGTCGAGGCGCTGGAGGGTTACCGGGGCTCCAGCCGCGAGGCTCGGCTTCGGGGGAGTGGGCGCCATATCGGTCTTGAGGAGTCAGCGGTGGAGCTGATCGCGGATCTACTCCACTGGACCGCCGCTCGCGGCCTTGACCCGGACGACATCCTCGACCGTGCGCAGATGCATTACGAAGCCGAAGCGGACGCCGCCTAGTGGGACGGCGTTCAATCAGACTTCCGCATCTGCCTTCGAAGGTCGGCGGGGGTGCGCCAGGATTCTCCGAGGAAGCTCCTGTGGCACATGCGATGGCAGTTCTCGCACAGCAGGGCAAGATCTGTGATCCGGGTCTCCGTCACACCCGATATGTGGAGAGGCAGCCTGTGGTGGACCTCGATGTACCCGGCTCCCAGCTCGCCGTAGGCGGTGGTGAAGTCGAACGAGCACACTTCACAGTGCAGAGTGCTGCCCTCCTCCAGGACTGCCCGGATCTTCCGGTCGCGCAGAGGCCTGCTCCGCTCGCGGTGGAGGGCCCAGCGCGTGAGGAGCCGCCCCTCGCGTGCCGAGTCCGTTTCGCCTTCCTGGACGGGTATGTCCATGATCTCGGCAGATGCCATACCCGCATGCAGGGCTTTGGCGGTGGCAAGCATCTCGCCAGGACGGTCTGTGAAGTCGGCCACCACTTCACTGGTCAGCCGGCCGCCCTTCATGAGGGCTCCGTCGTATTCGGCCCTGGCTGTCACGATGTTGCCCGTCTTCAGGCTGACGCTGCCCGGGGAGCGGAACTTCGGATCCGCCGCCGCGCCATCGTGCAGTGGCAGCTGCCTGAGGAGCTGGGACAGGTCCCGCACTTGCTGGTCGGTCGTCCGAAGCTCACGCCATTCGTTTTCCGCAACGAGCGCACAGGCCAGCACCAGCTCGTCCCGCGTCCAGTCGATTCTCGCCACAGCGGTATCGTACGAGTATTCGAAATTGCCCACGCTGCTGGTGACCGAGGTGGGTCAGAGGATGCCGCACACTGGTGGGTGCTGCCGTGTCGAGTCGCAATGTCAGTGGGTCGTGTCACCCTCTGTGATGGCTGCCGTATGAGGCGTCACTGGTATTCGTGCAAGAGGAGGGGTCATGACCGAGACTGACCAGGGCTATACATCGATCGAGATCTGCGCCGGCGCTGGCGGGCAGGCGATCGGGCTGCACATGGCCGGTTTCAGGCACCTTGCCCTCATCGAGATCGACAAGTACGCGGCGGCGACCCTGCGTGAAAACATCGAGGTGCATCCGAAGTGGGACTGGGAGCGCGCCAACTGCGATGTGCTCTGCCAGGACGTGGTGGAGTTCGACCCCGCGCGCGACTTGGTGAAGAGTGCCGGTCTCTACAAGCGTGGTGAGGTCGACCTGCTTGCTGGGGGTGTGCCGTGCCCGCCTTTCTCTCACGCTGGCAAGCAGCTCGGTGAGGACGACGAGCGTGATCTTTTCCCGCGCATCCTGGAGCTGGCCGAACTCATTCGCCCTCGCGCAGTGATGATCGAGAACGTCCGCGGACTCATGGACCCCAAGTTCGACGACTACAGGACTCGGATCCGGGCCAGCCTTGAGGGCATGGAAACCGACGAGGACGGGCTTCCTGGCTACGAGGTCGTGGCATGGAAGGTCTACGAAGCGGAACAGTTCGGTGTTCCGCAGCTTCGGCCGCGCTCGATCCTCGTCGCCTTCCGTAAGGATGTGCTGAGGGATCTGAAGTACGAATCTCCTTCGCCCAATGCCGAGACGGTATCGGTCTATGACGCGCTTAAAGACACGATGCAAGACCGCATTGCACCGTTTTTGAAGGGGGCCAAGGCAGTCGAGGCCCAGAAGGTTTTCGACGATTGGGCGGACAAGGCTAAGAAGGGCGTGGCTCCCACGCTCGTAGGCGGTTCCAAGAAGCACGGAGGCGCTGACCTCGGTCCCAGCCGTGCGAAGGATGCATGGAAAAAGCTAGGCGTTTCGGGCCTGGGTGTAGCCAACGCGCCAGTGGGCGGTCAGCCGAGCGGCACTGAGAACCGCGATCTGTTCCGTCCCGGGGGGCCCATGCTCACGGTTCGCCAGGCCGCGATCATTCAGGGGTTCCCGATGTACTGGGAATTCACGGGAGGCAAGACGGCCCAGTACCGACAGGTCGGAAACGCGTTCCCGCCTCCCGTCGCACAGGCCATCGGTGAATCGATCATGGAAGTGCTCAAGGCGGACCGCAATCGCACCGTCAGCCAGTAACTGAGGGCGGCTGAGCCGCGGCGTGCATAAGCGGTGTCGCAGCTCAGCCGTCCGTCAGGACGGTCGGCTGTTCAAGTGCGCGAGCAGGGCATGGATGTCATCGGCATCCATGCCCAAGCCCGTGGTCTCCTCCTCCTGTAGGTCGCCTAGCTGGCGCACCGCCGGGTCATCGAGCACGCTGCCCAGGAAGTTCAGCTTCTTTTCGAGGCGCACGGCCACGATTTCATCGATCGTGCCCCGGGCCGCCAGCACGGTTACGCGCGTCTCGGTACCTGGGGGCAGCCCCAGCCGGTGAATACGGTCAAGGCTCTGGAGGAAGCGGCCGGCCATGAAGTCGCGGTCCACGTACACGGCGTCATGACAGACCTGATGAAGGCTGATCCCCTCGCCCAGGGTCGCGGGGTTGGAGATCAGGACCATGCACGATGGGTCCTCACGGAAGCGGCTGAGCTCAGCTTCCCGGTCCTGGGTGGCGCCGTGGACGGAAGCCGGGGAATGCGGCGCCAGTAGCTCCTCCAGGGTTTTCTGGCTTCGGATGAACCCAGTCCAGACCAGTGTCTTGCGGCCGGCCCGCGCGTTCTTCGCGACAATGCGAACGGTTTCCTCGTATTTGGGCGACAACTCATGCTGAGGGAGCCGCTGAAGCAGTGCGTGAAGCGAGTCGTCATCTGAGACGTCAAGCGCCGGCAGCTGAAAGGCGAGTGCTTCATAGGGGGTGTCGCTCGGGGCCAACAGGGCCGGGCTGATTGCGGCCATGAGCGTGCGCATGGCTGCCTTCCCGAGTGAGGCCAGGTCACCTCGACGTGCGGACGGATCTCCCTTGAGCGCGTTGTACAACTCGCGGTGCAGTGGGGGGAGATCGACATAGCGGACGATGGGTTCAAAGGGAGGGAGACCCAGCTCCTTCTTCGTCGTCCGAGTGAACAGCGGGCGCAGGGCCTGGCTGGCGTAAGCGAGATCCCCGCCGCTGACTGCTTCGACGACGAGTTGCTTGCCGCGTCCTGGCCAGACGAACGAGAGCAGGCTCTCCAGATCCCGGGCGCCGTTTGGAGCTGGTGTCCCGGTGAGGATGAGGCGCCGCTGGGCCAGCGGGCCGAGTGAAAGGCAGGCGGAGCCGTAGGTGCCGCGGGCCCCGAGTTTCATGCGGTGCGCTTCATCAAGCACGAACATCGCCGGGACCGTACGCAGCCATTCTGACAGGTGGCCGACGGAACCAGCCAGACGTTCGTAATTGACCAGGACCACGTCGGCTTCAGGATCAGGGAACCCCGTGTCCATGACCGAGGTCAGCAGAGGTTCCTTGAAGCAGACCTCACCTTCGAATTGCCAGGCTTCGTAGGCGGGCTTGGGGCATACGACGAGAAGGCGCCGGACTTCTCCTCGCTCCCGCAGGGCGCTGAATACCGCCAGTGCCGTGCGCGTCTTACCAGCGCCGGGGACGCTGAAGTTCGCGCCGTGGCCCAAGGACAGCAGCTCCCCGATGTCCCGCAGCTGAAACGAAGTGAGGTCTGCCTGCCAGCCCGCGTCCAGCAGGGCGGGCACATCATCCGGTGCGAGCCGCACCTGCTCGGAACCGGTGGGCGAGGAGCTGAGCCTGGACTGCACGGTCTCGGAGTCATCAAGGACGCCGGTAACCAGGCTGGCCAGCGCAGGCTCCCACTCGACGTCAGTGTGGGGCCAGTTGGCCAGCTCGCCGATGGAGAACAGAAAGCTGTCCAGGTCGGCATCGGAGGTCAGCGGGCCGCGCTGGCTACCTGGAGTCAGCCGGGTGGCCAGCATCCCGAAGTCCCCTTCCAGCCCTGGCCGGGCACGGAGTACCGCCCGCGTCCTGGTGATGTCGAAGGTGATCCGGAGAGAGGGGAGGTTGGAGTGCGTCATCGCTCGTCTGCCACAGCTTCACGCAGCCATGACAGGCCTTCCCCTGGAAGCTGGATGCTCTTTGACGCTTCGACTGACACCCTCGACAGAGCCTGCCTGAGTGTGAGCAGAGCGTCATCGAAGGCGCCTTCGTCCAGGCTGTTGTTGCCCCTCGCCAGCGCCAGGTCTGTGACGCACTGCTGAAGTTCCTTAACTGCCGCACTGACACGGTCAGGGGCCGCAAGTCGCTTCTTTCGGTCGCGGTCCACCTTGTGGACGTCTTCAATTGAATCTTCGAAAACGTCTCGGAGCGAAGTCACGGAGCTGTTGGCGGCGGTGAGTTCTTCGGCGGTCGCGGCGGAGACAGACTTCTGTGTGGCTTTAGCCCTGAGGAGCAGGTCGGTGAGCGCACGGGCTCCGGCTGTTTCGGAACTCGGTGCCGGCACGGAGCGATTGAGGCCGGGGATAGAGACCACCTTGGGGGCCTCTGGGGGCACTGTGGTGAACCCTTTAGGCAAGTAACGTTCCAGGTATTTTTCCCGGAAGTCGGTGCGGATTTTACGAATGTCGGTCTTGGCGAAATCGAGGACAATCGCCGCCAGCCGGTATTCGAGAAGAGTGTCGGCCGCCTCCTTGTTCCTGGCTTTCTCCTTCACATAGGTCCGGTAGAGTTCGGCGAAGCTCTCCTTGGCGTCCTCGAAGTCCATGAGGCGCAGTTTGACCTGGCCGTGCTCGCTGCGCTTGACCAGGTCACGCAGCTGCCCCAGAACCCATGTGTCCCGTTCCAGCGCCGGCGTTGAAGTGTGGAACAGCTTGGCGATGGCAGCGAGGGGCAGCTCTTGGGCGATCTGTTCCTCAATAGCCATCAGCTGATTGACGTAAGAGTATTCGCGTCGCCGGTCCGGCCGGAGCTGCAGCGACAGTTCAACGGACCGGATATCGTCCCAGGTGCAGCTGGCCGGAAGAACGCCTACGCGGATGTACTGGACACCCAGCTCCTTGAGAGCGGCCCGGCGGGTGTTGCCGTTGACGAGAACACCTTCACGGGAGATGAGACCCGGCTCGTTCTGCCGATGGTCGCGCAGGCTCTCCTTCAGCTTGTCGAAGTCCGGATCGCGCTGGCGGGGATCAGCCGGCATGGAAGTCAGCAGATGGTGCAGATAACTCTGGCCGACGTCCGACCAGTGGTCCTTCGTCAGTGCCTCTTCCCGCACCGGGTCATAAGCGCGCTGTGCACTGATCCTGTGGGTGGCGGGGTTGTAGTAGAGCTGGTCCACGGGCATGTCGATAACTTCGACGTGGATGGGGCCGCCCCGGAACTCCACGCGGAGCGTTTCAGGAACTGCGCCGCCTGCACGCAAATCCTTGAGCCGCTCTTCGATCTTGACGCGGTTCTCATCCGCGATTGGGGGGACGCCGAAGTCTGTCGGCATGTGTACCTCTCGTAGCTGGAGCGAGCTGTGGAAACGGCCGAATCAAGCGTTGGTGCGAGGGCGCTTAACTCAGGCCTTCGCGGAAGGCTTCGCGTGCCTCGGCCGGCAGTGCCCGGTACTTCGCCCAGACGTCCTCGGCGGAACTGAAGGTCCGGGCGTCCTGCTTGATCCAGGACTTCAGGATGTCGAGTTCGAACGCCGGAAGCGAGGCGGCCTCCGAGAGCAGCGCCGGCACGTCGTACGTGGAACCGATACCGCCGACTCGGCAGCGGTTGCATTCGACGACGTACTGCTGGGCCTTCGTGCCATTCGGCAGCCGGACCTCACGCTTGGCCACGTCGAGCTGGGCTGTGACCTCCGAGTCGGCGTACTTGTCTCCGGGGGTGGCACCGCACGAACTGCACTTGTGGTTGTAGGTGGCCAGCAGCTCCCGGCGCTGGTTCACCGTGATCGCGCTCTTCGGACGAGTGCCGCGGCCCGGCTCCCATACGGCTTCACCGCGCTGGACGTAACGCTGTTCGTTGGCGTCGAGGTCGATGTCCTCGCGCTTGGTGTCGATCTTCCACCCGAAGTCGCGGAGGTCCCGCATGCGACGGTCGATCTGCGCCACGTCCGGGAAGGCGTCACGGAGCTCCGTCTTGGTGAAGACGTTCCCCTCGCCGACCACCTGGACGAGCCAGAGAGCGGCGCGCTTCATCGTGCCCAGTTTGCTGTCCTGCCATGAAGGCAAGGCCGTGCTCATCTCCACCTCGCAGAGCCTGAGCGGGCCAGCCCGACTGCGTGTCAGGGCAATTGGAGCCTGACAGTGGCCCGCTGAGCACAACGGAACCTCAAGCCCGTCCGAAAGAGAAGTGGCTGGGTGTCCAGATGAGTATCCGGACACAGCTGGGGAGTTAGTTGGGGATGGGCGGAGGCACACTGTCGTCAAAAGCTGCGGTGGGGTGGGACAGAAGGAGCTGGCGTGCCGCGATCGGGTCGCTTCAGGGAGTTGGATGCCGGAATACCGGAGGAGAGAAAGGCCCTCGCCAGGGCCTTGCGCAGCTTGATGAGGGTGGTTGGCCTGTCGCTGAGGCAGACGCATGCCGAGCTGGAAAGACGCGACTGTGGCTGCGATACGTCGGCGAGCGCACTCTCCGACCTGCTCAACGCGCGCATCCACAAGCCAAAGCGCGAGGTGATCCGCGCGCTCTACGAACTGGTGGAGACGGCCGCGCGGACGAGCGGCGCCTCCATGCCGGTCACCTGGGAAGAGCTCGAGGACCTCTGGGTGAAGGCATGCGAACCGCCGGCGGCTTTGTGCGCGAGCTGCCAGCGCACTGTGTTGCCGGTCCCCCTGGCGCAGGAGGACCGGCAACACGTGCAAGAGCAATGGCCCACCGCGCTGGCCCTGTTGGACATGAAGCAGAACAGAAGGGCCGAGGATGTTGCCGGCATCCTGCGGCACGTTGGTGTGACAGGCGAGCCGGCGGAGGTGGCTCATGCGGTGGCCGCGTGCAGGGCATGCGGGCTGGGTTCTGAGGCCGACGTGATTCTCCGGTATGTGCAGACCGGGCGTGACGAGCGCCAGCTCGCCGAGATTGCCTATGAGTTCATGCGGATCGAAGACAACGTCATGGCCCAGCGAGTACTCAGGATGTGTCTGGCCCTGTAGGAGCGTTCGCCTTGCTGGTAGAGGAGACTGGACGCCTGGATATCACCGCTTGGCGGATCGCTTCACTGCATTCTTCCGCTGGCTCGTGTTCCCAGAAACGCAGGACGAGCCAGCCGGCTGCCCGCAGGCGCTCGTTTGTATCGCGGTCACGGGCCATGTTCCGGGCCACTTTGTCGGACCAGTAGCCGGGATTGGTCTTTGGGGAAACGTAATGCTCAGGGCATCCGTGCCAGTAGCACCCGTCGATAAAGACAGCTACTTTCGTGGGCCGGAAGACCATATCGGCGGTGCGGCGAAGGTCGGACAGCGGGCGAGCCGCGACTCGGTAACGCAGACCCTGAGCGTGCACCAGCCGGCGGATAAGCCGCTCCGGAGTGGTGTCCCGGCTTCGGATCGCCTGCATGTTGCGGCGGCGTGCGGCAGACGAAGCCCAGGACCCTTCAGGCGGTACCCAGGTGGTCTCTGACGGATCTGGTTCTGAGTTGGGAGTTGTCATCTGTGGTGATTTACCAGGTGGACAGGGTTGGTGGCAGTGTTCCGTAAGGGAGGAGGCGGCCTTGTTCGATGATCTCGTCGAGGTCGTCCCTTTGCTGGCTGCTGCCGACAGCGGCAACCGCGGCCTTCAGGGCGTCGAGTGCTACGTGATAGATGGCATCGGCTTCTCCGGTCCCCCGCGCGATCGAGGCGATCCGGCTGGGCATCGGCTCCGCGGTCACCACCATCAGGTGCGGCAGCCGTCCACGCCGGTGCCTGATCATTTGGAGGAACTCGTGGCGCACATTTTGCACGCGATCTGACCTAATTGTCCACTTGCAGGATACTGCAGCATGCAGATGGAGGCGGGCTGTGGAATCGGCCGCAGGGCTCTTAACGCCTACGGTCACATCAGGTTTGATGATGTAATCGCGGCCTAGGTCGACACGGAGGGTGGCGTTCTTGCGTACCGCTTCGGCGACTCTATTCAAATGCTCGTACTGTGCGAAGTCGGCCACTGTCTTCTTGTGATCCACGTGCCATGAGCGCTTCGGGGCTAGGAGGGGCAGTGCCGTTTTCAGGTGATCGCAAACGGCGTGCTCCAGTGCGGGGCCAAGACTCTCGGGGGTATCGGGAAGCACCGCACCGGACTCCACCCCCAACGCCTCAAGCATGTGTCCTGCGAGCAGCTTTGATGTATTGCTGTCGGAGTCAGCGGTGTTCGGGACGAGTTTCCCGGTCTTCTCCAGCTTCTTCCAGCCGAGGAGGCGGGTGGCGAAGGGTGCGTGCATCGTCAGTCCTGTCTGGTGTGTGAAGGCAAGGGCGGTGCGGACTCAACGGGGTCGTCCGACTGGGCGAGGACCCATTGCTTTCCGTCCAGGACGGCCACGGGGTCGTCCTGGTGATGGGCCCGTGCGCTGACCACTCGGGCGCTGACGAACTCGCCTTCCTCCGGGAGGGGGAGCCCCAGCTGGGCGGCGATCTCGCGGTGGCTGGCGTAGTCGCCCATGATGAGGATGCCCTCCGGCCTCAGTGCCGACCGGCTGCCGCCATTGCCGCGGACTCGCTTCATGTAGTCCTTCTGCTGGGCCACGGTGCGCACCACGTTGCGGCCGATGCGTCGCTTCTGGGCGCGCCGGAAGAGTTCGTTCAAGCGGCGTTGGCCTGAGTCCGACGCGAACACGGCGGCCCGGTCCGCGGTGTTCATATGGAGGAGTACGTTCTCTGGAAGGGCTTCATCGCGCCACAACCACCGGATCTTGTCCCGGTGTTCAGCCTTGATTGTGAGCTTGAGATCACGGTTGTTCCCCGTGTTCAGCCACTCGTGACGTATCCGGACAAGCCCGATGCTCCAGAGGGACTTGTAGTCATCCGCCCAAGCCAGCAGGCAGAGGTGGTCCATCGCCTCGGGAGGAATCATCCAGCTGCCGAACTGCTGGGAGTACTTGCAGTCCACGTCGACGCCGGCGATCTGGTAGTCCATGGCGTCGCCATCGGCGAACCTGAACTCACGCTGGAGATTGATCTCCACGAGAGTTCCCGCATGGGTCTTCTCGGTCTTGAAGAGCGTCTTCCAGTCGTAGCGCCCGGTGACCTCGCCGTTGAGCAGCTGGTCGATGGTGTCGCGGAGGACCCTGGCAAACCGTCGGCCCGTAGGGTCCTGCGCCATGATGCGGTCGTAGACCCGGTCCAGTTCAGGATCCACCCCGGCCGCCAAGTTCGGTAGAGCGACCGAAACGGCGGCCTTGATGTCGGCCTCTTCGAAAGGAAGCATGTTCTCCCCGTTGGTGAGCGATCCGCTGCGTGCAGAGCCCTCGCGCTTTAGCCCGCGTTGACGATAACCGCGTCTGGACGAGTGGAGTCCTTGGTTCGGAAGCGCACGAGCTGCTTCTTCGTGTCGATGGCTGCCTTCGGCGGAATCACGGTGAACGCCATGATGACGCGGTCAGTTGCCGCAGTGCCCGTCGTGGCGACGGCTTTGACCTCATCGTCCTGGGCGGCTTCTACGACGGGATACAGGAGCACTATGCCCTGCGTCGCTCCGAGCGCGGGGAAGCTGTCTCCCGTGGAGGCCAAGTCAGGCCGTTCGATCAACTGCTGCGCGAACAGGCGGTGTTCCAGGCCTGAGATACGGCCGAAGGACTGCTTTCCAGACTGGCGGCTTCGGCGGAACAGGGAGAACGGTCCCTGGCCCAGCACAGTCGCCTCGATCCGGTTGTGCTGTGTTCGCTGCGGAGCGATGACCAGCCAGTCGTCAACCTTGGCCAGGCGGCCGTCAAGCTGGGACAAGTAGGTCAGGTGCGGGGCGAGAACGTTGCCGTCCTCCCACTCCAGCGAGCTCAGAACGGAAAGGAGCTGAGCGTGCGGGATGAGCGTGGTTGCCGCCTGGAAGCTGCGGGGCAGGGGCGAAGTCTCGTCCGGCCGCAGAACGCAGGTCGCTGAGGTGCCGCTGAGTGCCGCGAGGACGGACTTCCAGCGCTCGGTGTTGCGCGAGGTCAGTACAGCGTCCTGCGGGTAAGCGGCCGGCTCGATCGGTTTGCCCGGCGACCGCACCTCCACCAGTTCCGCGTTGAACATCTTGTTCCGGGCCGACGGCTTCACCCAGGGCAGGTGCTGGGCGACCAGGGGCGGGATCTGGGCGGGGGTGACCTGGGGGCGGCCGCCCACCAGTGGGGCGTAGCGGGCCAGTTCGTCGCGGAAGAGCTCCTCGTCGCGGCAGATCGCCTCGAACGCCTCGTACAGGTCGACGGTCTTGGCGTTGCGGCCGCGGCCGAGGGCCTCCTCGCGGCCGATGTACAGCCGCACCAGGTCCCGGTAACCGGGGCGGAAGCCGAACCAGCGGCCCATCTGCATCAGGGTGTCGGCCTGTTGGGTCGTGCGGCGGTAGTACGTGATCGTCAGGCCCTCGACGGTGAAGCCGCGCGACAGCTTGGTGCCGCCGACGAGGATCTTCCAGACGTTCGGGGTGCGGTCGAAGTCCAGGTCGGGCTGGGCGTAGTCGCGCTCGCTATCGCCGTTCACGACGATGACCGGACTGCCGCCCTGATTGATCAGCTGGCAGGCTCGGGAGACGTGCGGTTTCAGGTCTGCGTAGGTCTCGGGGGTGGGCAGGGAGCCGTCCGCATGGGCGCGGAAGTCCCTCTCGAAGAGGGCCGCCAGGCGGGTGTGGCCATCCCCCTTGTAGGCGGAGTTGTGCCACATGGTGTTGATCCGCAAGGCGAGGGCTGCGTGCTCGGCCATACGGACCGACTCGTGCACCAGCATGGTGTGGTGCCGGAAAGGTTCGGATGGAACGCCGTGCTTCTCGCGGTATACCTTCAGCGCGCCCGTGAGCACGAACGCGTCCAAGGCCTCCTGGAGCCGGTCACCCGTGCTGTCGCAGATGCCCCGGACGTGCTTCTTCTCGGCTTCGCCCTCGTCGCCCTCGAAGCCGTCCAGGTCATGGAAGTCCTGAACGCCCATGTAGTCGGTGGGCCGGGGCAGGGAGATCAGGAAGTCTCGCGGGAACAGGTCCTCCTCGTCGCCCGGGTCGATGAACACGTTGGCGAACGGGGTCGCGGTGTAGCCGACGTACTGCGCGCGGGGAAGCAGCTTGAGCAGGGCACTGATCTGGCCGTTGATCGCCGTGCGCGTGACCTTGCCGTCCTCCCACTTCTTCGGGTCCGTGGTGTTCACCGAAGCCTGGTCCGACTCGTCGTCGATGATCAGGGCCGGGATCTCGCCGAGGATCGGGCCGATCTTCTTGAGGTCCTTGACCAGCTTCTCCAGCACCGACTTGTTCTTCTTCACGACCATGATCCGCGCGCGGGCCGCGTGCAGGTTCGCCGGGTCGTGCAGCGGGCGGGTGCGGTCGGGCTTCTCGAACTCCAGCGCGCTGATGCCGCGTTCCAGGGACATGTAGTCACGGTCGCGGGAGGTCAGACGCTCGATGTCGAAGGCGCCGAGGTCGGAGGGGCGGGCGCCGAAGGAGACGAACTTGGCGGGCCAGTCCTCGTCGTCCTGGTAGTCGATGCCGACCAGGGCGTCCGGGTCGGCCGGGTCGGCGGCGCCGAGGATGTTCTCCTGGCCGATCAGCTCCATGTCGAGGCGGCGCTGGGTCTGGCCGCGCAGCAGGTTGAGGGTTCCGCCCAGGACGATGATCAGGCGGTAGCCCGCGTCGATGGCCTTGGCGGTGACACCGGTGAAGTTGGCGGTCTTGCCGGACTGCACATAGCCGACGACGAGTCCGCGCGCGCCGTAAGAGGTGTCGCTGGTGGGATCGGCCAGCCGCTCCACGACCGCGTGGGCGGCTTCGTCCAGGCCGGAGACCGCTGCGTCGGGCCATCCCTTGCGGCGCAGCAGACGCTCGTACGACGCCCAGTAGAAGGAGCGGTTCGCCGCGTGCTCCCTGGTGTACCAGGGCTGGAAATCGCGGCTGATGGTGACAGGACCCGGTTCCGTGTGGACCGGGACGGCGGCGTCGAACGCCTTGCTGAGATCCTCGTCCAGCGCGAGCTTGCCGTAGACCTCGGCGCGGCGCTCCGGGGTGCGTGCCGCGGTGGCCGACCACGAGGGGGACTGCTCGAAGTCCCAGGCGGTGAGCTTGCGGCGCCAGAGGGCGAGCAGGTCGTCCCCGGGGGCCGCGGCCAGGACGCGCTCGTGGAATCCGGCCACGTCCGTGTCCGCCGGCTCGTCGTCGTCGGCGAGCGCGAAGGCGAGCTTGGCGAAGTGCTTGGGGCCGCGCCGGCTCATCGCGTCGAGCACCTCGCCGTGGAGGTCGGTGAGGCGGTCGGGAGCGGGCGCGTTCTCGGCGGTCACGGTGGTCGGTGGCCTCTCTGGTGTGCGGGAAGGTACGGGGGAGGGCCGTGGACTAGTCCTCGCCGCGGGCGAGTTCGGCCCGTACCGCGGCGACGAGCACGCTGTTCCACAGGGCGACCTTGTCGGTCTGGTTGGCCCAGACCCGTTCCTTCTGGAAGATCTCGTTGAGCATCAGGTAGAGAAGGCTCTTGAGGACCGGGGCGTCGTTGGAGCCTCCGCGCCGGTCGCCGTTGAAGGCGTGCCGGTAGTCCTTGTTGAGGACGACCAGGCGCTCCTTGTGGTCGATCGTGAAGAGCAGCTCGGCGGGGTCGACGTCGGCCGGTACGTCGAGCCTGGCCCAGACGAAGGTGATGGGGTCGTCGCCCTCCAGCTGCGGCAGTTCGTCCCGCAGCGTCCGCTTCAGTTTGGGGTCGATGCCCTTGCCGGGCGGGATGACGGCCACGCGTCTGACCTCGGTACGCCGCTTGGCGGCTTCGCGGTAGGCCGTCTCCGCATCACGGACGTAGTCGGCGAAGGTGTGGCCGGTGTCGGTGTCCACCGCCTTCTCCAGACCTCGGGCGAACGCCGGGGTGACCTGGACCCCGTCCTTCTTGACGGTCAGGGAGAACACGTCGTTGGGCTCGGACGGCAGATCCAGGGCGACCCTGGCGAGGGCGAGGTGGCCTTCCGGGCTGCGGGTGTCGTTCCAACCGCCGGCCTGGACGAGGCGGTCGTTGCGGTAGAGGTAGAAGCCTTGGCGCTCGGCGAGCGGGCCGATGCCCCGGTAGGCCACCAGCGGAGACTTGGGCGGCCATATGTGCGCGGTGAGCGGGACGTCCCCGAGGCCTTCGACGGGGGCGGTGTACGTACGGGGATAGCCGGGGCGGCCCGGAATCCGGTACCCGAACGGGTCGATGGGCTCGACGCCGCGGTGGTCCAGTTCCTCCCGGGTGTGGACGTCCTCGACGACGATGTCGATGTGGAAGCCGTCGCGGGCGAGGAAGCGGTGGAGGTGGAGACCGAGGTGGGTCTCCAGCCGCTCGATCGCGTCGTTGAGATAGCGGTCGGTCTGGCCGGCGGTGATGGTCTCGAAGGCGCGGACCTGGTCCCAGCGCACGATCGTGCCGTGCCAGCCGATGATCCCGTCGTAGCGGTCGACCAGGTCCTGGCAGTACGTCGCGTCGACGATGTCGCAGGTGAAGTCGGCCTGCGCACGGGCGGTGAGCCAGCGGCGGCCGGTCGACGGACTGCGCCTGGTCCGGCTGATGACGGTGAGCGCGTCGGCGTGCGAGAGGGAGGCGGCCTTCAGCCCGGCGCCGAAGTGCCCGAGGGCCCCGACGGCGTACTTCTCGCGCCCGCCGACGGTCATCGCCGTGTCCAGGTCCGCATCGTCCATGCCGTGGCCGTCGTCGATGACGAGCAGGCCGACGAGGCGGTCCCGTCCGCCGCGTTCACCCGTGTCCCGCAGGAAGCTCACGACGACGTTGCCGGCTCCGGCGTCGATCGAGTTGTCGATCAGGTCCGCGATGGCCGCCTCGAAGCCGTAGCCCTGGTGCGCGAGCGATTCGAACGACCTGGCCGTCGGGGCGAGTCGCTTGCTTCCGCTCGTGGGCACGTCGAACTGCCAGTCGGACGACGGCTGGTAGGGCGGCATACGTGGTCCTCGCGGGCAGGGACACGCCCGGGATGTGTGCGGGCATGCCGGTTCAGCAGATCAGGTGTGACGTTAGCGTGAACGAGTTGTGGAGGAGTAACGGGGCCGACACAAATACGAACGCGGCCCCTGGATTTTCCAGGGGCCGTATTTCAAGGGGTTTGACGCCGTCGGTCTCAGGCGTCCTGGGCTCCGTGACACTCCTCATAGGAGGATCCCGACCCGCACCAGCACCCCGCCCCCCGCTGCGGCGGCCACGCCACTGCCAGGCCTCGGGCCGCCAGGGTCGTCGCGTACTGGGGGAGCAGGGTCGTGTCCGCGGGGGAGGAGGCCTCCGAGGCGGCGAAGGCCTCGTAGGAGGGGACCGTGGCGGTGACGATGCCGAGGTTCGGGGTGCCGGAGCCGGCCAGTTCGCGCAGGGAGGCCTCTATCGTCGCCAGGTGCTCGTCGTGCGACGGGTACTCGGTGGTGAGGTCCGGGTACGCCGTGGTCAGTTCCGTGAGCTCGGGGGCCGACCAGTGCAGGACCGCCACCGGGAACGGGCGGGACAGCGCCTCGCGGTAGGCGCCCAGTTCGGCCTGGAGGCGGATGATCTCGGCCTGGAGCTCCGCCGGGTTGTCCGAGCCGAGGGACCAGACCCGCTTCGGGTCGTGGAGTTCGTCCAGGGAGATCGGGGACGAGTGCAGGGTGTCGGCCAGCGCGTCCCACTCGTCGTGCGCCGCGCCCAGCATGCGGCGCACCCGGTGGCGGCCGAAGAGGAGGGGGAGCGTGGAGTAGGGGGGTTCCGGTACGTCCGTCAGGAGCAGGGTCGTTCCCTCGGTGAAGGTGTCCTGTGCCGCCTCCAGCTCGTCGTGCGACTCCAGGGCCTCCGCCACGATCACCCAGGGGGCCGGGTCGCGCGGGGCCGCGGCCCTGACGCCGTCGATGATCGCGCGGGCCTCGGCCTCGTGGCCGTACTCCCACAGGTTCGACGCCTTGAGGGCGCGGACGAGGTACGGCTTGTCCAGGGGAGTGTCCGAGGCGAGCAGGCGGTCGTAGAGGGTGGTGGCGCCGGGGCGGTCGCCGGCCAGTTCGAGGTGGGCCGCGGCCTGCAGGAGCAGGTGCTCGGCGTCCTCCGGGTACAGGCCGGCGGTCCGCTCCAGGCGAGCCGCTTCGGCGGTGTGGTCGACGTTCTCGGCAGGCGTGTCGGGGCGCATGGGGGACACCGTACTGCCGCCGGGCCGCCAAGGAGAGAGACCTGCAGGCCAGAGACACGGGAGTCCCCGAGGGCGTCTTCGGGGACGCCTCACCGGCTGTCGGGTGCGGCCTCAGGCCCGCCTCACACCGCCACCCCGTCCACCTGCAGCGTCTGCACCGACCCGGCCGGGAACGGCACCGCCACCGACTTGCCGTTCAGGTAGGTGTCCGCGTGGGAGGTGTAGAGGTCGCCGCCGCCGGACGTCAGGGTGTTCCAGCGGGGGACCAGGCCGCCCGTGCCGCCGGAGACCGTGGTGAAGCGGGAGAGGTCGAAGGTCAGGGTCTGGGCGGAGGTCCCCTTGTTGGCCGCGACGATCACCAGGCGTTTCGCCGCCGCGTCGTGGGCGGCCACCGCGTAGTCCACGCCCGTGTCCACGATCGTCATGCCCGGGCGGATGTGGCGGCTGAACTGGGCCATCACATAGAGCTTCGTCTCGACCGCGCCGGCCGTCAGGGTGCTCGCGTCGTACTTGACCATGCCCCAGCCCGCCGTGGGGTCCATCACCTGCCAGTAGACCCAGGCGGTCGGGTGCAGCCAGCGGAAGTCGAGGAGGAGGTTGCTCGCCAGGGTGAGGCCGGTGCCGTCCCCGTCGCCGTACTCGGAGTTCCACAACGCCTTGCCGGAGGTGGTCACGGCGTCCGTGTAGAGGAGGTCCCGGCGGCCGCCCGAACCCTGGTAGCCGTGCACGTTGACCCGGTTGACCAGGGCCTTGGTCGTCGAGCCGAAGGAGCTCCATGTCGTACGGGCCAGGTCGTAGCTCGTCTCGTCGGACGCGGAGATCCTGGTGGCCGTCAGACCGCGCTTGTCCAACTCGCTGCGCAGGTAAGGGAGTACGGCCGACTGGACGGTCGCGTCCATGTGGCAGCCCTCCTGGGTGCCGGTGGACGTCCACCAGCTGGAGGAGGGCTCGTTGAACGCCTCCACGGTGGCGAAGTCCACGCCCCAGTTCGTCTTCGCGTAGAGGGCGACCGCCGCGAGGTGGGAGGCGTGCTGGCGGTAGTTCCAGGACTGGAGGTTGTTGCCGCCGCCGGACGCGCCCGACGGGTTGTGGTTCAGGCACATCCACCACATCGGGGAGTTGGCGAACAGCTCGCTCGTCGCGCCGCGCGCGGTCGCCTTGGTGAGGGCGGCGCGCTGGGTGGCGTCCGCCGTCCACTTCCAGGCCGACGACGTCGGGTCCTCGTTGTTCCAGTCCTGCCAGTAGCCCTCGATCTGCTTGAAGGAGGGGATGTTCGCGGAGGCGGTCATGGTCTCGCCGCCCACGCTGTTCCAACTGCACGCGCCGAGGTTGTAGCGGGCGATGGACAGGCCCAGGCCGGGTCGAGAAACACCGTTGTACGTCGTCGACCTGGTGGTGAAGAAGAGGTCGGCGAAGTCGTCGCGGGCGCCGAAGACATTGGCCCACCACGCGAGCGAGGTGCCCCACCCCTCCCATGTCCCGTACTTCGTCGCCGGGTTGACGGCGATCGTCGCGTCGGCGTGGGCCGTGCCGGTCGCCAGGGTGCCGCCGAGGACCGTACCGCCCGCGGCGGCCAGGAGCGTTCTGCGTCGGATCATGGCTGGCCTCTCCGTCCGTCTCGGCTCAACTCGTGCTCAATGCAATGGAGTTGGCCGTATCTGTCGACTCGACTTCGAACTCGGTCGCCGGGGTGTTCCCGCCGGCGCTTGCCTGTCCCGGTGATGCCATCAGGAAGCATCGGGTGTGGCGCCTGAGGTTGTCGAGGGTTGTGACAGCCCTTTCTCAAACCGGTGGAGGAAGGTTCGGCGGAGGGGTTCCGGGGCGCGTCCGAGGGGGTTGGTGCGGACAGGGGCCGCGCGGGGCTGGTGAGTTGGCGGGGTGACGCCTATCGTGCGCCCGGCGAAGGGGGCGTACGGATGCGGGCTCCGGGGGTCGTGCACCACGGCACGTGGCGACGGCGGGCGGCGTACCGGCGAGCGCTCTGGAGCGGTGCCGAGGTGCTCGTCACCGTCGGGGTGGTGCTGCTCCTCCTGGTCGCGCACCAGCTGTGGTGGACCAACCGGCAGGCGCGGCACGGCGCCGAGCGCAAGGTGCAGGCGCTGGAACGGGAGTGGGGGACCCCGGCCCAGGGGGACGCCGCCCCCGACGCGAGCGCCGGTTCGGGCACGGACGGCGGGGGGAGCGGTGACGGGAAGGCCACCGGGGGACAGGCGGCGGGGCGGCAGGCCGCGTCCGGATCCGGGGGTGGCAGTGGTCAGGCGCAGCCCCGTTGGTCCCAGGCCTACGCCGTCCTCCGTATTCCGCGGCTCTCCCTGCAGGTGCCGGTCGCGGAGGGGGTCAGCAAGACCGGCGTTCTCAACAAGGGCTATGTCGGCCACTACAAGGGCACCCAACAGCCCGGCCAGGCCGGGAACTTCGCGCTCGCCGGGCACCGGAACACGCACGGTGAGCCGTTCCGGTACCTCCCGAGGCTCCGGCGCGGTGACACCATCACCGTCGAGACGAAGGCCGCCGTGTACACGTACACCGTCGACCGGACGCTTCCGCAGACCTCCGCGCGGGACGTCGGGGTGATCCGTCCGGTGCCGCGCAGCACCGTCCGGCCGTCGTACGGGTACAGCCGGCCCGGGTACTACATCACGCTCACCACGTGCACCCCCGAGTACACCTCCCGGTACCGCATGGCGGTGTGGGGGAAGCTCACCTCCGTGCGGCCCCGCTGACGGGCGCCGGGCGGCCTCGCCGTGCCGCCCCGGCCTGCGTGCGGCACGGCACCCGGTCTCGCGACCGTGCCTCCGTCGGCTCAGTCCCGGTCCCGCAGGGCCAGGACGCTCGCCGTACCCAGGACGGCCAGCCCCGCCGACACCATGATCGCGACGTTCGCGCCGTGTGCCGGTCCGCCGGTGGTGGTGACCAGGGCGATCGTGAGGGCGACCCCGGCACATGAACCGATGTAGCGGAAGGTCTGCTGGGCGCCCGAGCCCATCGCCGTGCGGGTCGCGGGCACGGATTCGACGGCCAGCAGCGGCAGCGCGGCGTTCAGCAGACCGCTGCCCACCCCGGAGAGCACGAAGCCCGGGAGCAGACGGAGCCACGAGCCGGAGCCGATCGCGCCGAGCATCGTCAGGACGCCGGCCGCGTGCAGCGCGAAGCCGAGGGCGAGCTGATGGGGGTGCGAGACCCGGCCGGCGAGACGGCGGGCCTGGAGGGCGACGGTGAAGGAGAGGCCGGACCACAGCAGGAACAGCCACGCGGTGTCCATGGCGGACATCCCGAGCGTCCGCTGGAGCAGCGCAGGCAGGAAGCTGAACAGGCCGATCACCGCGAGGCCCGTGAAGAGCCCGCCCGCCGACGAGGCGAGGAAGCGGCGGTGCCGGAGCAGACCGAGGTCGATCATGGGCGTCCCGCTGCGGTGCTCGACGGCGACGAACACGGCCATCAGGACGAGGAACGCGGCCAGCAGCAGGCCCACCGGCGCGCGCAGCCAGCCGTCGCGGCCGAGCGTCAGCGCGGCCACCAGCGACACCAGCGCGAGGCCGAAGGTCAGCGCCCCCGCGAGGTCGGGCCGGCCGCCGCGCGGCGCGCGGGACTCGGACAGGGCGCGGGTTCCGAGGAGGGCGACGAGCAGGGCGGCGGCGCCCAGGACGGCGTACGCCATCCGCCAGTTCCAGCCGGCGATCGCGCCCGCGAGGAGCGGGCCCGCCGCGATACCGCCGCTGACGAACGCGCCCCACACCCCCGTCGCGCGCAGTCGCCCGCGCGGGGACGGGAAGGCGTGCACGATCAGTCCCAGGCTGCTCGCGAGGATCGCCGCGCTCGCCGCTCCCTGCGCGATGCGGGTCAGGGTGAACAGCCAGGTGGAGCCCGCGAGCGCGCCGAGCGCGGTGGTGAGGCCGAGGGCGACGGTGCCGGCCAGGAAGATCCGGCGGCGGCCGTAGTCGTCCGCGAGGCTGCCCGCGACCAGGAGCAGCGCGGCCAGGCCCAGCGGGGTGCCGTTGAGCAGCCAGGCCTGGGCGGAGACCGAGGTGTGCAGCGCGGCCGCGGTGTCGGGGAGCGTGACCATCGGTGCCGTGTACGTCATCAGGGCGACGGCGGTGGCGGCACTGGTGAGGGCGAGGGTCGGGGTGGCCCGCGGAGCGTCGTGCGCGGCAGAGGCCTGCCGGGCCCCGGCCGTGTGCGCGGCAGAAGCCTGCCGGCTCCCGGCCGTGTGTGCGGGCTGCGTCCTGGTGTCGGGCCGGTCGAGCCGGGTCATGGCCTGCCTTCGCTTCCCTGGGTCGGTTCTGCCGGACGGGCGGTCCCGCAGAGTGGATAGGTTCAGTCATTGAACCTTGCGTACGGGTAGACCGTACCACCCGGGTTCGGTCAATGAACCGACGTGTCGGAAAGTGGCTACAGTGGAGCCATGGCTCTGGGCAAGGACTACGCGACGCAGGAGTGCTCGATCGCCCGCGCGCTGGAGGTCGTCGGCGAGCGCTGGACGCTGCTCGTCATCCGCGACGCGCTCTACGGCGTACGGCGCTACAACGACTTCCTCGTGCACCTCGGCATCCCGCGGGCCGTGCTCGCGGCCCGCCTCCAGGCGCTCACCGCCGAGGGGATCCTCGAGAAGCGCCGCTACCGGGAGTCGCCGCCGCGGGACGAGTACGTCCTGACCGACCGCGGGACCGCCCTGTGGCCCACCCTGCGCTCGCTCGGCCTGTGGGGCCGCGAGCACTTCGGCGAGAGCCGCCTGCGCTATTTCCGGCACGCCGTCTGCGGCACGGAACTCGGCCCGTACGGCGAATGCCCCGCCTGCGCCGTGGTCGTGCCCGTCCCGGACGTCGAGATGACACCGGGCCCCGGACTCGACCGGGACCCGGTGGATCCGGTCAGCCGGGCCCTGCTCGCGCCGAGGCGACTGCTGGAGCCCGTCGACACGGATCGCGGTCCGGACGGTGTGGCGGATGCCGCGTCCGGTTCCGGGCGGCCGGTGGAGAACCATCCTGTATAACGAACGGAGGGAGACGCGCACCCCGTACGAGCGGACGCGCACCACGTACGAGAGGAGGAGCGGTCGATGACCCGGACCTGGGCCGACGCCCGCCCCGCCGCCGTACTGCTGCTCCTGCTCCTCGAGGTCGCGCTGCTCGACACGGGCAGCCTCACCGCCACCGTCGCGTTCGCCGCGACGGCCGCCGCCGGGTCGGCCTTCGTCGCCTGCTCCCTCATCGTGGCGCGCTGCGCGCCCGCCGTGCCGCCCACCCGGGTCCGTACGACCATCCGCGACCGCGACCGCCGCACGGCCTTCCTGCCGCAGCGCGATCCCGACGCCAGCGGACGGCCGCGCCCCAGGGCGCCCGGACACGCCCTTCCGGCGACCGCGTAGGGCACCCCCTTCCCGGTGACGGTCCGACGACCGTCCCGGACGGCTCCGCACTCCTGGTGACTCACCCCGAGACTTCCGGTGACTCACCCCGAGCGGTACTTCGTCACGGGTGACCCGGCGCGGGTCGTCATGCCGCATTCCGTACCACTCCCGGCACGACGAGACCCCCGGAGGGCTCACGCATGTCCACGTTCATGTCCGTTTTCGCGCACCTGGTCGAACACATCGCCGACCTGCTCCAGCCGCTGTTCCACACCTCGGCCGCCGCCGCGGCGATCGTCCTGTTCACCATGCTCGTACGCCTGCTCGTGCATCCCCTGTCGCGGGCGGCGGCGCGCGGACAGCGGGCCCAGGCGGCGCTTCGGCCGCGGATCGCCGAACTGAAGAAGGAGCACGGCAAGGACCGCGAGAAGTTCCAGAAGGCACTGATGGAACTGCACGCCGAGGAGAAGGTGTCGCCGCTGTCCGGATGCCTGCCCAGCCTGTTCCAGATGCCGGCCTTCTTCCTCCTCTACCACCTGTTCTCCAGCTCGACGATCGGCGGCGAGGCCAACACCCTGCTCGGGCACAAGCTGTTCGCCGCGCCGCTCGGGGGCCGGTGGGCGGACGCGCTCGGCGACGGCGGACTCTTCGGGCCGGCCGGCCTCGTCTACCTGGCCCTCTTCGCGGTCGTCACGGTCGTGGCCTGTTTCAACTACGTGCGCACGAAGCGGACGACCCCCGTCGCCGCGCCGGTGGCGGGCGAAGACCGGAGCGAGGGCGAGCAGGCGACCGCGGCGGCGCTCGCCTCCGTCGGCAAGATCATGCCGTTCATGTCCTTCTTCACGCTGTTCACCGTGGCCGTGGTGCCGCTGGCAGCCGCGCTGTACGTGGTGACCAGTGCGGCCTGGAGCGCGGTGGAGCGGGCGGTGCTCTACCGGGACATGCCGGGGGCGATGCCCGCCGCGGCGGCTCTCGCCTGACGGCGCCGCCGCTCTTCGCCGGCCTTCGCCGGCGGTCCGGTCCGTGAACGGGGTCTTGCGGACTGGACGGTGAGCTTGGAGGATCGCACGGTCCTCCGACGGCCACACCCCTCGGTCGACGGCCCGCCACCGAGGGAGATGGTGACCATGAAGCTGCTGCGAGTCGGTACGGCCGGGGCGGAGCGGCCCGCGCTGCTCGACGCCGGGGGGACCTTGCGGGACCTGTCGGGCCTCGTCGCCGACATCGACGGGGCGTTGCTCTCCGACGACGCGGCGCTCGGCCGGATCCGGTCCGCCGAGGCGGCCGGTGAGCTGCCCGCGCTGGACCCGGACGGACTGCGCGTCGGACCGCCGCTGGCCCGGATCGGCAAGGTCGTGTGCATCGGGCTGAACTACCACGACCACGCCCGGGAGACCGGGGCCGAGCCGCCCGCCGAGCCGGTGATCTTCTTCAAGGCGGCGGACACCGTGGTCGGGCCGAACGACACGGTGCTCGTGCCGCGCGGGTCGGTGAAGACCGACTGGGAGGTCGAGCTGGCCGTCGTCATCGGCCGGACCGCCCGCTACCTGGAGTCCGGCGAGGAGGCGCTCGCGCATGTCGCCGGGTACGCGGTGGCGCACGACGTCTCCGAGCGCGCGTTCCAGATCGAGCGCGGCGGGACCTGGGACAAGGGCAAGAACTGCGAGACGTTCAACCCGCTGGGTCCGTGGCTGGTGACCGCGGACGAGGTGCCCGACCCGCAGGCGCTGCCGCTGCGGCTCTGGGTGAACGGGGAGCTGAAGCAGGACGGGACGACGGCCGAGCAGATCTTCCCGGTCGCCGAGGTCGTCCGGTACGTCAGCCACTTCATGACGCTCTACCCCGGTGATGTCATCAACACCGGTACGCCCGCCGGGGTGGCCCTCGGGCGGCCCGAGCCGAAGCCGTATCTGCGGGCGGGGGACGTCGTGGAGCTGGAGATCGACGGGCTGGGGCGGCAGCGGCAGGCACTCGCCGACGCGTGAGCGCTCCGCTTGGTTCGCGGGTGGGGTGCGCTCCGGTCGGGGTTCTCTTTTCGGCGCGGGTGCGTCGTGGTCGCTCGCGCAGTTCCTCGCGCCCCTGGCGGGGCTTCCCCGCGCCCCTTGTGAGGCGCGGGGAACCGGGGTGCTACTCGGCCAGGAACTTCTCCAGGGCCTCTACGACCATCTTGTGGTCCTCCACCTGGGGCAGGCCCGAGACCACCACGGTGCCGATGACGCCCGCGCCCGTCACGGTGATCGGGAACGCGCCGCCGTGGGCCGCGTACGTGTCGGGGTCGAGGCGCGAGGAGTCCTCGAAGGTCGTGCCCTTGGCGCGGAAGCGCGAGCCGACCAGCAGCGAGGAGCAGCCGTACCGCTCGACGACGCGGCGCTTGCGGTCGATCCAGGCGTCGTTGTCCGGGGTGGAACCCGGCAGCGCCGCGTGGAAGAGCTGCTGGCCACCGCGGCGGATGTCGACGGCCACCGGCGCCTCGCGCTCGCGGGCGAGTCCGACGAGGAGCGTGCCGAGAGCCCAGGCGTCGTCGTGGGTGAAACGCTGGAACGTCAGCCGGCGCTCCTGCTCCTCCAGCTCGGCGATCTCCGGTGCGGCGGGCGTGGTCACAGGGACACCGCCACGGACTCGCGGGCGGAGCGGCGAGCGGCCTCCAGGACGTCGAGGGCGGCGGCGGCCTCGTGGGCGCTGACCGGGTTCGGGCCGCCGTCACGGATCGCGGCGGCCACGGCCGCGTAGTACGCGGGGTACGCGCCCGCGACCGTCGGCTCGGGGCGTCCGCCGCCGGTCTGCGGGGACTCGCCGGAGCCGACGCGGCCCCACAGGGCCTCCGGCTCGACGCCCCACTCGGTGCCGGCGCCGGGACGCCTGCCGTCGCGCAGGTCGGCCTCCTGCGGGTCGAGGCCGTACTTGACGTAGCCCGCCTGCGAGCCGAGGACGCGGAAGCGCGGGCCGAGCTGGGCGGTCGTCGCCGAGACGTACAGGTGCGAGCGGACCCCGTTCTCGTGCGTGATCGCGATGAACGTGTCGTCGTCGGTCAGCGCGCCCGGACGGCGGACGTCCGACTCCGCGTACACCGAGGCCGCGGGGCCGAAGAGGACGAGCGCCTGGTCGACGAGGTGGCTGCCGAGGTCGTAGAGGAGACCGCCGATCTCCGTCGGGTCGCCGGACTCGCGCCAGCCGCCCTTCAGCTGCGGGCGCCAGCGCTCGAAACGGGACTCGAAGCGCTGGATGTCGCCCAGCTCGCCGTCGGCGAACAGCTTGCGCAGGGTCAGGAAGTCGTTGTCCCAGCGGCGGTTCTGGAAGACGGAGAGCAGCAGACCGCGCTCGTCGGCCAGGGCGGCCAGCTCGCGGGCCTCGGCCGCCGTACCGGCGATGGGCTTGTCCACGACCACGGGGAGGCCGGCCTCCAGGGCGGCGGTCGCGATCGGGACGTGGGTCTTGTTCGGGGACGCGATGACGATCAGGTCGAGCTCGTCGGCACGTGCCAGGAGTTCTTCGGGGGTGGCGGCGAAGCGGAGTCCGTCGCCGAACTCGGCGCGGGCCTGCGCCTCGCGCTCCGGGTTCGAGGTGACGACGGTGTCGAGGGCGAGCCCCTCCGTCGTGGCGATCAGCGGGGCGTGGAAGACGGAACCCGCGAGGCCGTAGCCCACGAGACCCACGCGAAGGGGCGTACCGGTACCAGTCATGCCTGTCATGCGTCCTACTTTCGCAACGCTGTTGCCAAAGTGCAAGCGCGGGAGACAATGGGCGATGTGAAATGGACCGATGCGGGTGGGGGCGGGATGCAGAGGATCCCCGGGAATCCAGGTGTACCCCGGACCTCGGGCGTTCTCGCGGACGAGGGCGGGGCCGGGGGCGCCGGTGTCTCCGGGGTCTTCGCGCACCAGGGGGTGCCGGGGAGTCCGGGAGGCGGTGCCGGTGCGGGCGCCGGGACGGCCGGGGTGAACCTGCCCGCCCTGCGCAGCCACAACGCCGCGCTGGTGCTCGATCTGCTGCGTACGGCGGGGACCTCCGGCATCAGCCGCCTGGAACTCGCCGAGCGGACCGGGCTGACCCCGCAGGCCGTCAGCAAGATCACCGCGCGGCTGCGGGCGGACGGTCTGGCGACGGAGGCGGGGCGCCTCGCGTCCACGGGCGGCAAGCCCCGCACGGTGCTGCGGCTCGTGCCCGAGGCGGGGCACGCGGTCGGGCTGCATCTCGACCGGGACGAACTGACGGCGGTGCTCTGCGATCTCACCGGAGCCGTGGTGGCCGAGCGGCGCACCCCGCTGGACCTGGGGGCCGGGGCCGACGCGGTGGTCGAAGGGGCGGCCGGGGAGGTCGCGGCCCTGCTCGGCGGGGTGTCGCCGCTGGGCGTGGGGGTCGCGCTGCCGGGGCCGCTCGACCACACCCTGGGGGTGCTGCACCGGGTGACGGGCTTCCCCGAGTGGGACGGGTTCGCCCTGCGGGAGGCGCTGGCCGGGCGGCTCGGGCTGCCCGTGGTCGTGGACAAGGACACCAACGCGGCGGCGCTCGGGGTCGCGGTGGGAACCGGCTCCCGGCCCGGCCCCGCCCCCGTCGCGGGCGGCGGGTCGTTCGCCTATCTGCATCTGGGGACGGGACTGGGCGCGGGGCTCGTGATCGGTGGGGTCGTGCACCGGGGGGCCCGTACCGGGGCCGGGGAGTTCGGACACCAGGTCATCCAGCTGGACGGGCCGCTGTGCGAGTGCGGGAACCGCGGGTGCATCGAGGTGCTGTGCCTGGAGGCGGTGGCGCGGGGGACCGTGGCCGAGGCGGCCCGGGTGCTCGGCGCCGGGGCGGCGAACCTGGTGGGGCTGCTCGACATCGACCTCGTGCTGCTGGGCGGGCGCACGGTCGCGGCGCACGAGGAGGTCTTCCTCCGGGGGGTCGGGGCCGTCCTGGAGGAACGGGCCCGGCGTGAGGGCGGTGGGGCGGCGGTGCCGGTCCGGCTGGCCCCCGGCGGAGCGCGCGGGGTGGCCGAGGGCGCGGCCCAGCTGCTGCTGGCCCCGCTGTTCGGGCGCGGGGAGGGCTGAGGGCCGAGGGCCGGGCGGGGCGGCACGGCTGGGGCGCCTGCGTCTGCGCCTGCTTCCACGGTTCTGTTCGGCCCGCGTCTGCTCCGACAGCCCGGTTGCGTCCGTTTCCGCTCCGACGGCACTGTTCCGGCTGCGGCGGCCGTGCGCGGTGGTCCGGGCGGGGACGGTCCCTCCCGTACCTCGGGTCGGGTGCCGGGACGGCCGGGACCGGGTGCCGGGACGGCCGGGGGCGGTCCGGGGCGGGCGGGTGCCGCCGGACGGGTGGGATTCCGGGGGCCGAACGGGGGTGACTCCCCGGATGGCGGTCGGGCAGTGGGGGCGGCTCGTGGCAGGGTCACGAGCGCCATTGCCCGGCACCGACTGACGCTTTCGGTCCTCCCGATCCCCGCCCCCTCCCGATCGGCCAAAGGCTCCTCATGCGACTGCGTACGTCCCATCCGCTCGCTCCGACCGCCCTCGCCCCGACCGCACTCGCGCTGTGCGTGACGCTCGCCCCGGCCCCGGCACACGCGCTGGACCCCCGTCCCGCCTGTGTCTCGTCCGACACCCACGACTTCCCGATCAAGACCCGGATCCACGGCGGTCCCGACGCCTACCGGGCGGGAGGGGACTCGGCGACCTGGTACATCGACCTCACCAACACCACGGCGCACCCCTGCGGAGCGATCCATCCGGTCGTCGTCCTCGTGGACGAGGAGCGGACGCTGCGGCCGGAGCAGGCGCGGCTGGAGTTCTTCGAGGGGGAGCGGGCCCACGCGGTGAGGTTCGAGCGGAGCGACGAGGCCGAGAACGTGGGACCGTTCGACGACGGCTTCCCCGGATTCACCGTGGCCCCCGGGCGCACCCTCACGGTGAAGGTGCGGCTCTCGCTGACCTCCGACGCGACCGCGCCGAACGCCGTCGTCGCGAACGCGGCCGTCGTGCAGAAACACGATGACGACGGCGACTGGGTCGGGGAGTCGAACGCCTACCGCTTCCGGATCGAGGGCGACGTCAAGGCCAAGGAGGCGGAGGCGGGCAGGGCGAGCGGCACGGACGAGGACCCGGACGGGACGGCGTCCGCGTCCGCGAGCCCGGGTGCCGTCGCCTCTACGGACCCCGGTGCCACGGACCCGGGTGACGCGGCCCGTGCCCGTACGGACCCCGGAGTCGTAGCCCGTACGGGCACGGGCACGGGCACTGGCACTGGCACTGGCACTGGTAACGGCACCACCACCGGGACCGGTACGACGGCGCTGTCCCCCGACGACCAGCTGGCCAGGACCGGACCCGGCAGGCCGAACCGGCCGGCGCTGGCCGCGCTCGCGCTCGCCCTCGTCGCCTTCGGAGCCGGACTGTTCGCCCTGGCGCGGCGGGTGCGCCCGCGTCGGCGCTGACCCCGGGGAGCGGAGATCCGGCCGGACTCCGGGCGGGCGGGCTCCGGTGCGGGTGGACGCCGAGCGATCGCGGGCGAAGGCACGGTGGCCGGGGGCGGCCCGGCCGCGCTCACGCTGTCCTGACTAGGCTGGCCGCGTCGGTACAGCGGCGTTCCGGCAGCCCCGGTTCACGTGCGTACGTACGCCAGGACGGCAGGAGACCAGCACATGTCAGAGCGCAAGCCGATCGAGTCGTGGCTCACCGACATGGACGGTGTCCTCATCCACGAAGGCGTGCCCATCCCCGGCGCCGACGCCTTCGTCAAGAGACTGCGGGAGTCCGGGAAGCCCTTCCTCGTCCTGACGAACAACTCCATCTACACGGCCCGCGACCTGCACGCCCGGCTCAAGCGCATGGGCCTGGACGTACCGGTCGAGAACATCTGGACCTCCGCCCTCGCCACCGCCAAGTTCCTGGACGACCAGCGGCCCGGCGGCACGGCGTACGTCATCGGCGAGGCGGGTCTGACCACCGCGCTGCACGACATCGGATACGTGCTGACCGACCACGAACCCGACTACGTGGTCCTCGGCGAGACCCGTACCTACTCCTTCGAGGCGATGACCAAGGCGGTCCGGCTGATCAAGGGCGGCGCCCGGTTCATCGCCACCAACCCGGACGAGACCGGCCCGTCCACCGAGGGCCCGTTGCCGGCCACCGGGGCGGTCGCCGCGCTGATCACCAAAGCCACCGGCAAGCAGCCGTACTTCGCGGGCAAGCCGAACCCGCTGATGATGCGGACCGGTCTGAACGCCATCGGCGCGCACTCCGAGTCCAGCGCGATGATCGGCGACCGCATGGACACCGACGTCCTGGCCGGTCTGGAGGCGGGGATGCAGACCTTCCTCGTCCTGACCGGGCTGACCACGACGGAGGAGATCGAGCGCTACCCGTACCGGCCTTCGAAGGTCGTCGACTCGATCGCGGATCTCGTCGACCGCGTCTGAACCCGCGGTCCGGGTGCCCGGGCGCGGGTTCCAAACCGGCGACGCCGCGCATGGACCCGTACGGAGTAGCGGCGGCCCTCTGAAGATGCGGGCCGCCGCCCCGAGGGGGAGTCTCCAGATGTCTGGAGGTTCACGATGCGTTCGATGCGGCTCACTCTCTGCGCCGGGGCGGTGGTCGCGGCCGCGTTCACACCGGCCACGTACGCGGTCGGCGTGGGACCGGCCGGCGCGGGACCGGCCGGCGTCTCGGTGACCCCGGTGTCCCCGGCCGCCGGGAGCGACATCCGGCTGCGGGCCATGGGCTGCGCGGGACGGACGGGCACCGCGGTCTCGGACGCGTTCGTCTCGGACGCCCGGCTGACCGGCGAGGGCGGCGGCGGACTCGTCGGCGACACCCGCGTCAGGACGGCACTGCGGCCGGGCAGCTACGGCATCCAGGTCGACTGCGACGGCCGGCGCGACCGGGTCAAGGGCACGGTCACCGTCCCGGCACCGGACTCCTCCCCGAGTGCCTCCACCCCCGCCTCGCCGGTCGCGCCCGTGAACGCGGGCGGCGGCGGAACCGCCCGCCTCGCCGCGGCGGACGACGCCCACGTGGCCGGACCCGGCACCAAGCAGGCCGTGGTCGGCCTGGTCCTGGCGAGCGTCGCCGCGGTCGCCGTGGCGGTCCGCAGCGCGCGCCGGGGCGACGACGGCCGCGACTGACATGGCCGAACGGGAGCCTTCTTCCGGCACCGGCCGGCTGCTGACCGGTGTGGCCTGGCTGGTGCTGCTGCTGGGGCTGTGGCTGTGGGGCCGTGAGGTGACGGACGTGCGGCCGGGGACGTCGGCGCCGACCACGGGGGACATCGCGGCCGTCGGCCGGCCGCCGGAGGTGCGGCTGCCTCCCGCGCTGAGGCCCCTCGGCAGTGCCCGCCCGCAGCGCGTCGACATTCCCTCGATGGGGGTGCAGGCCCCCGTCGTGGCCCGCGGGCTCGACGGCCGGGGCGCCCCCGATCCGCCGCCGTTCGACCAGCCCGGTGCCGTCGGCTGGTACGCGGCGGGAGCGAAGCCGGGGGCCGCCGGGACGGCGCTGATGGTCGGGCACGTCGACACCGAGACCCGGCCCGCGGTGTTCTACCGGCTCAGCACGGTCAAGCCCGGTGACACCGTCCGGGTCGTGCGCGACGACGGGACGGTCGCCGAATTCACCGTGGACGACGTCCAGGTGCTGCCGCGCGACCATTTCGACGCCCGGCAGGCCTACGGGGTGCGGGAGCCGGGGCGGGCGGAGCTGCGGCTGATCACCTGCGGCGGAACCTTCGACCGCGCCGGCGGCAGCTACACGGCGAACGTGGTCGTCTCGGCGTACCTCACCGGGACGGGGCTGTGAGGCGGGACGCTCCCGGCGGCGGGCGCTGTGAGGCGGAGCGCCCCTCGGGGGTGCGCGCCGTGAGAGGGGGCGACCCGGGCGGCGCGCGCTGTGGGGCCGGACGCCCCCGGTACCGAGGAGCCCGCGCGGTCACCAGGCCCGGTCGACGGCCGATTCCCCCCCGAAGCCGCCGACCGGGCCGGTCCTCGACCGCGGGAGCACGGGCTGCGGGAGTAACCCGGCGCCGACGCGGGAGGTCCGGGGCCCGCCCGCCGGGGTGACGCGGTCGGGCCGGAGCGATCGACCTGGAGTGCAGGCCACTTGAGCCCACCCTAGAGCGGACGAGCGCTGCGGTTCATAGACACTTTGACGCCAAGTCCGGAACGGGCGGCACCGGCCCCGGTGATGGTCCTCGGCCCCGGGAGCGTCTTTCGGTGAGCGGCCTCCGGGCATGACGAAGGGCCCCCTCGTTCGCACGAGGAGGCCCTCCGGTCGGTGCGCCGCCAGGGACTCGAACCCCGGACCCGCTGATTAAGAGTCAGCTGCTCTAACCAACTGAGCTAGCGGCGCCTGCTGACGGGAAAACTCTACCCGACCCGCGGGAGTGCTCCCGACCAGGCGGGTGACTCCGGGGCGGGCCGGGGGCCCCGTACATCATTCGGACCGTCAGCGTGCGGCACCGGACGGCAGTTGAGAAACTGACGAACGTGCAGAATTGCGGACATTTCAATCTGGAGCGCGAGGGGTGTCACATGAAGACTCCGGTGTTCGAGGAAGTCGATCCCGCCAGCGACTGCGACTGCCCCGGATGTGTTCACTGGCGGCGTCACCTGCCCCTTTCCTCGCGGCTCGGACCACCGGGCGCCCTGGGCCGTCCGGCGTCCCGCACCCATCTCCTCGGCCTCGCGGGGGTGGCGCGAACCCCCATGGCGCTCGCGCTGGCCGCCACGGCGGGGACCGTCCTCGGCGCGGTGCCGGCGGTCGCCGCCGTGCACGGACCCGCCCGGCCCGGAGTTCCCCCGGCCGGCGGACAGGGCGACACCCCGCAGGGCCGCAGGGCGCCGCTGCACGGCCCGGCGGGGAAGCCGGCGCTGCCCGCCAGGCCGGGCGGCACGGTCCGGGCGCCCGCCACCACGCGGGCCGCGATCATGGGCCGGGCCTCGGCGTGGATCGACGCGCAGGTGCCGTACAGCATGGACGACTACTGGCGGGACGGGTACCGGCAGGACTGCTCCGGCTTCGTCTCGATGGCCTGGAACCTGCCGGGCAACGAATGGACCGGCAGCCTCGACAGCTTCGGGGTGCGGATCACCCGGGACCGGCTCCAGCCGGGCGACATCCTGCTCTTCCACAACGCCGACAACCCCGACAAGGGCTCGCACGTCGTCATCTTCGGCGGCTGGACGGACTCCACGCACAGCGAGTACGTCGCCTACGAGCAGGCCCCGCCGCACGCCAGGAAGCAGCCCACCCCGTACGCGTACTGGACGAACTCCGACCGCTACGTGCCCTACCGCTACCGGGGGGTCATGGAGGGCGCGGGCGGTTCGCCGCCCTCCACGTCGACCCGCTACCCGGGGGCCGCGTACTTCGGGACCGGCGCGAACAACGCGTACGTCACCCAGCTCGGGCGGCTCCTGGCGGACCGGGGCGGGCGCCGCTTCTACTCCAAGGGGCCGGGGCCGCGCTGGTCGGCCGCGGACCGGCGGGCCACCCAGGCGTTCCAGCGCGCGCAGGGCTGGAAGGGAGCCGACGCCGACGGGCTGCCGGGGCCCAGGACCTGGGCGTACCTGGTCGGCGGGAAGGGCAGGAACATCCCCGCCGTGACGGCCGGCCCCGGTTCCTCGCACGCCGCTCCCGGCTATCCGGGACGTGCGGTGTTCCGGCCCGGGGTGAGCGACGCCCAGGTGACCCGGCTGGGGAAGCGGCTGGTCGAGAAGGGGTTCGGCAGGTACTACACGTCCGGTCCGGGGCCGCGCTGGGGCGAGGCGGACCGGCGCAACGTCGAGGCGTTCCAGCGGGCCCAGGGCTGGCGCGGCGGGGCGGCGGACGGCTACCCGGGGCCGGAGACCTGGCGGCGGCTCTTCTCCTGAGCGGACCGCTTCCCCACGGCTCGTGAACACACTTCCAGGCGCGGAGGCATGGAGGCAGCTATGAGTGCGACGACGTCAGACACCCCCGAGTCCGAGGGGGCACCCCGGGCGGAACCCCGGTCCGACACGGCGGCCGACTGCGGCGGCGGCCACCGCTCCGCCCGGCTCATCCACAACGAGACCACCACCGAGATCCCCGTTCATCTGCTCTTCCGCGACGACCCCGACCCGGTGTCCGTGCCGCTCGCGCCCGCGGTCGTGGGCCGTCGGCGCGGTACCGGGGAGCAGCCGAGGATCCGGCGGCCCGCGCCCGGCAGGCCTCCGCGCCCGGTGCCGGAGGCCGATCCGGAGCTGGTCGAACGGCCGGCACGGGTCCTGCCCGGCGCGGCGGGTGTGCTGGCCGGGGCGTGCGGTGTGGCCGGATGCGCCCTCACCTCCTGGTGGGCCGGCGTCGTGCCGCCCTCCGTCCTGGCGGCACTGGAGCTGCACGGGCACGCGGGCGCCGGGCTCGGGCCGGCCCAGTGGGCCGCGTACGCCGGGGCGGGGGCCCTCGGTCTGTTCGGCTTCGGCGGTCTGGCCCGCGGCCGGACCGGGCGGGCCTGGGTGCTCGGTCTGTTCGGGCGCTACCGGGGCACGGTCCGGCGCACCGGGCTGATGTGGGTCAATCCGCTGGTGCTGCGCCGCCGGGTCGACGTACGGCTGCGGCACTGGCGCAGCGAGCCGATGTCCGTGGTCGACGCGAACGGGGTCGAGCTGCGGGTGGTCGTGCTCGTCGTGTGGCGCGTCAAGGACACCGCGCGGGCCACGCTCGCGGTCGACGACCACCGGGCGTATCTGCGCGAGTGCGTGGAGGCCGCCCTCTCGCGGGTGCTGTCCCAGTTGCCGGCCGAGCTGCCGCCCGCCGTGGTCCGGGACCTGACCCTGCGCAACACGGACGCGGTCGGCGAGGCGTTGACCCGGATGGTCGCGGCGGACACGGCCCCGGTCGGCCTGGAGGTGTTCTCCGCGCAGCCGACCCGGATCGAGTACGCGCCGGAGATCGCCGCCGTGATGCAGCGCCGCCGGATCGCGGCCCTGGACGCCCAGCACCGCGACAGCGTGCTCGGCTCGGTCGTCGACTCGGTGGAGGACACGGTGACCCGGCTGACCCTGCGGGGGCTGGTCGAACTGGACGACTACGAACGCAAGGCTCTGGTGAAGGACCTGACGGTGGCGTTCTGCACGGGGCGCGGGGAGATGCCGTCGTGAGACCGGTGGTCCTCGTGGAGCGCGGGGCGGCGTGGACGGGGGTGGCCGGAACGGCCGGGGCGGCCATGGGTACGAGGGCGGCCGGGTCGGTCGTCGGCGCGGGGGCAGCCGGGTCGGCCATTGGTATGGACATGTTCAACTACCCGCAATAATCTGACACTTGGTCTAGACCTGAACCTCGCGCGGGCGCCCCACGGGAACATCCCCCACGTCCTTCAGGAGCGGCAGCATGCGCACACGGACGAACCAGAACCTCACGGGCCGGTCCCGCACCGGCAGGAAAGCGAAGGTGTACGCGGCGGCGCTCGGTCTCGCCACGGCGGGCACCTTCGTGCTCTCCACGGGCGGAGCCAGCGCCCACGGCTACACCGACCAGCCCCTCAGCCGGCAGAAGATGTGCGCCGCGAACGGCGGCATCGTGACCGGCTGCGGTGACATCCAGTGGGAGCCGCAGAGCGTCGAGGGCCTCAAGGGCTTCCCGGCGGCGGGTCCGGCCGACGGCAGTATCTGCTCCGCCGGGCACGCCAACTTCGCCCAGCTCGACCAGCCGAGGACTCCGGCGGGCGCGGCCTGGCCGACGACCAAGGTCACCGCGGGAGCGTCCTACACCTTCCGCTGGCAGTTCACCGCGATGCACGCGACGACCGACTTCAAGTACTTCATCACCAGGACCGGCTGGAACCAGAACCACGCGCTGACCCGCGCGGACCTGGAGACCACCCCGTTCCTGACGGTCCCCTACAACGGACAGCGCCCCCCGGCCACGCTCACGCACACCGGCACGCTGCCCGGCGGCAGGACCGGGCATCACGTCATCCTCGGGGTGTGGACGGTCGCGGACACGACGAACGCGTTCTACTCCTGCGCGGACGTCACGTTCTGAAGGCCCGAGTTCTGAGCCTCCCTTGAGGCGCTGACGGGCCGGACGCGGGTATGTTCCCCGCACGTCGACATGACCGCGTCGACGCGCGGGGAGCATCATCCGATCACCGGGGGACCGTCATGAGTGTGTTCTTCTATGCCCTGCCCAGTCTGATCATCGTCGCCGTGCTGTTCATGGCGGCCAGGACCGTGCGCCGCTCGCTGGAGCTGCGCAGCGCCTGGAACAGCGGACTGACCGCGGAGGCGCGCTGTCTGCGTTCGTACACGACGGTCAGCGGGGGAGCCAACGACACGTCCGTCACCACGACCCTGCACCACGTCTACGAGTTCACGACGCGCGACGGCCGCCTGATCCGCTTCGAGGAGGCGAACGGCCGCTCGACGGTCGTCGAGGGCGACATCGTCCCCGCGTACTACACCGCCCAGCACCCCGAGAAGGCCACGGCCCAGGCGCCGAGCCAGGCCAGGGCGGCGGCGGGCACCCTCGGCATGCTGGTGTTCTGCGGCGTGATCGTCAGCTTCTGCATCGGCTTCATGATCACGTACCACGAGGCCCTCTCGAGCGTCGACGGGTTCTTCGGGAGTTCTGGCGGGTTCTTCGGGGGCTCGGACAGCTTCTTCGAGGGCTAGAGCGCGTCCGCTTTGGCCCCCCCCGGCGGATCATGCCGCAGACGCGGAGCGCCGGAGCGGGGCCCGCACAGGGCTCCCTATCTGACGGAACGTCAATTATCTTACGTCGCCATGGACTCCAGGAGGCGTACCGTCGGGGAGCTGGTGCGGGAGCGGTGGGGCGACCACCGGCCGGGGCTGTGGTTCGAGGGCCGGGTCGTCAGCCACCACCGCGTCGCGGCGGGCGCGGCGGCGCGCGCGGCACTGCTCGCCGACACGCTGCCGTCCGGCGCGGAACCGCACGTCGGGGTGCTGCTCGACAACACCCCGGAATATCCCCTGTGGTTGAGCGCGGCAGCCCTCGCCGGTGCCGCCGTCGCGGGGATCAATCCGACCCGGCGCGGACCCGAACTGGCCCGGGACATCCTCCACACCGAGTGCCGCGTCCTGGTCACCGAGCGGGCCCACCTGCCGCTCCTCGACGGACTCGAACTCCCCGGCGTACGCGTCCTGGTGACCGACACGGACGCCTACACCGACCTCCTGAGGGCCTACGAGGGCGCGAAGCCGGACGACACCGCGGCACGCGCGGACAGCCGCTTCCTGCTGCTCTTCACGTCCGGTTCGACCGGCGCGCCCAAGGCCGCGATCTGCACCCAGGCCAGGATCGCCGCCGCCGGGCGCTCGCTCGTCGACCACTTCGGGGTGCGCGCGGACGACACCCACTACATCTGCATGCCGATGTTCCACGGCAACGCGGTGATCGCCGACTGGGCCCCGGCGCTGGCGGCCGGTGCGGGGATCGCGCTGCGGCGCCGCTTCTCGGCCTCCGGGTTCCTGCCCGACGTACGGGCCTGCGGGGCCACGTACTTCACCTATGTCGGCCGTGCCGTGCAGTACCTGCTGGCCACGCCCGCCCGCCCCGACGACCGCGACAATCCGCTGCGCCTGGGATTCGGGACGGAGGCCGGCGCGGTCGACGCGGCCGCCTTCGAGGAGCGCTTCGGGGCGCGGCTCGTCGAGGGCTACGGCTCCTCCGAGGGCGGCGCCGCCGTCCAGCGCGTGCCCGGCACCCCGGCCGGGGCGATCGGCCGGGCGGCACCCTCGGACGACCTCGCGGTGATCGACCCGGCCACCCGGCGCGAGTGCCCGCCGGCCGTGTTCGCCGGGGACGGGCGCCTGCTCAACGGCGGTGACGCGATAGGGGAGTTGGTGAACCGGGGCACCAGCCTCTTCGAGGGGTACTGGCGCAACCCCGAGGCCGAGGCGGCCCGGCGCAGGGGGACGTCGTCCCGGCCGGGGGAGGGCTGGTACTGGACCGGTGACCTCTTCTACCGCGACGCCGACGGGTTCCTCTACTTCGCCGGACGAAGCGACGACCGGCTGCGGGTCGACAGCGAGAACCTCGCCGCCGCGATGATCGAGAACATCCTCGCGCGGTACGAGGACGCCGCCGCCGTCGCGGTGTACGCCGTGCCGGATCCGGTGGCGGGCGACCAGGTGATGGCGGCGCTCGCTCTGAAGGCGGGCGCCCGCTTTCGTCCCGCGTCCTTCGCCGCGTTCCTGCTCGCCCAGCCGGACCTGGGCACGAAGATGGCGCCCCGGTTCCTGCGGATCGTGGAGCGGATGCCGGTCACCGCCACCAACAAGATCCACCGGGTGGCCCTGAGGCGCGAGGGCTTCCGCTGCGCCGACCCGGTGTGGTGGCGGCCCCCGGGCGAGCCGGCGTACCGGAGACTGGCGGCGGCGGACCTGGCCGGGCTGGTGGCCCGGTACCGGGCGCACGGGCGGGAGGAACTGCTGACGCGGTAGCCGCCGGGACGGGCGGCGGGCCGGTGCCCCGGGGGCGCGCCGGGGGCGGCTGGTCCGTAGCGAGGAAGACCTGGCCCTGGCCACGTGCCCGGCCAGGGGGTTTGCCCCCTGGCCCGCCCGCGCGGACCCCGGGGGCGGGCGGGGGGGGGGCCGCCCCGGGGGGCGCGCCGGCGGGGTCGGCCGGGCGCGGGGTTCGGCCGGGGGGGGGGGGGGGGTGGCGGTCGGTTGTACCCCCGGCCCGGGCCCCCGGGCCCGCCGGGGGGTTTTCCCCGGGGCCCCCCCCCGGGGGGCCGGGGGGGGGGGGGGGGGCCCCCCCCCGGGGGCCCCCCCGCGGGCGGGTACGTCGGGCGGCGGCTTTCGAACGGTGGCGACTCGAGGCATCCTCGCCGCCTTCCGCGGGGAGGATATCCGGGCACATGTGCCGAGGGGCCCTGCGCCAGAGGCCCTCGCCGAGGGAAGAAGGGCGTCGCGTTGCCTGATCCGGGTCGCGGACACGGAAGCCCCGGGGCGATGCCGCCCCGGCTCACGCCCGCGCCGGTGGCGTCGGTGGTGTCAACCGCGCCGGAGCCGGAGGCCGGTCGGCAACTTGTCATGCCCCTGCACTCCAGGGCGCCTCCCGGGACGGCTGCCGCCCCGGCCGAACCGTGAGCCCCGGGAGGACCCTCGCCCCGGCCTGACCATGTGCCCGGCGGGAGGACCCCCGCCGCGGCCGGACCGTGCATCCGGCGGGAGACGGTCCGGCGAGCTCCACCCACCCCCACCCCACGACGGCACCCGAAAGGCACTCATGTCCCCCACACATGACACGCGCGACCGCGGACACAACGACGACCTGCTCGGCTTCGTCAGGGCCAGCCCCTCGCCGTACCACGTGGTGGCGAGCGCGGCGCAGCGTCTGGAGAAGGCGGGTTTCGCGGAGCTGCGGGAGCGGGACGACTGGACGGCCGGAGCCGAGGGAGGCCGCTATGTCGTGCGCGGGGGAGCGCTGCTCGCCTGGTACGTCCCGCCCGGCGCCCCGGCCCGCACCCCGTTCCGGATCGTCGGCACCCACACCGACTCACCGAACCTGCGGGTCAAGCCCGCGCCGGACACCGGTTCGGCGGGGTGGCGGCAGATCGGGGTGGAGGTCTACGGCGGAGTGCCGCTCAACACCTGGCTCGACCGGGATCTCGGCGTCTCGGGGCGGCTGGTCCTGCGCGACGGTTCGACCCGGCTGGTCCGCGTCGACAAACCGCTGCTGCGGGTGCCGCAGCTCGCCATCCACCTCGACCGGACCGTCAACGAGGGGCTCGCCCTGGACCGGCAGCGGCACATGACCCCGCTGTGGGCGCTCGGCGGCCCCAGCTCCGGAGCCCTGCTCGCCCGGATCGCGGACGAGGCGGGCACCGACGCCGCCGACGTCCTCGGCTGGGACCTCATGCTGCACGACATCCAGCCGCCCGGATACCTGGGCGCGGACGAGGAGTTCATCGTCGCGCCGCGGCTCGACAACCAGATCTCGGTGCACGCGGGGGTCACCGCCCTGGTCGCCGCGGCCAGCTCGGAACGGCCGCCCGTCTGCGTGCCGGTGCTCGCCGCCTTCGACCACGAGGAGGTCGGCAGCGGGTCGGACTCCGGCGCCCAGGGGCCCTTCCTGGAACGGATACTGGGCCGGTCCGTGACCGCCAGGGGCGGCGGGCCGGAGGACTTCGACCGCGCCCTCGCCGGCGCCGTGTGCGTCTCCTCCGACATGACCCACGCGGTGCACCCCAACTACGCCGAGCGCCACGATCCGGACCACCGTCCCCTGCCCAACGGCGGCCCCGTGATCAAGGTCAACGTCAACCAGCGGTACGCCACCGACGGCATCGGCGCCGCCGCCTTCGCCGCCGCGTGCGAACGGGCCGGGGTGCCGTGGCAGCCGTTCGTGTCCCACAACGCGATGCCGTGCGGGACGTCGATCGGTCCGATCACCGCGGCCCGCCTCGGTGTGACGACGGTCGACGTGGGGGTGGCGGGGCTGTCGATGCACTCGGCGCGCGAACTGTGCGGGGCACGGGACCCGGAGCTGCTGGCGCGGGTGCTGACCGAGTTCGTCACGGCGGAGCGGGCCGGATGACCGGGGGCGGCCGGCCGGGGTCCGACCCGTCGGGCGGGTGACCCTCCCGGACATGCGTGAAGGCCCCCCACAGTCGTGGAGGGCCTTCACCAAGGTGCGCCGCCAGGGACTCGAACCCCGGACCCGCTGATTAAGAGTCAGCTGCTCTAACCAACTGAGCTAGCGGCGCATGACTCCCGCCTTCCGCTGCTGCGGTCGGCGACAGAGGAAATACTACCTGGTCCGCGGGGGTGCTTCCGACCACCCGCGCGGACCCGGTGCGTCGGCTGTCAGATCGCGAGGGAGAGGAGCACCGGGGTCGCTCCGCGGTTCAGCGTGTCCGCGGCGCGGCGGAGCCGGTGGGCGTGTTCGACCGGGAGGGAGAGGGCGAGGCAGCCGACCGAGGAGCCGGCGGTGATCGGGACGGCCGCGCAGACCGTGCCGATCGCGTACTCCTGGAGGTCGAGCACGGGCACGGTGGCCGGCTGGGAGTCGAGACGGGACAGCAGGAGCCGCTCGCTGGTGATGGTCCGCGAGGTGAGCCGGGCCATCTTGTGGCGGGCGAGGTGGTCGCGGCGGCCGTTGTGGTCGAGCTGGCCGAGAAGGCTCTTGCCGACCGCGCTGGCGTGCGCGGAGGAGCGGAAGTCGACCCATTCGTTGACCGCGGGGGTGGACGGGCTCTCCGCGTACTGGGTGACGTGCACCTCGCCGTCGATGTAGCGGCTGATGTAGATCGCGGCGCCGACCGAGTCGCGGAGCCGGTCGATCGTGTGCTGGAGCTTGTCGCGCAGCGCCTGCTCGCGGCCGTGGGCGGAACCGAGCCGGCCGAGGGCGGCGCCGGTGACGTACGCGCCGTCCGTGACCTGCTCGACGTAGCCCTCCCGGCGCAGCATGCGCAGCAGTGCGGTCAGTCGGTCGGCGCCGATGCCGGACCGGCGGGCGAGCTCGGTCCCGGTGACGCCGGTCGAGTGGTGCGAGATCGTCTCCAGGACGCGCAGCGCGTCCTGGGCCGAGTGGTACGGCGCGGTCGGCTCGTTCTTCAGCGCCACGGTTTCCCCCTGCGCTTCATGGCCCGGCTCAAAAATGACGTCGGCCCGGACAGCTGGGCTCCTTACACGATAACGGTCAAGGCGCCATCTGTGGCGGTCTGTTGACGAGATTGGTGGCGCGCTCCATGCCTCTCAGCAGGAGCGCGCCACGCTGGCATATGCCAAAGGCAAGACTCCCCGGGCATGCCCCAGGGGCCGGACCTCGCGCCTTCCCGGGCGGGCTCCCTCTCCGGCCCTCGTTCGCCCACCGGCGTCAGAGGACCGCGCCGAGGAATTCCCTGGTCCGCTCGTGCTCCGGGTCGCCGAAGATCTTCTCCGGCGGCCCGGACTCGATGACCTGGCCAGAATCGAACATGAGGACCTGATCCGAGATGTCCCTGGCGAAATTCATCTCATGGGTCACACAGAGCATCGTGATGTCCGTGGTGCGGGCGATGTCGCGCAGGACGTCGAGGACGCCCGCGACCAGTTCGGGGTCGAGCGCGGAGGTCACCTCGTCCAGCAGCAGCACCTGCGGTCGCATCGCCAGCGCGCGGGCGATGGCCACGCGCTGCTGCTGGCCGCCGGACAGCCGGCCCGGCCGTTCGTCGCACCTGTCCGCGAGACCGACCAGGTCCAGCAGCCCGCGGGCCCGCTCCTCGGCCTCGTCCCGGGACAGGCCGAGGACGGTCACGGGCGCCTCGGTGACGTTCCGCAGCACGCTCATGTTCGGGAACAGGTTGAACTGCTGGAAGACCATCCCGATCTTCTTGCGGACCTCGCGGACCTGCTTCCCCTCCGCCGGGAAGAGCCGGTCCCCGGCGACCGTGATCGTGCCCTCGTCCGGCCGGGCCAGGGTCATCAGCAGCCGCAGGATCGTCGTCTTGCCGGAACCGGACGGGCCGATCAGCGTGACGTGCCTGCCGGAGTCGACGCGGAAGTCGAGCCCGTCGAGGACGGTGGTGTCCCCGAAGCGCTTGGTGACCTTGTCGAAGCGGATCAGCTCGCGGCCGTCCACCGGGGGACCGGCGAGGTCGTCCAGGGGGCTGGTCTCGGTGTTCGTGTCAGCGGACAAGGCGTCGCTCCAGGGCTCGCAGCAGCAGGGAGGCCGGACAGGAAATGAGGATGAAGGCCACCCCGACGACCGTGAGCGGCTCCGTGAACCGGAAGTGCTGCTGCGAGTACAGCCGCGCCCCGCCGAGCATCTCCAGCACGGTGATCGTCATCAGCATCGGGGTGTCCTTGAGCATCGCGATGACGTAGTTGCCGAGCGCCGGCACCACACGGCGGACCGCCTGCGGCAGGATCACCGCCGTCCAGGTGCGTCGCGCCGGCAGGCCGAGCGCCGTCGCCGCCTCCCACTGGCCGGCGGGCACGCCCTCGATACCGGCCCGGTAGACCTGCATCGTGTACGTCGAGTAGTGCAGCCCGATCGCGATCACACCGGTGGTCGGCGCGGAGAACGTGATGTTCCACTCGGGCAGCACGTAGAAGAGGAAGAACAGCTGCACCAGCAGCGGGGTGTTGCGCACGAACTCGGTGGCCGCCCCGACCGGCCAGCGCACCCAGCGCGTCGGGGCGCGCGTCAGCAGCGCCCACACCAGGCCGAGGACGAACGAGATCACCGAGCCGAGGGCCAGCGTCCGCAGGGTGACCAGCAGGCCGTCCCGGAGGTGCGGCATGAAGTCGCCGACGGTGTTCCAGTCCCACGTCATGAGGCACCACCGGTCGTCGTCCCGCCGACCCCGGCCTTCAGCCGCTTCTCCAGGCCGCGCATCAGCCGGGTGAGCAGGAAGGCGATGGCGAAGTAGATGAGCAGGACGTACGTGTAGACCTCCACGCTCTGCTGCAGCGCGAGCCGCACCAGGGTGGCGCTGAACGTCAGATCACCCATCCCCATCACGGAGACGAGCGCCGTGCCCTTGAGCAGTTCGACCAGCAGGTTGGAGAACGGCGGGATCATCTCCGGTACCGCCTGCGGCAGCAGGATCAGCCGCATCCGCTGCCAGGGCGTGAAACCGAGGGCGATCCCGCCCTCGCGCTGCGCCGGGTCGACCGCGTTCAGCGCGCCGCGCACGATCTCGGAGCCGTACGCCCCGTACGTCAGCCCCAGCGCCAGCGTGCCCGCCCACAGCGGGACGAGCTGCCAGCCGAGGGCGAGCGGCAGCACGAAGTACACCCAGAAGATCATGATCAGCGCGGAGGTGCCGCGGAACACCTCGGTGTAGAGGCCCGCGAGAAAGCGGACGGCCCACCGCCGCGACGTACGCGCGATTCCTGCCAGGAAGGACATGGCTCCGGCCAACAGTGCGCTGAGGAACAGCAGTTGGACGGTGACCCAGATCCCTTCGAGGACGAGTTTCCAGAGCCCCGATGTCATCCGCGGCACAGCTCCTTCGCCGTCATGCCGGTCATCTCGGCTCTGGTGAAGCCGAACGGCCTCAGGATGCGGAAGACTTCACCGCTCTCCTTCATCTTCCGCAGCTCGGTGTTGAAGGCGTCCCGCAGCCGTGTCTCCGGCGAGCGGAACGCGAAGCCGCCGCCGTCGACGTGCGGTTCGCCCCCGACCAGCGGCGCGAAGGGTTTCGTGCTCTCGGCCGCGGCCGACTTCCTCACCACCTCGTGGACGGTCAGCGCGGTCCCCGCGAAGACGTCGGCGCGGCCCGCCTCGACCGCGTTCAGCCCGGCCACCTGGTCGGGCACGATCAGGATGTCGCTCTCCTCGTACCCGGCCTCGACCGCGTACCGGATCTCCGCGTAGCCGGTCCCGGTCGCGAACCGGGCCTTCTTCGCCACGACGTCCTTGTAGTCGTGCAGCCCCTTCGGATTGCCCTTGCGCACGATGAACGCGTCGAGCATCCGGTAGTCGGGGTCGGCGAAGATGACCTGCTCGCAGCGCTCGGCGTTGATGTACATCCCGGCCGAGACGACGTCGAACTGCTGGGAGTCGAGCCCGGGTATGAGCGAGCCGAACTCGGTCGGCACCGGCTGGACCCGGCCGACGCCCAGCCGCTCGAACACGGCCTTGGCGAGTTCCGGTGCCTCTCCGGTGAGCCGGCCGTCCTTGTCGATGTAGCCGAAGGGGACCTCGCCCGCGATGCCGAGGCGGACGACACCCTGCGCCTTCAGCCGGTCGAGGAGATCGCCGCCGTCCGCCGACGCCGCCGGGGCGACGCGGCTGCAGCCGGCGGCGCCGAGCGCGCCGAGCGCCGTGATCCCCGCGAGCAGCGACCGGCGGGTGGTTCCGGACGGGTGTCCGTCCTTTCCGCGCTCGTTCCCGCGTTCCTTCGCATGTGCGTTGCCAAGTGGTGGAGCCATGGCCGCCCGGCTACCCGGGTCCATACGTTGTATGCGGACCGGTTCAGCACCCGCACACGTCCCGCGCGGCCCCTTGCCGGGCGGTTCAGTGTCCGGGCACGTACCCGCGCTTCTTGTCGACCACGTTCGACAGCGGCTTGCCCGCGGCCCGGCGTTCGTACAACTCCACGAACTGTGCGCTCAGTTCGTCCTGCCAGCCGGCCGTGTCCCCGCTCATGTGCGGCGACACGATCAGACCCGGGACGTCCCACAACGGACTGTCACGGCCGAGCGGTTCGTGCTGGAAGACATCCAGGGCCGCACCCGTGATCCACCGTTTCGACAGCGCCTCGGCGAGCGCCTCCTCGACGACGAGCTGACCGCGCCCGACGTTGATGAAGCGGGCTGAGGGCTGCATCATCCCGAAGCGCCGGGCGTCGAACATGCCGCGGGTCTCCGGGGTGAGCGGCGCCGCGGACACCACCCAGTCGGCGCGCGCCATCAGCCGGTCCAGCTCCCGGGGGCCGTGGATCCCGGTGCGCGGGACACGCCCCACCAGCGCCGTGGTGACATCGAGCGCCTTGAGGGTACGGACGATCGCCCGCCCGATCGGCCCCGACCCGACCACACAGGCGCGGGTCCCGGCCACCCGCTGCGACTCGCGGTGCCGCCACTCGTGCTGCCGTTGCAGCTCCAGGGTGCGCGGAAGATCCTTCGCCATGCCGAGGACCAGAGCGGCCACGTACTCGGCGATCGGCCGGTCGAAGACGCCCCGCGCGTTGGTCACCACCGTGTCGGAGGCGGCGAGCTCGGGACACAGCACATGGTCCACGCCGGCGCTGGCGGCGTGCACCCAGCGGGGCCGCGGCCCCTCGCCGGGCCAGGCGCGGCGCACGGCCTGCGAGGCGAGGTCCCACACCAGCAGCACGTCCGCGTGCGGCAGCCGCTCCGCGAGCGTGGAATCGTCGGCGTACTCGATCCGCACGCGGCCGGTGAGCCGGCCCAGCCGGGGGAGCGGGTCGGCGCCCAGCACGAGCAGGGTGGCCGGGGCCGGCGGCCGGGACGCGCCGGGGGACGTACGGGCGTTCATCGGGGAAACCCTTTCGCAAGGGGATCGACCACGCTCGCACCCGAACCAGCGGTCGTCAACACCGACGTACGACGTCATCCGCGGGTCGGAGGCGGAACCGCGGAGGGGGCGGTCTCGGCCAACCAGGTGGAGAAAGGGGCGACGCTGCGCCAACCGGGTACCCGGGTGGTGGGCCCTCGCCGACGGCTGATTGACCGGGCCGCCCGGCGGGGACCGTACTTCCCGATGAACAGGAAGGCTGGGCATGACCGCACTCGGATTCCTCCACCCGGGCCACTCGGCCGAGGACGACTACCCGCGCATCGAGCAGCTGCTCGGCAGCGACGTCCGCCTGACCGTCGTCCACACGGAGACGGGGGAGGGGGAGGACACCCACCGCGTGGACGCGCTCCTTCGCATGGGCTCGGCGGACCGCCTCGCGGCGGGCGTCGAGGAACTGCGCCGGTCCGGCGCGGAGGCCGTCGTCTGGGCGTGTGCGAGCGGCAGCTTCGTGCACGGGGTGCGGGGCGCCCACGAGCAGGTCCGCGGGCTCGCCCGGGCGGCCGGCCTGCCCGCCTCCTCGACGTCCTTCGCCTTCGCGCACGCGGCACGGGAGATCGGGGCGCGGCGGGTCGCGATCGGCGCGACCTACCCCGGCGACGTGGCCGCGCTCTTCGCGGAGTTCCTGAAGGAGACCGGCACGGAGGCGGTCGCCGTGCGCGGTCCCGGCGTCGTGACCCCCGCCGAGGCGGCCGGCTGGGACTACGGCCAGGTCCTCGCGCTGGCCCGGGAGGCGGACCACCCGGACGCCGACGCGGTCCTCCTGCCCGACACGGCCCTGCACACCGCCTCCCACCTGACGGCCCTGGAGGACGACCTGGCCAAACCGGTCCTCACCGCCCACCAGGTCGCGGTCTGGGAGGCCCTGCGCCTGACGGACCGCCGCGTCAACGCCCCGTCCCTGGGCGCCCTCTTCACCAGGGAACCGATCGTCCAGGCGGATCCCGGTCCTGGGGCGTGAAGACCCGGCCTCTCCGAACGCCTGGAACTCCAGCTCGGCCGGCGTGAAGATCCAGCCCCTCCGGCGTTCGAGGAGCGGGGGTCCGGGGGTGGAGCCCCCGGGTGCGATGGGGGTCCCCCCTGGTCGAGCGAAGCCGAGACCTTGGGGGAGGGCAGGGGCGGAGGGGGCGGAACAAAGCCCCCGGCCCCGCCCGAGGGCACGTTCCGCACCCCGTCCGGGGGAATAAGCGGAGACAGCCTCCTGTTACTGACGCGAGGACAGCATCAGATACGCAACAGGAGGCACCCCGGTGGACGAGACGCCCGAGAAGGACGAGATCCGCGGCACGGCACAGGGCACCGCCCCCGTACCCCTGTCCGTACTGGACCTCGTCACCGTGGGCTCGGGCCGCACCGCGACCGACGCCCTGCGCACCAGCGTCGAGATGGCCCGCCTCGCGGAGTCCCGCGGCTTCCACCGCTACTGGGTGGCCGAACACCACTCGATGCCCGGCGTGGCCAGCTCCTCGCCCGCGGTGATCCTCGCCCACCTGGCCGCCCACACGGACCGCATCCGGCTGGGCTCCGGCGGAGTGATGCTCCCCAACCACGCCCCGCTGGTGATCGCGGAGCAGTTCGGCACGCTGGAGGCGATGGCCCCGGGCCGTATCGACCTGGGCCTCGGCAGGGCCCCGGGCACCGACGGCGCGACGGCCGCCGCGCTGCGCCGCACCGAGCGCCTGGGCGAGGGCGCCGACGACTTCCCCGAACAGCTCGCGGAACTCGTCCGCTTCCTGGACGACGACTTCCCCGACGGCCACCCCTACGCCCGGATCCACGCCGTTCCCGGGCCGGTCCAGGCGACCTCGCCGGGCGGTGTCCAGTCCCCGCACCGGCCCCCGGTCTGGCTGCTCGGCTCCTCCGGCTTCAGCGCCCGCCTCGCCGGAACCCTCGGTCTCCCGTTCGCCTTCGCGCACCACTTCTCGGCGCAGAACACGATCCCGGCGCTCGACCTCTACCGCGCGTCCTTCCGGCCGAGTGCGGTCCTCGACGCCCCGTACGCCCTCATCGGTGTCGCCGCCCTCGCCGCGGACGAGGAGAAGGAGGCCCGCCGGCAGGTGCTGGCCACCGCCCTGAACATGGTCCGGCTGCGCACCGGGCGTCCGGGTCTGGTGCCGACGCCGGAGGAGGCGGAGGCCTACGAATTCAGCCCGATGGAGCGGGAGTTCATCGGCTCCTGGAACGCCAACGTCGTCCACGGAACCGCCGACGAGGTACGCGCCGGCCTCGACGACCTCCAGAAGCGCACCGGGGCCGACGAGTTGATGATCACGGGCAACGCGCACAGCGGTGCCGTACGGCTGCGCTCGTACGAACTGATCGCCGACGCCTACGGGTTGCCGGGGAAGAAGGACGTTCAGGCCTGAGGACAGGTCGCCGACATCAGGAGCGCGGAGATGCGCTCCGGCGCCACCGGCCGGGAGTACAGCCAGCCCTGGCCGGTGTCGCAGCCGATCCCGCGCAGCCGTGCCGCCTGCGAGGCGGTCTCCACGCATTCGGCGGTGACCGTCAGGCCGAGCCGGTGGGCGAGCTGGATGAGCGCCTCGACGATCACCTCGTCCGCCGGGTTGGGACGGCCGGGCGAACCGTCGGCGTTCTCGTACTGGAAGCCGCGGACGAAGGCGCCGTCCAGCTTCAGCACGGACACCGGGAGCCGGCTCAGATAGGCGAGGTTGGAGTAGCCGGTGCCGAAGTCGTCGATGGCGATGCGGACCCCCATGTCGCTGAGGGCCTGCAGCGCCTGGAGCGGCCGGCCCGCCGAGCCCATCACCGCCGACTCCGTCAGCTCCAGCTGCAGCAGGTGCGGGGCCAGTCCGGTCTCCGCCAGGATCTTCGCCACGTCCGCCACCAGGTCGGAGTCCCAGACCTGGCGTACGGCGACGTTGACGCTGACGAAGATCGGTGGCGCGTCCGGGCGGTCCAGCTGCCAGCGGCGCGCCTGACGGCAGGCGGTGGCCAGCACCCAGCGGCCGAGCTGGACGATCGATCCGTTCTCCTCGGCCAGTCCGATGAACCGGTTCGGGGTGAGCGTCCCGAACCTCGGGTGGTTCCAGCGGACGAGCGCCTCGACCCCGTGCACACCACCGTCCTCCATGCCCACCAACGGCTGGTACTCCAGGGCGAATTCACCCCGGTCGACGGCCGCGCGCAGGGTCGACGACAGGGCCTGGCGGGTCATGCGGTGCGCGTTGCGCTCCGGGTCGAAGAGCGTCCAGCGGCCCTTGCCGTCCGCCTTCGCCCAGTACAGCGTGGTGTCCGCGGCCTGCATCAGAGCGGTCGCGGTGGTGCCGGCGCCGCGCCGCTCGACGACCCCGATGGACGCCGACAGCGACAGCCGCTGCCCCGACAGGTCGAACGGCGCCTGGAGCGACTTCAGCGCGGACTCGGCGAGGTCCGCCAGCTGGTCGGTGCCCGTGGAGTCCTCGACGAGCAGTGCGAACTCGTCCCCTCCCAGCCGCGCCACCAGGGGGGCCGCCGCCCGTGTGAGGCCGGCCTCCTCGGCGCAGCGCGTCAGCCGCTCCGCGACGGCCGCGAGCAGCCGGTCCCCGACCCGGTGGCCGAGCGTGTCGTTGACCGCCTTGAACCCGTCCAGGTCCAGATAGCAGAGCCCGATCCGGCCGGTGCCGCGCTCCTCGTACGCCTCCGCCTCCAGCGCCGCGGACAGGCGCTCGAAGAACAGCGTCCGGTTGGGCAGCCGGGTCACCGGGTCGTGCATCTGCAAGTGACGCAGCCGCGCCTGGAGTTCACGCCGCGCGCCGACGTCGGTGACCGAGATCAGGACCGCCCTCTCCTGCGGGGGCAGCGGCGCGATCGTGACCTGCGCCCAGATCACCTGGCCGTCGGGGTGCTTGAGCCGGCGGGTGCAGCGCAGCCGGGCCTGGCTGCCGCCGAGCATCTCGCGGTACGCGTGCCAGGTGCGGATGTCGGAGGCCAGGTCCACCAGGTCGGCGGCGGCCCGCCCGACGAACGTCCCCGCCGCGGCACCGAGCAGCGTGCCCAGCGCCTCGTTCGCGGTGACGACGAGACCCTCGCGGTCGACGACGGCCATCGCGAGGGGGGCGGTGGCGAAGGCCGCGTGGAAGGTACGGAGTGACGTTCCGTCGGGAATCGCCGTCGGCGCGGGTGTCCCGGAAGGCGCCCCCGGCGCCACGGACGGTACGGAGGGGATGAATGGGCCGGGAGAGGTCCCGGCCGACGTACGAGAAGACGTGTCGACGTGACGTTCTGTGACGGCCGGCCGGACGAGGTCTCCCGCGGGCGCCGGCCCTTCGGACGTTCCGCTCACCGCTCGCTCCCGCAGTGCACTCGTTCTTCGTATGGGTCTCTCGGGGCGGTCGGCCGGTGATGGGCTGCCGCACAAGCCGTGTCGGTGCAGGAAAGTGTGCCGATCATAGAGGCTGCCCCCGAAACGGTGCAGCCACTGTCCAGTGTCCAGGAACAACCAGCTGTTCTGACAGATCGTTTCTGCCTGTTATCCGGACGGTTCCCTCGCGTGTCGACCACAGGTGACGTTCTGTGCATGTCCGGGGGTGTCGGTCCGTCGGTCCTCTCACCCTTCTGGTGCAGACAAACGGGGCGAAGTAGTACAAATTAAATAAGGCTGGGTGCGGTGTCCCGAAACCGCATCCGGAGGTCGACGTGCCGCGTCCGCTCCCCCTGAGGGTTCTCGCTCGCGGGGCCCTGCGCGGTCGCGCCCGCGGCGGGGCACCCCGCTGGCGCAGCGGTGCGGCCCTGTTCACCTCGATGACCGCGCTCGCGGCGACCTCCCTGGGGCCGGGCCACGCGCTCGCCGAACCCCTCGCCTCCCCCTGCGCCCTGACGCGGACCGGAGCGCACCACTCGGAGGGCGTGGACACCTGGAACGCCTCCTACGAGCGCCCCACCCGCCCCCTCGACGCGGTGATGGTCTTCCTGTCCTTCCCCGACTCCACCCCGCGCACCACGCCCGCGGAACTGACGGGCGACTACTTCCCGGCCACCAGCCGCTTCTTCCAACAGGCCTCGTACGGCAAGTTCACGGTCCGGCCGCATCCCCGGCGTGCCTGGATCCGGATGCCGCATCCCTCCACGTCGTACGCCATACGGCGCGACTGGAACGCCGGGGACCGCGCCGCCTACCTGCGCGACGCCCTCTCCGTGGCCGACCCGCAGGTCGACTTCTCGCGCTACGACGTCGTCTACTTCATCGCGGACCCGGACGCGCCGGGCGTCGACTCGGACGCCACGAAGGTCGTCAACCTGGACACACCGCTGCGCGCGGACGGCAAGGACATCCGGCGCGTCGTCACGGTCTTCGAGAAGCACCCGCCGGACCGTCTCGTCCTCGCGCACGAGACCGGCCATGTCTTCGACCTGCCCGACCTCTACCACCGTCCCACCGACGGCAAGGGCGACTGGGACACGTACGTGGGCGACTGGGACCTCATGGGCAGCCAGTTCGGCCTCGCTCCCGACCTCTTCGGCTGGCACAAGTGGCGGCTGGGATGGCTGGAACCGCACCAGGTGGCCTGCGTCCTGGGCTCCGGCACCACCCGGCTGACGCTGGAACCGCTGGAGGCCGGACCCGCCGGGGCCGCGGCCGGCGCGGTCGGCGCGAGCACCGGGGGAGCCGGCGGTACCGGGGTGCTGGCGACCGGCCCCGCCGGTTCGGCGGCGAGCGGGGCGGCCGCGCCGGCAGCGGCATCGGCCGCGGCGGCTTCGTCGGGTGGGTCGGCCTCGTCGAACGGGTCGAACGGGTCGAGTGGGGCGACCGGGGAGGCCGGGGCGAGCAGGGCGAGCGGGGCGGAGGCGGGCTGGCAGGGGCCGCGGGCGCCCTCGGGCGGACCGCGGGCGTCGGCGCGCGGTTCGGGCGCGCCGGCCGCGTCCCCGAACGCGCTGGGTGTGGCGGCTCCGCCCGGCTCGCAGCCCTTCGGAGTCGGCCGGGGCACCAAGCTGGCGGTGGTCCCCACGGGCCCGGACAGCGCGATCGCCCTCGAGGCGCGTGGATCGGCGGGCAATGACGGCTCGACGTGCGAGCAGGGTGTCCTCGTCTACCGCGTCCGCAGCGGGACCGAGTCGGGCAGCGGCCCCATCCAGGTCCTCGACGCCCACCCCCGCACCGAGTCCTGCTGGGAGGACTCGGTGTACCCGCCCCTCGCCGACGCCCCGGTGCGCCTCGGGGAGAGCTTCGAGGTGCCGGGCGCGGACATCCGGGTCCAGGTGGAGGACCGGACGGCTTCGGGGGCCTGGACGGTGAGGATCACGACGGGCTGAGCGGGCCCGGTCCGAGGTGGCGGAAGCGGCGGGAGGCCGAGGCGGGTGGTCCCGGGAACGAGCGGTCCCGGAAACGACGAGAGCGGGATGCTCGCGTTTCCGCGAATCATCCCGCTCTCGTTGGCGTGCGCCGCCAGGGACTCGAACCCCGGACCCGCTGATTAAGAGTCAGCTGCTCTAACCAACTGAGCTAGCGGCGCCTGCTGACGTCGTAGACCTTAGCATCCTGATCGCCGCGAGGAAAAATCGATATCCGTACCGCCGCCGAGGCCGCGGCGCGGGCCGCCCGGACGGCCGCCCAGAGCAGGATCTCGGGCCCGGGAAGCCAGGGCCGCCGCGTGTCGGGGGCGACCAGCCAGCGGGAATCGGTCCGGGCGGCCTCCGGTCCGCCGCCTCCGGGGTGCGGCGAAGGCACGGTGACCGCGTCTCCCGTGCCGTGGCAGAGCAGCGGCGGCACCTCCCGGCAGCGTCCCGCGGACCCGCCGGACCCGGCGGCGGAACCCGGGTTCCCGCCGTGCACCGCGCCCGCGGAACCCGTACGTCCGCCGGCCTCCGCGACGGCTTCGGCCCCCGGCCGCCGCCCGCCGTGCTCCGCGGCGCCCTCGTGCCCCGGTGAGGCGCCCGCGCCCCACTCCTCCCACTCCATGAGCGAGGGCAGCCGCTGGGCGGTGCCGGGCGCGGCGAACAGCAGGATCCGACCGCGGTACGCCGCCACCGGTCCCGAGCCCGGCCCCTCGTCCCAGAGCCGGTCGAGCATCCGCCGCCCGAAGAGGGCCGAGGCGCTGACGACGTCGAACGCGCTGCCGCAGAGCAGGACGACCGGGGCGCCGGGCCGTTCGCGCCAGAGGGTGAGCGTGCTGCGTGGATACGCTCCCGCCGAGGCGAGCCAGGCGGCGCCCTCGGCCGTGACGCCCGAGACGTCCAGTCGCTCGGGCGACCTCGCACCGGTGCCGTACGGGCTGCTGATCGGCGGGTTCCGTGTGCTGCTCATGTCGGACACATCTACCGGCAGTGAGCTTCCCGTCCCGGAGAGTTGTCGGAAACCGGGACAGGAGGGTGTGAGGTGGAGTAAGTTGCCCGGCTGGCATATGCCAGGAAACGGCGGACGGAGACGGTCGGCCGCCTGCCGGTCCCTTCCGCCGGTCACGGGATCCTGAGCGTGCCCGCGGTCGCCGACCGATACGCGGTGGCCGGTGCCGCTGGGCGGTGGCTGGTCGGTGGCCGGATCGTGCCGCAGCCGGTGACCGGACCCGCCCGAGCGCGAGCCCGTTCGGGGTGCGGTCCCGTCCAGGGGGCGAGCCCGGCCCGGGTGTGCGGGTCAGAGCGGGTCGGTCACCCCGTGACCGTGTCCGTTGCCCTCCGTGCCCCGCAGCAGGTCCTGGCCGAACTCGACCATCTTCTTCGCGTAGTCCTCGGTCCATTCGGCCCGCTCGGCGATCGAGGCCGTGGTCAGCCGGTCGAAACGGCGCGGATCGGCGAGCTGCGCGGCGGCGATGGCCTGGAACTCGACGGCCCGGTCGGCGGCGGCGCGGAACGCGAGCGCCAGCTCCGTGGACCGGTCGAGCAGCGCGCGTGGATCGTCGATCGACTCCAGGTCGAAGAAATGCTCCGGATCCCCGGCGGCCTCCGCGGGCTCGAAGAGCAGGGGCGCGGGGCGTAGCCGCGGTTCGTTCCGACGCGGCGTGGGCTCCGCCATGTCTTCTCCTCCTCATGCGGTTCGGGGCCCCTCTCGGAAAAGGGCCACCGTCCATTGTCTCGCGCCCGCGCAAGTGGGCCCGAAGGGTCGGCCCCCCGGGGACCCGCACCCCGCCGGGACCCGGAGGCCGGCGGAGCGGGATGCCGGAGCCGGGCTCAGGACCGCCAGGCCACCCGGTGCTCGGCCAGATGCGACAGCACCGAATGATTGGCCTCCCAGCCATCCGGAAACTTCACGGTCACTCCCAGCTGTACGGGCTCGGTCGACGGGTGGTCGTCCAGCAACTCCGTGATTCCTTCCCGGCAGATCACGATGCACGCGTGCCGGTGCCGGGAAGCGAGGACGCACAGACGTCCGGTCTCCAGATGGAAGGCCGTGGCGTCCGGCCGTCCCGACAGCGGGTGCAGGACGACCGTGACGTCGAACTCCCGTCCCTGGAGCCGGTTCGCCGTGTCCACGGTGACGTCCGCGACGCCGAAACCCGCCAGCGCCGCCCGCACGGCCGCGGCCTGGTCGCGGTGCGCCGTGCCCACCGCGATCCGGTCGGCCGTCAGCGGCACCGGATCCTCCGCCCGCTCCGACGTGGCCGCGCCGCCCCGGTCCAGCAGCCGCCGCACCACCCCGGCCACCGCGTGGACCGCTTCCGGGTCCGTCCGCGGAGTGTGCCGGGCCGGCAGTTCCAGCAGCCCCCAACCGGACTCCGCGGCCTCGTCGATGACCCTGTCGGTGCCCGAACCGTTCGACGGCACACCGAAGTTCAGCCGCCGGTCGCCGTGGCCGGTGCCGCTGCGGAACGGCGTGTACGGGTAGAAGGCCCCCGAGACCAGGGGCGCGGCCGACGCGGGCAGCCGCCAGGACACCGGCAGCCGGTGCTGCGGCAGGTGCGGATTGTGCGCGAGCAGCGTGCTCACCGCGGACGCGGACGGATCGTAGGACAGCCCCGCCCACTGCTCGGAGCCGACGATCGAGAACGGGTCCAACTGCCCGGGGTCGCCCACGAACAGCGCCCGCTCGAAGAGCCCGGCGACGGCGAGGAGCGCGTCCGAGCGCATCTGGTACGCCTCGTCGACGATCGCGTGCCGCCAGGGCTCGACGCCCTTGACGTGGGCCCACTTCGCGGCGGTGGAGACGACGACGTCAAGGCCCGCCAGATCGGCCGCCTTCGTGGACTTGCGGACCCGGTCCAGACCGTCGAGCGCCTTGTCGTACGGGTCCGAGTCGCTGCTGTGCAGCCGCCCCACGGGCAGGTCCGGGGCCTTCTCCGCGAGCCGCAGCACCAGGTCGTCGACCTGTGCGTTGGTCTGTGCGATGACCATCAACGGGCGCCCGGCGGAAGCAAGTTCGAGGGCGGCGCGGACGACGAGCGTGGACTTGCCGGCGCCCGGCGGGGAGTCGACGACGACACCGCGGTCGGTGCCGTGCAGGGTGTCGCGCAGGATCGCGTCGGTGGCACGGGCGGCCTCGGCGCCCGGGTCGAAGACGGCGGTCACAGGACGTCCTCCTCGGTCACCGGGTCCGGAAGCGGCAGGGCGTCGGGCTCGCCCGGCGGCCCCCCGTGCGTCCACGGCGTCTCCTCCGGATCGGGCAGCTTGGCGCCGCCGCGCTGCTCGTGCTCGAAGGCGGTGAAGCAGACGAGGTCCCCCTTCTCCGGCAGCGAACCGGCCTCGGGTTCCTTGCCGCGCCCCATCTTGTCGACGATCCGCAGCACCAGGGCGCCCTCGTCGTCGTACCCGACGAACTCGGCCGCCTGCGGCTTCCCGCCGAGCGAGCGGTAGACCTTGGCCCGTTCCCCCAGGTGCGGGCGGTCGTCCGTGCGGACGGTCACCAGCGGGCGGGGGCTCGGCCGCCTGCCCTCGCTGTACGCCATCACGACCTCGGTGACCTCCCCGGCGAACGCCTCTCCGGCGAGCCGCCGGCCGGCCATGACCAGCGGGTCGTCGAGGGCCTCCTGCGCCTCCAGCCGGGCCTGTTCCCGTTCGCGCGTGGCCAGCTTGTTCGCGGCGGTGACCGCGTCGTCGCGGCGCGGCTGCGGCGGCTCGCCCGCCACGACCCGGTCGCGGTGCCCGGTGAACGACCAGCGGTCGCGGGTCCACCGGTCGGCGGCGTGCGCCCCCTCCGGCAGCGTCCGCAGCAGGTCGAGCCCGCGCCAGACGGCGTCCCAGGTGGGCCGGGTGACGCTCGCGACCAGGTCGCGGATCTCCCGCTCCGCCGCGGTGAGTTCACCGAGCCGGTCGTCCGCCTCGATGCCGTCCTCGGCGGCGGCCAGCGCCGTCCGCGCGCGGTCGTAGCGTTCGATCGCGGGGGCCAGCAGCTGGTTGTCGAAGGCCGGGTCGGTGGCCGGTCCCGCGGGCGGGCAGACGAGCTGGCCGCGCGCGTCCCGCTGGAGCTCGGCCCGCACCGCGGCCTCGGCGCCCGGCTCGCCCTCAGGCGGGTCGAGCCAGGCGAGCAGCGCGCCGAGATGCTGGTCCTCCAGGCTGCTCTGCCCGGTGGCCCAGTGCCGCGACAGCACGTCGGTGAGGGCGAGGAGCAGGGCGGAGCCCGGCACCCGGGCGCGCTCCCCGAAGTGGGTCAGCCAGCGTCCGAACAACGGCACCCGGGGCGGCGCCGGGTGCGGTGTCTCGGGATCCTGCTCGGCGGTGCGGCGAAAACGGGTGGAGCGGCCGAGGAGGCGGACGAACTCGATGCCGGCCCGGCCCGGCACGATCAGCTGCGGAGCGTCCGCGCACAGCTCGACCTCGACCTTGACGCGCTTGCCGGTCTCCGGGTCGGTCTCGCTGCGCTCGGCCGCCTCGACCACGTCCGCGTAGGTGTCGATGTAGGGCAGGACGACGTCCGCCAGCTCGGCGAGGAAGGCGAACCGCAGGTCGCGGTCGCGGGGCTGCGGCACGACCAGCAGCCGGGGCGCGTCCCGGTCCGTGCCGACGAGCGCGCCCAGCGGGGCTCCCGCCTCGCCCGCGGTGGTCAGCGGCACGAACACCAGCGGCCGTTCGGCGAGATGACGGTGGAGCACGGTGGCGGCGGGCTGCGCCCGGCCGCTCTCGACGGCCTCCAGCCGGGCGAGGGCGGTGATCAGCGACATGCGCCCGCCTCCCGGCCGTCCGAGACCGCGGCGGCCGGCACCCGGGGCTCCCCGGCCGGGGCGAGGGGCGTCGCGGCCGTGCCGCGCAGGGCCTCCGCCCGCAGCAGCGCCGCTCGCCTGAGGGCCGCGACGGCGGGGTCCTCGGGGTCGCCCGCCTTCCCGCGCGCCGCGGCCAGGACGTCCGGGACGGTCGTCAGGGAGCCGAGCTCCGCGCGCAGCGAGCGGCCGAGCGAGGTGACCGCGCCCTCGGCGCGTGAGCGGGCCCGGCAGTGGAAGGCCAGTTCGCAGGCGGACAGGCACTCGGGGGCGTAGGTCGCGGGGACCGCCTCGACGGCCGTGATCAGTTCCTCGGCGGGAAGTCCGGGGGAGAAACAGATGCCCTCGGGGAGGGCGGCGGCGATGTCCTCGACACGGGTGAGCCGGGCGAGCTGGCGGCGGGTGACCGCGCGCTGCTTGCGCACGTCGACGGCCGAGGCGGCCGGGAGGTTGGAGAAGTCCTTCGGGCAGACCAGCAGGATCCGGTGGTGGACCTCGGGAGCGGGGTCGAGGCGGGCGGCGACCTCCTCCAGGGCCAGGACGTACACCGCGGACTGCCGGGCGGCGGCGCCCACCTTGGCCGGGTCGGCCGAACCGTCCAGCATCGGGAACGACTTGATCTCGACGACCGTCCAGTCGCCGTCGGGGTGCACGACCACGGCGTCCGGCTCCAGGAAGGCCGGGGACCCCGCGACGTCCAGGGCGAGCATGGGGTGGTCGAGCAGGGTCCAGACACCGGCCCCGGTGGCCTCCCGCAACGCCAGTTCCGTACGGGCCGTGCGTCCCTCGGGGCCGATCGCGGACAGGTCGGGCGCGGCCCCGGCGCCGGGCGGCTCGGCGCCGGGGTCCAGCCTCTCGTGCACCAGCCGCAGCAACTCGGCGCCGCCGTCGGCCTTGACCCGTGCCTCGAACGCGTTGCCCCGCATGAAGGCGAACTGGGACATCCCGAACGCGGACGGCGAGCCGATCGCGTCGGCCAGCTTCGCCTTGTCGACGCCCACGCCGTCCAGCAGGGCGCGCCGGTCGCACCCGGGATTGGCGGCGAGCGCCGCGAGGGCGCGCGCGTCCAGCGCCTTGGGCGCGGTGTCCGGACCGCGCAGCTCAGCGAGCTGCTGTCGCAGCGCTGTCCCCCGTGTCCGTGGGAGAGGCACCCGGCTCAACTCCCGGCCCGGTTCGGGACTCGCGCTGTCGGGGAATTCGTTCACCCGTGGAAGTCTGGCACCCCGCACTGACAACCGCGGACCCCTCGCCCCGCGAGGCACCCCGGACCCACGGGGCACGGAGCTGCAGCAGCGTCCGCAGCCGGTCCGCCGCCCGCATCACGAACGGGGTCAGCAACAGGCCGGTCCCCATCACCGCGACGCCCGCGACGGCGTCCAGGAAGTAGTGGTTGGCGGTGCCCATCACGACGATCGTGGTGAACAGCGGATAGACGACGGCGGCGACCTTGGCCGCGGGCGTACGGCCGTGGCGCCACAGCATCACCCCGCACCACAGTGCCCAGCCCACGTGCAGGCTCGGCATCGCCGCGTACTGGTTCGTCATGCCGCCCATGCCGCGCGGAGCGCTCGCCTCGGCACCCCACCAGCCGTAGCCGCTGTACTGGGCCATCGTGTCGACGAAACCGTGCTCGGGCGCCAGCAGCCGGGGCGGGCAGGTCGGCAGCAGGGTGAAGCCGATCAGGCCGATGAGCGTGGAGGTCATCAGCCAGGTGCGGGCCGCGCGGTAGCGCACGGCCCGGGAGCGGAACAGCCATATGAGGATCGCCGGTGTCACCACGTAGTGCAGCGAGGCGTACCAGAAGTCGGCGGGTATGCCCAGCCAGGCCTCCCGCGTGAACAGCCGGTTCAGCGGGTGTTCGGCGTTGAGGTGGAGGACCTTCTCGACCCTCAGGATCTCCAGGCCGTGATCTACGGCACCGCTCGTGTCGCCCCGGGCGAGCAGCCGGCCCGCGGTGTACACCGCGTACACGAGGATGATCAGCGGGACCTCGGTCCACCAGCGCAGACGGACCTTCGACGCGGCGGACGAGCGCAGCCCGCCCCACCGGCCCGACCGGGCGTGCGGTGCCGCTTCGGTACGCGGTGCATCGGTCTGCGGCATCCGATCGCCCTCCCCCATCTGCTCGTGTCCCCTGCTCGTGATGACCAGGCGGTCCATGGTCACCCCGGGATTTTACGGGGCGGCCGAAGGCCCCCGAGGGGCGCCCCGGATCTCAAAGACGCGGAGGTCGCCCCCCGGGTTGCCCGGAGCGCAGGTGAGCGATGATGGAGTGACCCACTCCTCAGTCGTCCACGAGTGAGCCGACCCTCTCATTCGTGCCGCCGTCCCGGAAAGGCTCCTCGTCATGGCACCGCGCATCCTGCTGGCCCGGCACGGACAGACCGAATGGTCGCTGTCCGGAAAGCACACCGGCAGGACCGACGTCCCGCTCCTGGAGGAGGGGCGGCGCGGCGCCAAGCTGCTGGGCGAGCGGCTGCACCGGCCGCCGTTCGACGCGCTGCCCGGCGTCGAGGTGCGCACCAGCCCGCTCTCGCGGGCGAGCGACACGTGCGAGCTCGCCGGTTTCGGGGAGCGGGCGACCACCTGGGACGCGCTCATGGAATGGGACTACGGCGCCTACGAGGGCATGACCCCGGCCGAGATCCAGGACATCCGTCCCGGCTGGTTCATCTGGCGCGACGGCGTTCCCGAGGGGGAGACCCTGGAACAGGTCACCGCGCGCGCGGACGAGGTCGTCGGGTGGGCCCGCTCCGAGGACCGCGATCTCCTGGTCTTCGCCCACGGGCACATCCTGCGTTCCATAGGCGCCCGTTGGCTGGGCCTCCCGCTGGACTTCGCGGCCCGCATCCGCCTCAACCCGACCTCGCTGTCGGTGCTCGGCTGGGCCTACGGGGAGCCGGCGGTCGAGGTGTGGAACGACTGCGGGCACCTGAGCGCCTGACCGGCGCCCCCGGCGGCTCTCACGCCGTGCGGGGCAGGCTCGCGTGGCGGTCGAGGAACGCCGAGACGCCCGAGGCCCTGCGGTGCGGGAGCAGCACGCGGGCCGTTCCCGCCAGCATGGTCTGGATGCGGGAGGACTGGACCTCGTTCAGCAGGTCCAGGACGCGCAGACCGGCGACGGCGGCCTCGTCGGGGCGGCCGCCGCGGGCCAGGTCGTCGGCGAGCTCGGCGGTGTAGAGGGCGATGTTGCGGGTGAAGTGCGGGTCCTGCAGATGGGCGGCGCGGCGTGCGTGGCGGGCCGCCCGGGGCCAGTCGCCCAGCATGGACCAGCACTGCGCCTCGAGCCCTTCCAGTTCGGCCTCTCCGTAGAAGGTCATCCACTCGGGGTCGGTCTCCGCGGGGCCGCGTCCGTAGAGGGCCTGCGCGCGGGCCATCGCCTGCTCGCATCCCCGGCGGTCGGCGAGCCCGGCCCAGCCGCCCGCCTCGCGCAGCGCGAGCAGGGAGAGCAGCCGGGGGGATCCCAGGGGCCGTGCGGCGCGCTGGGCCGCCTGGGCCGCGCGTACGGCCTCGCGCGGGCGCCCCGCGTCGCGGGCGAGGAACGCCGTGTTGCAGAAGGCGTGGGCCTCCAGGCCCGCGTCACCCGCCATCCGCGCGGTCGCGAGGGCCTCCGCGTAGTGCGAGCGCGCGTCGTCGAAGCGCCCGGAGTCGTGGGCCAGCCAGCCCACCGAGATGGCCAGTTCGCCGGCCCCGGAGTACAGCCGGTCGGCGGTGGTCTGCCGGGTGGTGCCCGCGTCGAGCAGCGCGTACGCCGTCCGCAGCGGTGCCGCCGCGCGCCGGTAGAGCCCGTCGGCCCCGTGTCTGTCGTCGAGCAGCCGGATCCTGCGGACGGCCTCTTCGAGGGCGCCCGCCTCGGACGTACCCGCCCGGTGGACGCGTCGTTCGCAGGCGGTGGCGGTGCCGCCGAAGGCGCCCGCGAAGGGGCCGAGCGAGGCCGCCACGGTGGCGGTGCCTCCGGTCATGAATGCGCGACGCTGCACGTCGCTCTCCTCGTGGTTCTGATCGCGTTTCTCGTACGGGTCGTACGGATCGCACGAGTGGTGCGGGTCGTACGGACCGTGCGGGCTGTGCGGATCGTGCGGGCTGTCCGTGTGGTGCGCGGTGCGCGGGTCGTACGGGGCCGGGACGTGGAGCAGACCCGGTGTCTCGTACGTCTCGGGCACCCCGTCCGTCTCATGCGGGGCGTGCGGAGGGTTCGTGAAGGGCGCGAGAGGGGGCTCGCCCGGGTCGCGCGCCCCGCGTCCGCGCACCCATGAGCGGGGCGTGAAACCGAGGTCCGTCAACGTGCGGCCGGGAAACATGTGCAGGAACACCCGCTCGTACGCGTAGTTGGGACAGCGGATCTCGCCCGCTTCGACGCGCCCGATGTAGCGCGCGTCGCAGCTGACCCGCTCGCCGATCTCGCGCGCGGCCCTCCGCACCAGCGCGGCGAACTCGCCCGGGGAGCGCTGTCCGCGCAACCGCCGGAAGGCGAGATTCGGCCGTGCCGGCCGGGGGGACGGGGACGAGGTCACCGATGACGACGTCATGGCCGGGCCCTCTCTTGCGAACCGTCGAACCACGCCGGAACAGGGACCGAGTTGACCGGGTTGTGCCCGGTAGGTTCCCTGCTTCCGGCGGTGCAAGAACGTACCTGGTGTGACAACGTCGCCACGCTGGGTTTGGCTACAAACCGGATATCTCATCCACGATCTGCCATGAACTGCCATCCTTTGCGGCGGAGTTTCGCCGTAGCCGTTGACGTCCTGGCGCGTTGAACCGGATGGACCGGGAGCCGCCCGAACTCCCGACCCACTCGTCATGAGGAGGGGTTCCGTTGGAGGCCGGGATGCAGATCACGCAGAGCACCGAGTTCCGTACGCCGCCGTCGACAGCGCAGCACAGGCCGTCCCCGGAGCGCGGCGTCCCACCGCGGCCGGCCGCCGGGTGCGACCTGGTGACCGTCCCGGCCCGCCAGGGGCTGGAAGCGGTCGACATCCTGCGCCGGGGCGCGGCCGACCTCGTGGGGCCCGTCCTGCACGACGGCGGCGACACCCTCGGCTTCCTGGTGCCGCCCGGCACCGCCGACGCCTGGGACGTGCCCGGCAGCACCTGTACGCAGACCGACGGCCGCGGCCTGCGGCCGGCCCCCGAACCCCCGGTCGAGGGCTCGGACTGGCTGCTCCCGCCCGGTGACGCGGACCTCGCGACCGATCCGGCGGTCCTGCGGGCCGCGCTGGGCGAGGCCGCGCGGCTGATCGAGGCGGCGGACGGCTGCCGGTGAGCGGGCCGGGCACCCCGGCGACCGGTCGCTGAGCCGACCCGCCCGCGCGCCCCGATAATGGCCAGATGGCACGGGCGAGGAATCAGCGGGCGGACGAGGGCCGCGACGGCGGGCGGGGCGGACGGCGGGGGCAGGCCGCGGCCGAGGCGGTCGTGGAGGCCGTCGACGGCGGACTCGCCGAGCTGCTGCCCGACCGCGACCGGGCGCGCGCCTGGACCCTGCTCATCGACGGCGCCCCGCAGTCCCACGTCGACCTCGACGACCCCTCGTACCTGAGCTTCGAGTACCAGCGGCGCCTCGGTCACGTCATCGACCTCGTCGCCCCGCCCGGCAAGCCCGTGCAGGTCGTCCACCTCGGCGGCGGCGCCCTCAGCCTGGCCCGCTACACGGCGGCCACCCGCCCCCGGTCCACCCAGCAGGTCGTCGAACGCGACGCGGCCCTCGTCCAACTGGTGCGCCGCGAACTGCCGCTGGATCCGAACGCCCGGATCAGGGTGCGTTCCGTGGACGCCAGGGAGGGTCTCGCCAAGGTGCCCGACGGCTGGGCGGACCTGGTCATCGCCGATGTCTTCAGCGGCGCGCGCACACCGGCCCATCTGACGTCCGCCGAGTTCGTCACGGAGGTCCGCCGGGCGGTGAAGGACTCCGGGGTCTACGCCGCGAACCTCGCCGACGGGCCCCCGCTCGCCCATCTCCGCGGCCAGATCGCCACCGTCGCCTCCGTCTTCCCCGAACTCGCCCTGGTCGCCGACCCGACGGTGCTGCGCGGCAAACGCTTCGGGAACGCCGTCCTCGTCGCCTCCGGCCGGCCGCTGCCCATCGCCGAACTGACCCGCCGCGCCGCCTCCGACCCGCATCCCGCCCGGGTCGAGCACGGCAAGGAGCTCATCGACTTCACGGGCGGCGCGGCACCGGTCACGGACGCCGTCGCGGTCGCCTCACCGGCGCCGCCGCCGTCCGTGTTCCGCTGACCCGGCGTCAGCACATCCCGGTCACGGTGTCCCCGCCGAGCGCGACCGCGCGCCCGCCCCGGCCGCGGAGGTCCGTACGCGCCCGCCGCACCCGTCGGTTCAGTACGTCCCGATGTCCACGTGCGGGGGTCCGTCGTGCCAGTCGCAGAACACCGACACCCGGTCGGCGCCCGAGCTGAACTCCACGCGGATCCACGTCTCGGTCTTCCACACCTGCATCGACCAGCCGGTGTTCGGCGTCGCCGACACCAGGGTCCCGTACGTGGCGGTGATGTCGAAGACCACCCGGCCGCCGTCGGAGTCGTAGCTCTTGACCTGTCCGGTGGCGGAAGGGGACGCCGCGGGGGCGGACGGCGCCGGTGACGGACCACCGCTCGCCGGCGCGGACTTCGAGGGGGCCGCGCTCGGCCTCGGGCTCGCGGACGGCCTGCCCGGAGCGCTGCTCCCCGACGGCTCGGCCCGCCGGGTCGAGGACGCGAGCGGTCTCGTCTCCTTCGCCGTCGCGCCCGCCACCGTGATGGGCAGCGCCCGCGGCGGGTCGTAGGCCGTCCCCGTCATGACGGTGTGGACACCCCACCACGACAGCGTGACCGCCGCGCCCGTGGCGAGCGACCACGCGAGTACGTGTACGAGTCCTCTGCGCATCGCCGCCATACTGCACCACGAGCACCACGGGTGTCTCCCGGCCCTGCCAAGATCCGGGAAGTCCCCGTGCGGCGGGCCTGGATTGTCCCCAACTGCCTGATGAGGGTTGTCCACAGGCACCGGACGGCCGCTTCCGGATGGCGTACGGTGCCGCCCATGGCAAGTGTGCTCGTTGTCGAGGACGACCAGTTCGTACGCTCGGCGCTCATCCGGCATCTGACCGAGGCCGCGCACATCGTGCGCAGTGTCGGCACCGCCCTGGAGGCGCTGCGCGAGGTCGCCCATTTTCCCTTCGACGTCGTGATCCTCGACCTCGGACTGCCCGATCTGGACGGGTCCGAGGCCCTGAAGATGCTGCGCGGGATCACCGACGTCCCGGTGATCATCGCCACAGCGCGGGACGACGAGGCGGAGATCGTCCGGCTGCTGAACGCCGGCGCGGACGACTATCTGACCAAGCCGTTCTCGGTCGAGCACCTGTCCGCGCGCATGGCGGCGGTGCTGCGCCGTTCGCGCACCACCGTGGGCGAGGCCCCCGTGCCGACGGTCATCCGGGTCGGCGGGCTCGCCATCGACCCGCTGCGCCGCCAGGCGGAACTGGACGGCGTACGACTCGACCTCACCCGGCGCGAGTTCGACCTGCTCGCCTTCCTCGCCGGGCGCCCCGGTGTCGTCGTGCCCCGCAGGGAACTGCTCGCCGAGGTGTGGCAGCAGGCCTACGGCGACGACCAGACCATAGACGTCCATCTCTCCTGGCTGCGCCGGAAGCTGGGGGAGACGGCGGCCCGGCCGCGCTATCTGCACACCCTGCGGGGCGTCGGCGTGAAGCTGGAACCGCCGAGAGCGGAGCGGCCGCTGTGAGGTGGGCACTGGTCAAGGTGTGCGTGGCGGTGACGACGATGGTCGTCGTCGCCTTCGCGGTCCCGCTCGGCCTGGTGATCAAGGAGATGGCGCGCGACCGGGCGTTCTCGAACGCCGAGCGGCAGGCCGCGGCCATCGCGCCCGCGCTTTCCATCACCACCGACCGGGACGAGCTGGAACGCGTCGTCGCCTCGGCCGGCTCGGACGCGGGGATAGCCGTGCACATCCCCGCCGGCGACGGAAAGCCGGCGGTCGAGATCGGCCGGCAGCGGGCCGTCGGCAAGGACGTCACCATGACCCGGCGGCTGGGCCGGGCCTCCACCGCGGAGGTGCCCGGCGGCTCCACGCTGCTCCAGCCCATCGCGCTCAGCTCCGGCGAGATCGCGGTCATCGAGGTGTACGTCCCCGAGGCCGAGGTCAGCAACGGCGTCGGCACCGCCTGGGCGGTCCTCGCCGCGGTCGGCGTCGCCCTCGTCATCGGCTCCGTCGCGGTCGCCGACCGGCTGGGCGTGCGGATGGTGCAGCCCGCGCAGCACCTCGCCGAGAGCGCGCACGAACTGGGCGAGGGGAAGCTGGGCTCCCGCGTGCCCGAGGAAGGGCCGACGGAACTGCGGCTGGCCGCAGTCGCGTTCAACTCCATGGCCGACCAGGTCGTCCAGCTGCTCGCCAACGAGCGCGAGCTCGCCGCCGACCTCTCGCACCGCCTGCGCACACCGCTGACCGTGCTCCGTCTCAACGCCGCCTCGCTCGGCGACGGACCGGCCGCCGACCAGACCCGGGCCGCCGTGGAGCAGCTGGAGCGCGAGGTCGACACGATCATCAGGACGGCCCGGGAGGCCAAGCCGCAGACCGCGGCGATCGGCGTCGGCGCCGGGTGCGACGCGTCCGAAGTCGTCCGTGAGCGCATGGACTTCTGGTCGGCGCTCGCCGAGGACGAGGGACGCAAGGTGCGGGTGGCCGGCGTGGACCGGCCGTGCCGCATACCCGTGGCCCGCGCCGACCTCGCCGCCGCGCTCGACGCCCTCCTCGGCAACGTCTTCCGCCACACCCCCGAGGGCACGGCCTTCGCGGTCGACGTGCACAACGCCGAGGACGCCGTGATCGTGCTGGTGTCGGACGCGGGCGCCGGCATCGTGGACCCCGAGGCGGCGATGGCGCGCGGACGGGGCTCGGGCAACGACGGGTCCACGGGCCTCGGCCTCGACATCGTGCGCAGGCTCGCGGAGTCGACGGGCGGGGACGTACGGATCGGTTCCTCCGTGCTGGGCGGAACCGAGGTGCGCATCTGGATCCAGCTGGACGGCAGGGCCCCGGTCCGCAGCGGGCACCGGGGCAGCGTGCGGCGCCGCCGACGCCGCGCGGGCGTGGCCTGAGAGGTACCTGTGGGAGCCGCCGAACCGCTCACATTGGTCTCGACCTTTAACGGCTCCCGATGCCTTCCTTAAGCGGACCCTAAGATCCTCAACCGACGTCCGGATCAAGCGGTTTGACCGATTCCGGATCGCTAGCGTGATGCCCGCACCCCACTGGGACACCCCAAGCCCACTGGGACACCCCAGCGAACCCCCCCCGTGATTCCGCGAAGGCAGGCACACGCGATGAGCAGCACGCACCGGCGCAAGGTCAGTGGCAGGAACAAGGCGATAGGCGGCATCGTCGCGGCGGCCGTGGCCGGCGGTGGCGCCTTCCTGTTCACCGGTATCGCGAACGCGTCGAGCGTCGGCGCCGCGTACACCAGGACCAGCGAATGGTCCACGGGGTACACCGCGCAGTACGTCGTCTCCAACGACACGGCCCAGCGGAAGCCGGACTGGAAGCTGGAGTTCGACCTGCCCGCGGGCTCCAAGCTCAGCTCGCTGTGGGACGCGACCTCCTCGGTGAGCGGCCAGCACGTCACCGTGACGCCCCCGTCCTGGGACAAGGACGGTCTGGCGGCCGGCGAGTCCGTCACCGTCGGCTTCGTCGTGAACGGCACCGCGAACCCCACCGGCTGTGTCATCGACGGCACCAAGTGTTCGGTGGACGGGGCGACGCCCGAGCCGAGCGGCCGCCCGACCCAGACCGCGACCCCCACGGCCGCGCCCACCCCGACCGCGAGCGCGACGCAGACCGCCACCCCGAAGCCGACCGCCACCGCGACCGCCACGCCCACCCCGACCCCCACGCAGACCTCGGGCGGCGGCACCACGACGACCGCCGGCTTCGCGCCCTACGTCGACACCTCCCTCTTCCCGGCCTTCGACCTGCTCAAGGCGGCCGACTCCACCGGCGTGAAGAACTACAACCTCGCGTTCGTCACCGACGGCGGCGGCTGCACGCCGAAGTGGGGCGGCGTCAGCGACCTCGCCAGTGACGCGGTGGCGGCGCAGATCGGCGCGCTGCGCGCCAAGGGCGGCGACGTCCGGGTCTCCTTCGGCGGGGCCTCCGGCTCGGAACTGGCCACCACCTGCTCCTCGGCCGACGCGCTGGCGGCGGCGTACGGCAAGGCGGTCGACGCCTACAAGCTCACGAAGGTCGACTTCGACGTCGAGGGCGGCGCGCTGCCCAACACGGCCGCGAACACCAAGCGCGCGCAGGCCATCGCCAAGCTCCAGCAGCAGCACCCGGGCCTGGACGTCTCCTACACCCTGCCGGTCCTGCCCCAGGGCCTCACCCAGGACGGCGTGAACCTGCTCGCCGACGCCAAGTCCAACGGCGTGAAGATCAGCACCGTGAACATCATGGCGATGGACTACGGCCCGGCGTTCAACGGTGACATGGGTGACCTCGCGCAGCAGGCGGCCACGGCCACGCAGGCCCAGATCAAGAGCGTCCTCGGCCTCTCGGACAGCACCGCCTGGAAGACCGTCGCGATCACCCCGATGATCGGCGTCAACGACGTGTCCTCGGAGATCTTCAAGGTCGACGACGCCTCGCAGCTGGTCTCCTTCGCGCAGTCCAAGGGCATCGGCGGGCTCTCGATGTGGTCCGGCGCCCGTGACAAGCAGTGCGCCGGCGGTGCCAAGAGCACCGCGGACGCCACCTGCAGCTCCATCGTCCAGAGCGACGGTGCCTTCTCCAAGGCGTTCGCCGCCTTCAAGTAGCCATCGCGAAACGGGGGTCGCGCGCCCCGGCCGGTCTTCTCCACCTTCCACCCCCCACCCGGCCGGGGCGGCGCGACGACGCGCGAAGGGCCTGGGCCCTGTCCGGTGATCTTCCGGACAGGGCCCAGGCCCTTTCTCCCGTGCCGCCGCTTCTCCCGTGCCGCCGCGGACACGCGGCGGCGGCAGGGACGCGTCGGGCGGTGCGGACGGACCGGGGCGCGGCACCCCCCTCGGGCGCCGCGCCCCATGTCCCCCGTGTCCCCCGTGCCTTCGGGTCGCGCCCGCCTACTCGGCGGGCGCCACCGGCGCCAGCGTGCCCGTGCGGGCCGCCTTGCCGTACCAGTGGGCGCTCGACTTCGGCGTGCGGGCCAAGGTCGCGTAGTCGACGTAGACCGCGCCGAAGCGCTTCTCGTAGCCGTAGGCCCACTCGAAGTTGTCCAGCAGGGACCACAGGTAGTAGCCGCGGACGTCGGCCCCGTCGGCGATCGCGCGGTGCACGGCGGACAGGTGGCCGTGCAGGTAGGCGACGCGCTCGGGGTCGTGGACGCGGCCGTCCGGGTCCGGCTTGTCGTCGTAGGCCGCGCCGTTCTCCGTGATGTACAGGGGCAGGCCCGGAGCCTCACGGGTGTACCGCATGATCAGCTCGTGCAGCCCCGTCGGGTCGATCGTCCAGCCCATCTCCGTGCGGTCGCCCGGGGTCTGGTGGAACATGACGTCGTCCGCGCCCGGCCAGGGGGAGTGCGCGCTGGAGCCGTGGCCGTCCGCGCGCGGACCGTCCGTGGGCGCGGCGGCGGCCGAAACCAGCGTCGGCGTGTAGTAGTTGAGGCCGAGGGCGTCCAGCGGCTGGTGGATCAGCGCGAGATCGCCGTCCTGGACGTACGACCAGTCGGTGATCGACCGGGTCGCGGCGAACAGGGTCTGGGGGTAGGCGCCGTGCAGCATCGGGCCGTGGAAGACACCGTTGGCCAGGTCGTCGATGCGCTGGGCCGCGTCCAGGTCCGCCGGTTCCTGCGAGACCGGCCGCACCGGGCAGGAGTTGAGGCTCACCGCGACCGAGTTGCGGGACGGCATCACGGAACGCAGCGCCGACGTGCCGAGCCCGTGCGCGAGGTTCAGATGGTGCGCCGCGCGCAGCGCCGCCGCCGGGTCCGTCCGGCCGGGGGCGTGCACCCCGGAGCCGTAGCCGAGGAAGGCGCTGCACCAGGGCTCGTTCAGCGTGATCCACTGTTCGACCCGGTCACCCAGTGCCTCGCCCACGATCTGCGCATACTCGGCGAAACGCAGCGCGGTCTCGCGCTCGGGCCAGCCGCCCGCGTCCTCCAGCTCCTGCGGCAGGTCCCAGTGGTAGAGGGTGACGGCCGGCTTGATGCCCTTCGCCAGCAGCTCGTCGACCAGACGCCGGTAGAAGTCCAGGCCGCGCTGGACGGCGGGGCCCCGGCCGGTGGGCTGCACCCGCGACCAGGACACGGAGAAGCGGTACGCGCCGAGGCCCAGGTCCGCCATCAGGGCCACGTCGTCGCGGTAGCGGTGGTAGTGGTCGACAGCGATGTCACCGTGCTCACCGCCGGCCGTCTTGCCAGGGGTATGGCTGAAGGTGTCCCAGATGGACGGCGTCCGGCCGTCCTCCCGCACGGCACCCTCGATCTGGTAGGCGGAGGTAGCCGCACCCCAGAGGAAGGCCGGAGGGAAAGTCACGGGTGTTGCGGACTCAGGCATGGAAGCGCTCCCAAGGGGGTCGTGAAGACCGACGAGTTGGAGGTGGGGAAGGGAAGGCGGGACGTGAGGGGCCGAGGCGACGGTGGCCCGGCCCCTGGACGGGCGGGTCAGCCCTTGATCGCGCCCTGCATGATTCCGCCCACGATCTGCTTGCCGAACAGGAGGAAGGCGATGAGCAGCGGCAGTGTGCCGAGCAGCGCGCCCGCCATGATGACGGCCTGGTCGGGGATGTAGCCGGTGCCCAGCGCGTTGAGGGCGACCTGCACCGTCGGCTCCTGCTGGTTCAGGGCGATGATCGGCCACAGGAAGTCGTTCCAGGCCATCACGAACGTCAGCAGACCGAGCACCGCCATCGCCGGGCGTGCCGCCGGGAAGACGACGTGCCACACCACGCGCAGACTGTTCGCGCCGTCCACCCGCGCCGCCTCGATCAGCTCGGAGGGCAGGGCCTGCAGCAGGTACTGCCGCATGAAGAACGTGCCGAAGGCGCTCACCAGGGTGGGCAGGATGACCGTCTGCAGCTGGTTGGACCAGCCCAGGTCGCTCATCCACAGGTACAGCGGTACGACGGCCAGCTGCGGCGGGATCATCATCGTGCCGATGGTCAGCAGCAGCAGGAGTCCGGAGAACCTGAACTTCAGCTTGGCGAAGGCGAACCCGGCGAGCGTGGAGAACACGACGGTGCCCAGCGTGATGGTCCCGGCGACGATCGTGGAGTTGACCATCGCGGTGCCGAGCCCGGCCTGGTCCCACGCGGCCTGGAGGTTCGAGAACAGGTTCGCGCCGAACCACAGCGGCGGCGGGCTCTGCGCCAGCCGCTCGTTGTTGCGCGAGGCTGCGACGGCCGTCCAGACCAGCGGGGCGAGCGAGACCAGCGCGAAGACGGTCAGGACGACGTAGGTGACCGGACCCGCGTGCAGCTGCTTGCCCGCGCCGAGCACCCGGCGGCGTCCGGGCTCGCGCTTGTCCGGGGTCGGCTTCGCGTCCTCCGGCGTGGCGGTCAGTTCAGTCGTGGTCATTGGGATTTCCTCAGCCGTCGGGTGATCAGCAGGTTGATCGCGGCGATGATCAGCAGGATCAGGAACATCGTCCATGCGATCGCCGAGGCCTTGCCGAGGTTGCCGATGCCCCAGCCCTGGTCGTACATGTAGAGGCCGAGCGTCTGGTACTGGTGCGCGGAGCCGCCCTTGGAGCCGCTGACCCCGCCGAACAGGAGCGGTTCACCGAAGAGCTGGGTCGCGCCGATCGTGGAGACGACCACCGTGAACAGGATCGTCGGCCGCAGCATGGGGATCGTCACGTGGCGGAACTGCTGCCAGCGGCCGGCACCGTCGAGCGCGGCCGACTCGTACAGGTCCGTGGGGATCGCCTGCATCGCCGCGAGGTAGATCAGCGCGTTGTAGCCGGTCCAGCGCCAGATGACGATCGAGGAGACGGCGAACTGACCGCCCCAGTCGGACTCGCGCCAGTTGATCGGGTGGACCCCGACGAAGTGCAGCAGCCAGTTGACCATGCCGCCGTCCCACGAGTACAGCAGCGTGAAGACGAGCGTTGCCGCCGCCACCGAGGTGGCGTACGGGGTGAGCATCACGACCCGCCACACGGTCGAGCCGCGCAGCCGGTAGTTGAGCAGGTGGGCGAGCCCGAGGGCCATGAGCAGCTGCGGCACCGTGGAGATCACGCCGATGGTGAAGGTGTTCCCCAGGGCGTTCCAGAAGAACTCCGAGGACAGCAGTTTCTTGTAGTTGTCCAGACCGGCCCAGGTCTGGTGGTCCAGGCCGGAAAGCTGCACATTGTGCAGCGAGTACCAGGCCGTGTAGAGCAGCGGGAAGAGGCCGAAGGCCCCGAAGATGATGAAGAAGGGGGAGATGAATGCGTACGGCGACGCCTTCATGTCCCAGCGGTAGAGCCGGCTGCGCCAGGAACCCGGGCCGGACGCCGGCGTACCGCGACCCTGAGCGCCCCGGGCCGCGCCCGGCTGAGAGCCGGGCGCGGCGTCGGCGCTCGTCGCGGGTTGCGCGAGAGCCTGCTTGGAGCTGGTCACTGGCCGAGCACGTCCTTGATCTCAGCCTTTGCCGCGTCCCAGCCCTGGGCCGGGGTCTTGCCCTTCTGCTCGACCTGGAGGATGCCGACGTCGGTGATCGCGGTGCCGATCGGCTGGTCCTTGGTACCGAAGTACTGGACCGGGATGGTCTTCGCCGAGTCGCCGAAGATCTGCGTGATCGGCGCGTTGGAGAAGTAGGCCGTGGTGTCGGCGGCCGGCGTCAGGTTCGCGTACGCCGACGGGGTCGACGGGAAGCTCGCCTGCTTGGCGAAGACCTTCGCCTGCTGCTCGGGCGCGGTCAGCCACTTGGCCAGGGCGACGGCCTCCTTCTGGTGCTTGCCCGCCGTCGGCACGCCGATGAACGAACCGCCCCAGTTGGCCGCGGTCGGCGCGGCCGCCACGTCCCACTTGCCCTTGCCCGAGTCACCGGACTTCTGCTCGATGTAGCCGATCATCCACGCGGGACAGGCGACGGTCGCGAACGAGCCCTTGGCGAAGCCCTGGTCCCACGTCGGGTCGAACTGCTTGAGCTTCGCCGACATGTTGCTGGTCGCCACATCCATCGCGGCGTTCCAGGACTTCTTCACGCCCGTGGACTTGTCCCAGATGACGTTGCCGTCCTTGTCGTAGTACCGCTGGCTCTCGCCGCCGAGGGCGGCGTTGTAGACCGAGGAGGCGGAGTCCACGAACTTGGTGCCGCTGGGCGCCTTCTTCATGTAGTCCTTGCCGACGGCGACGTACTTGGACCAGTCGCCCTTCCACTGCGCGGCGAGCTTGGTGCGGTCCGTCTCCAGACCGGCCTTCGCGAACAGGTCCTTGCGGTAGCAGATCGCCATCGGGCCGATGTCGGTGCCGAGCGCGATCGTCTTGCCGTCCTTGGTGGTGGCCTGGGAGAGCTTCCAAGGCAGCCACTGCGACTTGTCGACCTCCTTGCCGAGGTCGACGAACTTGTCGGCCTGGGTCTGGACGGCCTCGGTGATGTTGCCGACCTCGATCGCCTGGATGTCGTCGGTGCCGGAGCCGGCCTGCAGACGGGTGAGCGTCTTGGGCCAGTAGACGTCGGTACGAGTGGTGACGTTCTCCTTGATCGAGATGTTCGGGTGCAGCTTCATGTACTCGTCGTAGAGACCGGCCTGCTTGTAGCCGAAGACACCGAACGTGCCGATGGTCAGCTGCGTCTTGCCGCCGCCGCCTCCGCCGTTCGAGTCCGACGTGCCGTCGTTCGAGTCCTTCGAGCAGCCGGCCAGCAGCCCTGCGGTCATCGCTGCGACGGCCGCTATGGCCGCCAGTCTGCGGGACCGGCGGGTACTCGTACGCATTGCGTCCTCCTGTTGCCTGACGTGCCGACCCCCCGGCCAACTGCATTGGTGGCGCCCGTTGTTTCTCGCTGCGGCTCGGGCGGGGAACGTGCGGGTTGTGTATGTGTCAGGTACTGTGGGAGCGCTCCCACCAGTGATGTGTTGAAGAGTCGCTGGTTCGGGCGGGGGTGTCAAGGGTGGGGGAGCGGAGAGATGCGTTCAGTTATCGGCCTGTTAGCTGAAGATGTCATTCCGCCACATGGCCGGAAGCGTCTCATGACCCGTCCGGCGTCCGGGGAGGGGCCGCCCGCGAGGTGATGATCGCCGGGCTGCGGCCCAGCGACGCGAGCTTCGCCGGACGAGGCTGTTAGATTCCAGGCCAACTTGGTGTCGACGGGAGGCGGAGGCCATGGCAGGCCACGGAGCGCGGGGCCGCAGCGGTGGGCGGCCGACCCTCGAAGAGGTGGCCGCGCGCGCGGGTGTGGGTCGCGGCACGGTCTCCCGGGTGATCAACGGATCCCCACGGGTCAGTGACGCGACCCGGGCCGCGGTCGAGGCCGCGGTCGCGGAGCTCGGATATGTCCCGAACACGGCGGCCCGCGCCCTCGCGGCCAACCGCACGGACGCGATCGCCCTCGTCGTCCCCGAACCGGAGACGCGTTTCTTCGCGGAACCGTACTTCTCGGACATGCTGCGCGGTGTCGGAGCGGAACTCTCCGAGACCGAGATGCAGTTGCTGCTGATATTCGCGGGCAGCGACCGGGAGCGGCAGCGCCTGGCCCAGTACCTGGCGGCGCACCGCGTGGACGGTGTCCTGCTGGTCTCGGTGCACGCCGACGACCCGCTGCCCGACCTGCTCTCCCAGCTGGAGATCCCGGCCGTGATCAGCGGCCGGCGCTCGGCGGAGGAGACGCTTCCGTCGGTGGACTCCGACAACTACGGCGGCGGGCGCGCGGCCGTGGAACACCTCGTCTCCCGGGGGCGCGGCAGAATCGGCCACCTCGCCGGCCGCATGGACGTCTACGGCGCCCAGCGGCGCGTCGACGGCTACCGCCAGGGTCTGCGGGACGCGGGCCGGGAGGTGGACGACCGGCTGATCGTCCCCGGCGACTTCACCGAGGAAGGGGGGCGGCGGGCGATGACCCTGCTCCTCGAGCGCTTCCCCGACATCGACGCGGTCTTCGCCGGCTCCGACGTCATGGCGGCGGGTGCCCGCCAGGTGCTGCGCGAGAGCGGCCGGCGCATCCCGGACGACGTGGCGCTCATCGGCTACGACGACTCCGCCATAGCCCGTCACATGGACCCGCCCCTGACCAGCGTCCGCCAGCCCATCGAGGAGATGGGCCGGGCCATGATCGACCTCCTCCTCGGCGAGATCGCGGACCGCCGCCCGGCGGCCTCCCGGGGGCTGGAGAAGCGGCAGCTGGTGCTGCCGGCGGAACTGGTGGTGCGGGCCTCCTCCTGAGGCTCACGCACGGCGTCCGCCGGGCACCGGACCGGAGAACCGCCGCCGTCCCCGGCCGGTCGCCGGTCGCCTGCCGCCTTCGGCCGGTCGGCTGCTGTCGCGGGCCGGTCGCCTGCCGGTCGCCTGCCGTCGTCGTTCTCGGCCGGTGGCCCGCCGCTGCCGTCCGGTCGGCTGCTGTCCTCGGGCGGTCGGCTGTGGTTGCCGTTCGGCCGGTTGTCGTTCTCGGCGGGTTCGCCGTCCGCCTCGGCCGGTCCGCTGTCGTTTGCCGTTCTCGTCCGGAGGGCGGTCCTCCTCGCCCGGAGGGCGGTGGTGCGGTGCCGGGCGGGGCGGGGCGGTTCGGCCCGGCCGGCGCGCCGGGACCGGCGCGTTCACCGTCGTACCGTCAGTTCCCAGCGGATCTCGCCGTCGTGGAGCTCGCCGGTCGCGGTGAGTCCCGCCGCCGCGGCGACGGCGGCGGACGCGTGGTGGCCGGGGTGCACATGGGCCACGACCGTGCGGACCGGGTACGCCCGGATCACGTGCCGGACCAGTGACCGCGCCGCCTCCACCGCGTACCCCCGGCCCTGCCAGGGCGTGCCCACGACCCAGGCGACCTCGGCAGTCTCTCCCGAGACGGTCGCCTGGACCGTCCCCACGAGCGATCCCGTCGCACGCTCCCGCAGCACCCAGTTGCACCACAGGACGCCGGGGTCGGGCGAGCCCGCGACCAGGCGCTCGTACCGGGCCCGCAGTGCCTCGGGAGTGTCCGGCGCCCCGCCGGTGAACGCGTGCAGCGCCGGATCCGACAGCACCCCGGCCATCTCGTCGGCGTGCCCGACCCGCAGCGGGAGGAGTTCGAGCCGGGCGGTGGCGGAAGGTTCTGTGGGCCAGGTCACGAGGGGGAGCGTAGGGGCCGCAGGGCCCGGAAACGCAATCAGCCGGTGACCTGTTCACCAGGTCACCGGCTGATCACTCAGGGTGAGTGACGGGACTTGAACCCGCGGCCACCTGGACCACAACCAGGTGCTCTACCAACTGAGCTACACCCACCATGTCCGGTCTTCGGAGTTTTCCCTGACCGGCCGAGAAAAAGTGTACAGGGTTCTGAGGGGTGCTCGCGCACACCTTTTTGCGGGGCCCACCAGGGCCCCGTCAAAGGCCTATTCGGTGGGCAGGACGTGCTTGGCCGCGATGGTGCGGGCGGTGTCCGAGTCGGGGCCGGGCTGCGGGACGAAGATCGCCTCGCGGTAGTAGCGGAGCTCGGCGATCGACTCGCGGATGTCGGCCAGCGCGCGGTGGTTGCCGTTCTTCTCCGGGCTGTTGAAGTACGCCCGGGGGTACCAGCGGCGGGCCAGCTCCTTGATCGAGGACACGTCCACGATGCGGTAGTGGAGGTAGTCCTCCAGCGTCGGCATGTCGCGCAGCAGGAAGCCGCGGTCCGTTCCGACGGAGTTCCCGCAGAGCGGGGCCTTGCCCGGCTCCTTGACGTGCTCACGTACGTAGGAGAGGACCTGCTCCTCGGCGTCCGCCAGGGTCGTGCCCCCGGCGAGCTCCTCCAGCAGACCGGAGGCCGTGTGCATCTGGCGCACCACGTCCGGCATCGTCTCCAGGGCCGCGTCCGGCGGGCGGACCACGATGTCCACCCCTTCGCCGAGCACGTTCAGCTCAGAGTCGGTGACCAGCGCGGCCACTTCGATGAGCGCGTCATCCGACAGCGAGAGTCCGGTCATCTCGCAGTCGATCCACACCATGCGATCGTTCATGTGTCTCACCCTACGGCCCGCCCCCTTCCGTGGACCCGCCCGTGCGTCCCGCCGGGGCGGCGGATCGCGCCGGGCCGTGGCCCGCATGCGAAGGGGCCCGCACCCGAAGGTGCGGGCCCCGCGCGTTCTTCACCCGCGTGTTCCTCGGTGCCGGACTACGGCGCGCTGCGCTGTCCGGGCAGGCTCGGCCTGCCCGCGGCGTACAGCTCCGCCCGCTCCCGCATCGCCTCCGCGGAGAGCGACGCCGCCGCGCCCAGCGCGCCGGCCGTCGCCGTGCGGCGGGTCTGCATCGGGACCGGCCCCGAGTGCTCCTGGTGCAGGGACGGCGGCGGTCCGATCGGACCCGTCGGGCCGTCCGGATCCGTGGACCGGTCGGCCTGCGGCCTGCGGGCTCGGTACGCCGCCCGGTACGCGGCCGGGGACGACCCCAGCTGCCGCCGGAAGTGACCCCGCAGCGCGACCGGCGAACGGAAGCCGCAGCGGCCCGCGACCTCGTCCACCGAGTAGTCGGACGTCTCCAGGAGACGCTGCGCCTGCAGGACGCGCTGAGTGATCAGCCACTGCAGGGGAGCGCTTCCGGTGAGCGAGCGGAACCGGCGGTCGAACGTGCGGCGGCTCATGTAGGCGCGAGCCGCCAGTGTCTCGACGTCGAACTGCTCGTGGAGATGCTCCAGCGCCCAGGCGACGACCTCCGCGAGGGGGTCGGCGCCGATCTCCTCCGGCAGTGACCGGTCGAGATAGCGCTCCTGGCCTCCGCTGCGCCGCGGTGGGACGACCAGACGCCGGGCGAGCGCGCCGGCCGCCTCGTTGCCGTGGTCCGTCCGCACGATGTGCAGACAGAGGTCGATCCCGGCGGCCGTACCCGCCGATGTCAGCACGTCGCCGTCGTCCACGAAGAGCTCGCGGGGATCGACGTGCACCGACGGGTAGCGCTTGGCCAGCGTCGGCGCGTACATCCAGTGGGTGGTCGCCGGACGGCCGTCCAGTAACCCGGCCGCCGCGAGCACGAAGGCACCGGTGCACAGCCCGACTATGCGGGCGCCTTCCTCATGAGCGCGGCGCAGTGCGTCGAGCGCCTCCTCCGGTGGTGGCGAGGTGATCGACCGCCAGGCGGGCACGACGACCGTGCCGGCCCTGGAGATCGCTTCCAGGCCATGTGGTGCGGTGAGTTCCAGGCCCCCTGTGGTCCGCAGCGGGCCTTCCTCGCCGGCACACACCAAAAGGCGGTAGCGCGGCACGCCGGCGTCCTGGCGGTCAATCCCGAACACCGACAGCGGAATGGAACTCTCGAAAATGGGGCCGCCGCTGAACAGCAGCACCGCGACGATCTCCTTGCGGCGTCGCCCGGACAGTTTCCGGGCCGCGGTTTCCGGCGCGGCAGTGGAGTCGTGGCTCATCCTGCTAAGCCCCCCTCGGTGGTCGCGGCTCCTCGGTCGTGTCGCTCCTGCACGTTTCCCCTCGGTCCTGCACGAGTTCCCCCGCCGTAAGACAAGATCGAATCTACTGTGTCCCGTGACGCCAAGGTGACCAGTTCGGTACTCCGCAGAATGTCGACATGGCAACTTGGCGTGAAGCATTCGATCACGAAGCGTTGCACTCGTGGGCGCCGCAGGGAAGTGCGCCTCGTGGCGGTGGCCAATCCACGTAGGGTGCGCGCGCCCCCGGTACCCCTTTAGGTGCAGGTCGAACGGGGGTTGAGGGGTCGTTCGAGCAAGGGATGCGCCACTGCCGGAAGTTGGCTGAAAACCAGCGTAGGTGTACGCGCAAACCGGTCAGTCGACCGGCTTGTTCCCCCCGGTGTGACGTCCGCCTCGGTGAACTCCCGTGCCGTTCCCGCCCCATGGGCCGAGCCGCGGCCCCGCTCCGCTCCCGCGCCCCGCGAACCCCCCGCCGCCCGTGTTCCCCGGGTCGCTCCTCCCGTGCCGTCCCCGCTGCCGAGCGGCGCGCCGGTGCGCCCGTGAGCCCGGCGTGCCCCGCCGCTCGTCGGCCAGGAGCGCCGCCCCCCGTTCGGACCGGCGCAGCAGGATCACACAGACTCCGGTCACAGCGGCGAGACCGAGGGCCGTACCGGCCGCGCCGGCGAGCGAGCTGCCGCACCAGAGGAGGACCGCGGGGACCAGGACGCAGCTGAAGGCCGCCCAGCGGACCACGTCGCCGACCGTGTCCGCCGCGGCGGGCGCGGAGGGGTGTGCGGCGGTGCATGTTCCCGATCGCGATCCGGAGTGCGATCCGGGAGGCGCCGCGCACGAAGGGCGGGCGGCGGGGCGGGCCGGCGGGGCGGAGGGTGCGGAGGGTGTGCGGGAGCGGGGGGCGGTGTCGGGTCCGGGCACGTGCTGCTCCCTAGTACTCCGGTGTTCTCCGTGCCGTCCGCGCGGCTGATCTCCGCGGCGTGCCGTGTCCGCGGCGGCCGCGGACGGTTCAACGCGCGTTCGGCCCGCCGGTCACTGCCCGGCCGGTGGGGCGCGTGTCCGAAAGGGGGGCGCCCGGTCCCGTACGGCGACGGAATCCCTTGATCGCGGGTGCCGGTGCAAATTCACCGGGAGCCCTGCGCAAACCGCCTGTACGGGGCAGCAACCATTGCGTTGCGGGCATCCTCTCGTGCATGCTCCCTGGAATGCCGCGTAAGGCGCGCGGGATCTGGGCAGAGGAGGCGTGCCGCCGTACCCTTGGGGGTATGGGGTTGGGAAGATGTTTCCCAGACACAGCTCTGCCGTTCGTTGTCGTCCCCACCACGAGGATCCAAACGCCGAGACACCCATGGCCGGTCACGAATTCTTCGATCCCGCGGACCGCAAGCGCCCGCTCGCCGATCCCACGGCGGCCGAGCCCTTGGCGGCGGATGAGCCCCGCCATTCCTGCGATCCCGCCTTCAAGCACGGCGTCGTCGTCGGTTTCGACGGCTCGACGTCCAGCGAGCGTGCTCTCGCCTACGCGATCGGGATGGCCCACCGTTCGGGCTCGGGCCTGATCATCGTCCATGTGGCCAACCGGCTGCCCACCACGGTGTGGGCGGGCTGCGAGCCACCTGTCTTCGTCGACGTTCCCGACCACCGCACCGAAGTGCTGGGTCTCGAACTCGCCTGTGCCGAGTACCTCTCCGAAGTGCCCTGGATCCTGGTCGAGCGCGGCGGCGACATCTGCCACGAACTCGAGGAAGTGGGCCGGGAGTACGAGGCGGACGCGATAGTCGTGGGTTCCACGCACGGCATCGTCGGGCGCATCTTCGGCTCGGTCGCGGGACGGCTCGCCAAGCGCGCCAAGCGCCCGGTCATCGTCATTCCCTGACGACCCGTTCTTCCCCGGCGCCCCGTAAGTCCCGGTGGGACGCGGTGGCGCGACGCCCTGCGCGCCCGCCGGGGCCGGTCCGGCGCCCGGCCGGCATTCTCTGTTCGGTGAGTGAACCTACTGGCGCGTAGAGGTGTTTGTGCCTTTGTGAAGGGCATATATCCGGACGCCGGTCCTACGCGGCGACCGGTACGGCGCAGCACAACTGCACAGGCATGAAGGGAGCCCGCCGTGGACAACGACGTCTCTGCGGGAAGCACCACCACGATCGTCGGAAGACTCGCGCTCGGTGTCACCCTGCTGGCTTTCGGCCTCGGGTACACCGACTTGATCGACGGAGTGACGGCGGCCGACGCCGTGTCACTGGCCCACTACGTAGGCGGCGTTGCGCTCTTCGTCGCCGGTCTGCTCGCCTTCCGTGACCGTGACACGGCAAGCGGTACGGCCTTCACGGGACTCGGCGCCTTCTGGTTCACCTGGGCCGTCTCGGCCGGCGGCCAGGCCTCCGACAACGCGGCGGGACTCTTCCTGCTGCTCTTCGCGCTCGTCGTGCTCTCGCTCGCCCTCGCGGGCGGGGACACCCTCGGCCAGGGCGCCTACGGACTGTTCTTCGTCTCCCTGCTGCTTCTCGCCATCGGCCGCTTCGCGGACAGCAGCGGTCTGGGCAAGGCCGGCGGCTGGTTCTCCGTCGCGGCCGGCGCGGTCGTCTGGTACGCGGCGACCGCGGCCCTCGCCCACTGGCCCACCGCACTTCCGCGACGCGCCGCCGGCCGGGGGGTGACGGCCACCGGCTGACCTCGGCGCGGGCCGGGGTATTGGGCGGCTCCGGCCCCTCGAAGAACGGTCCCCGTGCGCGGGTGGTGCGCACGGGGACCGTTCATGTCCGGCCGCCCGCAAGGGAGTTGCGCGACGGCGAAGGGGCGGCGGACGACCGCCCGGCGGTGGCTACTCGACGGTGACCGACTTGGCGAGGTTGCGCGGCTTGTCGATGTCCCGGCCGAGCGCCAGCGCGGTGTGGTACGCGAGGAGCTGGAGCGGGATGCCCATCAGGATCGGGTCGAGCTCGTCCTCGTTCTTCGGGACGATGATCGTCTGGTCGGCCTTCTCCTGGTGCTGGTGCGCGACGGCGAGGATCTGGCCGCTGCGGGCCTTGATCTCCTCCAGGGCGGCGCGGTTCTTCTCCAGCAGGTCGTCGTCGGGGACGATCGCGACGGTCGGGAGCGCCGGCTCGATGAGCGCCAGCGGGCCGTGCTTGAGCTCGGAGGCCGGGTACGCCTCGGCGTGGATGTACGAGACCTCCTTGAGCTTGAGGGAGGCCTCACGGGCCACCGGGTAGCCCCGGACGCGGCCGATGAAGAGCATCGAGCGGGCCTCGGCGTACTGCTCGGCCAGCTTCTTGATCTCGTCCTCCTGCTCCAGGATCTCGGCGATCTGGGCGGGGAGCCTGCGCAGGCCCTCGATGATCCGCTTGCCGTCGCGGACCGACAGGTCGCGGGTGCGGCCGAGGTGCAGGGCGAGCAGCGCGAAGGCGACGGTGGTGTTGGTGAAGCACTTCGTCGAGACGACGCAGACCTCGGGGCCCGCGTGCACGTACATGCCGCCGTCCGCCTCACGGGCGATCGCGGAGCCGACGACGTTGACCACACCGAGGACCCGCGCGCCCTTGCGCTTGAGCTCCTGGACCGCGGCCAGGACGTCGTACGTCTCACCGGACTGGGAGACCGCGATGTAGAGGGTGTCGGGGTCGACGACCGCGTTGCGGTAGCGGAACTCGGAGGCCGGCTCGGCGTCCGCGGGGATACGGGCCAGCTCCTCGATCATCTGGGCGCCGATCATGCCCGCGTGGTACGAGGTGCCGCAGCCGAGGATCTTCACGCGGCGCACGGCGCGCGCGTCACGGGCGTCCAGGTTCAGACCGCCGAGGTGGACCGTGGAGAACCGGTCGTCGATCCGGCCGCGCAGTACGCGGTCCACGGCCTCGACCTGCTCGTGGATCTCCTTGTGCATGTACGTGTCGTGGCCGCCCATGTCGTACGACGCGGCCTCCCACTCGACGGTGGTCGGCTCGGACGTCGTCCGGGTGCCCTCGGTGGTGTACGTCCGGAAGTCGTCGGCCTTGAGCGTGGCCATCTCGCCGTCGTCCAGCGTGACGATCTGGCGGGTGTGGGTGACCAGGGCGGCTATGTCCGAGGCGACGAACATCTCCTTCTCGCCGATGCCGAGCACGACGGGGGAGCCGTTTCGCGCCACCACGATGCGGTCGGGGAAATCGGCGTGCATCACCGCGATGCCGTACGTGCCCTCGATGACCCGCAGCGCCTCGCGGACCTTGTCCTCCAGCTTGTCGTGCTGGGAGCGGGCGACCAGGTGGGTGAGGACCTCGGTGTCGGTCTCGGAGAGGAACTCGACGCCGTCCGCCTCGAGCTTCTTACGCAGGTCGGAGGCGTTGTCGATGATGCCGTTGTGGACGACCGCGACCTTGCTGTCGGCGGACATGTGCGGGTGCGCGTTCACGTCGGAGGGGGCACCGTGCGTGGCCCAGCGGGTGTGGGCGATACCGGTGGTGCCGGCGAAGCGCTTGGGGACCTTGGCCTCCAGGTCGCGGACCCGGCCCTTCGCCTTGACCATCTTCAGGCCGGCCGACTTCGGGGAGGTCACGACTATGCCCGCCGAGTCGTAGCCGCGGTACTCGAGGCGCTGCAGGCCCTCGAGGAGCAGCGGGGTCACATCACGCCTGCCGATGTATCCGACGATTCCGCACATACAGGTAAAGTCCCTCAGCCGTAAACGATGCGGCGCAGCTGCCTGAGGGTGAGCTCCGGCGGCGCGACCGCGCGATATTTCAGGTCCGCCTCGATCCGTTCGAAGATCGACGCGTTCACCAGGCCCTGGGCCTGGAGTTCGCGGTGGCGGCGGCGGACGAACTCCTGGGCCGTCTCGTCGAAATAGGCGAGAACGTCCTGGATCACCCGCAGCGCCTCACCCCGGTTCAGGGGGGTCGACCGCGTCAAATGATCAACGAGTTCGTCGTGCACCCGTTGATCCTGGGGCACCCGGAGACGATTCGCAAGAATCTTGCCCGATATCGGGCAAGCGGGTGTTGAATCTCTTATGGGTCGCTGTTTACAGGCTGTCCATCCGGCGTCTTGCGCCGCGTCGATTGCCGAGAGCAACTTCTGGAGCCATGGACACTCCACGCATGGGCGTACCCGAGCAGCTCGCCGAGAAGATGACCATGGCCGAGCAGTACGAGTACCTTCGCGCCAAGTTCTCCCGGCGCAACATGATCAGAGGCGGCGCCGTGACCATCGGCGCCGTCGCGGGCGGGGCCTTCGTGCCCGGCGCCGCACAAGCCGCCGTCCCGGCGCAGCGGACGGCCGCCCCGGCCGCGGCCGAGAAGGTCGACGGCGCGCTCGTCGCCCCCTTCGGCCGCCACCTCGCCTTCGGCAACGACCCGCGCACCGAGATGACCGTCTCCTGGCAGGTGCCGGCCGCGGTCGGCAAGCCCTACATCCGCATCGGCGCCCACCCCTGGGACCTCTCGCGCAAGATCGAGGCCGAGGTGCGCACCCTCTACACCCCGGCCGGCGTGGGCGCGAGCGGCGACCACACCCAGTACTACCTGCACGCCAAGCTCACCCACCTGCGCCCCGGCAGGACCTACTACTACGGCGTCGGCCACGCCGGCTTCGACCCGGCCGCCCCGCACCTCCTCGGCACGCTCGGCACCTTCACCACCGCGCCCGCGCACGCCGAGCTGTTCACCTTCACCGCCTTCGGCGACGAGGGCGTCGGCTACCACGGCCTCGCCAACGACGCCCTGCTGCTCGCCCAGAACCCCGCCTTCCACCTGCACGCCGGCGACATCGCGTACGCGGACCCGTCCGGCGCGGGCAAGACCGCCGACACCGGCTTCGACTCGCGCATCTGGGACCAGTTCCTCGCCCAGACCGAGACGGTCGCCAAGCAGGTGCCGTGGATGCCGGCGTACGGCAACCACGACATGGAGGCCTGGTACTCGCCCAACGGCTACGGCGGCGAGGAGGCCCGCTGGACGCTTCCGGACAACGGCCCCGACAAGGCCAACCTGCCCGGCGTCTACTCCTTCGTCCACGGCAACACGGCGATCATCTCGCTGGACGCCAACGACATCTCCTTCGAGATCCCGGCCAACCTCGGCATCTCCGGCGGCACCCAGACCAAGTGGCTGGAGGCCCAGCTCAAGAAGTTCCGCGCCTCGAAGGACGTGGACTTCGTCGTGGTCTTCTTCCACCACTGCGCGTACTGCACCTCCACGGCGCACGCCTCGGAGGGGGGCGTGCGACAGGAGTGGGTGCCGCTGTTCGAGAAGTACACCGTCGACCTGGTGATCAACGGCCACAACCACCAGTACGAGCGCACGGACGTCATCAAGGGGAACGCGGTCACCAAGAAGCTGCCGATCGGCGGCACGGCGTACACCGAGACCGAGGGTGTCGTGTACGTGACGGCGGGCGCGGCCGGCCGCAGCCTCTACGCGTTCACCGCCCCCGAGTCCTACGAGGGCAAGGAGAACGAGGTCGAGTCCGTCGCCTCCTTCGTCAACCTCAAGGACGGCAAGCAGAACGAGACGGTCACCTGGTCGCGCGTGCGCTACCTCAACTACTCGTTCCTGCGCGTCGACGTCCAGCCGGCGTCCAAGGGACGCCTGGCCACCCTGACGGTCCGCGGCATCGCCGAGACCGGTGCCGAGGTCGACCGCTTCACGATCGCGCGCCGGGCCAAGTAGTTCCCCGGGCCCGGACGGCCGGGCGCGCGGGATACGGCCGGCCCGGCAGGCGCCGGGTACGCCCGGAAGGCGGGGCGCACCGCCTCCGGGCCGGCTCCCGCGAGCGCCGTCCGCCCGTTCCTAGAGGCGCTTGAGGACCGCCTGTTTGGCCAGTGTGAACTCCTCGTCCGTCAGGACGCCCTCCTTGTGCAGCTCGCCCAGTTCGCGCAGCCTGCGCAGGAGGGCGTCGTGGTCGGCCTCGGGGCCCGGCCCCGGGACCGCCGCCGCCCCGGCCGGCTCCTCGGCGGGCCGGGCGCCGCCCGCCGCCGGATGCGGCAGCCTCGCCTGCACGGCCGCCGCGACCAGCGCCATCAGCGGGTCCCTCTTGAAGCCCCACAGCTCCACGGAGTTGGGGTCGTACTTCGGCGGCGCCTGGGCGTCGCCGCCGCGCACCGTGAAGCGCAGACAGCCGTTCTCCAGCCCGGCCGCGGGCCGCCACTCGACGGCCGCTATGTTCCCGAGGGCCAGGGTGCGGGCGCCCGACGCGGACTTCGCGTCCTCCGTCTTCCAGTTCCACTCCAGGCGTACGCGCTCACCGTCGAAGCTCGCCGTGCCGTCCCCCGCGGACGCGGACAGCGGTACCGCCGGGCCGGGCAGCAGATAGCGGTCGACCGGACCGGAGGGAACCTGGTCGAGCAGCAACGCGCCCCGGACCTCGTCCGCGAAGTACTCGGCGACGCCGAGCCGGTCGGCCTCCACCGTCAGCTGATACGGGTCGTTCGGCTCCGCGAGCTTGCCCCCGGTCGCCTGGAGCAGCGGGTCGGCGCCGTCGCGCAGCCGGAGTCTGAGCCGCCCCGCCCTCCTGCCCTGTTCCAGCGATATGCCCGCCAACGCGCCCAGCGGCACGGTGAGTTCACCCAGCGTGCGGCGCAGCAGGCTGACGTTCTTGTCCCGACCCGGGGCCAGCCGCAGCGCGTCCCCGTCGAAGATCCATGTGCCGTCCCGCTGGATGATTTCCGCCATGGAGAGGATTGTTCCACCGTGTCTGCGGCAGAGTGGTCTCGACCAATCAGGCGTACCCGTCGGACGCCTTGACCGGATCGAAGTGCACGGCGGAGGCAGCGGCCGAGGACGGGCCGGGAGGTCTTCGCCGGGCACCGAAGGGAGCGCATGTGAGACAGCACCACAGAACGCCCCGCCTTCTCGGAACGCTGCTGCTCGTGGCGGCGGCCGGCCTCTCTCTCGTCGGCGCGGCACCGCACACCCGGGCCGCCGCCGTTCCGCTGGGCCGCGTCGTCCCGGCCCCCGTCTCCGCCGTCCCGGGCGGAGCCCCGTACCGCATCACGGCCGGCACCCGCATCCGCGTCGACGGCTCGCCCGGGGCCCGCGCGGTCGGCGCCTACCTCGCGGGCATCCTGCGGCCCTCCACCGGCTACCGGCTGCCGGTGGACCCGCACGGAGCGGGAGGGATCAGCCTCCGCCTCGGCGGCAAGGGACTGGGCGACGAGGGCTACCGGCTCCACAGCGGGGCCTCGGGCGTCACCATCACGGCCGGCCGGCCCGCGGGCCTCTTCCACGGCGTCCAGACCCTGCGTCAGCTGCTGCCCGCCGCCGTCGAGAAGAAGTCCGTCCAGCGCGGCCCCTGGCTGATCGCCGGCGGCACCGTCGAGGACACTCCGCGCTACGCCTACCGCGGGGCCATGCTCGACGTCTCCCGGCACTTCTTCACGGTCGCCCAGGTCGAGCGCTACATCGACGAACTGGCCCTGTACAAGGTCAACAAGCTGCATCTGCACCTGAGCGACGACCAGGGCTGGCGCATCGCCGTCGACTCCTGGCCGAAGCTGGCGGCCCACGGCGGTTCCACCGAGGTCGGCGGCGGACACGGCGGCTTCTACACCGAGGCCGACTACCGCGCGATCGTCCGGTACGCCGCCTCGCGCTATCTGGAGGTCGTCCCGGAGATCGACATGCCCGGACACACCAACGCGGCCCTGTCCTCGTACGCCGGGCTGAACTGCGACGGCGTCGCGCCGCCGCTCTACACCGGCACCGACGTCGGTTTCAGCTCGCTGTGCGTCGGCAAGCCGGTGACGTACACCTTCGTGGAGGACGTCGTCCGCGAGCTGGCGGCGATCACCCCCGGCGCGTACCTCCACATCGGCGGCGACGAGGCGCACTCCACCAGCCACGCCGACTACGTGACCTTCATGGACAAGGTCCAGCCGATCGTCACCAAGTACGGCAAGAAGGTGATGGGCTGGCACCAGCTGACCGGGGCCACCCCGGCGAAGGGCGCCCTCGCGCAGTACTGGGGGCTCGACGACACGAGCGCCGAGGAGAAGGCGCAGGTCGCCGCGGCCGCGCGGAACGGGACCGGGCTCGTGCTGTCGCCCGCGGACCGGCTCTACCTGGACATGAAGTACACCGCCGACACCCCGCTCGGCCAGGACTGGGCCGGTCTCGTGGAGGTGCGGCGGGCCTACGACTGGGACCCGGGGAACTACCTCCCCGGGGTGCCGGCCTCGGCCGTCAAGGGCGTCGAGGCGCCGCTGTGGACGGAGACGATTCGAAACTCCGCCGACATCGACGTCATGGCCTTCCCGAGGCTGCCCGGGGCCGCCGAACTCGGCTGGTCCCCCGCCTCCACGCACGACTGGGACACCTACAAGGTGCGCCTCGCCGCCCAGGCGCCCCGCTGGGACGCGCTCGGCATCGCGTACTACCGCTCGCCCCAGGTCCCCTGGCCCGCGAGCTAGGCGGAAAGCCGACGGGCGCCCCCGGAGGACCGTCTCCGGGGCGCCCGCCCGTCTTCGGGGCTCCCAGGGCCTGCCGTTTGGATCATGCGGCGGGACGCGGGGCAGGGCACGCACTCCCCCGAGCTCTTCGAGCAGGGGGACCCCCAGCGGCGTTGTCGTCGGTTGCCGACGTCCCCCAGCCTTCGGCCGGGAGGTGCCCCCACCGCGTCGTCGCCCTCCTCCGCCTTGCAGCTGCACGCACCCTGCCCCGCTCGGCCCAGTCGAGAGGTCATCACAGCTCGACGCCGCCTGATCCAAACGACAGCCCCTCGCCGAGCCCGCCGCTCAGAACCCGGCGATCGGGTTCCTCAGGGTGCCGACCAGCTGCAGGGCGCCCGAGGGGTCCGCCAGGTCGACCATCTGCCGGTTGTCGCGCAGCTGGAGCCGGTTGAGGCAGGACAGCGCGAACTCGGGCGCGAACAGGTCGTACTGCCGGAACTTGTCGTCGAGTTCGGGATTCGCCTCCTGGTACGTGCGCACCGACTCGGCGACCGTCCGCCAGAAGTCCTCCTCGCCGAGGATCCCCTCGTCCGCGAGCTGGGCCGCCAGGAAGCGGAAGAAGCAGTCGAAGACGTCCGTGAAGATCGACAGCAGCTTCGTGTCCTCGGGGACGTCGGCCCGGATCCGCTCGACCGCGGGCGGCAGCACCGCCTGCGGGTCCATCACCACGATCTCCTCGGCGATGTCCTTGTAGACCGCCCGCCGCACGACCCCGTCCTCCAGGACCAGGATGACGTTCTCACCGTGCGGCATGTAGGCCAGGTCGTAGGCGTAGAAGCTGTGCAGGAGCGGGGTGAGGTAGGCGTGCAGATAGCGGCGCAGCCACTCCACCGGTGTCAGGCCCGACCGCTCGATCAGCGCGCCGGTGAACGAGGCGCCCTCGTGGTCGACATGGACGAGGGAGGCCATCGTCGCCAGGGACTCGCCCTCCTGGAGCGAGGGGACCGGGCTCTCGCGCCACAGCGCGGCCAGCATCTTGCGGTACGGGGAGTACCGGTCGGTGGCCGCCTCGTACTCCAGGTGCCGGTAGCCGACGGCCGCCCGCTCCCGGATGACCGACAGACCGGTGGACTTCAGCACCGGGTCGCTCTCCACCAGCTGGGCCAGCCAGTCGTTGATGGCCGGGGTCGCCTCCATGTAGGCGGCGGACAGACCGCGCATGAAGCCCATGTTGAGGACGCTCAGCGCCGTCTTCACGTAGTGCTTGTGCGGGCTGCCGGCGTTGAAGAACGTCCGGATGGACTGCTGGGCCAGGTACTCGTCGTCGCCCTCGCCGAGACAGACCAGGCGTCGCTGGGCGACCTCGGCGGCGAACGTCACGGACAGCTTGTTGTGCCACTGCCAGGGGTGGACGGGTATGAGGAGGTAGTCCCCGGGGTCGAGCCCCTGCCCGCGCAGGACCGCGTCGAACCGCTCGACCGTCTCCGCGCCCAGCTCGCCCTGCACGAAGGACTCGTACGCGATGCCGACGCCCGCCGTGAAGGCGGCCCGGGAGCGGTGCGCCGCCAGCCACACCAGCCGGACCGGGCTCGCGGTCTCGGGAGCGTAGGCGAGATAGTCGTGCACACCGAAGCCCAGCCGCCCGTTGTTGGCGACGAAGCAGGGGTGCCCCTCGGTCATGCCGGTCTCGATGGCCTGGAAACCGGAGCCGGCCAGCTCGCGGACCGGGACCTGCGGCTTGGTGAGCTTGTAGCAGGTGCCCGCGAGGGTGGAGGAGATCTCCTCCAGGTAGACCGGCAGGATCTCGTCGCTCAGGCCGAGCGACTCCTTCAGCTCGATGAAGAAGTCCAGCGCCGACAGCGGGAGTTCGGTGCCGTCCCGGTGCCGGGTGATGGACTCGGCGGCCACCTGCCAGTGGTCGAGCAGGCGCCGGGTCGCGGTGAACCGGTAGCTCGTCAGCCCGTCGTCGCCGGTGACCTCGTAGCGGCCGTCCGGCAGGCTCCGCGGCGTGATCAGCCGCTCGTGGGCGAACTCGGCGAGCGCCTTGCGGACGAGGAGGCGCTCGGCCCTCGCCCAGCGCTCGGGGGAGAGGTGGGCGACGTTCTCGGCGAGGCTCACGCGGCCACCGCCTTCGCGAACCGCTCCCGGGTGCAGAAGCTCAGCAGGGCCTTCTTCTCCGGCTTCTGGATCTCCCGTACGGGCACGAAGCCGACGGTCTCGTTGAGGGCGTGCACGGCCGTGTTGCCCACGTCGGGCTCGACGACGACGCGCTCGGTCGCGGGGTCGGCGAACAGGTGCTCCATCACCGCGGTGATCACGGCCCGGGTGAAGCCGTGCACGGGCGTGTCGCTCGGGGCGACCAGGAAGTGCATGCCGACGTCGCCCGGCTCCGGCTCGTACAGGCCGACGAGTTCGACGTACCGCGGGTCGTAGCGCTCCATCAGGAACACGGGCTCGCCGTCCAGGAGTCCGAGGAACGCCTCATGGTGCTCGCTCGCCGCGATGGCCATGTACTCGCGCTCCACGTCGTGCAGTTTCGCCCCCTGCATCATCCAGAAGGCGGCCTTGGGATGCGTCACCCACCCGTGCAGCAGCGGCGCGTCCCCGACGGGGTCGAGGGGGCGGACGGTGAAGGTGCCGAGCTCGGCTGCGGTGCTCATTGGAAACTCCTTGAGCGCATGTTCTCTACTGTGGAGGGGAGGGCGTGCGCGTTCATCAGTTCGGGTGTCAGATTGAGGAAAGCTGCGTCGCGGATTTCAGCCGGAGGCTAGCTTTCGAGAGGTGGGGGAACAACGAGTCAAGCGAGCGTTCAAGTACCGCTTCTATCCGACGCCGGACCAAGCCGAGCAGTTGGAGCAGACCTTCGGATGTGTACGCAAGGTCTACAACATGGCACTGGAGGCGCGCAGTCGTGCTTGGATCGAGGAGCATCGCCACGTCCGCTATCCGGAGACTTCCGTGATGCTGACCGAATGGAAGAAGTGCGGCGAGTTCTCCTACCTTCGTGACGTGTCCTCGGTTCCGCTCCAGCAGGCTCCGCGTCACTTGCAGTCGGCCTTCGAAGGCTTCTTCGCCAAGCGTTCCGGCTACCCGCGTTTCAAGTCCCGGAAGCGATCCCGAACGTCGGCGGAGTACACGCGGTCCGCCTTCAGGTGGCGAAACGGCGAGCTGACCCTTGCGGAAATGGAAGCGCCGTTGGACATTCGTTGGTCGCGTTCCTTGCCCCTGGATGCCCAGCCGACCACCGTGACAGTGTCGCGTGACGCGGCTGGACGCTGGTTCGTCTGTGTCCTGGTCGAGGACCAACCCCTGCGAAACCGGACCACCGATGTGGCGGTGGGGATCGATGTGGGACTCCACAACCTCGTGACTTTGTCCACCGGCGAAAAGGTGACCCACCCCAAGTTCGGGAGGAGTGACTCCGGTCGCCTGGCGCGGGCGCAGCGAGAGCTGGCCCGCAAGGAGAAGGGATCCAGTAACCAGGCCAAGGCCCGCCGGAAGGTGGCCGTGATTCATGCGCGAATCGCTGACTGGAGACGCGATTTTCTCCACAAACTTTCGACTCGACTCGTCCAGGAGAACCAACTGGTCGTGATCGAGGACCTGCCTGTACGGAATCTGATGGGTAATCGATCGCTGGCCCGGTCCATTGCCGATGCATCGTGGGCGGACTTGCGTGGCATGCTGGAATACAAGTGTGCTTGGTATGGGCGGGAACTTGTCGTCGTGGATCGCTTCTTTCCGTCCAGCAGAATGTGCTCGGCCTGTGGTCTCGTACGTGGTCCGGTGGCTTTGGATGTCCGTGAGTGGAGCTGTGACGGGTGTTGTACCCGTCATGACCGGGACCACAACGCCGCGCAGAACATTCTGGCCGCCGGGCAGGCGGTGTCGGCCTGTGGAGCCGGTGTAAGACCTCAACGGAATCCTTCCGGGCGGGCATTCGGCGACGAAGCAGGAAAGCTCATGGCGTGAGCTGTGGGAGTCCCCGTTCCACGGGACGGGGAGATGTCAAACGGCGAACTCCTGGAACGCGATGGTCTTCTCGACCGGGTAGTACTCGGTGCCGAGCAGCTCGCGGATGATGTAGCTGTTGCGGTACGGGCCCATGCCCAGGTCCGGGGACGTGATGCTGTGGGTGTGCACACCGGCGTTCTGGAGGAAGATGCCGCGGCCGGTGATGTCGATGGAGTAGTTGCGGGCCACGTCGTAGCGGCCGTGGCCGTCGAGGCGGATACGGTCCTTGACCGGTTCCAGGAAGGCTGGGGCCTCGTAGTGGTAGCCGGTGGCCAGGATCAGGCCCTCGGTGTCGATCCCGTAGTCCTTGCCCTGCTCGTCCTGGCGCAGGTCCAGCCGGTAGGTGCCGTTCTCGTGACGGGCGCTGCGCAGCGTGGAGTTGGTGAGCAGCCGGGTGGGGACCGGGCGGTCGCCGCTCTCGACGTTCTTCTGGTACAGCAGGTCGAAGATCGAGTCGATGAGGTCGCCGTTGATGCCCTTGAACAGGCCCTTCTGCTGCTTCTCCAGCCGGTAGCGGGTGTTCTCGGGCAGCGCGCTGAAGTAGTCGATGTAGTCCGGGGACGTCATCTCCAAGGTCAGCTTGGTGTACTCCAGCGGGAAGAACCGCGGGGAGCGGGTGACCCAGTTGAGCTGGTAGCCGTGGATGTCGATCTCGGAGAGCAGCTCGTAGTAGATCTCCGCGGCGCTCTGACCGCTGCCGACGATCGTGATCGACTTCTTCCCGGTGAGCTCCGCCTTGCGCTGCATGTACTGCGCGTTGTGGAAGAAGTCGCCGCCGAGGTCCTGGCAGGCCTCCGGGACGAAGGGCACGGTGCCGGTGCCGAGGACGAGCCGCCGGCCGCGGTAAGTGTCGCCTCCTCGCGTCCGTACGACGTATAGCTCCTCACTCTCGTCGTACGTCACCTCCGTGACCGTCGTCCCGAAGCGGACGCTGCTCAGCTTGCCCGCGGCCCAGCGGCAGTAGTCGTCGTACTCGACCCGCAGCGGGTAGAAGTTCTCGCGGATGTAGAACGCGTACAGGCGGCCCGATTCCTTCAGGTAGTTGAGGAAGGAGTACGGGGAGGTCGGGTCGGCGAGGGTGACCAGGTCCGACATGAACGGGGTCTGCAGGTGCGCGCCGTCCAGGAACATGCCGGAGTGCCACTCGAAGTGGGGCTTCGACTCCAGGAAGACACCGCTGAGTTCGGCGATCGGCTCGGTGAGGCAGGCGAGGCCGAGATTGAAGGGCCCGAGCCCTATCCCCACGAAGTCGTGGGTCGGGTGCGTGGATTCAGCAAGCGCGGTCAAGGGACTCTCCCAGGTACTGCTCGGCGTGGCCGGCGATCAGGCCGAGGACGGCGGTGATGTCGTCCGTCGTGGTCTCGGGGTTGAGCAGGGTGAACTTCAGGTAGTGGCGTCCGCCGACCTTGGTGCCCGCGACGACGGCGTCGCCGGAGGCGAACAGGGCCTTGCGGGCGTAGAGGTTGGCGCGGTCGATCTCGGCCGGGTCGGTGACGGCGGCCGGGATGTACCGGAAGACGAGGGTGGACAGCGAGGGCTGGACGACGACGTCGAAGCGCGGGTCGGCGGCGAGCAGTTTCCAGCCCTCGACGGCCAGGTCGCAGACCTCGTCGAAGAGTTCGCCGATGCCGTCGGCGCCCATCGTGCGCAGCGTCATCCACAGCTTCAGCGCGTCGAAGCGGCGGGTGGTCTGGAGGGACTTGTCGACCTGGTTCGGGATGCGCTCGGTGACCATGCGGCGCGGGTTGAGGTAGTCCGCGTGGTAGGTGGCGTGGCGCAGCGTCGAGGCGTCCTTGACCAGCACGGCCGAGGAACTCACGGGCTGGAAGAAGGACTTGTGGTAGTCCACGGTGACGGAGTCGGCCCGCTCGATGCCGTCGAGGCGGTCCCGGTTCTTCAGCGAGGTGAGCAGTCCGCAGCCGTAGGCCGCGTCCACGTGCATCCAGGCGCCGAACTGCGAGCACAGTTCGGCGATCTCGGGCAGCGGGTCGATGGAGCCGAAGTCGGTGGTGCCCGCGGTGGCGACGACGGCCATGGGGACGAGACCGTCCTGCCGGCAGCGCTCGAGCTCGCGGGCGAGGGCGACGGTCTGCATGCGCTTGTCGTGGTCGACGGGGACCGAGACGACCGCGTCGGGGGCGAGGCCGAGGAGTTTGGCGGACTTCTTGACGCTGAAGTGACTGACCTCGGAGGCGAAGACGCGCAGTCGGCCGAGGTTGGCGGCGGCCTGCCCGTCCTCTCCGCCGAGTTTCGCCTCCTCGCGGGCCAGCAGCAGGGCCTGGAGGTTGGACTGGCTGCCGCCGCTGGTGAACACCCCGTCGGCGGCCGGGCCGAGACCGATCCGCTCGTTGGTCCAGTCGACGAGCCGGCGCTCGATGAGGGTGCCGCCGGCCGACTGGTCCCAGGTGTCCAGCGAGGAGTTGACGGCGGACAGGACGGCCTCGCCGAGCACGGCCGGGATGACGACCGGGCAGTTGAGGTGGGCGAGGTAGCGGGGGTGGTGGAAGTAGACCGCGTCCTGGAGGTAGACCTCCTCCAGCTCGTCGAGGACGGCCGTGGTGTCGTGCAGGGGCTTGTCGAGGTCGATCCGCTCGATGCGGGGAGCGAGGTCGTCGACCGCGACACCCGTGAACGGGCGGTCGGTGGTGGCGAGTCTGGCCGCCACCCGCTCGACGCCTTCGGTCACGGAGCGGCGGTACCGGTCCGCGGTGGTGTCGTTGAGCAGGTGCGAGCGCATGTGGGGGTCCTCCGTGCGGGGGAGAGTCCGAGCGGGACAAGAAGAAGGGGCGAAGCCGCGGCGTTCAACTTAGGTTAGCCTAACCTAAGTTGAACGGCGACCCCGCCCCACCTGCGCCTTTCGTGATCCACGTCTCGCTCCGCGGAGGTTTCCGGAAAGCGCGCCGGATTTTCGCGAACTACTCTCCCCGCTCCCGCAGTTGCTCCTCGCTCAGCCCCTGCCGCCAGTAGCCCACGAAGGTGACCTGCCGGCGGTCGATGCCGCGCTCCCGCACGAGATGGCGGCGCAGCTCCCTCACGCGGCCGGACTCGCCCGCGATCCAGGCGTACGGGGCCTCGGCGGGCGGGAGCCGGGCGGCCCGCAGTGCGTCGAGGGCCAAGGGAGCGCCGGGGGAGCCCGCGCCGGAGCGCTCGTCCCGGACGAGCCAGGTGATCTCCGCGTCGGCCGCCGTCGCCAGGTCCTGGATGTCGGCGGCGTGGTGCACCTCCAGCCAGGCCCGGACGCGCAGGCCGGCCGGCAGGGTCTCGAGGATGGCGGAGACGGCGGGGACGGCCGTCTCGTCGCCCCACAGGACCACGAGGTCGGTGCCCGCGGGCGGCCGGAAGCGGATGGCGCGGTTGTCCTCGACGGCGGGTCCGAGCAGCACCACGCGGTCACCGGCCCGCGCGCGGGACGCCCACCGCGAGGCGGGCCCCGCGGGGACGGTCGCGCCCGGCTCCAGGCCGTGCAGCGCGAAGTCGATGTCGATCTCGTCGGGGTCGCGGCGCAGTGCCCGCAGGGTGTACGAGCGCATCACCGCCCGCACGTCGTCGGGCAGTTCGCGCCAGCCCTGCCACCAGCCTCCCCCACTCTCGGCTTCGCTCGAGCGGGGGGACCCCCATCCGAGTTCGAAGGGCACGGCGGGTTCGCTCTGGCCGGGGTGCGGCAGGAACAGCGAGAGCGACTGGTCGCGCCCGTGGGAGTGGAGCGCGTGCAGATCGGGCCCCGCGAAGGTCACCCGGACCAGAGACGGACCGAGCCGCCTCGCCGTCACGACCCTGAGGGAGAAGAAACGGAACGGGGCGGCCACGGCCGTCGTCATGAGTGCTCCTGAGGTGGCGTCAGGCGGTCACGGAGGGGGTCAGGCGACCTTCTTCGCGTTCTCGATGGCCTCGGCGAGCTTGTCGAGGATCGGGGCGCACTTGTCGTACGACAGGATCGCCTCGGGCGTCCGGGCGATGACCTGGCCGGCCTTGACGGCGGGCAGCTTCTTCCAGGTGGCCTCGGTGATGTCGGCCGGCTGGATGGTCGCGCTGCGGTCGTCCATGATGATGATGTCGGCCGGGTACTTGTCGACGTTCTCCCAGCTCAGGTTCTCGAACCAGCCGCCGCTGGCCTTCAGGGCCTTGGCGGGGGGCTCGACGATGTTTACGCCGAGCGCCTTGAAGTACTCCAGGTCGATGGAGAGGTTGGAGCCGGAGACGTAGAAGATGTCCTGGCTCGCGCTGCCGGCGAGCACCTTGATCTCCGGACGGGCCTTGGCGGCCTTGCGCAGCCGCTCGGCGGCCGTCTCGAACTTCTTCTTCGCCTCGGCGATCTTCGCGGACTTCAGGTCGGCGCCCAGCGACCCGGCGAGCGCGTACATGCGCTCCAGCGACGCGGGCATCTGGCGGTCGTAGACGGAGATGCCGACGCTCGGGGCGAGCTTGAGGATCTTGTCCTTGGACTCCTCGGGGACGTACCAGAGGGTGCCCGAGGTGTCGAACATCGTCGAGATCAGGACGTCGGGGGCGAGGCCCGCGTACTTCTCGATGTTGAACTGGCCCCACTCGTTGCCGAGGACCGTCAGCTTGCTGACGTCCATGTCGCCGGCCTGGACGTCGGCCTTGCCGTCCTTGGTCGTCGTCGGGCCGAACACGCCCTTGACCTCGACGCCGTAGTCGAACAGGGCGGCGGCGACACCGGTGAAGGCGACGATGTTCGCCGGGACCTTGTCCAGCTTCACGGTCGTGCCGCGGTCGTCCTTGAAGGTCCAGGGGCCGGACTTGTCGGCGGCCTTCGTCGACTCCGGGCCACCGCTTTTCGAGTCGTTGCCGTCGCCGCAGGCGGCGAGGACGGCCCCGAGGCCGAGGGCGCCGCCCGCGGCGAGGATTCCGCGACGGGTGAGGTGGGTGGCACGGGCGTTGGGCATGAGTGTGGCTGCTTTCGGCACGGGGCGGGAAGCACCCGCCGGACGAGTTCAAAGGTAGGTTAGCCTAACCTCACTAGTTGTCCAGAGGGTGGGTGCCGCACCCGGCCGGCGGTGCGGCCGCGGCGGGGGCGGAAACTCCCGGAGTCCCCGATCCGCCTGCGTGGTACGCCCGCTGACGCGGAGACATGGCCGTCCCCGCTCCGCCGCCGGGCGCCGTGAGGCCTAGGCCGGGTCGCCTCCCGCGGGTGGTGCCGGACGTGCCGCGGCCACCGGTGGGCGGGTGCCCGGCCGGTGGCCGCGGTTCTGCCGGTCGTGCGCGAGGCTCAGCCCGTGAGCCCCAGCTCCCGGGCGATCAGCATGCGCTGGACCTCGCTCGTGCCCTCACCGATCTCCAGGATCTTGGAGTCGCGCCACATGCGGGCGACCGGGTACTCGTTCATGAAGCCGTAGCCGCCGTGGACCTGGGTGGCGTCACGGGCGTTGTCGACGGCGATCGTGGAGGAGTACAGCTTGGCGACCGCCGCCTCCTTCTTGAAGGGCTCGCCCGCCACCAGGCGGGACGCGGCGTCGCGCCAGCCCACGCGGGCCATGTGGGCCTTCATCTCCATGTCGGCGATCTTGAACTGGATCGCCTGGTTGGCGCCGATCGGCCGTCCGAACGCGTGCCGCTCCTTGGCGTACTTGACCGACTCGTCGACGCACCCCTGTGCCAGACCCGTGGCCAGCGCCGCGATGGCGATGCGGCCCTCGTCCAGGATGCGCAGGAACTGCGCGTAGCCGCGGCCCTCCTCGCCGAGCAGGTTGGCCGCCGGGACGCGCACGTCGGCGAAGGACAGCTCACGGGTGTCGGAGGCGTTCCAGCCGACCTTCGAGTACGGGGCCGCGACCGTGAAGCCGGGGGTGCCCGAGGGCACGATGATCGCGGAGATCAGCGGCTTGCCGTCCGGCTTGCGTCCGGTCACCGCGGTGACGGTCACCAGACCCGTGATGTCCGTGCCGGAGTTGGTGATGAAGCACTTGCTGCCGTTGATGACCCATTCGTTCGTCTCGGGGTCGAGACGGGCCGTCGTGCGGGTCGCTCCCGCGTCCGAGCCGCCGTCCGGCTCGGTCAGACCGAAGGCGCCCAGGATCTCGCCGGAGCACAGCCGCGGCAGCCACTGACGCTTCTGCTCCTCGGTGCCGAAGAGGTGGATCGGCATGGCGCCCAGCGAGACGCCGGCCTCCAGGGTGATGGCCACGGACGAGTCGACGCGGGCCAGCTCCTCCAGGGCGATGCCGAGGGCGAGGTAGTCGCCGCCCATGCCGCCGTACTCCTCGGGGAACGGCAGTCCGAACAGGCCCATGCGGCCCATCTCCCGCACGATCTCGTACGGGAACTCGTGCCGCTCGTAGAAGTCGCCGATCTTCGGTGCGACGACGTCGTGGGCGAACTCCTCCACCGTGCGGCGGAGTTCCTCGAGCTCGGGGGAGAGGCGGTGGTCCAGGGACATGGTGTTCACTCCTGGTGGGACTGAGTCGTTTTACCGAGTGCTTTGACGGTGCGGGAAGGGCTGGGTCGGCCCAGTTGTCCGGCCATCCACACGCTTGTGGCGGTGAGGCGGCCGAGGTCCACCCCGGTGTCGATACCGAGGCCCTGGAGCATCCATACGAGGTCTTCCGTCGCGAGGTTGCCCGTCGCGGACTTCGCGTACGGGCAGCCGCCGAGGCCGCCCGCGGAGGCGTCGACGGTGGCGACGCCGTGCTGGAGGGCGGCCAGGGTGTTGGAGAGCGCCTGGCCGTAGGTGTCGTGGAAGTGCACGCCGAGCGCGCTGGTGGGCACGCCCTCCTCGTTCAGTTCGGCGAGCAGGGTCTGCACGTGGCCCGGTGTCGCCACCCCGATCGTGTCGCCGAGGCTCAGCTCGTCGCAGCCCATGTCCGTGAGCGCCTTGCAGACGCGGACGACCTGGTGGACCGGGACGGGCCCCTCCCACGGGTCGCCGAAGCACATCGAGACATAGCCGCGCACGGAGAGCCGCGCCTCCTTCGCGCGGTTCACCACCGGCTCGAACATGGCGAGCGACTCGTCGACCGTGCGGTTGAGGTTGGCCTTCGCGAAGGACTCCGTCGCGCTGGCGAAGACCGCCACGTGCCGGGCGCCGAGCGCGAGCGCGCGCTCCAGCCCGCGCTCGTTGGGCACCAGCACCGGAAGCTCCACCGGCAGATCGGCCACCTGCGGGAAAAGCTGTTCCGCGTCAGCCAGTTGGGGAACCCACTTGGGGTGGACGAAGCTGGTGGCCTCGATCGTGCTCAGGCCCGCGTCCGCGAGGCGCCGGATGAACTCCGCCTTCACCTCGGTCGGTACGGTCGCCTTCTCGTTCTGGAGCCCGTCGCGCGCGCCGACCTCGTAGATCCGTACCCGGGCGGGCAGGTCCTGGGTCGGTACGGCCATCGGCAGGCCGAGTTCGGAGGTGTTCACGCCGTCTCCTCCGCGGGGGTGATGACCGCGAGGACCTGGTCCATGGCGACCGTCGTGCCCGGTGTGACGTCCAGCTCGCTGACCGTCCCGGCGTGCGGCGCGGAGATGACGTGCTCCATCTTCATCGCCTCGACCACGAGCAGGCTCTGTCCGGCCGCCACCTCGTCGCCGACGGCGACCTTCACGACGGTCACCGTGCCGGGCATGGGCGCGGTCAGCGAGTCGGCACCGGCGTGCGCGGAACCGGTGAGCGACGCGGCCACCGGGTCGTGGTCGCGCACGTGCCAGGCGTCGCCGTCGCGGCCGATCCAGTCGGCCGCGCGGTGGAAGGTGTGCCGCACCCCGTCGAGCGTCACCGCGACCCGGTCGGCGGTGACCGTGTGGGTGCCGCGCGGGGTGTACTCCACGGGGTCCAGGACCCGCAGACAGAAGCCCACCGGCTTCGGGGTGCCGCCGAGCCGCCAGCCGCTCGGCACCGAGAACGGGTCCTGCCAGCCCTCGGCCGCCGGGGCCAGCGCGGCGAGCCGGACGGCCGCCGCCGCCTCGTACACCTCCTCCGGCACCCCGTCCGGGACCAGGCCGTCCGCCTCCCGCTCGACCAGACCGGTGTCCAGGTCGCCGGCCACCACGTCCGGGTGGGCCAGCAGCCGGCGCAGGAAGCCCGCGTTCGTCTGGACGCCGAGCGTGACCGTCTCGGCGAGGGCGGCCCGGAGCCGGCGCAGCGCCGTCGGGCGGTCGGGGCCGTACGCGATGACCTTGGAGAGCATCGGGTCGTAGAGGCTGCCGACCTCGGTGCCCTCCGTCAGGCCCGAGTCGGTGCGCACCCCGTCGCCCTGGGGCTCGTGCAGGGCGAGCACGGTGCCGCCCGAGGGGAGGAAGCCGCGCGCCGGGTCCTCGGCGCAGATCCGGGCCTCCACCGCGTGGCCGGTGAGGGTGATGTCCTCCTGCGCGTACGGCAGGTGCTCGCCGGCGGCGACCCGCAGCTGCCATTCGACGAGGTCGAGGCCGGTGACCAGCTCGGTGACCGGGTGCTCCACCTGGAGACGGGTGTTCATCTCCATGAAGTAGTACGAGGACGGGTCGCCGCCGGGGACGATGAACTCCACCGTGCCCGCGCCCCGGTAGCCGCAGGAGCGGGCCGCCTGGACGGCCGCCTCTCCCATCGCGGCGCGCGTGGCCTCGTCGAGGAGGACGCTGGGCGCCTCCTCGATGATCTTCTGGTGGCGGCGCTGGAGGGAGCACTCGCGCTCGCCCAGGTGCACGACGTTGCCGTGCCCGTCCGCCAGGACCTGGATCTCGATGTGCCGGGGCCGGTCGACCCAGCGCTCGACGAGCAGCGTGTCGTCGCCGAACGAGGCCCGCGCCTCGCGCCGGGCGGCGGCGATCTCGTCGGCCAGGACCCCGGTGTCGCGCACCAGACGCATGCCCTTGCCGCCGCCGCCCGCGCTCGGCTTCAGGAGCACCGGGACGCCGATCTCGCGGGCGGCCGCGATCAGCTCCGCGTCCGTCAGACCGCTGCCCGAGGAGCCGGGGACGACCGGGACACCGGCCGCCTTCACCGTCTCCTTGGCGCGGATCTTGTCGCCCATCAGGGAGATCGCCTCGGCGGACGGGCCGATGAAGACCAGTCCGGCCTCGGCGCAGGCCCGCGCGAAACCGGCGTTCTCGGCGAGGAAGCCGTACCCCGGGTGGACCGCCTGGGCGCCGGTGCGGGCCGCCGCCTCCAGCAGCGCCTCCACCGACAGATAGCTCTCCGACGCGGGCGCCGGTCCGATCCGCACCGCGGTGTCGGCCTCCCGGACGTGCCGGGCGTCGGCGTCGGCGTCCGAGAAGACGGCCACCGAGCGCACGCCGAGCGCGCGCAGGGTACGGATGACCCGTACGGCGATCTCGCCCCGGTTGGCCACGAGCACTGTGTCGAACATGGGTCCCCTCACATCCGGAAGACGCCGAACTGGGGGTCACCCAGGGGCGCGTTGGCGCAGGCGGTCAAGGCGAGTCCGAGGACCTGCCGGGTCTCCGTCGGGTCGATCACACCGTCGTCCCAGAGCCGGGCGCTCGCGTAGTAGGCGTTGCCCTGCTGCTCGTACTGGCGGCGGATCGGGTCCTTGAAGTCCTCCTCGTCCGCGGCCGGCCAGGACTCGCCGCGCGCCTCGATCTGGTCGCGCTTGACGGTGGCGAGGACAGAGGCGGCCTGCTCACCGCCCATCACGGAGATCTTGGCCCCGGGCCACATCCACAGGAAGCGCGGCGAATAGGCCCGGCCGCACATCGAGTAGTTGCCCGCGCCGTACGAACCGCCGATCACGACGGTCAGCTTCGGCACGCGGGTGCAGGCGACGGCCGTCACCATCTTCGCGCCGTGCTTGGCGATGCCGCCCGCCTCGTACTGGCGGCCCACCATGAACCCGGAGATGTTCTGCAGGAACACCAGCGGGATGCCGCGCTGGTCGCACAGCTCGATGAAGTGGGCGCCCTTCTGGGCCGACTCGGAGAACAGGATGCCGTTGTTGGCGACGATCCCGACCGGGTGGCCGTGGATCCGCGCGAAGCCGGTGACCAGGGTCTGCCCGAACTCGGCCTTGAACTCGGAGAAGCGCGAGCCGTCGACCACGCGCGCGATGACCTCGCGCACGTCGTAGGGGGTGCGGGAGTCGACCGGCACCGCGCCGTACAGCCCGAGCGGGTCCACCTTGGGCTCGGTGGCCGCGGTGACCTCCCAGGGCAGCTTTCCGCGCGCGGGGAGCGTGGCGACGATGTTCCGCACGATCCGCAGCGCGTGCGCGTCGTCCTCGGCGAGGTGGTCGGTGACGCCCGACACGCGCGAGTGGACCTCGCCGCCGCCCAGCTCCTCGGCCGTGACGACCTCACCGGTGGCGGCCTTCACCAGCGGCGGACCGCCCAGGAAGATCGTGCCCTGGTTGCGCACGATCACGGCCTCGTCGCTCATCGCCGGGACGTAGGCGCCGCCGGCCGTGCAGGAGCCGAGGACGGCCGCGATCTGCGGGATGCCGGCGCCGGACATCCGCGCCTGGTTGTAGAAGATCCGCCCGAAGTGCTCGCGGTCGGGGAACACCTCGTCCTGCATGGGCAGGAAGGCGCCCCCGGAGTCCACGAGGTAGACGCACGGCAGACGGTTCTCCAGCGCCACCTCCTGGGCGCGCAGGTGCTTCTTGACCGTCATCGGGTAGTACGTGCCGCCCTTGACGGTGGCGTCGTTCGCGACGATCACGCACTCGCGCCCGCTCACCCGGCCGATCCCGGCGATGACACCGGCGGCCGGGGCCGCTCCGTCGTACATCCCGTCGGCGGCGAGGGGGGCCAGTTCCAGGAACGGGGAGCCGGGGTCGAGCAGGGCGTCCACCCGGTCGCGGGGCAGCAGCTTGCCGCGCGCGGTGTGCCGCGCGCGTGCCTTCTCACCGCCGCCGAGCCGAGCCGCGGCCAGCTTTCGGCGCAGCTCCTCGCCCAGCGCGCGGTGCGCCGCCTCGTTGGCCCTCCAGGCCTCCGACGCGGGGTCCGCCGCGCTCGTCAGCTCCGGTGCCTCTTGCATCCTGCGGTCCCCTCACCAGTGGTCCACTAGTTAATGAGCGTTAACGCAACTCCTTCAGGTTAACGACCGCTAACCGCGATGTCTAGAATTGTTTTCATGGCCACCAGAACCGACGCCCCCACCCGGCGCGAGCAGATCCTCAGGGAGGCCGCGCGGCTGTTCGCCGAACGCGGTTTCCACGGCGTGGGAGTGGACGAGATAGGAGCGGCGGTCGGTATCAGCGGCCCCGGTCTCTACCGGCACTTCGCCGGCAAGGACGCGATGCTCGCCGAGCTGCTGGTGGGGATCAGCGGACAGCTGCTCACGGGCGGCCGGCGCAGGGTGGCGGAGGCCCGGACGGACTCCGAGGGAGGCGCCGAGCGGGGCGCCGAGGGCCTCCTCGACTCGCTCATCGAGGGGCACATCGACTTCGCGCTCGACGACCGCCCTCTGATCACCCTGCACGACCGTGAGCTGGACCGCCTGCGGGACAGCGACCGCAAGCTCGTGCGCCAGCTCCAGCGCCAGTACGTGGAACTGTGGGTGGAGGTGGTCCGCGAGGTCTATCCGGAACTGACCGAGCCCGCCGCCCGCTCGGCCGTGCACTCGGTCTTCGGCCTGCTGAACTCGACCCCGCACCTGGGGCGGCCGGGCGTGCTCCCCGGGCGCGCGGGCACGGCCGAGCTGCTGCACCGGATGGCGCGGGGGGCGTTCGGAGCGGCCGCTGTGACTCCCGGTGCGTGACGAGCGTCTCGGGGGGTGACCCCTGGACGGCGCTCGTGACCGGCGGGTAACCTCATATCTGAGCAAGCGCTTAGACATAACACCAGGTATCCAGGCGGAGGTGGCGGCGGTGCGCCGTACTGTGTTCAACGAGGACCACGAGGCGTTCCGGGAGACCCTGCGCGCCTTCATCGAGGCCGAGGTCGTCCCGGTCTACGACGAGTGGCTCGCCGCCGGTCAGGCGCCGCGCGACTTCTACTACAAGCTCGCCGAGCTCGGCGTCTTCGGCATCCGCGTCGACGAGGAGTACGACGGCGCCGGCATCGACTCGTACAAGTTCGAAGCCATCGTGTACGAGGAGACCGCCCGCGCGGGCATCACCTTCGGCGGCTCCGGCGTGCACGTGCTGCTCGGCCTGCCCTACATCAAGATGCTCGCCAGCGACGAGCAGAAGAAGCGGTTCCTGCCGAAGTTCGTCTCCGGTGAGGAGATGTGGGCCCTCGCGATGACCGAGCCGGGCACCGGCTCCGACCTCGCGGGCATGAAGACCACCGCCAAGCTCTCCGAGGACGGCACGCACTACGTCCTCAACGGTGCCAAGACCTTCATCACCGGCGGCGTTCACGCCGACCGCGTGATCGTCTGCGCCCGCACCTCCGCGCCCACCGCCGAGGACCGCCGCCACGGCATCTCGCTGTTCGCCGTGGACACCAAGTCCGAGGGCTACTCCATCGGCCGCAAGCTCGACAAGCTCGGCCTGAAGACCTCCGACACCGCCGAGCTGGCGTTCGTCGACGTGAAGGTGCCCGTCGAGGACCTGCTCGGCGAGGAGAACAAGGGCTTCTACTATCTCGGCCACAACCTCGCCTCCGAGCGCTGGGGCATCGCCTTCGGCGCCTACGCGCAGGCCAAGGCCGCGGTCCGGTTCGCCAAGGAGTACGTCCAGGAGCGCACCGTCTTCGGCAAGCCGGTCGCCCACTTCCAGAACACCAAGTTCGAGCTGGCCGCCTGCCAGTCCGAGGTGGACGCGGCCGAGGCCGTCGTCGACCGCGCCCTGGAGGCCCTCGACGCCGGTGAGCTGACCCCGGCCGAGGCCGCCAGCGCCAAGCTGTTCTGCACCGAGGTCGCGCACCGCGTCATCGACCGCTGCCTCCAGCTGCACGGCGGCTACGGCTTCATGAACGAGTACCCGATCGCCCGCCTGTACGCGGACAACCGGGTCAACCGCATCTACGGCGGCACCAGCGAGATCATGAAGACGATCATCGCCAAGGACATGGGCCTGTAGGTCCACGAAAAAAGGCTGCGCGGTACAACTGCCTTATGAACGAGGCACTTCAGTCCCTCCTCGATCTGCTCGACCTCGAGCGGATCGAGGAGAACATCTTCCGCGGCCGTTCCCGGTCCGCCGTCGTCCCACGGGTCTTCGGCGGACAGGTCGCGGCACAGGCCCTCGTGGCCGCCGGGCGAACGGTCCCCGAGGACCGGCTCGCCCACTCCCTGCACGCGTACTTCCTGCGGATCGGCGACCCCGGCGCACCCATCGTGTACTCGGTGGACCGCATCCGCGACGGCCGCTCCTTCACCACCCGCCGGGTGGTCGCGGTCCAGCACGGACAGCCGATCTTCCACCTCTCCGCGTCCTTCCAGGCGTACGAGGAGGGCATGGAGCACCAGGCCCCGATGCCGCCCGCGCCCGACCCGGAGACGCTGCCCACGGCCGCCGAGCTGCTCCCGCTGTACGCCGACGTCTTCACCGACGCCGACGTCGTGGAGCGCATCCTGGAGGCCCGTGAGTCCGTCGACCTGCGCTATGTCGACCCGCCGCCGTACGGCACCGTCGGCGAGCCCCGCGAGCCGCGCTCCCAGGTGTGGTTCCGCACCAACGGCAAGCTCGCGGACGACCCGCTGCTGCACGTCGTCCTCGCCACCTACGTCTCGGACATGACGCTCCTCGACTCCATCCTGCTCGCGCACGGGCGCGGCGGCTGGGTGACCGGCGACGTCGTCGGCGCCTCGCTCGACCACGCGATGTGGTTCCACCGCCCGTTCCGCGCCGACGAATGGCTGCTCTACGACCAGGAGTCGCCGTCCGCGTCGGGCGGCCGGGGCCTCGGCCAGGCCCGGATCTACACCCAGGACGGCCGGCTGGCCATCTCGGTGATCCAGGAGGGCGTGGTCCGCGTCCCGCGGTAGGCGTTCCCCGGTAAGACTGGGGCATGACCGACGCAGCACAGGACACCGGCAGCGGCGAGAGCGTCTCCACGGTGATCGTCGCCGCCGCCGCCAACCTGGGGATCGCCCTCGCCAAGGCGGTCGCCGGCGTCATCAGCGGCTCCAGCGCGATGCTGTCGGAGGCCGCCCACTCCGTCGCCGACACCGTCACGGAACTGCTGCTGCTCACCGCGCTCAAACGCAGCGAGAAACCGGCCGACGAGGACCACCCCCTCGGCTACGGCCCCGAGCGCTACATCTGGGCGCTGCTCGCCGCCGTCGCCACCTTCGTCGGCGGAGCGGTCTTCTCCATCTACGACGGCCTCCACACCCTGGTCGCAGGGGAGGAGCCCGGCGACCCGCTCGTGTCGTACATCGTGCTGGCCGTCGCCTTCTGCCTGGAGGGCTTCTCCCTGCGGACGGGACTGCGGCAGGCGCGCGGCGAGGCCGCCCGCCTCGACGCCCCCTTCCGGACCTACCTCCGGCGCACCCCCGACACCGCGGTCAAGGCCGTCGTCATGGAGGACTCGGCCGCGCTCGTCGGACTGCTGCTCGCCGCGGGCGGCCTGCTCGGCGGCCAGCTCACCGGATCGGGCGTCTTCGACGGCATCGCCTCGCTGCTCATCGGGCTCCTGCTGCTCTACGTCGCCTGGGTGCTCGGCCGTTCCAACGCCGAGCTGCTGATCGGACGGCCGCTGCCCCGGCCCGTACGGGAGCGGATCCGGGCGGAGCTGCTGGAGCTGGAGCACGTCGAGGCCGTACTGGAACTGATCACGCTCGTGCAGGGGCCGCGCGAGGCGCTCGTCGCCGCCAAGGTCGACTTCCGGGACGCGTCGACCGCCGCCCAGATCGAGTGGGCCTGCGAGCGGGCCGAGGACCGGATCCGGTCGGTGGTCCCCTCGGTGAGCCGGGTGTACCTGGACCCGACACCGGGTTATGTCCAGCGGCGGTCCGAGGGGCTGAATCCCTGGCCGTGAGAGGCGGGCGGGCCCGGCGACCGGGGCGGGCGAGGCGGTTCGGGGGCGCGGGAGGGCGGACGCCGGCCGGGGGGCCGCCCGTGCCGGGCGCGCCCCCGGGTCCGCCGCCGGGACCGGGGGCGGTGGGGCGTGGCTCAGGCCAGGCCCGCCTCCGCGAGCAGGTACGCCGTCATCGGGTCGTAGTGGCGCGGGCTGAGGACGTGGTCGTCGAGCGGGACCACGACCTGGAGCGTGCCCTCCGACTCGGCGAGGAAGAGCGCCGGGTCGTTGCTGTCGGCGTAGCCCACCGAGTCCACCCCGTGCTGCCCCGCGAAGCCGGCCCAGCCGTGGTCGGCCACGACCAGGTCGGGCAGCGGGCGGCCCTCCCGCTCCAGCGCGGTCAGGATCGCGCGCATCGGCTCGCCCGAGTGGGTGTGCCACAGCGTGGCACCGTGCTCCAGGACCGCCACGTCCGCGAACTGCATGACGTACCCCTCGTCCGTCTGCAGTCCGTCCGGGATCACCACGATCTCGCAGCCGGCGGCGCGCAGGGCGGCCGCCGTGGCCCGGTGCACGTCCAGCAGCCCGCCGGGGTGGCCGGTCGCGAACAGCACCCGCTGCCGGTCCTCGGCCGCCTTGCGCAGCCGGGCCGCGAGACGGTCCAGCGCCTCCACGGTCAGCTCGGGGTCGATGGTGTCCTGGCCGTAGCGGTATTCGGGGTCGTCGTTGACACCGACCCGCTCCGCCATCACCGCGAGCACGTCCTGCTCGTCGCTCCAGCGGTCGCCGAGTTCCAGGCCGAGCCACCAGTTGCGCTCGCCGTTCGCCAGCTTGCGGTAGTGGGACAGGTTGTTCTCGCGGGGTGTGGCGACATCGCCCGCGATACGGGTCTTCACGAGATGGTCGACGAGTTCGGCGCGGCTGGGCGTCCCGGGTATCGGCATAGCACCATTGTGCCGGTGCCTTCGAGCCGAAGGCGCGGCTGTCCCCGTCGCTGGGACGCGCGTCACTCGGGCCGGCGGGCGCCGGGGCCGGTCCGCGCGTCCCGCGTTCAGCCGTCCCTGAGCGCGAACCACAACTCCATGCGTACGTCGGGGTCGTCGAGGTCGGTGTCCAGCAACGCGGCGCAGCGGGAGATGCGTTGGCGGACGGTGTTGCGGTGGACGGACAGGGCCACCGCCGTGCGGTCCCAACTGCCGTGCAGGGAAAGCCAGGTGCGCAGGGTCTCGGTCAGTGCCGGGGTCCCGGCGACCGGGGCGAGAAGGGCCCGGGCGTGGTCCTCGGCGTCCGCCGGGGGGACGAGGTCGGCGAGCGCGGGACGGTCGCCGTGCCGGACCAGGGCCGCCCGGGTGGCGCGGGCGCGGGCCAGCGCGCGGGCCGCCTGGGTGTCGGCCGCCGCCCACCCGTGCGGGCCCGTGGGCGCGCTGACCCCGCAGATCCAGCCCGGCTGCGCGGCGGGCGCGCGGTCGCCGGGGACCAGGACGCGGACGACGTCGCCGCCCGCGTCCACCAGCGCGGAGCCCAGCGCGGCCGCCAGCGCGGACGCGGAGACGGCGTCCGGGGAGGGGCCGTCCCCGGCGGGGCGCGCGTGCACGACCACCCACTGTTCGCCGCCGAGCAGCGGTGCCACCGCCTCGGGCGCCGCCCCGAGCAGCAGCCGCACCAGGGCCGCCGACCGCGCGGCCCCGGTGGCGCTCTGGTGCTCCCCGGTGAGGAGGGAGAGCAGTACGGACGCGACGGAGGCGATCGTGTGGTCGCCGGGGTCGCGGCGCGGAGCCGCGACGCCCAGGACGAAGCCCTGGCCGCTGCCGAGGGCGTAGGCCGCGAGATGGACATCGCCCACGGTGTCGGTGGCGGAGGCCGGGCCGGGCCCCTGGGCCCCCCGGGGCCGTACGATCCCGGCGAGCCGGGCAAGGGCCTCTTCGGGAGACCCGGCGTCTCCCGCGCGGCCCGTTTCTCCCGCGCGGCCCGCGTCCGCCGGTTCTGCCGCGCCCGGCGGGCGGGCCGCGTCGGTCGGACGGGGTGGCTCCGGGGGGTGGGTCGCCGCCGCCCGCGCCGGGCGGGCCGGGCCCGGCCCGCCCGGGGGCGGGAGTCGCCCCGCATGGGCCAGTTCCGTTCCCTCCGGGCCGTACAGGGCCGCCCAGCCGCTCACCCGCCGGGCCAGCTGCCGCAGGACCGCCGGAACCGGATCGGGGCGGGCGGCGGCGGCCGCCAGACTCTGCTGGGCCTCGGTCACCCGGCGCAGCTCGGCCAGCCGGGCCTGGGCCATGAGCTGCCACACCGCGCGGGCGACCCCGGAGAACGTGGTCCGGGGCGGGACCTCCAGCAGGGGCAGCCCGTAGGCGTCGCAGGCCGCGACGAGGGCGGGCGGGACCGTGTCGTGGACCGGCGCCAGGCCGAACCCCAGGGCCGCGCCGCCCGCCGCGACGATCCGGGAGACGTAGCCGTCGAAGTAGTCGTCCGGGCCGGGGGAGCCCCCGTCGCGGCCGGCCGTCGCGGGCACGTGGACCCCCGCCGTCAGCAGCAGCTCGCCGCCCAGCAGGTACGGATAGGGGTCGGCCATCTCCGAGGTGTGCGCCCAGTGGATCACCGTGCCGGGCTCCGCGGACCCGGCGATCAGACGCAGGCCCAGGTCCTCGCGGGCCAGCAGCGCCGACAGCGGCACCGGAGGGGTCGGCGGCACGGCCGGGGCGGACACGGCCGGGGCGGACGGTGACGGTGAGTCCGGCATGGTGGACAGATCCTCCATCCCGTGCGGGTCGAATGGATGAAACGTACACTTCGCAGTCGCTCTCCGGCCACCTAGGGTCGTGTCGACCCCGCAGTCGCGGGTGCGGACGGCCGTCGGCGGTTGTCCTCGTGACCAGTCGCCGGCTCGCCCCCGCGTCCCCGCACGGCACGTCGTCGCCCACCCGCGAGCTCCGGTCCTGACCGGTCCCGGACTTCGTCGGGAGAGTCGTGTCACTCGTACCCGGTCATACTTGTGTGATCAGGCGTAGGAAAGAAGGCAATACCCCATGAGCAGCAACGAGACGCCCCGCGGCCCCGTCGACTCCTCCCGCGTCCCGCGGTACGCCGGTCCCGCGACCTTCGCCCGGCTGCCCCGCCTCGACGAGGTCGGCACCGCCGACGTCGCCGTCGTCGGTGTGCCGTTCGACTCCGGCGTCTCGTACCGGCCCGGCGCCCGCTTCGGCGGCAACGCGATCCGCGAGGCCTCCCGCCTGCTGCGCCCCTACAACCCGGCGCAGGACGCCTCCCCGTTCGCCCTCGCGCAGGTCGCGGACGCCGGTGACATCGCGGCGAACCCGTTCAACATCAACGAGGCCGTGGAGACGGTGGAGGCCGCCGCCGACGAGCTGCTCGGCACCGGCGCCCGCCTGATGACGCTCGGCGGCGACCACACCATCGCGCTGCCCCTGCTGCGCTCCGTCGCCAAGAAGCACGGCCCGGTCGCGCTGCTCCACTTCGACGCGCACCTCGACACCTGGGACACCTACTTCGGCGCCGAGTACACCCACGGCACCCCGTTCCGCCGCGCCGTCGAGGAGGGCATCCTCGACACCTCGGCGCTCTCCCACGTCGGCACCCGCGGCCCGCTGTACGGCAAGCAGGACCTCACCGACGACGAGAAGATGGGCTTCGGCATCGTCACCTCGGCGGACATCTACCGCCGTGGCGCCGACGAGGTCGCCGACCAGCTGCGCCAGCGCATCGGGAACCGCCCGCTCTACATCTCCATCGACATCGACTGCCTCGACCCGGCGCACGCGCCCGGCACCGGCACCCCGGAGGCGGGCGGCATGACCTCCCGCGAGCTCCTGGAGATCCTGCGCGGACTGTCGTCCTGCAACCTCGTCTCGGCCGACGTCGTCGAGGTCGCCCCGGCCTACGACCACGCCGAGATCACCGCGGTGGCCGCCTCCCACACCGCGTACGAACTGACCACGATCATGTCCCGCCAGATCGCGGAGGCCCGGGGCAAGTGACCCACGACCACGACCTGGTTCTCCGCCCGACGGCGGCGCAGACGGAGGCCGCGCTCAACCCGCCTCCCGGCCGCAACGGCGGAGACCTGGTCGTGGAGACCCTCTCCGGCCTCGGCGCGACGACCGTCTTCGGGCTGCCGGGCCAGCACGCGCTCGGCATGTTCGACGCGCTGCGCCGCTCCTCGCTGAGGTACGTCGGACTGCGCGTCGAGAACAACGCGGGCTTCGCGGCGGACGCCTACGGCCGGATCACCGGCGAGGCCGCCCCGCTGCTGCTCTCCACCGGCCCCGGAGCGCTGACCTCGCTCGCCGCGCTCCAGGAGGCGCGCGCCGCCTCGGCGCCCGTCCTCGCCATCAGCAGCCAGATCCCGACCGCGGGACTCGGCGGCGGCCGGCACGGCTATCTCCACGAACTCCCCGACCAGCAGGCGTCGTTCAAGGGTGTCGTGAAGTCCGTCCACACGGTCCGTACGCAGTCGCAGATCCCCTCCGCCATCGCGGCGGCCTGGGAGTCGGCGCTGACCGCCCCGCACGGCCCGGTCTGGGTGGAGATCCCGCAGGACGTCCTGCTCGCCGAGACGCACCTGCCGCCGGTCACGGCGATGGACGCCACCCCGGAGGACGTCGTCCCGCGCCCCGAACTGACCGCGCTGGCGGCCCACTTGCTGTCCACCGCGGCCCGCCCGGCGATCATCGCGGGCGGCGGTGTCGTCCGGGCGGACGCGTCCGGCAAGCTGAGGTCGCTGGCCCAGAAGCTGAACGCGCCGGTCGTCACCACCTTCGGCGGCAAGGGCGCCTTCCCCTGGACCCACCCGCTCTCGCTGCAGTCCTGGCTGGAGGACCGGCACACCACGGACTTCCTGGAGGACGCGGACGTCCTGCTGGTCGTCGGCTCCGGCCTCGGTGAACTGTCCTCGAACTACCACACGTTCAAGCCCCGCGGCCGGGTGATCCAGATCGAGGCCGACCTCGGCAAGCTGGAGTCCAACCACCCGGCGATCGGCATCCACGCGGACGCGCGCCTCGCGCTGTCCGCCCTCCTGGAGACGGTGGAGGAACGCCCCGACCCCGCGGCGGCGGACCGCGTGAGCGCGGTCCTCGCGCGGGTGGCACAGCGCCTCGACGCACAGGAACTCACCCTGGAACAGGGGGTGCTGGCCTCCGTCCGCCGTGCCCTGCCGACCGCCTCGCCGTCCTTCTGGGACATGACGATCCTGGCGTACTGGGCCTGGTCCGCCTTCGACCCGCGCGGAAAGAACACCATGCACTCCGCCCAGGGCGCGGGCGGCCTCGGCTACGCCTTCCCGGCGGCGCTCGGCGCGGCGGTGGCCGACCCCTCCCAGCCCGTCCTCGCGGTCTCCGGCGACGGCGGCGCGCTGTACTCGGTCGCCGAACTCGCCACCGCCCGGCAGCACGGCCTGAACGTCACCTGGCTGATCGTCGACGACGGCGGCTACGGCATCCTGCGCACGTACATGACCGACGCGTTCGGCGAGGCCACGGCGACGGAGCTGGACCGCCCCGACTTCGTGGCCCTGGCCGAGTCCTTCGGCGTCCCGGGGGTGCGTACGACCCCCGGGACGCTGGAGAAGGACCTGGCCGAGGCGCTGGCCACTCCCGGCCCATCGGTGGTCGTCCTGCCGGCCCTGCTGCGGATGTTCGCGCCGACCCACCTGGACTGAGGGTCGGCCGTCGGGTCCGGCCACCGGTCCGCCCGGGCCGGTGGCCGGACCGCGCCGTCTACCAGATCGCCTCGACCCACTCCGGGTGGTCGATGAACGGGTTGCGGTTGTGCTGGTAGGAGTCGTAGATGACCTGGTTGCGCTTCTCCTCGAAGGCGCTGGGCGGGTCCGCCTCGTTCCACGCCTTGAGCACGGACAGCTTGCCGATGTACGGGGCGCTGCCGTTGTTGACCTTCTCGTCGGGCTCCAGGTTCGCGAAGCCGTCGTCGCCCTCGTAGCGGACCGCCATGTAGAGGATCATGCGGGCCACGTCGCCCTTGTCGGCGTCGCGCGGCTCGAAGGAGTCGGAGTCGACCTTGCTGCCGCCGCCGTTGGTGACCGCGCTGCCGCCGTTGTCGAAGTCCAGGTTGCCCCGGATGCTGTTGACCTGGACGTCCGCCGGGCGCAGATGGTGCAGGTCGGTGCCGGGGCCGGTCACCTCGCCGAAGTCGCCGTGGGACTTGGCCCAGGTGTGCTCGCGGTTCCAGTCGCCGACGTCACCGCCGTTGAGGGACTTGGCGCGCGAGACGCCGCTGTACAGCAGGATCACGTTGTTGCTGTTGTTCGGGTCCTGGTCGGTGGCCATCAGCGCGTTCCAGACGGCGGAGTACGAGATCTTGGTCTGGCTGCTGATGATGGTGTGCAGCGAGGACTTCAGGCTTGTGCCGGTCTTGCCGATCGCGTTCTTGTAGTACGTGCTGTCGTACGCGGTCGTGGTCGCGCTCGCGGGGGTCGCGGTCATCGTCGGCAGGGTGAGGCCGACGAGGACCGCGGAGGTGCTCAGCGCCAGGGTCTTCCAGCGGTGCGTGTGCGTGGCGGGCATCGTGGGGGTGTCCGTTCTACGCGGGTTGAATGGAGCGGGTAATCGGGAGGGTGACATGGACATGAGGTTCGGCGGGTTAAGGGGAGGTGTTGATTCTGTGTCGGGATTCAACAACTCGGCTGTTCCGGGCGGGAGACGACGGAACGGACAGGGCCCCCGACCGGTGGGGTCGGGGGCCGTCGGGCGGGCCGGATGCGCGGTCAGTCCAGGTCGGACGGGTCCAGTCGGTAGAGCGTCGAGGACTGGGCGCCGTTCTTCGCGGAGGACCCGGAGCCGGAGTTGGACCCGGTGGCCGATCCGGACGTCGAAGTGGAGCCGGACGAAGCCGACTTGTCGTAGGCGCTCTGCTTCACCGCCGTGCCGTTCTTCTCCACCCAGGCGGTGATCTGCGTGTTGAGCGTGTTGTTCCCGCCCGTCCCGCCGCCCATGCCGCCGCCGAGCTGGATGTAGTGCAACTCGCCCTTGAGCACCAGCTCCTCGAGCTTGGCGAGGGTCATGGCCCGGTCGGAGCCGGTGAAGCCGAACATGGAGATGACGGGTTTGCCGGTGCCGACGATCAGCTGGGCCGCACTCTGTGAATTGGACACGGCCAGCAGCCACTTGGCGCCGTCCTGGTGCTTCTCCAGATAGGAGACCATCGCGCTGCTCGCGGTGCCGCCCATGCCGCCTGCGCCGAAGCCGCCCGCGCCGCCCGGCCGGTCACCCGTACCGCCCTGGGACGGTTCGCCGTTGCCGCCGGCCGCCTGGCCGCCGCCGGGGAGCTCCCCGTTCGTGCCGCCCGGTCCGCCCGCGTTCTGGCCGCCGCCGGGGAAGCCCCCCTCGGGCGGTTCGCCGTTCCCGCCGGGTGCCTGACCGCCGACCGGGAAACCGCCCTGCGGGAGTTCGCCGTTGCCGCCGGGTGCTTGACCGCCTCCGGGGAAACCGCCCCGGCCGCCGCCGGGACCGCCACCGGGACCGCCACCGAGACCGCCGCCCGTGGTCGGCCCCGCGGTCGGGTTGGAGCCCCCCATGCCACCGCCCGCACCACTGCCGGCGGACACGGGCTCGGAGACGGCGTACGCCGCCGGACCGGCGAGGGCCGCGACGACCGCCGCGGCCACGGAGGCGGTGAACAGCCGGGCGCGGTTGCCGGAGCGGAAGACGACCAGCCCCGCGACGGACAGTGCCATGACCACCGCGACGGCCGGCCACAGCCAGCCGTTCCAGTCGGCGGCCCGGCGCAGCAGCACGATCGCCCAGACGGCGGTGACCACGAGCCCGGCGGGCAGCACCCACACCCAGCGGGTGTCCGGTCCGCGCAGGGCGCGCAGCAGCATGACACCGCCCGCGCCGGTCAGCGCCGCGATGCCGGGGGCGAGCGCGGTCGTGTAGTACGGGTGCATGGTGCCCTCGGCCATGCTGAACGTCAGGTAGTGCAGGACGGTCCAGCCGCCCCACAGCAGCAGTGCGGCGCGCGTCGGGTCGGTGCGCGGCGCGCGTCCGCACAGCACCAGACCGCCCACGAGGGCGATGGCGGCGAAGGGGAGCAGCCAGGAGATCTGGCCGCCGAGGATGTCGTTGAACATCCGGCCGAGGCCCGCGGTTCCGGAGAAGCCGCCGCCCATGCCGCCCCCGCCGCCGTTGCCCTCGCCGCCCAGCACCCGGCCCAGGCCGTTGTAGCCCATGATCAGGTCCCAGGCGGAGCCGTCCGTGGAGCCGCCGATGTACGGGCGGTCGGCGGCCGGCACGAGTGAGACGGCCGCCGCCCACCAGAAGCTCGCGACGGCCAGGGCCACGGCGGCGAGCGCCAGGTCGCGGACCTTCCTCGCCCACGGAAGCCGGGAGGCGTACACGTACACGGCGAAGACGGCGGGCAGGGCGATGTACCCCTGGAGCATCTTGGTGTTGAACGCGAGCCCGAAGCACACCGCCGAGCCGAGCAGCGCGGGCAGCCTGCCGTCGCGGGTGGCCCGCAGGGCGAGGGCCGCGCCCGCCACCATGAGGAACACCAGCAGCGTGTCGGGGTTGTTGTCCCGGTCGATGGCGACCGTGATCGGCGTGAGGGCGAGGACGAGCGCCGCGACGGCGGCGGCCGCGTGCCCGAAGTACCGCTTCACGCTCGCGTGCAGGATCCAGATCGTGCCGAGCGCGGCGGCGACCACGGGCGCCATCATCTGCCAGGTGCCGAAGCCGAACACCCGGCAGGACAGGCTCATGGTCATGAGCGCGAACGGCGGCTTGTCGACGGTGATGAAGTTGCCCGCGTCGAGCGAACCGAAGAACCAGGCCTTCCAGCTCTGGGTGCCGCTGAGCACCGCAGCGCTGTAGAAGCTGTTGAGGCCGGAGGCCGACAGGTTCCAGGAGTAGAGCACCGCGGCCAGTACGAGGATCGCGAGCAGTGCGGGCGGCGACCAGCGGGGTGCGGCCGGCGCCCGCTCCGCGGACCCCGCCGGCAGCGGGACCGGCGGCGGGGCGGGGGAAGTCGTGGGGGCGTCGGGCGATGGGTCAGTGGCAGACGTCACCATCGCACCCTGTCGCCCGGTGATGGGCGCGGACTGTGGCCCGCCTGGGCGTGACCTGTGCATCCGGGCCTCGCACCCGAACTCCCGTACCCGGAACACGTGTACAACCATCGGGCACCCCTGTGAGTCATGTGAGGCGAGCGCGCCCTTGGCGCGTTCCTATCGCTCAAGGGGATGGGAAGCCTCCAATGACTCACCGGATATCCCGGGCTGCCCGTGTGCTCGCGACGAGCCTCGGCGCCGCGGTGATCCTGCCGATCGCGATCGCCGCGGCCCCGGCCGGCGCCGCGCCGGCGCCGACGGTCAGCTGCACGTCGAGCAAGGCGGGTCTGGCCGCCAAGCTGCAGACGGACATCACCGCGGCGCTCGCCAACCGCAGGGGCACCGTCGCGGTCGGTCTGTACGACCGTTCCACCAACACCACCTGCACGCTCCGCGCCACCACCTCGTTCGACTCGGCCAGCACGGTGAAGGTCACCGTCCTCGCCACGCTGCTGTGGGACGCGAAGAAGCACAACCGCTATCTGACGAGCACCGAGACGTCGCTCGCCACCAAGATGATCACCCAGTCGGACAACGCCTCGACGACCAAGCTGTGGAACCAGCTCGGTCTGACGAAGATCAAGGGCTTCCTGACCGCGGCCGGGATGACGAAGACCACACCGGGCACCGGCGGCTACTGGGGCCTGACACAGATCAACGTCACCGACGAGCAGAAGCTGCTCAAGCTCGTCACCGCCAAGAACACGGTGCTGAGCGACAGCTCGCGCGCCTACATCCTCAAGCTCATGGGCCAGGTCATCTCCTCGCAGCGCTGGGGGACACCGGCCGGGGCGCCCTCGACGGTCGCCGTGCACGTCAAGAACGGCTGGCTCTCGCGCTCCACGAACGCGTGGCGGGTGCACAGCCTCGGCACCTTCAACGGCGGCGGCCACGACTACATGATGTCGGTGCTCACCGTCGGCAGCAGCACCATGGACTACGGCGTCGCCACCATCCAGGCCGTCGCCAAGGCCATCCACAAGGACCTCGTGCCGACCACCGTCGCACCCCAGCGGTTCACGCCGACCTCGCAGCCGGCGGAGGCCATCCCGGCCGTCCCGGCGGGCTGACCGGGGCCGTCCCCCGGCGTCCGAACGCCCGTGCTTTCCCGTCCGCCCGCCCGGCCACCGTGCCCGGCGGGCGGACGTTCGTCGCGGGGACGGACGGACGAATTGTTGCGGAGGGATGAAATCCGCTTCGCTCGGTGTTGGTGCCTTCCGGCGGAGTGAGATCTACGGAAGGTGCCGCGGTGGCGACGGAACGGGGATGGGCACGGCGGCTCGCCGGGTACGCCTGGCGGTATCCGAAGGACGTGGTGCTCGCGCTCGGCTCCTCGCTGGGCGGCATGGCGCTGATGGCGGTCGTCCCGCTGGTCACCAAGGTGATCATCGACGACGTCATCGGTGACCACAGCCGGGGCATGGCGCCCTGGGCGGGAGTGCTGCTCGGCGCCGCCGTCCTCGTCTACGCCCTCACCTTCGTCCGCCGCTACTACGGCGGCCGACTCGCCCTCGACGTCCAGCACGATCTCCGTACCGACATGTACGAGACGATCACCCGGCTCGACGGACGGCGCCAGGACGAACTGTCCACCGGGCAGGTCGTGGGCCGCGCGACCAGCGACCTCCAGCTGATCCAGGGCCTGCTGTTCATGCTCCCGATGACCATCGGGAACGTCCTGCTCTTCCTGATCTCCCTCGCGATCATGGCGGCGCTCTCCCTGCCCCTCACCCTGGTCGCGCTGGCCGTCGCCCCGGCCCTGTGGTTCGTCGCCAAGCGCAGCCGCTCCCGGCTGCACCCCGCGACCTGGTACGCGCAGGCGCAGGCCGCCGCCGTGGCCGGTGTCGTCGACGGCGCCGTCAGCGGCGTCCGCGTGGTGAAGGGCTTCGGCCAGGAGGAGCAGGAGACCGGCAAACTGCGCGAGGTCGGACGGCGGCTCTTCGCGGGCCGGCTGCGCACCATCCGGCTCAACGCGAAGTACACCCCGGCCCTCCAGGCCGTCCCCGCGCTCGGCCAGGTCGCGATGCTCGCCCTCGGCGGCTGGCTGGCCGTGCGCGGCCAGATCACGCTGGGCACGTTCGTGGCGTTCTCCACCTACCTCGCGCAGCTCGTCGGACCGGTGCGGATGCTGGCCGTCGTGCTGACCGTCGGACAGCAGGCCCGCGCCGGCGCCGAGCGCGTGCTGGAGCTCATCGACACCGAGCCGTCGATCAAGGACGGCACCAAGACCCTGCCGGCCGACGCGCCCGCCACCGTCGAGTTCGACGACGTGTCCTTCGGATACGCGAAGGACCGGCCCGTCCTGGACGGGCTGAGCTTCGAGATCCGGCCCGGCGAGACCCTCGCCGTCGTCGGCTCCTCCGGCTCCGGCAAGTCGACCGTCTCGCTGCTGCTGCCCCGCTTCTACGACGTGACGCACGGCGCCGTCCTCATCGGCGGGCACGACGTCCGCGAGCTGACGGCGGAGTCCCTGCGCGCCGCGATCGGGCTCGTCCCCGAGGACTCCTTCCTCTTCTCCGACACCGTCCGCGCGAACATCGCCTACGGCCGCCCGGACGCCACCCAGGACGAGATAGAGACCGCCGCCCGCGCCGCCCAGGCGCACCGCTTCATCGCCGAGCTGCCCGCCGGCTACGACACCAAGGTCGGCGAGCACGGCCTCACCCTCTCCGGAGGCCAGCGCCAGCGCGTCGCGCTCGCCCGCGCCATCCTCACCGACCCGCGGCTGCTCGTCCTCGACGACGCCACCTCCGCCGTCGACGCCCAGGTCGAGCACGAGATCCACGAGGCGCTCGGACAGGTCATGGAGGGCCGTACGACCCTGCTGATCGCGCACCGCCGCTCCACCCTCAACCTCGCCGACCGCATCGCCGTCCTGGACGGCGGGCGGCTCGCCGACATCGGCACCCACGAGGAGCTCCAGGCCCGCTCGGCGCTCTACCGGCGGCTGCTCACCGACCCCGACGAACTGGGCGGCGTCTCCCCGGGACACGCCCTGCCGGCGGCGCCGCGGGAGGACACCTCCGTACGCGAGGAGCTGGACGCCGAGTTCGACGCCGAGCGCGGAGTGACCCCGCACCTGTGGACCGGCGACCGCGAGCCCCGCGACAACGCGCTCGACGGCATGCCCGCCACCCCCGGACTCCTCGCCCAGGTCGAGGCGCTGCCCCCGGCCACCGACGTGCCGGACGTCGACGAGGCCCGCGCGGTCGGGGCCGAGGACTCCTACGGACTGCGCCGGCTGCTGCGCGGCTTCGGCGCCCCGCTGCTCATCAGCCTCGCGCTGGTCGCCGTCGACGCCGTGATGACCCTGCTGCTGCCGATCCTGATCCGGCACGGCATCGACCAGGGCGTCACCCGCCTCGCGCTCGGCGCGGTCTGGGCGGCGGCGGCCCTCGCGCTGGTCACCGTCCTCGTCCAGTGGGCCGCGCAGATCGGCGAGACCCGGATGACCGGCCGCACCGGCGAGCGGGTCCTGTACGCGCTGCGCCTGAAGATCTTCGCGCAGCTCCAGCGCCTGGGACTCGACTACTACGAGCGCGAGCTCACCGGCCGGATCATGACCCGGATGACGACCGACGTCGACGCCCTGTCGACGTTCCTGCAGACCGGACTCGTCACCGCGTTCGTCTCCGTCGTCACCTTCTTCGGCATCATGGCCGCCCTGCTGGTGATCGACGTACAGCTGGCACTGGTCGTCTTCGTGACCCTGCCGCCGCTCGTCATCGGCACCTTCTTCTTCCGCCGCGCGAGCGTCAAGGCGTACGAGCTGGCCCGCGAGCGGGTCTCGGTGGTCAACGCCGACCTCCAGGAGTCGGTGTCCGGGCTGCGGATCCTCCAGGCGTTCCGGCGCGAGGAGAGCAGCGGACGGCGGTTCGCGGAGGGCAGCGACAGCTACCGCAGGGCGCGCATCCGCGGCCAGTGGCTGATCTCCGTCTACTTCCCGTTCGTCCAGCTGCTGGCGTCGGGGGCCGCGGCGGCCGTGCTGATCGTGGGCGCCCACCGGATCGACTCCGGCACGCTCACGACCGGCGCCCTGGTCGCCTACCTCCTCTACATCGACCTGTTCTTCGCGCCCGTGCAGCAGCTCTCGCAGGTGTTCGACGGCTACCAGCAGGCCACCGTCTCGCTCGGCCGCATCCAGGAACTGCTGCGCGAACCGGCCTCGACGAAGTCCGCCGCCGAGCCGCGGCAGGTCGCGTCGCTGCGGGGCGAGGTCGCGTTCGAGGACGTCGGCTTCGCGTACGGCCGCGAGGACGACGCCGAGGAGGCGCTCAGCGCGGTGTCGCTGCGCATCCCCGCCGGGCAGACCGTCGCCTTCGTCGGCGAGACCGGCGCGGGCAAGTCGACGCTCGTGAAGCTCGTCGCCCGGTTCTACGACCCGACGGCCGGACGGGTGACGGTCGACGGCACGGATCTGCGCGACCTGGACATCACCTCCTACCGGCACCGGCTCGGTGTCGTCCCCCAGGAGGCCTACCTCTTCCCGGGGACCGTCCGCGACGCCATCGCCTACGGCCGTCCGGGCGCGGGCGACGCCGAGGTGGAGGCCGCCGCCCGCGCGGTCGGAGCGCACGACATGATCGCCACGCTGGACGGCGGCTATCTCCACGAGGTCGCCGAGCGCGGCCGCAACCTCTCCGCCGGCCAGCGCCAGCTGATCGCGCTGGCCCGCGCCGAACTGGTCGACCCGGACGTGCTCCTGCTCGACGAGGCGACGGCGGCCCTGGACCTGGCGACCGAGGCCCTGGTCAACCAGGCCACCGACCGGCTGGCGGGCCGCCGTACGACGCTGGTGGTCGCCCACCGGCTGACGACGGCCGCCCGCGCCGACCGGGTCGTGGTCATGGACCGCGGCCGGGTCGCCGAGGACGGCACCCACGAGGAACTGCTCCGCCTGGGCGGCCGTTACGCGGCGCTGTGGCGGACCTTCGTGGGCTCCCCCGAGCCCGAGGAGCCCGTCAGCTCCTCGGCTTGATGCCGGAGATCTTCTTCGTCGCCAGGTCCGACTGCACCGTCAGATAGGTGTACGTCGGGTGCGCGGCGGAGCCCCAGGTCAGCCGGACCGTCGACCAGGTGTGCCCGGCGCCGCTGTCGCCCGCCGTCACCTTCCAGGCGTTCGGCACGTCCTGGGCGCGCAGCACCCCGTCGGCGTGCTGCCGGTGCTCCCAGCCGGCCAGCTGGGTGCGCAGCGCCGGGGTCAGGTAGAAGGTCCGCAGCCGGGTGCTCAGGGTGCCGGAGCCCCCGTCGGTCACGGCGTCGATGTAGGCGCCGTAGAAGTCGGCCACGCGGTCGTAGGCGGGACCGTTGCTGCCGCTGCGGGCGGGCGGCGCCGCGGTGGAACTCGCGACGGCCGGCACCGAGGCGCCGACGGCGATCAGAAGGGCCGCGGCGATGGCCGCGCGGCCGGTCGTGGACGAGGACTTGATGCCGGACATGAGTAACCGCCTTTCGTTTCCTGCTTCGTTGGACCGAGGAGAAACGGGCACGGTTGTGTCCGAAAAGGAAAAAACATCGCATGGGTGAGACGCGCCCGACAGCGAAGTCGTAGCGGTACGCAACCATCCGCCGCGTGTTCTGCGTCCGTACACCAGTACGCTGATTGCTGCGGGAGGGACGACAGTGGACAGTGGTGCGATACGCCGACGCCTGGCGCTCGGCCTGGCCGTGCTGGCCTCGGCCGGACTGCTCGCCTTCATGAGTCCGGGCAGCGCCCAGGCCGCCTCCGGCTCCTGCTCGGGACACAAGGTCCGCACCCTGTCCTTCACGACCGGCTCCGTGCGGGTGTACAAGCGCAGCGGCTATGTCTGCGCCGTGACCTTCCCCGAGGCGCACGGCTCGCGCAAGCGGATGTCCGTCAGCGTGCAGGCCCGCGGCGGCCGGCCGGTGATGGACTCCGGGCACTTCGCGCATCACGCGGGCCCGGTGACCCTGTACGCGGGCCACCGCTGTGTCCGTATCAAGGGCTCGGTCGGCTCGGGATCGGTGAGTTCCGGCTGGATCCTGTGCTGAACCACGGATGACCCAAGACCCCCTGGTGTCACGGGAGTTGCTCCGTTAGGTTCCGGCGGACAGCTGCGTATTCCCAGGGGAGGGTGCATGCGCAAGGCGCTCAGAGGGCTGCTCGTGCTCACGGTGCTCATCGGCACGCTGAGCACGGCCGGGACGGCCACCGCCGTCCAGCCGGAGGCCCACGGCACCACAGGAACCACCGGCACCACGGGCACGGCCGACGACAGCAAGGACATCCTGGACCGGCTTCTCGCGGTCCCGGGCATGAGCCTCGTCCAGGAGAAGCCGTACACCGGCTACCGCTTCTTCGTCCTGAACTACACCCAGCCCGTGGACCACCGGCACCCGTCCAAGGGCACGTTCCAGCAGCGGATCACCGTGCTGCACAAGGACACCGCGCGCCCGACGGTCTTCTACACCGGCGGCTACAACGTCTCGACCACACCGAGCCGGCGCGAGCCGACCCAGATCGTGGACGGCAATCAAGTCTCCATGGAGTACCGCTACTTCACGCCGTCCCGGCCCGAACCGGCCGACTGGTCGAAGCTCGACATCTGGCAGGCCGCGAGCGACCAGCACCGCATCTTCCAGGCGCTGAAGCCGATCTACGGCCAGAAGTGGATCTCCACCGGCGGCTCCAAGGGCGGCATGACCGCCACGTACTACGAGCGCTTCTACCCCCGCGACATGGACGGCGTCGTCGCCTACGTCGCGCCGAACGACGTCGTGAACGACGAGGACTCGGCGTACGACCGCTTCTTCGCGCAGGTCGGCACCAAGGAGTGCCGCGACCGGCTGAACGCCGTGCAGCGCGAGGCCCTGGTGCGCCGGGAGCCCCTGGAGAAGAAGTACGCCGCGTACGCCGCCGACAACGGCTACACCTTCACCACGGTCGGCAGCCTGGACAAGGCGTACGAGGCGGTCGTGCTCGACTACGTGTGGGGCTTTTGGCAGTACAGCCTGCTGAAGGACTGCGACACGATCCCGGCGGACGCCGCCCACGCGAGCGACGACGACATCTGGAACTCCGTCGACACCATCTCCGGCTTCTCGTTCTACACGGACCAGGGACTGGAGCCGTACACCCCGTACTACTACCAGGCGGGCACCCAACTGGGCGCGCCCACCATCCACTTCCCGTCCATCGAGAAGAAGTACGTCCGCTACGGCTACCAGTCGCCGCGCACCTTCGTGCCGCGCTCCATCCCGATGAAGTTCCGGCCGTCGGCGATGCGTGACGTGGACGGCTGGGTCCGCCGGCACGCCCACCACATGCTGTTCGTCTACGGCCAGAACGACCCGTGGGGGGCCGAACGGTTCCGTCTCGGCTCCGGGGCGCGCGACTCCTACGTCTTCACGGCCCCGGGCCTGAACCACGGCGCCAATGTCGCCGGGCTCGTCGCCGACGAGAAGGCGCTCGCCACCGCCCGCATCCTCGACTGGGCGGGGGTCGCCCCCGCGGCGGTCCGGGCGAACCCGTCGGTGGCTCGGCCGCTCGCGCGGTTCGACGCGAAGCTGGACCGCCGTGACACCGAACGGGACATGACCCTGCGCCCGTGACCGGACCGGGGCCGCGCCCGCCCGCGTTCACACGGGCGGGCGCGGCCCACCGGCCTTCCGCCGGGCACGCGCACGGGAATCGTCGGACAGGCCCTAGTACCTCAGCCCGTACCCGATCGGATACAGCACCTGCGCCGGGTCGTCCGCCCGCTGCACCGCCACCGGCAGCCGGCCGCGCGGGTGCACCCGGCCGGCGATCACCCGGGCGGCGGCGCGCACTTCGACGTCGGTCCAGGAGTAGGAGGCCAGACAGGCGCCGACGCCCGGGACCTGGGCGACGTCGTACGGGTTGCGGACGGCCACGGCGGTCACCGGGACGCCCGTGGCGACCAGCCGTTCGACCAGGGTCCTCTGGGACCCGGCAGCCGTCAGGTTGTACGTCAGGGCGACCACCGCGTCCGCGCCGGCCGCCGCGGCGACGGCCTTGTCGATCGCGGCGGCCGACGGCGCCGTGCCGGTGGACAGGGCCGTCGCCGTGAAGCCCAGCCCGGTCAGGGCTGCGGCCATGACGGTGGTGGGCGGCCCGTCGGACAGCGACGGCGAGGCGGGGTCGGCGCCCACCACCAGCACCCTCGGGGTGCGCCGCCGGGACAGCGGGAGCAGCCCCTCCTTGTTGACCAGCAGGGTCGTGGTCCGCTCGGCGATCCGGTCGGCGGCCCTGAGGTGCGCCGGGACGCCGACCACCCGGTCGACGTCCGCCTCGCAGACGTACGGGTCGCTCAGCAGTCCGTGCTTCGCCTTGAGCCGCAGGACGCGCAGGATCGATTCGTCGAGCCGGGTCTCGGTCAGCTCGCCGCCGCGCACCGCGTTCAGCACCGCGTTCCACGCGACGCCCAGGTCGGGCGGGTTGAGGAGCTGGTCGACACCGGCCTTGAGCGCGAGGACGGGGACGCGGTCGTCGCCGTACTTCGTCCGCACGCCCTCCATGCCGAGCGCGTCCGTCACCACGACGCCGTCGTAGCCGAGTTCACCGCGCAGGATGCCGGTCAGGATCGGGTGGGAGAGGGTGGCGGGGTCGCCGGCGGGATCGAGCGCCGGGACCATGATGTGCGCGGTCATGATCGAGTCGATGCCGGCGCGGATCGCGGCCCGGAACGGCACCGCGTCGAGCTGTGACCACAGCTCGCGGCTGTGGGTGATGACGGGGAAGCCGAAGTGGCTGTCCACGGCGGTGTCGCCGTGGCCGGGGAAATGCTTGGCCGTGGCCGCGACCCCCGAGCTCTGGTACCCCTTCACCTCGGCCGCCACCAGGCCCGCCACCGCGTCCGGATCGGCGCCGAAGGAGCGGACGCCGATCACCGGGTTGGCCGGGTTGACGTTCACGTCGGCGTCGGGGGAGTAGTCCTGGCGGATGCCGATCGCGCGCAGTTCGGCCCCGCCGATACGGCCCACCGTCCGGGCGTCGGCCCGCGAACCGCCCGCGCCCAGCGCCATCGCGCCGGGGAACAGCGTCGCGGGCTTGCCCACCCGGGCCACTATCCCGTGTTCCTGGTCGGTGGAGATCAGCACCGGCAGCCCGCGCGGCTGCTCCAGCGAGGCCCGCTGGATCCCGTTCGACAGCGCGGCGATCTGGTGCGGATCGCGGGTGTTGTGCGCCCAGGCGAAGTAGATGATGCCGCCGACGCGGTACTTGGCGATCAGATCGGCGGCCGTGCGGACGCCGATCTCCTTGAGGTTGGCGTCGATGTCGGCCTGATCGGGCGCGGTGGCCGAATGGCCGTACACCCGCATGACGAAGAGCTGGCCGACCTTCTCCTCCAGTGTCATACGGGAGATCAGGGCGCGCAGGGCCCTGTCGGAGGCCGGGCGGGCGTCCGTCGCGCCCGCCGCGTGGGCGCGGGGGCCGGCGGCCAGCGCGGCGGTGATGCCCGCCGTGGCGGCGAGAACCGTACGCCGGGAGGGCCTTGACGGTCTGTCCGGATCCGGCGGTCCGGACGGTCTTGCGGTGCTTCCCGTGCTGGAGTCGCGCACAAGCGCTCCTTCCCTCGTGAAGGAAACTTCCGAGGAATCACGATTATCCGGGAAGTTTCTTCCAGTCAAGAGTGTGCACAGTACTCCGGGAAGGGGCCGTCGCCGGCGCGGTCGGAGGGGGCGCGCCGGTGACGGTGTGCCGTCGGTCGTGTTCCGGGGGCGGGGCGGGTCCGCTGCGCCGACCGTCGCGGGTTCGGCTCCGGTCCGGTGGGTGGGCCGGGGCCGTGCCGGTGCATCAGCCCGTCGCTGTCGGGTGAGGTGTGGGCGTCGGTGGCGACGGGCATCGATGTACCGGCACGGCCCCTCGCGTTGTATCCCGGCTGCGGGTGTCAGGGGCGCTCCGCCACCGCGGGCCAGTGCGACCGGAGCGTGCGGACCGTCTCGGCGATGGCGGGCCTGCGGGCCGCGCCCGCGCGCCACAGCGCGTACAGCCGGCGGACCGGCAGCGGGTCGAGCGGCACCTCCACCACCCCTTCGGGAAGGGGTCCGCGGCCGAGGCGCGGGATGAGGGCGACGCCGAGACCGGCCGCCACGAGGGCGATGAGGGTCGGGTTCTCCTCGGCCTGGTGGACGATGTCCGGCTCGCTGCCCGCCGCGCGCAGGGTGCGCACCAGCCAGTCGTGGCAGACCCGGCCGGGCGGCTGGCAGATCCACCGCTGGCCGCCCAGGTCCTCGCGCCGTACCGACGCCCGCCCGGTGAAGGGGTGTCCGGCCGGGACGAGCAGATCGCACAGGTCGTCCCCGATCACCGCCTGCTCCACTCCCGGCGGGGCGGGCAGCGGGGAGATGTCCCAGTCGTGCGCCACGGCCAGGTCGACCGCGCCCCTGGCGACCAGGTCGACCGACAGGTGCGGGTCGATCTCCGTCAGCCGGGTGTCCAGGGCCGGGTGCCGGGCGGCCAGATCGGCCAGGACCGCGGGCATGAGGCCGCGGGCCGCCGAGGCGAACGCGGCCACCGTCAGCCGCCCCGCCGGCATTCCCCGGCGCTCCTCCAGTTCGGTCTCCGCCCGCTCCACGATCGCCAGCAACTCCTGTGCGGTGGAGGCGAGTTGTTCGGCCTGCTCGGTGAGCCGGACGCCACGCCCGCGCCGTTCCAGCAGGACGGTCCTGGTCTCCCGCTCCAGTTTCGCGATCTGCTGGGACACGGCGGACGGGGTGTAGCCGAGGGCCGCCGCGGCGGCGCCGACCGTGCCGTGCACCGCGACGGCGTGCAGGGCGCGCAGCCGCTGGAGATCGAGCATGGATGCCTCCCGGTTCTCGGTGCGGGCTCGGCCGCCCCCCCAGTTTACGTAAGCGTTGCTTCATCCATCCCTGCAGACATTCGCGCTGGTGCTACATGGTGGTGGCATCCGATGCTCGTCACATGCGACCCGTACACATCAGCCTCGCCGTCCTCGTCGCCGCCGTCTGGGGCGTGAACTTCACCGTCATCGAGGTCGGACTCGACCACTTCCCGCCCCTGCTCTTCTCGGCCCTGCGCTTCCTGGCGGCGGCCGTGCCCGCCGTGTTCTTCGTGGGCCGCCCCAAGGTGGCCTGGAAGTGGATCGTGGGGGTGGGACTCGCCCTCGGCGTCGCGAAGTTCGGGCTGCTGTTCATCGCCATGGACGCGGGGATGCCCGCCGGACTCTCCTCCCTCGTGATCCAGATCCAGGCGGTCTTCACCGCGGTCTTCGCCTTCGCCTTCCTCGGTGAGCGCCCCGGCCGCGTCAGGCTGTACGGCATGGCGGTGGCCCTCGCCGGTGTGGGCCTGGCCGCCGTCGACGAGGGCACGTCCGGCCCCCTCGGCGCCTTCGGCCTGGTCGTCGCGGCGGCGGCCTGCTGGGGAGTGTCCAACGTCCTCACCCGCAAGGCGTCCCCGCCCGATCCGCTGAACTTCATGGTGTGGGTGAGCACCGTCCCCGTCCTGCCGCTGCTCGGCCTGTCCCTGCTCACCGAGGGGCCCTCCCGCGACCTCGACGCGCTCGAGAACCTGGACCTCCAGGGCGCCGGAGTCGTCGTCTACGTCGCCTGGATCACGACCGTCTTCGGCTTCGGCGCCTGGGGCTGGCTGCTGCACCGGCACCCCGCGTCCACCGTCGCCCCCTTCTCGCTGCTCGTCCCGGTCTTCGGGATGTCGTCGGCGGCGCTGTTCCTGCACGAGTCGGTCGGTCCGCTGCGGTGGGCGGCGGCGGCCCTGCTGGTGGGCGGGGTGGCGCTCACCTCGCGGATGCCACGGAAGGTCCAGTCGGCGGACGTTCCGGCGCCGGAACGGGCCGGGGCGCCAGCATGACCCCATGGCCGTCGTCGACATTCCCGGTTCCAAGTCCATCACCGCCCGCGCGCTCTTCCTGGCCGCGGCGGCGGACGGGGTCACCCGTCTCGTCCGCCCGCTCCGCTCGGACGACACCGAGGGCTTCGCGGAGGGCCTGACCCGGCTCGGCTACCGCGTCGGCCGGACCCCGGACAGCTGGCACATCGACGGCCGTCCGCAGGGTCCGGCGGCGGCGCGGGCCGACGTGTACTGCCGGGACGGCGCGACCACGGCCCGCTTCCTGCCGACGCTCGCCGCCGCCGGCCACGGCACCTACCGCTTCGACGCCTCCGCCCAGATGCGCCGGCGGCCGCTCGGACCCCTGTCGCGGGCGCTGCGCGACCTGGGCGTGGACCTCAGGCACGAGGAGGCGGAGGGCCACCATCCGCTGAGCATCGTGGCGTCCGGGGTGGAGGGCGGCACGGTCACCCTCGACGCCGGCCAGTCCTCCCAGTACCTCACCGCACTGCTCCTGCTCGGCCCGCTGACCCGCACGGGCCTGCGCATCGAGGTCACCGACCTGGTCTCCGCCCCGTACATCGGCATCACCCTCGCGATGATGCGCGCCTTCGGAGCGGACGTGACGGTGGACGGAGACGTCTTCGAGGTGGCGCCCGGCGGCTACCGGGCCACCACCTACCCCGTCGAACCCGACGCCTCCACCGCGAGCTACTTCTTCGCGGCGGCCGCCCTGACCGGCCGCGAGGTCACCGTGCACGGCCTCGGCGCGGGGGCGCTCCAGGGCGACCTCGCCTTCGTGGACGTCCTCGGCCGGATGGGCGCGCACGTGGAGAGAGGACCCGACCGCACGACGGTGCGGGGCACCGGCGAACTGCGCGGCCTCACCGTCAACATGCGGGACATCTCCGACACCATGCCGACGCTCGCCGCGATCGCGCCCTTCGCCTCGGGGCCGGTCCGCATCGAGGACGTCGCCAACACGCGGGTCAAGGAGTGCGACCGCCTGGAGGCCTGCGCGGAGAACCTCCGGGCGCTCGGCGTCCGGGTGGAGACCGGCCCCGACTGGATCGAGATCCACCCGGGCGTCCCCGCCGCCACCCAGATCAGGACGTACGGTGACCACCGCATCGTCATGGCCTTCGCGGTGACCTCGCTGCGCGCTCCGGGCATCGGCTTCGACGATCCCGGATGCGTCCGCAAGACGTTCCCGGCCTTCCACAAGGTGTTCGAGGCCTGGGCCGCGGCCGGAGGGGACCGCTGAGCGGGCACGAGGAGCCCTGCGGCCGTCTTGTCGCGGGCACCCGGGACGGATAGCTTCCCGGCGGACGGCGCCAACCGCGCCTGCGACCCGACTGGGAAAGCGGTCCAAGATGCACTCCGTCGCCTCCGTTGTCACACTCGCCGTCGTCGGTGCCGGGGACCGGGGGACCGGTCACGCGCGCTGGGCCCTCGACCACCCGGAACGGGCCCGGGTGGTGGCCGTCGCCGAACCCCGGCGGACCCGGCGCGAGCGCCTTGCGGCCGCCCACGGCCTGGAACCGGACGCCGCGGTGGACGACTGGCGGGTGCTGGCCGCCCGCGGCCGGATCGCCGACGCCGTGCTGATCTGCACCCTCGACCGCGAACACCTCGAACCGGTCCTGGAGTTCGCGGCCCTCGGCTACCACATCCTGCTGGAGAAGCCGATGGCCCTGACCGAGGACGAGTGCCGGCGGATCGTCGACGCGGTGGAGAAGGCCGGGGTGATCCTCGCGGTCGGACACGTCCTGCGCTACACCCGGTACACCCGCGCCGTGAAGGAGGTCGTGGACTCCGGCCGGCTCGGTGACGTCGTCAACGTCCAGCACCTGGAACCCGTCGGCTTCTGGCACCAGGCCCACTCCTTCGTCCGCGGCAACTGGGGCCGCACGGACCGGTCCACGACCATGCTGATGGCCAAGTCCTGCCACGACATCGACTGGTTGCAGTACGTCCTCGGACAACCTCCCGTCCGCGTCTCCAGTTTCGGACGCCTCTCGCACTTCCGGCCCGAGAACAGGCCCGAGGGCGCCGCCGACCGCTGCCTCGACTGTTCGGTGGAGAAGACCTGCCCCTACTCCGCCCGGCGCGAGTACGGCGACCGGCTCGCCCGGGGCGCCCACCACTGGCCGCTGAGCGTGGTGGTCGACGACTTCACCCCCGAGGCCCTGGAGACCGCCCTGCGCGAGGGCCCGTACGGGCGGTGCGTGTACGCCTGCGACAACGACGTGGTCGACCACCAGGTGGTGTCGATGGAGTTCGCCTCCGGGGCCACCGCCACCTTCACCATGACCGCCTTCACCGAACAGGCCGACCGCCGGACCCGGATCTTCGGGACCCGCGGCGAACTGCGCGGCGACGGCGGGAGCCTGAGCGTCTACGACTTCCTGACCCGGACCGAGGAGGCCGTCGACCTGACCGCCACGGGCGCCATGGACGCGGCGGGCGGCCACGGCGGAGGCGACGCCGCCCTGATGGACGCCTTCGTCGCCGCCGTCGCCACCGGGAATCCCGGCCTCGTGAAGTCCGGCCCCCGGGAGTCCCTCACCAGCCATCTCACCGTCCTGGCCGCCGAACGCGCCCGGCGTGCGGGCACCGTCGAGGACGTATGACCTCCGGACACGGGCCCCCCGCGGGAATCGCGGCGGACGTGATCGGTCCGGCGCACGGACGCGGGGGCGGCGTCGGGCTGCCGGCAGACTTCGAGGCCGCCGTGCGGGACGGATCGCCGGAGTCACTGGACCGGGGGCCGGTGATCGGGAACGATCGGTGTCATGAGCACGTATGACACCGATGACCTCGGGGACGGCGGCCCCGCGTCGGCCCCGCGGTCCTTCCTGATCCTGCACGGCTGGCAGAACCACCGTCCGGAGGGCCACTGGCAGCGCTGGCTCGCCGGACGGCTCGGGGAACTGGGGCAGCACGTCGTCTATCCGCAGCTCCCGGACCCCGACGACCCGGACCTGGAGGTGTGGCTGGCGGAGCTGACCCGCCACCTGGACGCCCTGCGCGGGTCCGAGCGCGTGGTCGTCGCCCACAGCCTCTCGGCCGTGCTGTGGTTCCACGCCGCCGCCCGCGCGCTGCCGGGCACGACCGGTGTCGACCGGGTGCTGCTCGTCGCCCCGCCGTCCGCGTCCGTCCTCGCGGGACTGTCGGAGATCGCCGGATTCGCCCTGGAGAAAACGGACTTCACCCTCCCCGGGCCCACCCGGCTGGTCGCCGGCGACGACGACCCGTACTGCCCCGAGGGCGCCGGCACCGTCTACGGCGACCCGCTGGGCGTACCGACACAGATCCTGTCCGGGGCCGGGCACCTCGGCATGGACGCCGGGTACGGTCCCTGGCCCGCCGTGCTGGAGTGGTGTCTGGACGGGACGGCGCGGCTCACCGCCCGCGCGGGCTAGCGTGCCGGCCCACCGGCTGGTCCCGGGGCTCGAAGAGGGAGGCGGTCTGCGCGGTCTGCGGAGGATGCGCGGGGCGCTCGGGCGCGACGGCCGTGGCCCGGCGCCGGCGGGGGGTGGCCAGGCTCCGGTCCCCGCCGCCGAGGACGAGCTGGGGGTCGAACATCACGATCACTCCGGCCAGGATCAGGAAGACCACCGGCCCGATGAGCAGGGGCAGCAGGATCGAGGCCGGTGAGCTGTTGCCGTACAGCCCGGTCATGTACGACGCGTCGGTCGCGCCGCGCAGATGCACGGCCAGGGCGGACATGCCGATGTAGTGGGTTCCGGTCAGGGCGACGCCCATGAGGAGACCGGCGCCGAGGGCGGCCGGGAAACCCCGGTAGGAGGCGGCGGTCCACAGGGCCGCGGTGGCGGCGGTGACGGCGATCAGGACGGAGGCCGTGACCGTGAGCGAGTCGTACTCCAGGGACCCGTTCAGTTCGAGCGCGGCCATGCCGGTGTAGTGCGTGGCCACCACGGCGAGCCCGGTGAGGACGCCGGCCGCGGTCAGTGTGACGGGGGTTGCTCCGCGGTATCCCACGACGAAGACGCCGGCACCGGCCGTCACGATCGCCACGACGAGGCTGAGCGAGGTCAGGCGGGAGTCGTAGTCGATCGGGATCCCCTGGATCCTGAAGCCGACCATCGCGACGAAGTGCATGGTCCAGATGCCGCAGCCGATGGTCGCCGCCCCGAGGGCCAGCCAACCGGGCTTCCAAGACTGGCGGTTGATCAGAGAACGGACGACGCAGCGCAGCCCCAGGGCGCTGCTCACGCCGGCGACGAGGTAGGAGGCCGCCGGAGTCACCGCCCCGAACGCGAAGTCGTCCACGGTGCCTTGCATATATGCCAACTCCCCCTGGAAACGGGTTGCTTGGGGGAGTAAGGTCCCGCACCCAGGTTGCGCGAGCGGTTCCTTCCGGTTGGTATTTGAGTTAACTCTGCGATGCGGCTTCGTTCAGCGCGCGGACGGGTTGTCCGAACTCCGGACAGGCGGACGCCCGTTCGGGTTCTGGCGGGCGTTCCTGCGGGGCCTGGCGGGTGCCCCTTTCGGGGTCCGGCGAGTGCCCCTACGGGTTCTTGCGGGTGCTCCTGTGGGCTCCGGCGGGCGCCCTTCGAGTTCCGGCGAGTGCCCGGCGCGAGCAGTGTGACCCATGTGGCCAGTGTCAGTCCGGATCGGTGCGCAGGTCCAGCCGCCAGTCCTGGCCCGTCAGGTCCGCGCCGAAGGACCGGTGCGGCTTCTCCGCGACCAGGACGAAGCCGTGGCGCTGATAGATGCGCCGGGCGGCGGCCAGGACGTCGTTGGTCCACAGGACGAGATCGTGATACCCGACGCCGCGCGCGAACTCGGTGACGGCTCCGACGAGACGGTCCCCGATGCCGAGCCCGCGCGTCTCCGGTTCGACCAGCAGCAGCCGCAGGCGGGCGGTCCCGGGAGCGTCGTCCCGTACGCACATCACGCAGCCGACGGGCCGCCCCTCGAGCTCGGCGATCCACACCCGCTCCAGGTGGGGGTCGTGGTCCTCGGCGAAGTCGGCGACGATCCGTGCGACCAGGCCCTCGTAGTCGGCGTTCCAGCCGTACTCGGCGGCGTACAGCGCGGCGTTGCGCTGCACGATCCAGCCGAGGTCGCCGGGGCCCGGCTCGCGCAGGAGGACGTCCTCGGGGCGCGGCCCGGTCCGGCCGCCGCCCAGGAGCGTGCGTACCGTGCGCATCGCCTCCGCGAGCCGGGGCCGGTCGGCGGGCGGCACGGTCGCCAGCAGCGTGCCCACGGTCTCGCGCGCCCGCTCGTCCAGCAGTGCGGCGGCGTCCCGGCCGCGTGCGGTGAGCGTGATCCGGCGGCGCCGCGGGTCCTTGTCGGAGGCGGTGCGCTCGACCAGTCCGTCCTGCTCGAACTTGTTCAGGATCCGGCTCAGGTAGCCCGAGTCCAGCGAGAGTTCGGTGCGCAGGTCGGCGGCGTCCGCCTGCGGCGTGTGCGCCAGTTCGTAGAGGACACGGGATTCGGTCAGCGTGTACGGCGCGTAGAGGTGGCGGCCGTAGTCGAGCGCGCCGATGACGTTCGTGTAGAAGCGGTTGAAGGAGCGGATGTCCTGGACGGTCATGATCGGTCCCGGAGGTCGGCTGTACGCGGTCGCGGTGGCCTGCTCGGCCTCGATAGCTGACTCAGTCAGATATATCGCCACCCCGAGCATAGAACCGCCGGGACTCCCGCGCCTACCTTTCCGTTGCGGTGGGTGCGGGTCGGGTCCGGTGGGTGGGGCGGGGCCGTGCCGGTACATCCGCCCGCATCCGGACGGATCCCACCGGCGTCGCGAAGTGGGCGTGGGTGACGATCCGTCCGGCCTGCGGGCATCTGATGTACCGGCACGGCCCCTCCCGCGCGTACCCGGCTGCGGGTGCGTCGTGGCTTGGGTGCCGTCCCTCGCGGGCGTGACGTTTCAGCCCGGGAAAATTCAGCCCCTCCGGCGTTTGAGGAGCGGGGTCTGGGGCGGAGCCCCAGGTACGGGACGGGTAGGGGCGGAGGGGGCGAAAAAATGGTTGAGGCCCCGGGAGCCCAAGAAACCCGGGCCTCGGAGCTGGGAAGCCCCGGGAACCCGGCCCCGGGGCCCCTCGGGGCAGCGGATCTCAGGTGCGGGGGACCCCGGTGGACCCTCGTACCATCAACTCGCCGCGCACCGTCGCGATCCCGCCCGGCGGCGGCTCCTCGCGGCCCATGGCGATCCGGCCGGCACGGGCGCCCGCCTCGGAGAGCGGCAGCCGTACGGTCGTGAGGGCGGGCACCGCGTCGATGCTGAACGGCAGGTCGTCGAAGCCCGCCACGGACACGTCGCCCGGGATGCGCAGCCCGGAGTCGCGCAGGGCGGCACAGGCGCCCAGTGCCACGGTGTCGTTCGCGGCGACGACGGCCGTCAAGGACGGTTCGCGGCGCAGGAGTTCGAGCGTCGCCTCGTAACCGGACCGGCGGTCGTAGCGGCCGTGCACGGTGCACCGGGGGTCGTCCTCGACGCCGTGGGCGTCCAGCGCGGCCCGGTGGCCCTCCAGCCGGTGCCGGGTCGTCGTGCGTTCCTCGGGGCCCGCGATGTATCCGAGCCGCCGGTGCCCGAGGCCGATCAGATGCTCGGTCAGCTGCCTGCCGCCGCCGCGGTTGTCGAAGGTGAGCGCGATCGCCTCGGGCGCCTCGGGCGCGGGCGGCCGTCCGCACAGCACGACCCGGGTGCCCGCCTCCGTGAGCTTGCGCAGCTTGGCGGCGACGGCGCCCGCGTGCGCCGTGTCCTCTATGGCACCGCCGGTGAGCACGACCGCCGCGGCGCGCTGGCGCTGGAGGAGCGTGAGGTAGGTGAGTTCGCGCTCCGGGGAGCCGCCGGTGTTGCAGACGACCCCGAGCCGTTCCCCGCCCGCGCGCCCCCCGGGCCCGCCGATCTCCGACTGGATCGCCGCCGCCATGATCCCGAAGAAGGGGTCGGCGATGTCGTTGACCAGGATGCCGACGAGGTCGGAGGTCGCCGCGGCCAGCGAACTCGCCGGCCCGTTCAGTACGTAGTCCAGTTCGTCCACCGCGCGCAGCACCCGATCGCGCGTGGAGGAGGCCACGGGGTAGTTCCCGTTCAGCACGCGCGACACCGTCGCGGGAGAGACCTGCGCGCGGGCCGCCACGTCCGCCAGGGTCACCGTCATCTCGTCGTCCTCCGGTCGCGCCTTGTCGTACCACTTCGTACGTCGTCGTGCCTGGTCATGTCTCGTCGTACGGCGTCGAACACGGAGTCGAAGGCCGGGCGCGCCGCTTTCTGTGGGCAGGGTCCGTGCAGACCATACGGCCATCGGCTCTCGTTGTTCGCCCCCTCGAACAACTCGTCTTCGCGGCGGTCTTGTCCGCGCCACCGCACAGAGGCTAGCTTCTTCTTGCATAGAAAGCGCTTGCTGTCGCGCTCACCTGGACGCGTGCGCGGCGCCCGAGGCGTACGGAGGGAAAGACGTGACACGCAAGACGGTGCGGATCGCCATGAACGGCGTGACGGGACGCATGGGCCACCGCCAGCACCTCGTCCGCTCGATACTCGCCCTGCGCGACCAGGGCGGCCTCGACCTCGGCGACGGCACCGTGCTGTGGCCCGAGCCCGTCCTCGTCGGCCGTCGCGAGGACGCCCTGAAGGCGCTCGCCGAGCGGCACGGCCTCGCCCACTGGTCCACGGACCTGGACGCGGTACTCGCCGATCCGTCCGTCGACCTCTACTTCGACGCCCAGGTGACGAGCGCCCGCGAGGACGCGCTCAGGAAGGCCGTCGCCGCGGGCAAGCACGTCTACACCGAGAAGCCGACCGCCACCGGGTTCGACGCGGCGCTCGGACTGGCCCGTCTCGCACACGCCGCGGGCGTCAGGCACGGCGTCGTCCAGGACAAGCTCTTCCTCCCCGGTCTGCTCAAACTGAAGCGCCTGATCGACGGCGGCTTCTTCGGCCGGATCCTGTCCGTCCGCGGGGAGTTCGGCTACTGGGTCTTCGAGGGCGACTGGCAGAGCGCCCAGCGGCCCTCCTGGAACTACCGCGCCGAGGACGGCGGCGGCATCGTCGTCGACATGTTCCCGCACTGGGAGTACGTCCTGCACGAACTCTTCGGCCGGGTCACCTCCGTGCAGGCGCTCACCGCCACCCACATCCCGCAGCGCTGGGACGAGCGCGGCAAGCCCTACGACGCCACGGCCGACGACGCCGCCTACGGCATCTTCGAGCTGGAGGGCGGCGCGGTCGCCCAGATCAACTCCTCCTGGACCGTGCGCGTCGACCGCGACGAACTCGTGGAGTTCCAGGTCGACGGCACGGAAGGGTCGGCTGTCGCCGGTCTGCGCAACTGCCGTGTCCAGCACCGTGGTTCGACCCCCAGACCGGTCTGGAACCCGGACGTCCCAGCCGACTGCTCCTTCCGCGGGCAATGGCAGGAGGTCCCCGACAACGCCGAGTTCGACAACGGATTCAAGGCCCAGTGGGAGCTGTTCCTGCGGCACGTCTACGCGGACGCCCCCTACCGCTGGGACCTTCTCGCCGGAGCGCGCGGCGTCCAACTCGCCGAGCTGGGCCTGAGATCCTCGGCCGAGGGCCGCCGCCTCGAGGTCCCGGAGATCGCCCTGTGACCATCCGACTCCCGGGACCCGACGGCCGGTTGCGGACCCACGAGCCCCGCACCGAGCCCCTCGCCGCCCTCCCCGCCGGCGGCCCCCTCGCCTCCCGTACGGTCTTCGCCGCCGCGCATGTCGTCGCCGACCCGTACGCGGACGTCTCGCCCGACTCGCCCGCCGCCGTCGACTGGGACGCCACGCTCGCCTTCCGGCGTCATCTGTGGTCGCACGGCCTCGGCGTCGCGGAGGCGATGGACACCTCGCAGCGGGGGATGGGCCTGGACTGGGCCGGGGCGGCCGAACTGATCCGCAGGTCCTCGGCCGAGGCCGGGGCCGCCGGCGGCCGGATCGCCTGCGGAGCGGGAACGGACCAGCTCACCGGCCCGGCCTCGCTCGGGGACGTGCGGGCCGCGTACGAGGAACAGCTCGCCCTCGTCGAGGACGCGGGCGCGCAGCCGGTCCTCATGGCCTCCCGCGCGCTCGCCCGGGCCGCCACCGGACCCGAGGACTACCTCGACGTCTACGGGCACCTGCTGCGCCAGGCGGCCGGCCCGGTGATCCTGCACTGGCTGGGCCCGATGTTCGACCCGGCCCTGGAGGGCTACTGGGGATCGGACGACCTCGACGCGGCGACGGAGGTGTTCCTGGAGGTGATCGCCGACCGTCCGGACAAGGTGGACGGCGTCAAGGTCTCCCTGCTGGACGCCCGCAGGGAGGTCGCCCTGCGCCGCCGCCTCCCGGACGGCGTCCGCTGCTACACCGGCGACGACTTCAACTACCCCGAGCTGATCGCGGGCGACGAGCACGGCTTCAGCCACGCGCTGCTCGGCGTCTTCGACCCGCTCGCCCCCCTCGCCGCCCGGGCCGTGCGCGTCCTGGACACCGGGGACGCCAAGGAGTTCCGTGAACTCCTCGACCCCACCGTGGAGTTGGCCCGCCATCTCTTCCAGCCCCCGACCCGCTTCTACAAGACGGGTGTCGTCCTGCTGGCCTGGCTCGCCGGCCACCAGGAGCACTTCGCGATGGTGGGCGGCCTGCAGTCGGCGCGCTCCCTGCCGCATCTCGCCCGCGCCTACGAACTGGCCGACGGACTCGGCCTGTTCCCGGACCCCCGGCGCGCCGAGACCCGGATGAAGACCCTGCTCGCCCTGTACGGAGTGTCCTCATGAGCAGCCTCGCCCGTCTCTCCGTCAACCAGATGACGGTCAAGCAGCTGTCGATGCCCGAACTGGTCGCGGGCTGCGTGGAGCTGGGCATCCCGGGGGTCGGTCTGTGGCGCGAGCCCGTGCGGGCGTACGGCCTCGACGCCACCGCGAAACTCGTCCGCGACGCGGGTCTGGCCGTCACGACCCTGTGCCGGGGCGGGTTCCTCACTGCGATCGACCCGGGGGAGCGCGGGCGGGCGCTCGACGACAACCGGGCCGCCGTCGACGAGGCCGCGGCCCTCGGCACCGACACGCTGGTCCTGGTCTCCGGCGGTCTGCCGTCGGGCTCGAAGGACCTGCCCGGCGCCCGCGAGCGCATCGCCGACGCGCTCGGCGAACTGGGCCCGTACGCCGCCTCCCGCGGGGTGCGGCTCGCCGTCGAACCGCTCCACCCCATGTACGCGGCCGACCGCTGTGTGGTCTCCACCCTCGCCCAGGCCCTGGACCTCGCGGAACGCTTCCCCGCCGACCAGGTGGGCGTCACCGTCGACACGTACCACCTGTGGTGGGACGACACGGCACCCGCGCAGATCGCGCGCGCGGGGACCGGGGGCCGCATCCACGGCTTCCAGCTCGCCGACTGGACCACCCCGCTTCCCGAGGGCGTGCTCGACGGCCGCGGCCAGCTCGGCGACGGCTCGGTCGACTTCCGTCTGTGGCGCGGCCTGGTCGAGGCGGCGGGGTACACCGGGCCCATCGAGGTCGAACTCTTCAACGAGGGGCTGTGGGCCAGGGACGGGCGCGAGGTGCTGGCGGAGACGGCGGCGCGGTTCGTGGAGCACGCCGGGTGATCCGTACTCCCCGAAAAAATCTTCAGAAGTCCGTGCAACCCTTCCGGGGCCTCGTCGGTCGTACGTGGCATCAGGACCTTTGTAGGGGGGATCCGGGGGGATCGCGGGGGTTCTGATACGGGAGGGGAAACCGAGGGGCCCGGTCGACGGACCGGGCCCCTCGAAATGTTCCGGGCCCTCGGGGTCTCCCGCACGGGTCCCTCGAGGTCTCCCGTACCTCTCGAAGCCTTCCGCGAGCCTCGGCCGGGTGAGTCCTCCACGGCGCCGGAGCGCTGTCGGTGGCGGGCGGTACCGTCGGGGGCATGAGCGATCAGGCGGGGGCCGCCCAGACGGGCGAGCGGCGACTGGCCACGCTGGAAGGCGTGCTCGAACGCATCACGTACGCCAACGAGGAGAACGGGTACACGGTCGCCCGGGTCGACACCGGACGCGGCGCGGGCGATCTGCTCACTGTCGTCGGCTCCCTGCTCGGCGCCCAGGTCGGCGAGTCCCTGCGCATGGAGGGCCGCTGGGGTTCCCACCCGCAGTACGGCAAGCAGTTCACCGTGGAGAACTACACGACGGTGCTCCCGGCCACCGTCCAGGGCATCCGCCGCTATCTCGGATCCGGCCTGGTCAAGGGCATCGGACCGGTCTTCGCCGACCGCATCACCGGGCACTTCGGCCTGGACACCCTGCGGATCATCGAGGAGGAGCCGAAGCGGCTCATCGAGGTCCCGGGCCTCGGCCCCAAGCGCACGGGGAGGATCGCCGAAGCCTGGGAGGAGCAGAAGGCGATCAAGGAGGTCATGCTCTTCCTCCAGACCGTGGAGGTGTCCACCTCCATCGCGGTCCGTATCTACAAGAAGTACGGCGACGCGTCGATCTCCGTCGTGAAGAACCAGCCCTACCGCCTGGCGTCCGACGTCTGGGGCATCGGCTTCCTCACCGCCGACAAGATCGCCCGGTCCGTCGGCATCCCGCACGACAGCCCGGAGCGCGTCAAGGCCGGCCTTCAGTACGCCCTGTCGCAGTCCACCGACCAGGGCCACTGCTATCTCCCCGAGGAGCGGCTGATCGCGGACGCGGTGAAGCTGCTCCAGGTCGACACCGGCCTGGTCATCGAGTGCCTGGCCGAACTGGCGGCCCCTCCGGAAGAGGGGGAGGACCCCGGAGTCGTACGGGAGAAGGTGCCCGCCGCGGACGGCGGCGACCCGGTGACGGCGGTCTACCTCGTCCCCTTCCACCGCGCCGAACTCTCGCTCTCCGCGCAGTTGCTGCGCCTGCTGCGCAGCGACCGCGACCGGATGCCCGGCTTCGGTGACGTGGCCTGGGACAAGGCGCTGGCCTGGCTGAAGGTGCGGACGGGCGCGGAGCTGGCCCCCGAGCAGGAGGCGGCGGTCAAACTCGCGCTCACCGAGAAGGTCGCCGTGCTGACCGGAGGCCCGGGCTGCGGCAAGTCGTTCACGGTCCGCTCGATCGTGGAGCTGGCCCGCGCCAAGAAGGCCAAGGTGGTCCTCGCGGCGCCCACCGGACGCGCCGCCAAGCGTCTGGCGGAGCTGACCGGGGCCGAGGCCTCCACCGTGCACCGGCTGCTGGAGCTCAAGCCCGGCGGGGACGCGGCCTACGACAAGGACCGCCCGCTGGACGCCGACCTGGTCGTCGTGGACGAGGCCTCCATGCTCGACCTGCTGCTCGCCAACAAACTGGTCAAGGCGGTGCCCCCGGGCGCCCATCTGCTCTTCGTCGGCGACGTCGACCAGCTGCCGAGCGTCGGCGCCGGCGAGGTGCTGCGCGACCTGCTCGCCGACCGGGGCCCGGTCCCGGCGGTGCGCCTCACCAAGGTCTTCCGCCAGGCCCAGCAGTCCGGGGTGGTGACCAACGCGCACCGGATCAACTCCGGGCAGCACCCGCTCACCGACGGCATGAAGGACTTCTTCCTCTTCGTCGAGGACGACACCGAGGAGGCCGGCCGGCTCACCGTGGACGTGGCGGCACGGCGGATTCCGGCCAGATTCGGTCTGGACCCCCGCCGGGACATCCAGGTCCTCGCCCCCATGCACCGGGGCCCGGCCGGCGCGGGCCATCTGAACGGACTGCTCCAGCAGGCCATCACCCCCGGCCGCCCGGACCTCGCCGAGAAGCGGTTCGGCGGCCGGGTCTTCCGGGTCGGCGACAAGGTCACCCAGATCCGCAACAACTACGACAAGGGGGAGAACGGCGTGTTCAACGGCACCGTGGGTGTCGTGACCTCCCTCGACGCGGTCGAGCAGCGGCTGACGGTGCGCACCGACGAGGACGAGGAGGTGCCGTACGAATTCGACGAGCTCGACGAGCTGGCCCACGCCTACGCGGTGACCATCCACCGTTCCCAGGGCAGCGAGTACCCGGCGGTGGTGATTCCCGTGACCACGGGCGCCTGGATGATGCTCCAGCGCAATCTGCTCTACACGGCGGTCACCCGGGCCAAGAAGCTGGTCGTTCTCGTCGGTTCGCGCAAGGCGATAGGCCAGGCGGTGCGTACGGTGTCCGCGGGACGCCGGTGCACGGCCCTGGACTTCCGGCTCTCCGGCTCCTGAACGACCGCCTCCCCGCGGGGTGGGACAGGGCCGTTCGGGTGCCGAACGGGGCCTTTCGGGCGCGGGGCGAGGTCCGTCACAAAAAATGATCGATCAAACGAGTCACGAAGGTCACAGAGCACTTCCGGTTGCGCGGCGAACGCGGCAGGATGAGCAGGTTGGCGGCACTCAGTGCCGCCAATAGGCCCAATGGTCGACCCCGAGTGCACTCTCCAGGGCCAAATGGGGGATGGTAGAGACAGTCAGGGCACCTCGAAGAAGAGGCACAACGTCGGTGAGGGATGACGTGAGCGACAACTCTGTAGTACTGCGGTTCGGCGATGGCGAGTACACCTACCCGGTGATCGACAGCACCGTCGGCGACAAGGGCTTCGACATCGGCAAGCTCCGCGCCCAGACCGGTCTGGTGACGCTGGACAGCGGGTACGGCAACACCGCCGCGTATAAATCCGCGATCACCTATCTCGACGGTGAGCAGGGCATCCTCCGCTACCGCGGCTACCCGATCGAGCAGCTGGCCGAGCGGTCCACCTTCCTGGAGGTGGCCTATCTGCTGATCAACGGTGAGCTCCCGAACGTCGACGAGCTCTCCACCTTCAAGAACGAAATCACGCAGCACACCCTGCTGCACGAGGACGTCAAGAACTTCTACCGCGGCTTCCCGCGCGACGCCCACCCGATGGCGATGCTCTCGTCGGTCGTCTCGGCGCTGTCGACCTTCTACCAGGACAGCCACAACCCGTTCGACGAGAAGCAGCGCAACCTCTCCACCATCCGGCTGCTCGCCAAGCTTCCGACGATCGCGGCCTACGCGTACAAGAAGTCGGTCGGTCACCCCTTCGTCTACCCGCGCAACAACCTCGGGTACGTCGAGAACTTCCTGCGCATGACCTTCTCGGTCCCCGCCCAGGACTACGAGCTCGACCCGGTGGTCGTCTCCGCGCTCGACAAGCTGCTGATCCTGCACGCCGACCACGAGCAGAACTGTTCGACCTCCACCGTGCGCCTGGTCGGCTCCTCGCAGGCGAACATGTTCGCCTCGATCTCCGCGGGCATCTCCGCACTGTGGGGCCCGCTGCACGGCGGCGCCAACCAGTCCGTCCTGGAGATGCTCGAGGGCATCCAGGCCAACGGCGGCGACGTCGACTCCTTCATCCGCAAGGTGAAGAACAAGGAGGACGGCGTCCGCCTGATGGGCTTCGGCCACCGGGTGTACAAGTCCTTCGACCCGCGCGCCAAGATCATCAAGGCTGCCGCGCACGACGTCCTGTCCGCTCTCGGCAAGTCCGACGAGCTGCTGGACATCGCCCTGAAGCTGGAGGAGCACGCGCTCTCCGACGACTACTTCGTCTCGCGCAACCTCTACCCCAACGTCGACTTCTACACCGGCCTGATCTACCGCGCCATGGGCTTCCCGACCGAGATGTTCACGGTCCTGTTCGCTCTCGGCCGGCTGCCGGGCTGGATCGCCCAGTGGCACGAGATGATCAAGGAGCCCGGCTCCCGCATCGGCCGCCCGCGCCAGATCTACACGGGTGTCGTCGAGCGCGACTTCGTGCCGGTCGAGGCCCGCTGAGGCACGCGCAGGCGACCACCGGGCTCCGCACGCGGGGCCCGGTGAACCCGTAGAACGCGAAAAAACGGAAAGCGCCCTGCTACTGGTCCCCCCACGGGCCGGTAGTCAGGGCGCTTTCCTTGTCCCGGTACGGATTCCCCCCACGGGATCCGGCCGGGCGTCTGTGGACAGCGCCTGAATCGCTGTGCGCCGGCACGGGGCCGACGGTGGGCCGGGCGAGCGGAACTCGCCGTACTGCGGTGGTGCGGTGCGATCTGCCGGGACGCGTACGGATCGGGAGGGCCGCTCAAAGCTCCCCGCAGTACGTGCCCCGGCGACGCAATTTCCGGGAACGTCCCCCAAGACATCCCCAGATGCCAGTCGCGCCCCCCAAGACGCTTCTGACATCGCCAACTTAGACTGACGAACCCCTTCGGTGGTTACGTTCACATCACTGTGATCTGGATCTCTTGCATATGTCCTGAAGATAGGCAAGAGCCCCGATACGGGAATCGAGGACCAAGCGTAAGGAAGATGCGCGAGCCTTGTGAAGAGCTTATGTGAGGCTCTCGTTGGACTCTAGGGGGACTCATGGTCTGTCGTCACGCGAATGCTCTCAGTCGAAGGCTGTTCGTAACCACGAAGACCGACGAGAAGGCCATCGCCGCTCCCGCGATCATGGGATTCAGGAGGCCGGCGGCGGCCAGCGGAAGCGCCGCCACGTTGTAGCCGAAGGCCCAGACCAGGTTTCCCTTGATCGTCGACAGGGTGGCGCGCGCCAGCCGGATCGCGTCCGCGGCCGCCCGCAGATCCCCGCGCACGAGCGTCAGGTCGCTCGCCTCGATCGCCGCGTCCGTCCCGGTGCCCATCGCGAGACCCAGGTCGGCGGTGGCGAGCGCCGCCGCGTCGTTCACCCCGTCGCCGACCATCGCGACGGTCCGCCCCTCGCGCCGCAGCCGCTCGACCACGGCGACCTTGTCCTCGGGCAGCACCTCGGCGATCACGTCGTCCGCGCCGATGCCGACCTCCCGCGCCACGGCCACGGCGACCGCCCGGTTGTCCCCGGTCAGCAGCATCGGGGTGAGCCCGAGGGCCCGCAGTTCGCGCACGGCCTCGGCGCTGGTCTCCTTGACCGTGTCGGCGACGGCCAGGACGCCCGCCGCCGTGCCGTCCAGGGTGACCACGACGGCCGTGCGGCCCGCCGCCTCGGCCGCGTTCTTCGCGTCCGCAAGCGTTGTGGGGAGCGTGCCCGGGAACCGGCCGACCGTGACGTCGCGGCCCTCCACCCGCCCGCGCACGCCCCGCCCCGGCACGTTCTCGAAGTGCTCCACCGCGGGAAGGCCGCCGACGCGCTCCTGAGCGCCTGCCGCGATCGCTCGGGCAACGGGATGCTCGGAGGCGTGTTCCAGGGCTCCTGCGAGCCGTAGGACGTCTTCGCGGGCCCTGCCCTCGGCGACGTACACCTCGTGCAGACTCATGCGGCCCGTCGTCACCGTGCCGGTCTTGTCCAGGACGACGGTGTCGACGCGGCGCGTGGACTCCAGGACCTCGGGTCCCTTGATCAGGATGCCGAGCTGGGCGCCGCGGCCGGTGCCGACCATCAGGGCGGTCGGGGTGGCCAGGCCGAGCGCGCACGGGCAGGCGATGATCAGCACCGCGACGGCGGCGGTGAAGGCTGCGACCGTGTCCCCGGTGACCGCGATCCACACCGCGAAGGTGGCGAGCGCGAGGAGCAGGACGACGGGCACGAAGACCCCGGAGATCCGGTCGGCGAGCCGCTGCGCCTCGGCCTTGCCGTTCTGCGCGTCCTCGACGAGCCGGGCCATCCGCGCGAGCTGGGTGTCCGCACCGATCCGGGTGGCCTCGACGACGAGCCGGCCCCCGGCGTTCACGGTCGCACCGGTCACGGCGTCCCCGGCGCCCACGTCCACCGGCACCGATTCGCCGGTCAGCATGGACGCGTCCACGGCCGACGTGCCCTCGACGACGGTCCCGTCCGTGGCGATCTTCTCGCCGGGCCGTACGACGAAGCGGTCGCCGACGGCCAGTTGCGCCACGGGCAGGCGGACCTCACGGCCGTCCCGCAGGACGCCGACGTCCTTGGCGCCGAGCTCCAGCAGCGCCCGCAGGGCGGCGCCCGCGCGCCGCTTGGAGCGCGCCTCCAGGAAGCGGCCGAGCAGGATGAACGCGACGACCCCCGCGGCGACCTCCAGGTAGAGCGTGGAGGCCCCGTCCGTACGGGAGACGGTGAACTCGAAGCCGTGCCGCATGCCCGGCATCCCCGCGTCACCGAAGAACAGGGCCCACAGCGACCAGCCGAACGCGGCGAGGGTGCCGACCGAGACCAGGGTGTCCATGGTGGCCGCGCCGTGCCGCGCGTTCGTCACGGCGGCCCGGTGGAAGGGCAGTCCGCCCCAGACCACGACGGGCGCGGCGAGCGTCAGCGAGAGCCACTGCCAGTTGTCGAACTGGAGGGCCGGGATCATCGACATGAGGATCACGGGCAGGGCGAGCGCCGCGGAGACGGTCAGCCGCTCGCGCAGGGAGGCCGTCTCGGGATCGTCGACGGCGGCGGGGGTCTCCTCCGTGGGCGGCGCGGGCGGCGGGGGTTCCTCGGCGGTGTAGCCCGTCTTCACCACGGTGGCGATCAGGTCGGCGACCTGTACCCCCGTGGGGTAGGAGACCCTCGCCTTCTCCGTCGCGAAGTTCACGGTGGCGGTGACGCCGTCCATCCGGTTGAGCTTCTTCTCGACGCGGGCCGCGCACGAGGCGCAGGTCATCCCGCCGATGGAGAGCTCGATCTCCGAGGTGGTGCCTATCGGTGTCTCGGGTGCTGCGGTGGTCATGCTGCGGCTCCAGGAGGGGGCCGGGGCGCGCGGAGCCGGTATCAGCCGGTCGGCACGGCCCGGGGCGGAGAAGGAGAGCTGCCGGGTGTCGCTCAGACCTGGCCGACGAGCTCGAAGCCGGCCTCGTCCACCGCCGCGCGCACGGCGCTCTCGTCGAGCGCGGACGCGGAGACGACGGTGACCTCGCCGGTGGAGGCGACGGCCTTCACCGAGCTGACGCCGGGGATCGCGGAGATCTCGCCGCTGACGGAGCCTTCGCAGTGTCCGCAGCTCATGCCGCTCACCTGGTAGACGGTGGTCACGGAACCCGGGGTGCCGGTCTGGGCGGTCATGGCGTTACTCCTCGTCGAGGCGTTCTGGGGTGTGCGTGCACGGGAGGGATCCCTGGGAGCCCAGGGTTCCCCTCGATGTTCACCACACTATACCCCTAGGGGGTATTTCTCCAAGCAGGGTCGCGGTGTGCCGGAGAGCGCGCCGGGGCGGTTCCGGCGAGCATGTCGAGGGGCGGGTCGCTCGCCGAGAGCGGGGCGAAGAGGTGGCTCTGTCCGCCGGTGGGCCGCGGCGGCCGGCCCTGGGCGAACGGAGTTCCCGCGAGTGCGGCGCGGGTGAGTCGGGCCGCCGGTCGCGGCGCGATCCCGTGCCCGGGGTGCGGCCGTGCCGCTCGTGGGCCCGGAGCGCGAAGACGGCCGGCGTGAGGGAGCTGTCGAGCGGGATCAGGGCCGGTGGTGGTGTGGCGTCACCGGTTGCGTACGTGGCGGCCGTGCTCGTCGTCCGGAGGGCGGGGCCGGTGACCGGGCGGCGCCTCCAGAGGGCGGCGGGGATCCGGGGGCAGGGCGGCGGGGGCTGCTGCGGTCCGGGAATGCGGGCCTGGAGTGGGCCCGGTGGCTGGTTCTGCGTCACGGCCGTCCCTCTGCCCCTCGGGACGGCCCGCGGGCTCGGACGGGAGACCCGCGTTCCGGCTCGCCGGGGCGGCCCCGGGATGTGGTGCACCGGCGCGCGCGGACGGACCGACGCCGAGGATCGCTGATCGGTTTGTCCGAACCTTATGACAGATGTCCCCGATGTCGCGGACCGGAGCGCTGATGCCGCCCGGCCGGTCCCGTCCTGTCGGTCTCGTCCTGTCGGGCGCGGTTCGGTGTCCGCCGCGCCTCGGTGTCCGGTGCGGTTCGGCGTCCCGGCGCGGCTCAGCGGTCGGCGGGTGATCCGCTGTCGAGCAGCGGCTCCAGATAGCGGTGCATGACCGTCTTCAGCTCGGCGATGTAGGCGTCCCGTTCGGTGCCCTCGTGGGACATGACCAGGGTGAGGCCGGCCTTGAACAGGTGGACCGCCATGTTCGCGGTGCGGGTGCGCTCCTCGGACGGCAGCTCCGGCAGGCGGGCCGCGATCATCTCCTCGACGCGGGCGAGGAGGGTGCCGTGCAGGGTGCCGATCTCCTCGACGATCACGCCCGGGGTGTCGGCGCCGTGCATCAGGACGGCGAAGGCCGGGTGTTCGACGTTGAACGCGATGAGCGGGTCGAGGACCGCGTCGAGCATCCGGTCCAGCGGGAGGCCGGCGTTCTCCTGGGCGAGCGCCTGCCCGTGCGAGCGGGCCCAGTGGTCGAGCAGCTGGTCGCTGAGGCCGACCGCGATGGCTTCCTTGTTCGGGAAGAACTGGTAGAGCGTGCCCGGTGAGACGCCGGCCTCGCGGGCGATGGCGTTGGTGCTCGCCGCGGTGTAGCCGGCCCGGCAGAACACCGAGGCCGCCGCTTCCAGGAGCTGGGCGACGCGGCGCTCACCGCGGGCCTGGCGGCGGCGCGGTCTGTCCTCGGCCTGCTGCTGTCGCTCCGACGGCTCCTCCGTCTGCTGCTTCTCGGGCACGGGTGATCCCCAGCTTCTCGGGACGCGATTGACAAATGCGAGTGATCACTCGCATTCTTGAAAAACGCGAGCGACGTCTCGTGTTTGCCATTCTATGGCAATGGGCGATCCATGATGCCTGCACGGACGCGGGTCATCGGGTCACGGTGAGGGGACACCGCATCATGTCCGAAGTCGACGGCGCGGACGACGGGCCCGGGGCGAGGCCCGGCGGGGGCGAGAGCGAGGGCGGGGGCGTTCGTACGGGCTCGGGCTCGGGCTCGGGCAGGGGTACGGGCGAAGGCGCGCGTCTCGGGGGATGGACCCGGTTCGTGACCGCGCGGCCACGGCTCTCCCTGCTCGTCGCCCTCCTGCTGACCGCGCTCGCCGTGGTCGCGGGCAGCGGGGTCGCGGACCGGCTGGGCAGCGGCGGCTGGGAGGACCCGACCGCGCAGTCCACGTACGCGACGAAGGCGCTGGAACGGGAGTTCCCCGCCTCGCAGCCCAACCTGCTGCTCCTCCTCGACGCGGGCGACGCCTCGGTCGACGACCCCTCGGTCGCCGCCGAGGCCAAGCGGATCGCCGCACGGCTGGCCGCCGAGCACGGCGTCACCGGCGTCGGTTCGTACTGGCAGTCCGGCTCACCCGCGCTGAAGGCGGGCGACGGCCACGAAGCCCTGATCGCCGCCCGCATCACCGGCGACGAGACGGCCGCGGCCCGCACCCTGGACCGTCTCGCCCCCTCCTACCGGGGGAAGAGCGGTCCCGTCGAGGTCGAGGTCGGCGGACCGATCGCCGTGCGGCACGAGATGCAGACGACCATCAAGGAGGACCTCACCCGGGCCGAGATGATCGCCCTCCCGGTGACCCTCCTGCTGCTGGTCATGGTCTTCGGGAGCGCCGTCGCGGCCCTGCTCCCGCTCGGGGTCGGGATCATCGCGATCCTCGGCACCAACGCCGTGCTGCGCGCACTCACCGAGGTCACGGACGTCTCGGTTTTCGCGATGAACCTGACGACGGCCCTCGGTCTCGGTCTCGCCATCGACTACGCCCTGTTCATCGTCCGCAGGTTCCGCGAGGAACTGGCCGGCGGCGTCCCGCCGCGCGCCGCGATCGGTGTCACCCTGCGTACCGCGGGCCGGACCGTTCTCTTCTCCTCCCTCACGGTCGCCGTGTCGCTGGCCGCGATGCTGGTCTTCCCCCAGTACTTCCTGCGCTCCTTCGCCTACGCGGGCATCGCCGTCGTGCTGCTCGCCGCGGCCGCGGCCCTGATCCTGCTCCCTGCCGCGCTCGTGCTCCTCGGCGACCGGGTCAACTCCCTCGACCTGCGGCGCCTGTTCCGGCGCGGACGGCCGGATCCCGCCGCCGGCGGGGCCGTCTGGGGCCGCATGGCCTCCCTCGTCATGCGCAGGGCGCCGCTCTTCGCGGTGGCCACCACGGCCGGCCTCGTCGTTCTCGGACTGCCCTTCCTCGGCGTGAAGTTCGGCACGGCCGACGACCGGCAGCTGCCCTCGGGCGCGGAGTCGCACATCGTCCAGCAGCACATTCGCGACGGCTTCCCGGGCAGTCCCGGCGGTGCTCTGGAGATCCTGGCCGAGGGGTCCGCCACCGGGACCGAATACGCCCGGTACAAGGAGCGGATCGCGGCCCTGCCCGAGGTGCTGCGCGTGGACGGCCCCCTGGTGAAGGGGGACACCGCGTACTTCTCGGTGCTGCCCAAGGGGGAGGCCGTGGACGAGGGGGCCCAGCGGCTGGTGGGTGAACTCCGCGCGACGGACGCCCCGTTCGACACCTCCGTGACCGGCACGGCGGCCGTCCTGGTGGACTCCAAGCACGCGATAGCCGACCGGCTCCCGTGGGCGGCCGCCTTCATCGCGATCGTCACCCTGTTCCTGGTGTTCCTGCTGACGGGCAGCGTGCTGATCCCGCTCCAGGCGGTCCTGCTCAACGCGCTCAGTCTGACCGCGATGTTCGGCGCGGTGGTCTGGGTCTTCCAGGACGGCCATCTCTCCGGCCTCCTCGACTTCACCAGCTCCGGCTCGATCGAGACGACCCTGCCGGTCCTGATGTTCTGCGTCGCCTTCGGTCTCTCCATGGACTACGGCGTCTTCCTCCTCTCCCGCATCAAGGAGGAGTACGACCACACCGGCGACCACCGGGAGGCGGTCCGCTTCGGACTCCAGCGCACCGGGGGACTGATCACCGCGGCCGCGGTCATCCTCGCGGTGGTGATGGTCGCCATCGGCACCTCCCGGGTGGCCAACACGAAGATGCTCGGACTGGGCGTCGCGCTCGCGGTCCTGATGGACGCGATGGTCGTCCGCAGCCTGCTGGTCCCGGCGGTCATGCGGCTGACGGGCACGGCCACGTGGTGGGCGCCCGGACCGCTGCGGCGCTTCCACGACCGGTTCGGACTGAGCGAGGGCGAGGCACCGGTCGCGGGCACGGCCCCCGACACGGCACCGGCACCGGAGCCGGAACAGGGGTCGGAACCGGAGCCCGGCCGGGACAAGGCCGAGGCACGCGGTTAGCGGACCTCGGTTGAACCCCGACCCGCCCCAGCCCCCCGCTACTCAAACGCCGGACGGGCTGAATTCTCACGCACGCCACGACGCGCCCGCAGCCGGGTACGCGCGGGAGGGGCCGTGCCGGTACATCGATGCCCGTCGTCACCGACGGTCACCTCTCGTCCGACGGCGACGGGCTGATGCACCGGCACGGCCCCGACCCACCACTGGACCCGCACCGCACCGGACCGCATCGCCTAGCGTTGCGCAGGAGCTGATCTCCGAGCGGAGGGCGGGAGCCGATGCGGGCAGTGGTGTTCGAGCGGTACGGGGAGCCGGCCGAGGTACGGGAGGTGCCGGACCCGGTGCCGCCGGAGCACGGGGTGGTGGTGCGGGTCGAGGCCACGGGGCTGTGCCGGAGCGACTGGCACGGCTGGATGGGCCACGACCCGGACATCACGCTGCCGCATGTGCCGGGCCATGAACTCGCCGGAGTGATCGAGGCGGTGGGCGCCCGGGTGAGCGGCCACCGCCCCGGCGACCGGGTCACCGTCCCGTTCGTCTGCGCCTGCGGAACCTGTCCCGCCTGTGCCGCGGGCGACCAGCAGGTGTGCGAACGGCAGACCCAGCCGGGCTTCACGCACTGGGGCTCCTTCGCCCAGTACGTGGCGCTCGACCACGCCGAGGTGAACCTGATCCCGGTGCCGTCGGAGCTGTCCTTCGCGACGGCGGCCTCCCTGGGCTGCCGGTTCGCCACCGCCTTCCGGGCGGTGGTCGCGCAGGGGAGGGTTGCTCCGGGGGAGTGGGTCGCGGTGCACGGCTGCGGGGGCGTCGGTCTCTCGGCGGTGATGATCGCGGCGGCTTCCGGCGCACGGGTCGTGGCCGTGGACGTGTCGCCCGCGGCGCTCGGCCTGGCCCGGAAGTTCGGGGCGGCGGAGTGCGTGGACGCCTCCGCCGTGGCGGACCCGGCGAAGGCGGTCCGTGAACTGACCGGCGGTGGCGCACATGTGTCGCTGGACGCCCTCGGATCGCCGGGCACCTGCGCGGCCTCGGTGAACGGGCTGCGCCGGCGCGGCCGGCACGTCCAGGTCGGCCTGCTGCCCTCACCGACCGGCGACACCCCGGTCCCGATGGCCCGGGTGATCGCCCTCGAACTGGAACTCCTCGGCAGCCACGGAATGGCGGCCCACGCCTACCCGCCGCTGCTGGAACTGGTCCGCTCCGGGGCACTTCGCCCCGACCTCCTCGTCACCTCCGCGATCACGCTGGACGCCGCGCCGTCCGCCCTCGCCGCCATGGGCTCGGCCCGGGGTCCGGGGGTGACGGTCGTCGAGCCGTGGGCGTGAGGGGATCACGCCGGATCGGGCCGGGGGTGCGTCCCGGGGGTGTGTCATCCCGCGGGTCGCACCCCGGCCGATGCGGTCATCTGTTGTCGCGGCCCCGGTTTCCCGGGCGGGAGGCCACCCAGGCGCGGACGGTGTCGGCGTACCAGTAGGGCTTGCCGGCCTCGACGTGGTCGGGCGGCGGCAGCAGCCCGTGCTTGCGGTAGGACCGGACGGTGTCCGGCTGCACCTTGATGTGCGCGGCGATCTCCTTGTACGACCAGAGCCTGCGGTCGGTCATGAGTGGCACCTCCCCGCGCGCGCCGCGGCGGCGGCCTGGGACGGCCGTCGGGGGAGCCGGGCGCTGCGCTGGTGATCACACAGCCTGTGCCCGGTGGACGACGCGGTGTGAGCGCTGGGCCGTGGCTGTTGACCGGACGTGACGCAAGACCCGCGTATACGCGACATGTGTGACACGGCGGTGTTTTTTGTGACACGAGTGACGCATGAGCGGCAGTGGGGCGAGGGCGTCAGGCCCCGCAGGACCTCAGGAAGGCCCGGGTGCGCCGGGCGATCGGCAGTGGCTGGTCCGGCGGGCACGGGTACATGTCCTGCTCGACGATCGCGAACAGCTCGACGCCGAGGTCCTGCGCGGCGGCGAGGACGGGTTCCAGCGCCGGTACGCCGGAGGGCGGTTCGCACATCACGCCGCGCGCGACGGCGGGCCCGAACGGCAGCTCCTCGGCCCGCACGCCGGCCAGCACCTGCGGGTCCACCTGCTTGAGGTGGAGGTAGCCGATGCGTTCGCCGTACGTCTCGATCAGCTTGACGCTGTCGCCGCCGCAGTAGGCGTAGTGGCCCGTGTCCAGGCAGAGCGACACCAGGGAGGAGTCGGTCGCGTCGAGGAAGCGGGTGACGTTCTCCTCGCTGTCGATGTGCGTGTCGGCGTGCGGATGGACGACGACTCTCAGCCCGTAGCGCTCGCGCACCTCATGGGCGAGCCGCTCGGTCTGGGAGGTCAGATCGCGCCACTGGGCAGGCGTCAGCACGCTGTCCTCCAGGACCGCGCCGGTCTTGTCGTCCCGCCAGAAGGCCGGGATGACCACGAGATGCCCGGCGCCCGTCGCCTGGGCGAGCGCCGCGATGTCGGAGACGTGCGCCCAGGTGGACTCCCACACGTCGGGACCCCGGTGCAGCCCGGTGAAGACCGTGCCCGCCGAGACGCCGAGCCCGCGCCGGGCGGTCTCCTCCCGCAGGACGTCCGGATCGGTGGGCAGATAGCCGTACGGGCCGAGCTCGATCCACTCGTAGCCGGATCCGGAGACCTCGTCGAGGAAGCGCTGCCAGGGGACCTGCAGGGGGTCGTCGGGGAACCAGACCCCCCAGGAGTCGGGAGCCGAACCGATCCGGATGCGCGAGAGTGGGGACGGAGGTGACGATCGCGGTGAGGATGTCGGCGAGGGCCCGGGTGACGACTGCGGCGATGACTGCGGCGATGACTGCGGCGATGACTGCGGCGGCAACGACGTCATGGACGTCAGCTTCCGGCGGCTCCCCGGAGGTGTCAAGCCTGGTCCGAATGTCTGGACAAAACGTTGACAGGCTCCCCGTGCGGGGCTAGACCTGGGGGCAGCCGCAGGGACCGCGGGGAAGGGAACTCGATGGCGTACGAGCTGATCACCATGGGGCGGATCGGCGTGGACCTCTACCCGTTGCAGACGGGGGTCCCGCTGTCCCGGGTGACCTCCTTCGGCAAGTTCCTCGGCGGCTCGGCGACCAATGTCGCGGTGGCGGCCGCGCGGCTCGGACGGCGTACGGCGGTCATCACCCGAACGGGTGCGGACCCCTTCGGAACCTATCTGCACGAGGCGCTGCGCGGCTTCGGCGTCGACGACCGCTGGGTCACCGCGGTCCCGGGACTGCCGACCCCGGTCACCTTCTGCGAGGTCTTCCCGCCGGACGACTTCCCGCTGTACTTCTACCGGCAGCCCAAGGCCCCCGACCTGGAGATCGGCGCCGACGAACTCGACCTCGACGCCGTGCGCGAGGCCCGCGTCTTCTGGATGACCGGCACGGGACTGTGCACGGAACCCAGCCGGACGGCCACCTTGACCGCGCTGGCCCACCGCGCCCGCTCCGGTACGACGGTCTTCGACCTCGACTGGCGCCCCATGTTTTGGACGAACGCAGCCTGGACGAACACCTCCCGGAAAGACGCAGTCCGGGAGGACCCGGCCTGGGAGGACCCGGCCTTCGCACGCCCCTTCTACGCCGAGGCCCTGCGCCACGCCACCGTCGCCGTCGGCAACATCGACGAGGTCGAGATCGCCACGGGAGAGCGCGAGCCGCACGCCGCTGCCGCCGCTCTCCTCGAAGCCGGTGTCGAGCTCGCCGTGGTGAAACAGGGGCCCAAGGGCGTCCTCGCCGTCCACCGCGACGGCACCATCGCCGAGGTCCCTCCCCTCCCGGTCGAGGTCCTCAACGGTCTCGGCGCGGGCGACGCGTTCGGCGGCTCCCTCTGCCACGGACTGCTCGCCGGCTGGGACCTGGAGAAGATCATGCGCCACGCGAACGCGGCCGGTGCCATCGTCGCCTCCCGGCTGGAGTGCTCCTCCGCGATGCCGACCCCGCGCGAGATCGAAGAGGCCCTCACGGCCGGAGCCGTGCGGTGAGGGCGGGCCACGTCGGGGGAGCCCGCCCCGAACAGGGCGGCGACGCGCGCGCGTTGCCCCGCGTCGACGTCCCCGCCCTCGTCCGCGTCCGCGCCCGTCACCCCGAGGCGATCGCTGAGGCCGCCGCCCGGCGGGTGCGGCGGCCGCTGCTCGACGGCCCCGGGCAGCTGATGATCGTCGCCGCGGACCACCCGGCCCGCGGCATGCTGGCCGTGGGCGACCGGAAGCTGGCCATGGCGGACCGCGCCGGTCTGCTGGAGCGCCTGTGCGTCGCGCTCTCCCGCCCGGGTGTCGACGGCGTGCTCGCCACCGCCGACATACTCGACGACCTGCTGCTGCTCGGCGTGCTCGACGGCAAGGTGGTCATCGGGTCCATGAACCGGGGCGGACTCGCGGGCTCCGCCTTCGAACTGGACGACCGCTTCACCGGCCACCGCCCGAGGGACATCGAACGGCTCGGGTTCGACGCCGGAAAACTGCTGCTCCGCATCGACTACGACGACCCCGGATCGCTGCGCACCCTGGAGTCCACCGCCCGCGTGATCGACGACATGGCCGAACGCCGGCTCCCGGTCTTCGTCGAACCGTTCCTCTGCCGTCGCCGGAGCGACGGCACCCTGCGCAACGATCTGAGTGCCGAGGCCGTCACCAAGTCCATCGCCATCGCCGGCGGCCTGGGCGGCAGTTCGGCGTACACCTGGCTGAAGGTCCCCGTCACCGAGAACCCCGACGACATGGCCCGCGTCATGGAGACCTCCACGCTGCCCGCCGTCCTGCTCGGCGGCGATGTCGGCGAGGACCAGGAGGGCGCGTACGAGAAATGGCGCGGGGCGCTCCAACTCCCCACCGTGCAGGGCCTGGTGGTGGGCCGTTCGCTGCTGTACCCCGCGGACGGCGATGTCGCCGCGGCCGTGGACACCGCCGTAGGACTTCTGTGAGGGCCGCATGAGACGTCCGGACCAGGGGCTGTACGTGCCCAGGGGCACCGCCGCCGACGCCCACTACGCCCTCGACATCGACCCCGAACGCGCGGGCTGGACCCACAGCAGCCTGCGGATCGTGGAGCTGTCACCCGGCGGCACCCACACGTTCACCACCGGGGACAGCGAGTGGATCGTGCTCCCGCTCACCGGCGGCTGCACGGTGCGCACCAAGGACGGCATGGAAGAGGAGGAGTTCCAACTCCTGGGCAGGCGGAGCGTGTTCGACGGAGTCTCCGACTTCGCGTACGTTCCCCGTGAGGCCCGAGCCCAGATCGCCTCCGGCGCGGGAGGCCGCTTCGCCCTGGCAGGAGCGAAGTGCGAGCGCCGACTCCCCGCCCGCTACGGCCCCGCGCCGGAGGTTCCCGTCGAAGACCGCGGCAGCGGCAACTGCGCCCGCCAGGTGCGCAATTTCGCCGCCGCGGACGTCTTCGCGTGCGACCGGCTCATCGCCGTGGAGGTGATCACCCCCGGCGGCAACTGGTCCTCGTACCCGCCGCACAAGCACGACGAACACCTGCCCGGCGTCGAGTCCCTGCTGGAGGAGATCTACTACTTCGAGATCGACGGACCGGACGGTTTCGGCTATCAGCGCGTCTTCCCCTCCCGTGAGGGCGGATCGGACGTCCTCGCCGAGGTCCGCACCGGCGATGCCGTCCTCGTCCCCGACGGATGGCACGGTCCGTCCATCGCCCAGCCCGGTCATGCCATGTACTACCTGAACGTCATGGCGGGGCCGGGCGGGGAAAGGGAATGGCGGATCCGCTTCCACCCGGAGCACGCGAGGAACGCAGGGGGATACCGATGACCGCGACGACGAGGCTGACGGTCGCGCAGGCGCTGGTGCGGTTCCTGGCCGCGCAGTACACCGAACGGGACGGCGCCCGGCGCCGGCTGATCGGCGCCATGTGGGGCATCTTCGGCCACGGGAACGTCGCCGGGATCGGCCAGGCGCTTCTCGAGCACGCCACCGCGCCCGGCAGGGGGACACCCCCGGCACCCCCCGTGATGCCGTTCCACCAGGGGCGCAACGAACAGGCCATGGTGCACGCGGCCGTCGGCTACGCCCGCCAGTGCGGTCGGCTCTCCGCGCACGCCGTGACCACCTCCATCGGGCCCGGCGCCACCAACCTCGTCACCGGTGCCGCGCTCGCCACCGTCAACCGTCTGCCGGTGCTGCTCCTGCCCGGCGACGTCTTCGCGGCGCGCCCCGCCGACCCGGTGCTCCAGCAGCTGGAGGTCCCCTTCGCCGGGGACGTGTCGGTCAACGACTGTCTGCGCCCGGTGTCGCGGTACTTCGACCGGATCACCCGCCCCGAGGCCCTGATCCCGGCGGCCCTCCAGGCGATGCGGGTGCTCACCGACCCCGTCGACACCGGCGCCGTCACGCTCGCGCTGCCCCAGGACGTGCAGGCGGAGGCGTACGACTGGCCCGAGGAGTTCTTCGCCGAGCGGACCTGGACCGTGCGCCGCCAGGCGCCCGACCCCGGCGAGCTGGCCCGCGCCGTCGAGGCGGTCCGCGGGGCCCGGCGTCCGCTGATCGTCGCGGGCGGCGGTGTGCACCACAGCCGCGCCGAGGAGGCGCTCGCCCGCCTGGCCTCGGCCACCGGTATCCCCGTCGCCTCCACCCAGGCGGGCAAGGGTTCGCTGCGCTGGGACCATCCGCAGGACGTCGGCGGGATCGGCCACACCGGCACGGCGACCGCCGACGAGCTGGCCCGCACCGCCGACCTGGTGATCGGCGTCGGCACCCGCTACACCGACTTCACCACCGCCTCGGGCACGCTGTTCGCGGCTCCTGGCGTCCGTTTCCTCAACCTCAACATCGCTCCGTACGACGGCCACAAACTGGCCGGCATCCCGCTGATCGCCGACGCGCGCGCCGGTCTCGAAGCGCTCGCCGAGGCGCTGCCGGCCGACCGCCACCGCGCGGAGCCCGCGTACGTCAGCGAGTACACGAACGACAAGGAGCGCTGGGAGTACCGCGTCGACACGGCCTACGAGGCGCAGGACATCGACGTCCGGCCCACCCAGCCGCAGGTCCTCGGTGTCCTCGACGAGCTGGTCACCGAGGACGACATCCTGATCAACGCGGCCGGCTCGCTCCCCGGCGACCTGCACAAGCTGTGGCGGGCGCGGTCGCGGGACCAGTACCACGTCGAGTACGGCTATTCGTGCATGGGCTACGAGATCCCGGCCGCGATCGGCGTGCGGATGGCGGCCCCGGACCGGCCCGTGTGGGCGCTGGTGGGCGACGGCACCTATCTGATGATGCCGACCGAGATCGTCACGGCCGTCCAGGAGGGCGTCGCGATCAAGGTGGTCATCCTCCAGAACCACGGGTACGCGTCGATCGGCGGGCTCTCGGAGTCCGTGGGCGGTGAGCGCTACGGCACGGCGTACCGCCGTCTGGCCGCGGACCGTACCTACACGGGGGTGCCGCTGCCGGTGGATCTCGCGGCCAACGCGGCCAGTCTGGGTATGCGGGTCCTGCGCGCGAGGACCGTGCGCGACCTGCGGGCGGCCCTGGCCGAGGCACGCGAGGCGGACACTCCCACATGTGTCTACGTGGAGACCGAAACGGCAGACACAGTGTCGGGCGCGCCCCCGGCCCAGGCCTGGTGGGATGTACCCGTGGCCGAGACCGCGACCCGAGAGTCGGCGGTCAAGGCACGCGAGGAGTACGACCGGCACGTCGCCGCCCGACGACGCCATCTGTGAAGGAGTGCATGGCCATGACGAAGACCGTCGACCACTGGATCGGTGGCAAGTCCGTCGAGGGGGCGTCGGGTGCGTACGGGCCGGTCACCGACCCGGCGACCGGAGCCGTGACCACGAGGGTCGCGTTCGCGAGTGTCGAGGAGGTCGACGCCGCGGTCGCCGCCGCGAAGGACGCGTACGCCACCTGGGGGACGTCGTCGCTGGCCAAGCGCACCACGATCCTGTTCAAGTTCCGCGCGCTGCTCGACGCCCACCGCGACGAGATCGCCGCCCTGGTCACCGCCGAGCACGGCAAGGTGCACTCGGACGCGCTCGGTGAGGTCGCCCGCGGTCTGGAGATCGTCGAGCTGGCCTGCGGGATCACGACGCAGCTCAAGGGCGAGCTGTCGACCGAGGTGGCCTCCCGGGTCGACGTGTCCTCGATCCGTCAGTCGCTGGGTGTCGTCGCGGGCATCACACCGTTCAACTTCCCGGCGATGGTCCCGATGTGGATGTTCCCCATCGCCATCGCCTGCGGCAACACCTTCGTCCTCAAGCCGTCGGAGAAGGACCCGTCGGCCGCCATGAAGCTCGCCGAGCTGCTGGCCGAGGCCGGTCTGCCCGACGGTGTCTTCAACGTCGTGCACGGCGACAAGGTGGCCGTCGACCGCCTCCTGGAGCACCCGGACGTCAAGGCGGTGTCCTTCGTCGGCTCGACCCCGATCGCCCGCTACATCCACACCACCGCCGCCGCGAACCACAAGCGCGTCCAGGCCCTGGGCGGCGCCAAGAACCACATGCTGGTCCTGCCGGACGCCGACCTGGACGCCGCGGCCGACGCCGCCGTCTCGGCCGCGTACGGCTCGGCCGGCGAGCGCTGCATGGCGATCTCCGCGGTCGTGGCGGTCGGCTCCGTCGGCGACGAGCTGGTGGCCAAGATCCGCGAGCGCGCCGAGAAGATCAAGATCGGTCCGGGCGACGACCCGGCCTCCGAGATGGGCCCGCTCATCACGGCCGTCCACCGCGACAAGGTGGCCTCCTACGTGAAGGGCGCCGCCGACCAGGGCTGCGAGGTCGTCCTCGACGGCACGGGCTACACGGTCGAGGGCTACGAGGACGGCCACTGGATCGGCCTCTCGCTCCTGGACCGCGTGCCGGTGACGGCGGACGCGTACAAGGACGAGATCTTCGGCCCGGTGCTGTGCGTGCTGCGCGTGGACACCTACGAGGAGGGCGTGGCGCTGATCAACGCGTCCCCCTTCGGCAACGGCACCGCGATCTTCACCCGGGACGGCGGCGCCGCCCGCCGCTTCCAGCTGGAGATCGAGGCGGGCATGGTCGGCGTGAACGTGCCGATCCCGGTGCCGGTGGGCTACCACTCCTTCGGCGGCTGGAAGGACTCCCTCTTCGGGGACCACCACATCTACGGCAACGACGGCACGCACTTCTACACCCGCGGCAAGGTCGTCACCACCCGCTGGCCGGACCCGTCCGAGGCCCCCGCGGGCGTCGACCTGGGCTTCCCGCGCAACCACTGAGGCCCGCCCGCACCACCTCCTGACCCACCCCGTTAAGCCGTCCGTTATGCGGACGGCTTAACGTTTTTTTGACGCCCCCGCAACGATTCCCGTTCATCGGGATCAACCGGGTGATGTAGGTCACTGATTGATATGACCTTCGAAAGCAAGGTCAATCTTCAGTAGCTCCTGATGATTGCAACATGATGGCTTCACCGCCTGGGAAAACAATGTGATGTGCGTCGCTCTGCTCTTGCGGATTCCGTAGGTAAACGGCTATTGACGCAACGGTTTCCGTCAAGGTTCCATCGGCGCGGGAGCGGACGAGAAAGAAGTACGACGCGAGCCGCCGGAGGCGATATCGCTCCCGCCCGAACCTCTGATGCACGAGTTGATCGGAACCGTTTCATGACCGACACGCTCCGCCCCGTCGAGACCGCCGTCCTGGACGCCGCCCCAACGGCGACCGGGAACCCGAAGACGCTCAAGCGTTCCATCGGCGTCGTCGGCGGCACCCTGCTGACGCTGTCCTGCGTGACCCCGGCCTCGACGCTCTTCGTGGTCATACCCGATCTCTTCGGCTCGCTCGGCACCGCGACCGCCCTCACGATCGCGATCGGCTCGCTGCTCTGTATCGCCGTGGCGTTCTGCTACTCGGAGCTGGGCACCCTCATCCCCAGCGCGGGCGGCGAGTACGCCATGGTCTCGACCATGGCCGGACGCCTCGCGGGCTGGCTCGTCTTCGTGATGTCGCTGCTGGTGGTCATGATCGTCCCGCCGGTGATCGCCATCGGCACCGCCGACTACCTCGCCCCCGTGGTGCACCTCGACCCGGCGATGACCGGCGCGGGCGTGATGCTCCTCGCCACCGTCGCCGGCCTGCTCGACCTGCGCGCCAACGCCTGGATCACCGGCATCTTCCTGGTCCTGGAGGTCATCGCGGCCGGTGTCGTGGCCCTGCTGGGCTTCACCCACGCCCACCGCGGCCTCGGCAGCCTCACCTCGATGCAGGTCGCAGGCACCGGCGCGCACACCGACCCCGTGACGGCCATGCTCGTCATCTCCGGGCTCGCCATCGCCCTCTTCGCCACCCAGGGCTTCTCGACCGCCGTCTACCTCTCCGAGGAGCTGGAGAACCCGCGGCGCAACGTCGCCCGCACGGTGCTGGCCACCCTCGCCATCTCCACCGTCGTCATCCTGGTCCCGGTCGTCGCCATCACCATGGGCGCCTCCGACGTCACGGAGCTCACCGGCGGCGACATCAGCAGCATGGTCACCGCCTGGTCCAACTCGGCCGTCGGCACGTTCGTCAGCCTCTGCGTCGCCCTCGCGATCATCAACGCGGGCATCGTCATGGTCATCCAGAACTCGCGCGTCCTGTTCGCCTCGGCCCGTGACAAGGCGTGGCCCGAGCCGGTCAACAACGGCCTGTCCAAGCTCGGCCGGTTCGGCTCCCCCTGGGTCGCCACCCTGCTGGTGGGCGTCCCCGGCGCCGCCCTCTGCTTCGTCAACCTCGACACCCTGTACGGCGTCACGGGCGTGTCGGTGACCGCCATGTACCTGCTCGTCGCCGTCGCCGCCCTGCTCGCCCGCCGCGGCCACCACAAGCACACCCCGGCCTGGCGGATGCCGCTGTGGCCCGCGATGCCGATCCTGCTGATCGTCGTCCTCGCCTACGTCCTCACCCAGCAGGAGACGCAGTACCTGCTGTGGACCGGCGGCATCACCGCCGTCGCCACCCTGTACTGGGCCTTCTACCTGCGCCCCCGCCGCGACACCCGCTGGCTGGTGTCGATCCCGGAGGACGCGCAGGCGTAACCGGAGCGGCACGCCGCCCGGCTCCCTCCCGCAGGGCCCGCCCCCTCACGAGGGCCTCAGCCGAAGTCCCACGTCATCACCGTGCACGACCCGTCGTCCTTGCCACCCGCACTGCGGTACGTGGCGAGGGCGACGTCGTTTCCGGTGTCCACACCGACCCACATCCCGTAGCAGCCGCGTTCCCGGGCCAGGGCGGCGAGCTCACGGACCAGCGCCCGCCCGACGCCACGCCGCCGGAACGGCTCCGCCACGGCCAGCTCGTACAGGAACATCTCGGTGCCCTTGTCGGGGTGGACCGTCTCGACACCGCTGACGAAGCCGACCGGCACCTCGCCCTCGTAGGCCAGGAACAGATGATGCCCCTGCGCCCGAAGGAACCGCCGCGCCCACTCGGGACGCACGGGAGCGTCGAAGAGGTACTCGGCGGCGGTCAGTTCCAGGGCCGTGGCGGCGCGGCGCAGCTCCATGGCCCGTTCGTACCACGGACGCGGTACACGCGGCCCCGGCCGTACTTCCCCGGGAGGGCCGCCGGTTCAACCCGGCGGCTGTCCCGGTCGCCGGCGGGCGCCCGTACCGTTGAGCCATGGATCTTCGACTGCCCCGGCCGCGCGGGCCGCGCCGGGGGCAACCCGCCGCCGGCACGACGGCGCGAGCCCGCGGGAGATGGGCGGCCGCCGCGGCGGCCCTCGTGGTGCTCGCCGGCGCGGGCACCTGGACGGCCGTCGCCTCCGACGACGCCGCGCCCGCCGTGCACCGCGCCGACCGTGTCATGGCCATGGGCGGCGGGGTGCGGCTCGACACCTCGTACTTCACCGCGGGCCCCACCTCGCGGCGCCGCCCCGCCGTCCTGCTCGCGCACGGCTTCGGCGGCAGCAAGGCCGACGTACGCGGCGAGGCGGAGAGACTCGCCCGCGACGGCTACGCGGTGCTGACCTGGTCGGCCCGCGGCTTCGGCAGGTCCACCGGCCGCATCGGGCTGAACGACCCCAAGGCCGAGGTCGCCGACGTCTCCCGGCTCGTCGACTGGCTCGCCCGGCGCCCCGAGGTCCGGCTCGACAAGAGCGGCGACCCCCGCGTCGGCGTGGCGGGCGCCTCGTACGGCGGGGCCATTTCCCTGCTGGCCGCCGCGAACGACCCGCGCGTCGACGCCATCGCCCCCTCGATCACGTACTGGAACCTCGCGGACGCCCTGTTCCCGAACGGCGTGTTCAAGAAGCTCTGGGCCGGCATCTTCATCAACTCCGGCGGCGGCTGCGCCCGCTTCGAACCCGAGCTGTGCGCCATGTACGACCGGGTCGCGGAGTCCGGGAAGCCGGACGCGGCAGCGGTGAAGCTGCTCCAGGAGCGCAGCCCCTCCGCCGTCGGCGACCGCATCAAGGTCCCCACCCTCATCACCCAGGGCCAGTCCGACTCCCTCTTCCCGCTCGGCCAGGCCGACGCGATGGCCAAGGCGATCAAGGCCAACGGAGCGCCCGTCGACGTCGACTGGATCGCGGGCGGACACGACGGCGGCGACATGGAGAGCGACCGCGTCACCTCCCGCGTCGTCTCCTGGTTCGACCGCTACCTGAAGGACGACAAGGGCGCCGCCACCGGCCCCGCCTTCCGTGTCACCCGCACCGGAGGCGTCGACTCCACCGACGGCGCCGCCCTGCTGCGCGGCGCGAGTTCGGACACCTACCCCGGACTGGACAGCGGCCGCCACACCGTCGCGCTGACCGGACCCGAGCAGCGCTTCCAGAACCCGGCGGGCGCCAGTCCCCCCTCCGTCTCGGCCCTGCCGGGACTCGGCGGCTCCGGCGGCCTCGCCCAGCTCTCCGGTCTCGGCGTCGGCATCTCCCTGGACTTCCCCGGCCAGTACGCCCGCTTCGAGTCCGCACCCTTCCGGGACGACCTGCGGATCACCGGCTCGCCGACCGTCACCGCGCACGTCCGCTCCAGCACCGACGACGCCGTCCTCTTCGCGAAGGTGTACGACGTCGGCCCCGGCGGCACCCAACAGGTACTGCCCTCCCAGCTGGTCACCCCCCTCCGCGTCGAGGGCGCCAAGAGCGGCAAGGACGTGTCCCTGACCCTTCCCGCCATCGACCACGCGGTCCAGAAGGGCCACCGGCTGCGCCTGGTCCTCTCCTCGACCGACCTCGGCTACGCCTCCCCGGCGGCCCCGGCCACGTACACCGTGTCGCTGAAGAGCGCCCTCCAGGTGCCCACCGCCCCCGCGGTGAAGACCGCCGCCGCGCCGCTGCCCTCCTGGGTGTGGTGGCTGCCGCTCGCCGGAGCGCTCGCCGCCCTGGCCCTGCTGCTGACCGGCCGCCGCCGCACGAGCGCCCCCGCGCCCGACCCCGAACGGGCCGACGTCCCGCTCCAGATCACCGGCCTGAGCAAGCGCTACGCCAAGTCCGCCGACCGGTACGCGGTACGGGACCTGTCGTTCCGCGTGGAGAAGGGCCAGGTCCTCGGCCTGCTCGGGCCCAACGGCGCGGGCAAGACCACCACCCTGCGCATGCTCATGGGCCTCATCACCCCCGACGACGGCGAGATCCACGTCTTCGGACACGCGATCCGCCCCGGCGCGCCGGTCCTCTCCCGCGTCGGAGCGTTCGTCGAGGGCGCGGGTTTCCTCCCGCACCTGACCGGCCGCGAGAACCTGGAGCTGTACTGGCGGGCCACCGGCCGTCCCTCCGAGGACGCCCACATGGAGGAGGCCCTGGAGATCGCCGGACTCGGCGACGCCCTCGCCCGCGCGGTGCGCACCTACTCCCAGGGCATGCGCCAGCGCCTCGCCATCGCCCAGGCCATGCTCGGCCTCCCGGACCTGCTGATCCTGGACGAACCGACCAACGGCCTCGACCCGCCGCAGATCCGCGAGATGCGCCAGGTGATGATCCGCTACGCCGCCGCGGGCCGCACGGTCATCGTCTCCAGCCATCTCCTCGCCGAGGTCGAGCAGTCCTGCACCCACCTCGTGGTCATGGACCGCGGCCGGCTCGTCCAGGCAGGACCGGTGTCCGAGATCATCGGCTCCGGCGACACCCTGCTCGTCGGCACCGGGGCACCCGTCGACGCGCCGGTTGTGGAGAAGGTGGGCGCGCTGCCGGGCGTGCTCTCGGCCGTCGCGACCGAGGACGGACTCCTCGTCCGCCTCGACCCCGGCGGCAGCGCGCAACGCCTGGTCGTGGAACTCGTACGCCTCGAAGTACCGGTGGCGTCCGTGGGACCCCACCGCCGTCTGGAAGACGCGTTCCTCACCCTGATCGGAGGCTCCGCATGAGCACGCTCCTCGAGCGGACCGGGACGGCGGACGGGTACCGGGCGCGCCGCACCCTGCCGCTGCGCGTCGAGCTCGTCCGCCAGCTCAAACGCCGCCGCACCCTGGTGATGGGCGCGGTCCTCGCGGCCCTGCCCTTCGTCCTGCTCGTCGCCTTCGCGATCGGCGGGCAGCCCGGCGGGCGCAACGGCCGGATCACCCTGATGGACACGGCCACCGCGTCCGGAGCCAACTTCGCCGCGGTGAACCTGTTCGTGTCGGCGGGCTTCCTCCTGGTGATCCCGGTCGCGCTGTTCTGCGGCGACACCGTCGCCTCCGAGGCGAGCTGGTCCTCGCTGCGCTATCTGCTGGCGGCCCCCGTGCCCAGGGCCCGGCTGCTGTGGTCCAAGCTCACCGTCGCGCTCGGTCTCAGCCTCGCGGCGATGGTCCTGCTGCCGGTCGTCGCGCTGGCCGTGGGCACCGCCGCCTACGGCTGGGGCCCCCTGGAGATCCCCACCGGCGGCGCGCTCTCCGCCGGCACCGCCACCCAGCGGCTGCTCGCGGTGATCGCGTACATCTTCGTGTCCCAACTGGTCACCGCGGGGCTGGCGTTCTGGCTGTCCACGAAGACGGACGCGCCGCTCGGCGCGGTCGGCGGCGCGGTCGGCCTGACCATCGTGGGCAACGTCCTGGACGCGGTCACCGCCCTCGGCCACTGGCGCGACTTCCTGCCCGCGCACTGGCAGTTCGCCTGGGCCGACGCCATCCAGCCGACACCGGAATGGAGCGGGATGGTCCAGGGAGCCGCGATCTCGGTGACGTACGCGCTCGTCCTGTTCGCCCTGGCCTTCCGCGGCTTCCGGCGCAAGGACATCGTGTCGTAAGAAGGTGCTCCGGGAGCTGCCGTCCGGACCGGCGCGGAACCGGACCGGTCCGCACGGCACACCCCGGTCTCCGGAAGGTCACCCACCGGTCTCGGCGGCTCCTCGCCGTGGCCGCTTCGCAATCCTTCCGCAACGCATCCGAGCGCACATCACGGCCCCCTCGGCCGTCACAGTCACACAGGTCGGCCCACACAAGGGCCGTACGCCGAGGGGGTACTGATGGGGAAGAACCACATACGGATGGCGGCCGGAGCGGGCCGTCCACGCGGCGGCGCGCGGACGGCGATCCGCCGGAGGCAGGCCGGCGCGCTGCTCGCCCCGCTGATCGCGGGCGCGCTGCTGCTCACCGGATGCAGCGCGGGCAGCGGCAGCAACTCCTCCGACGGGGCGGACAAGTCCGGCCGCCGCAGCCTCCCGCTGCCTGCCCCCGCACGGCCGACCGGCGGCGCGGCCGAGGGCGACAAGCAGGGCGAGCAGTCGGACGCCCCCGAAGCCACGCCGTCGCCCGACTACCTCTCCACCTTCGCCCTCGACGTCGACACCGCGTCGTACGGCTACGCCCGCCGCACCCTCGCCGACGGCCGTGTCCCCGACCCCGCGACGATCCGCCCCGAGGAGTTCGTCAACAGCTTCCGCCAGGACTACCGGCGCCCCGACGGCAACGGTTTCTCGGTCTCCGTCGACGGAGCCCGTACGGACGACGGACGCTGGTCCCTCGTCCGGGTCGGGCTCGCCACCCGGCCCGCCGACAGCGAGCGCGAACGCCCGCCCGCCGCCCTCACCTTCGTCATCGACATCTCGGGCTCCATGTCCGAACCCGGCCGCCTCGACCTGGCCCGGGAATCCCTCGACGTGATGACCGACCGGCTGCGCGACGACGACTCGATCGCCCTGGTCACCTTCAGCGACGAGGCCGAGACCGTGCTGCCCATGACCCGGCTCGGCGACCACCGGGCCCGCGTCCACCGGGCGATCGACGGCCTGGAGCCGACCGACTCGACCAACCTCGGCGCGGGCGTGCGGACCGGGTACGCGACCGCCGTCCACGGGCTGCGCGAGGGGGCCACCAACCGGGTCGTCCTCATCTCCGACGGCCTCGCCAACACCGGTGACACGGACGCGGACACCATCCTCGAACGGATCTCCTCCGCCCGCCGCGAGCACGGCATCACCCTCTTCGGCGTCGGCGTCGGCAGCGACTACGGAGACGCCCTCATGGAGCGCCTCGCCGACAAGGGCGACGGCCACACGACGTACGTCTCCGGCCGCGACGACGCCCTCACCGTGTTCTGCGACCAGCTCCCGCAGAACATCGACCTCACCGCACGCGACGCCAAGGCGCAGGTCGCCTTCGACCCCGAGACGGTCGAACAGTTCCGGCTGATCGGCTACGACGACCGGAAGGTCGCCGACCAGGACTTCCGCGACGACAAGGTGGACGGCGGCGAGGTGGGCCCCGGACACACGGTCACCGCCCTCTACGCCGTCCGCACCCGCCCCGGGGCCTCCGGCCATCTGGCCACCGCGACCGTCCGCTGGCTCGACCCCGGCACCCGCGCCCCGCACGAGGAGTCCGGCAGCCTGGAGACCGGCGACCTGCGCGACGGCGTCTGGACCTCGCCGTACTCCTTCCAGGTCACCGCCGTGGCCGCCTACTTCGCCGACGACCTGCGCGCCGGCGACGCCCGCTGGAACTCCCTGCCCGGTGTCCCGCCCCTGGCGGAACTCGCCACGAAGGCCCGCACCCTGGCGAACGAGACCGAGGACAAGGACGTCTCGGCGCTCGCCACCGCCATCGGCCGGGCCCGCGAACTGGACATCTGCGCCGACGACTGCGCGACCCGTTGAATTCTCCTTACGCGCGGGTAAGTTGACCCGGCGGCACGAACCCCGCGACCGGGAGCTGTGATGGGCGTACGCAAGGATCTGCGACGGGCGAAGCGGCACGCGGACCTGGCGGGCCGCAGCCGGGTGGAACTGGTCAGGGACGGGAACGGTACGGTCCGCGAGGCGCGGGCCGCCGCCCTGGTGCCGGTACCCGCCGCCGGCAGCACGGCCGACCTGCCCTTCACCAACGCGGCCGAGGCCCCCGGCGCCGTCGTGCTGCGGCGGCCGGGTGCCGGCGGCTGGACGCCGGTGACAGCGGCCGCCTTCGCCCGCGAGGTCACCGACACGGCCAAGGGGCTGATCGCGGCGGGCCTCGAACCGGGCGGCCGGGTCGCGGTGATGTCCCGTACGCGTTACGAGTGGACGGTCCTCGACTTCGCCGTCTGGGCGGCCGGCGGCCAGACCGTCCCGGTCTACGCGACCTCCTCCGCCGAACAGGTGGAGTGGATCGTCCGCGACTCGGGCGCCCGCTTCGTGATCGTCGAGAACCCGGCGAACGCGGAGACCGTCTCCACCGGCGTCGCCCGCCACCCCGAACCCCCGCGCGTCTGGCAGCTCGACGCGGGGGCCCTCGCCGAACTCGCCTCCCTGGGCCGGGACATCACCGACAAGGAGGTCGCCGAGCGCCGCGCCGCGCTCACCCCCGGGACGGTCGCGACGATCTGCTACACCTCCGGAACCACCGGCCGGCCCAAGGGCTGCGTCCTCACCCACGCCAACCTCCACGCCGAGGCCGCCAACACGGTCGAGCTGCTGCACCCGGTCTTCCGGCAGGTCACCGGCCGGACCGCGTCGACGATCCTCTTCCTCCCGCTCGCCCACATCATGGGCCGCACCCTGCAGATCGCCTGCCTCATGGCCCGGATCGAGCTGGGCCACTGCCCGAGCATCAAGCCGGACGAACTCCGGCCCGCGCTGCGGGAGTTCCGGCCCACGTTCCTGGTCGGTGTCCCGTACCTCTTCGAGAAGATCCACGCCACCGGACGCGCGACCGCCGAGAAGACAGGCCGGGCCGCCTCCTTCGACCGCGCCCACCGCGTCGGCGTGCGCTTCGGGGAGGCGTACCTGAACCGGTTCCTCGGGACGGGCAAGGGTCCCGGACCCGGCCTGTACGCGGCCTGGGCGCTGTACGACCTGCTGGTCTACCGCCGTATCCGCAAGGAACTCGGCGGCCGCGCGCACTACGCCATCAGCGGCGGCGCCCCGCTCGACCGCGACCTCGGCCTGTTCTTCCACGCCGCCGGAATCATCGTCTACGAGGGCTACGGCCTGACCGAGACGACCGCCGCCGCCACCGTGGTCCCGCCGCTCGGGCCCCGCCCGGGAACGGTCGGCCTGCCGGTCCCGGGAACCTCCGTCCGTATCGCCGACGACGGAGAGGTGCTGATCAAGGGCGGTGTCGTCTTCGGCGCCTACTGGAACGACCCGGCGGCCACCGACGCCGTCCTGACCGGCGGCTGGTTCGCCACCGGCGACCTCGGCGCGCTCGACCGGGACGGCTATCTCACCATCACCGGCCGCAAGAAGGACATCCTCGTCACGGCGGGCGGCAAGAACGTCTCGCCCGCCGTCCTGGAGGACCGGCTGCGCAGCCGCACGCCCGTCGGACAGTGTCTCGTCGTCGGCGACAACCGCCCGTTCGTCGCGGCCCTGATCACCCTCGACGCCGAGGCGGTCGCCCACTGGCTCGCCGTCCGCGGACTTTCCGCGGACACCCTGCTCGCGGAGGTCGTCCGCGATCCCCGGATGCGCGCGGATGTCCAGAAGGCCGTGGACCACGCCAACGCCGCGGTCTCCCGGGCCGAGTCCATTCGCGCGTTCGCCCTGGTGGAAGGCGAGTTCACCGAGGACAACGGCCTGCTCACCCCGTCCCTGAAGGTGCGCAGGCACGCGGTGACGACGGCGTACGCGGCCGAGATCGAGGCGCTGTACGGGAGCTGAACCGTCCCTCCTGCCGGCCGCCGCGGAACTCCCGCTCCGGACACGGGAACGGCGGGCCGCTCCGAAGAGCGGCGTGCCGCCCGGGACCCGGGCCGCACGCCGTTTCGAGGCGGGCGGTCCGGGCAGGCGGTCCGGGCCCTGCCGCGCTTTCTCGGCGTATATATGAATTCCATTTCTGTCGTGTTGACATTCCCGTTCCAGGTGAAATGCCTCTTCTTCGGGAGGGGCGTTTCACCTGCCGTGAAGCTTCCGTGCCGATTCCGGGCAGGGCGATTCGAGTGAATTCCCCGTGGGCGTACGTTCCGCAGTTTCTTCGGCGGTCCGTCCCTCGTTCACAGACTGCAGGTCATGATGCGAGCCGCCCAAGTCGTGCTCGCTCGGTCTCGGCCGACAAAGCGGCATGACCGCAGAGAAGGGAAAGCACGTGAAGCTCAGGAAGAGCACTTCCGTCGCCGTCGGCGCGATCATGGCTCTGGGCATGGCCGCCCCGGCTTTCGCGGACTCGGGCGCCAAGGGCGTCGCCACCCACTCTCCCGGTGTCCTCTCGGGCAATGTGATCCAGGTGCCGATCCACATTCCCGTCAACGTGTGCGGCAACTCGATCGACGTGATCGCTCTGCTGAACCCGGCGATCGGCAACCGCTGCGCCAACCACTGACGATCCGGCACTTCAGCCGCCTCCGGCTGTGCCAAGGCCGGCCTCGGACCGCCTCACGGACCCCAGGCCGGCTCCTCACTTCTCCCAGCAGGAAGACAAAAAAGAGTGCGACAGAACCTGAGTAGGGGAGTGGTCCTGGCCGCGGCTGCGACAGGCATCATGTCCCTGTACGCCAGTCCGGCCTTCGCGGACTCCCATGCGACCGCGACCACTTCGGACTCACCCGGCGTGGCGTCGGGAAACAACGTCCAGGTTCCGGTGAACGTGCCGCTGAACGTCTGCGGCAACACGGTCGACGTCATCGCCGCCCTCAACCCGGCGTTCGGCAACTCCTGTGCCAACGGCCCGGTTTCGCAGGGCCGGCACGCGGCGCCGCACCACTCCGTCCAGCACGACGCCGGCCCCGCGCGCCACCGGGGACCGGACGCCGGCCACGGCGGCACCGACCAGACGCGCGGCCTCGGCGATCTCGCCGGTGGCCTCGGTGACCTCGCCGGTGGTCACAGCGGTGAGTACGGCGGTCACCCGGGCGCTGGCCAGGGCGGCTACGGCGGTGAACACCGTGGCTACGGCGACTCGGGGTACGGCGACTCCCGGCAGGCCCACCCCGGTCACATGCGTGCGGGGCACGGCGACTCGGGTGTCCACCAAGGCGGTTGGAGCGGCTCCTCGTCGTACGGCCAGGCGCAGGGTTCGCCCGGTGTCCTGTCGGGCGACCAGGCCGGGGTTCCGGTGGACGTCCCGGTCGAGCTCTGCGGCAACTCCCTGGACGTGGTCGGTCTGCTGAACTCCGCGCTCGGCAACGAGTGCGGCCACCACCACGCGCCGGAGGTCCACAGGAGCACCCCGCACCACTGCACTCCTCCGCACACGCCCCCGCGGGCGGTTCCGCAGCCGCCGAAGAAGCACACCCCGCACACGCCCGTCGTGTACACCCCGCCCGTGAAGGTCCACGAGCAGCCCCCGGCCCCGCCCTCGCTGGCGGAGACCGGCAGCGAGGGAATGATCGCCAACGCCGCGATCAGCGCCGTCCTGCTGGCGGGCGGCACCCTGCTCTACCGGCGCAGCCGGGCCGCGTCCCGTCCGTGACGCCCCGCTCCGGGTGCCGCTCGCGTCCTCGCGTCCGGCACCCGGAGCCGGTCCGCGCGCCCGTTCGACGCGGCGTGCGACCGGACCCGGGCCGCCTGCCGAACCGGCGCGCGGCCCGTTTCGGCGCCCGGCGCCGAGTCCCGGGCCCGATCCCCGCCGGCGGCCGTCCGCGGCTGCAGGGATCCGGCCGCCGCCCGGCCCCGCGCGCAGCCGCCGCCACACACCGCGCACCGGCGTGTCCGCCGTGAAGCCGGCACCGTGCACGCAGCGCAGGGCAGGGCAGGGCCGAAGGCGGAGGCGGTGACCAGCCCGCCAGGAAGAGCCCCGGCACCGACGGCTCGAAGTCCCGTCCGGTCCGCAGGGAACCGCCCGGCAGCGCCGCCGGCCCCGCGCACAGCTCGTCGTCCAGCAGCCCGAGGCGTTCGCGCCGGGTCCTGAACCCCGTGGCCGCGATGACATGCCCGATCTCCGGACAGGCCGGTGTGCCGTCCCGGGCCGTGCACCGGTGCCCGAGCCGTGGGCCGACGCGACCTCACGCCCCGGCAACACCTCGACCGTCCCTTCCCCACGGTCGCGTACCCACCAGGCACCTGCCGGGCCCGGCGCACCGGCCGTGATCCGTACCCGGGTGGCTTCCGGGAGCCCGCGGAAGAGGCCGGACGCCCACGGCTCCGGCTCCGGCTCCGGCTTCAGGAACATGCCCCGGGGCATGTGGTCACGCCGGGACGCCGTCGGGCGGCCGAGGACACGCAGGTTCAGTCCGGCCGCCGCCGCGTGGGACGCGACGGACAGGCCGCAGGGGCCCGCTGCCACCACCAGGAGTCGTACGTCAGCGGCTGCTCGCCTTCTCGTCGTCGGCAGGGGCAAGGGCGGGGGAGCCCGCGAGAGGGGCGGCGGGGCGGCCGGACACGGGGACGGACACCCGGGTGGCGAAGGGGTCGGCTCCTCGCCCGGAGCACTCACCGCGAGGGCGCTCACCTCATCCGACGGGACCAGTGCGGCGGGCCGGGAAACCCGGTCGGCCACTTGGCGCAATGCCGCGGCGATGTCCGCGAGGGACGTGCCGGGCGGGGGAGGGGGTGCGTCTCGCTCACAAAGCGCGATCTGCGGACGGGACTTCCCGTGGAATCGGCGACCAGGTGCACCTCCGCACCGGCCCGGCCGGGCGCGCGCACGGCTCCCGGCGTTCCGCGGTGAAGGGATTCCGGTCGATGCGCGGCAGTACGGCGGGGACCCGGCCGTCGAGACGCGGCGCGGGTTTCCCCTTCGGCATCGGGGCGGGCACGGCGACCGGCGAGTCACCCGTGCGAGTGATCGTCAGAACGGGAGGCCGGAACCCTGGTTGGCCGAATCGGAATTCGTATGACTGAGTGTCAGTAATCGGAAGGGAAATCCGATGATCGAGAGGGAGAGGAGCAGGTATGGCCCCACAGCAGCAGCGGCCCCGGAGCGGAAGGCTGGCGTTCATCGCGGCCGGCATCGTCACGTCGGTCGCCCTCGCGTCCGGTCCGGTGTACGCCGTGGGTGCGGGGGCGGTGCGGGCAGCCGGCCTGCCGGCTCCGACACCCACGGCGGCGAAGCGGCCCGCGAACTCCTCGGCCACGGGAGGCGTCCGGGCCACGGCAGGTGTCCGGGCCGCGGGCGGACTCCGGGCCGCGGCCGACGTCCCGGCCGCGGGAGCGAGCCCGGCCGCGAGCCCGGCCGCGAGCCCGGCACCGGTGCCCACCGGGCCGGCGACCGCGTCCGCGGCCGTACCGGCGGAGACCGGCGCGGACGGGGCGGACGGGGCGGACGGGGCGGATCCCGCGTGGCCCGCCGGTCGGGCCGCCGCCGCGCCGCCGGCCTTCGGCGCCTACCTCGACTACGGCCCCGAGGGCATCGCCCGTATCGAACAGCTCAGCCGGTGGCTGGGCGGCACCGAACTGCGGGTCGGACACACGTATCTGCCCGGTGACCGCTGGAGCAACATCGAGGGCGCGCCCGGATTCCTGGACGCCTGGGCGGACTGGCGCCGCCGCCGGGACGACCGGATGCTCGTCCTCAACGTCCCGATGATGGAGCGCAACGAGGAAGGGTTCTCCGACAGGGAGGTCCGGCGGCTGCTGCGCGAGGCCGGGACCGGGGCCTTCGACCACCATTTCCGCACGCTGGCCGAGCGGCTCGTCGAGCTGAAGGTGCCCGACACCGTCATCGTGCTCGGCTGGGAGATGAACGGCATCACGTACACCCATCGCTGCGGTCCCGACCCGGAGGCCTGGAAGAGGTACTGGAACAGGATCGTCACCACCATGCGGTCGGTGCCGGGGCAGCGGTTCCGGTTCGATTTCGCCCCGAACCGCGGCCGGGACGCGATTCCCTGGACCGAGTGCTATCCGGGGGACGGCACGGTCGACATCATCGGAATGGACGCGTACGACCAGCCGTCGGGACTGTCGTTCGACCAGCAGGTGAAAGAGCCGTACGGGCTCCAGGAACAGGTGGACTTCGCGAAGGCCCACGGCAAGTCCGTCTCCTATCCCGAGTGGGGCCTGTACCGCAACGGTGACAACGCCTCGTACGTGAAGGACATGCTCGCCTGGATCGACGAGCACAAGCCGCTGTACAACACGCTCACCGACTACTGCCCGCACGGCGTGTGGCAGTGCCGGGACAACCCGCTGGCGTCCGAGGCCTACCGGGCCGCGCTGTCCCACCTCGCCGGTCCGATGTCCACCGCTGCGGCACCGGAGCCGACGCCGGACTCCGAGTCGGCTGCGACACCGGTACCCGCGGCGACCTCCACGCCCGAGCAGGCCTCGCCCCCGGCACCCGAGCCGGTCTCCACGCCTATGCCCGAGCCGGTCTCCACGCCTATGCCCGAGCCGGCACCGACGTCGGAACCGGCCTCGACACCCGAGCCGGTGCCGACTCCGGTCAGGACACCGGTGTCCGAGCCGGTTCCCGTTCCGGTGAAGACCGAGACGCCCGAGCCGGTCTCCACTCCGGCGCCGAAGCCCGAGCCGGTCCAGAAGCCGGTCGAGACGCCGAAGCCCGAGCCCGTTCCGACCCCGGCCAAGACGCCGGTGTCCGAGCCGGTCTCCACTCCGACGCCGAAGCCCAAGCCGGTCCCGAAGCCTGTCCCCAAGCCGGTCCCGACCCCGGTCGAGACGCCGAAGCCCGCGCCCGTTCCGAAGCCGGCCAAGACCGAGACGCCCGCGCCCGTTTCCACGCCGGCCCCGAAGCCTCCTCCGGCACGCGAGCCCGTTCCGCAGACGACGCCGGATCCGGCCACCTGTTCGCCCCTCGAGCTGGGCGACTGGGTGGAGTACTGGCTCGGCGGGAAGCTGTGCGTGAGACTCGACTGGCCGTCGCACGACCACCAGCCGCACGACTGGCTGTCGCACGACTGGCTCTCGGGCGACTGGTTGTCGGGCGACTGGTGACCCCTGGTGGCGGGGGGGCGGGGGGGGGCCCCCCCCCCCCCCCCCCCCACACACCCCCCCCCCCCCCCCGCCCCCCCCGGCCCGGCCCGCGCGGCCCCCCCCCCCCCCCCCCGCCGCGGGTGCGGGCCCCCCGGGGGGGGGGGGGGTTTGGGGGGGGGGGGGGGTGGGGGCCGGGGGGGGGGGGGGGGGCGCCCGGCCCCCCCCCCCACCACGCTCCTTCCAGCTCCGCAGCAGTTCCTTGACCCGTCGGCGCGCGGCGACGTCGCAGAAGACCGCCGACATCAGCAGTGCCGTACGCCGGCGGGCGAGGAGCAGCCGCTGGTTGACGACCGGATCCGGGCGCCAGTGGTGCTTGTACGGTTCGTCGCCGCGCAGCAGGCTCAGCGTTCCGCGGTCACCGTCCTCGGTGTGCCGGGAGCAGGCGTCGAGGAGTATCACCGCCACGTCCGCCTTGCGTTCGCGCAGCTGCGGGTGGACGCCGTACAGATAGCCCCCCACCAGGCGCCGCGACAGCAGGGTGAGGTCCACGGCCATCACGGTGCCGTCGAGCCGGAACTCGGTGACCACCGCGTCCCCGGACCGCACCATCGGGCCCACCGAGCGGACCAGATGCCTCGAGAACCGTTCGTGGAGGTGCTCGGACGTCACCTTCCGGCCCTCCCACTGCAGCCGGTGCAGTTCGAGCAGCCGGCCGAGCGCCGTGTCCACCTCGTCGTGGTCCACCACCCGCCGTTCGACCCCGAGCGCGGTGAGCTTGCGCAGCTTGGCCCGCACGCGCTGGGCCTTGGCCGAGGGGAGACGGCCGACCAGCTCGTCCATCGAGACGGCCGGCAGCTCCAGACACAGGGAGTCCCCGAGCCGGCGGCGCGGCCCGTGCCAGTGCTCGTAGACCCGCTCCACCGCGCCGCCGGGGCGGACCTCGCGGAAGTCGATCAGCGCGGTGCGGGCCGCGGCCGACAGTCCCTCGGCGAGCGCCGCCGCCGCGCGGTCGGCGTGCTCGTCGTCGAGGAGCACGTCCGCGTAGTCGGAGATCGGCCCGCCGAGCGGTACGAGCGCCGACAGTCGGCGGCGGGCCCGCATCAAAGGCGCGACCGCGAGCAGTTCACCGCCCTCGCGCACGACCACCAGACGCAGTCGTCCCGGTGTCCCGTACGACAGCCACCAGGAGTGCAGCCAGGCGTGGCTCTGGAAGGCGGTGGCGGCGCCGCACCGCCGGTACAGGCGCCCCCAGGGCTCTGCCAGTTCGGCGAACTCCCGCTCTTCGGTGACGAGTTCGGTCCGCGCGGTGCTGCTCCGTACCCACGCCTGAAGCGTCCCGCTCACAGCTGGCCGTGCACATCGGCGGCAGTGGCCGGGCTCGGCACCGAGGCCTGCAGGGCCGGGTCGGCGGACCGCCGGGGACGGACCAGCAGCACGAGGCCGCCGAGCAGTCCGCCCGCGCTCGCGCCTACCAGGCCCGTCACCGTCGGGGACGGCGAGGACGCCGAGACCGGCTTCGTCGCGCGCGCGAACGACAGGAGTTCGACCTTGGTGCTCTGCTTGCTCTCGTTGGCGTGCTGGGTCAGGGAGCGGGTGACCGCGTTGGCCATGTCGGCGGCCCGGTCCGGCCGGGTGGACGTGGCGGAGACGGCGACCATCGGGGCGTCCGGGGAGGTCACCGCCCGCACGCTCGACTCCAGCGTCTTCACCGGCACACCGGCCCACACCTGGGCGTCCCCGAGCACCGCGAGCTGCGTGGCGACCCGGCCGTAGGCCTGGGCGAAGCCGAGCGCGGCCGCCGGATCGCCCTTGTCCGTCGGTACGGCGATGACATAGCTCGTGGCCGTGTAGGCCGGGGGCTTCACCACGCCGTACGCGCCGCCGAGGACGCCGCCGAGGACGGCCGTGGCGGCGAGCAGCGACCACCGGGGCATGGTCCTCGCCCGGGGAAGGGACGAACCCGGGGGGCGGTGCCCCCTGGTGAGGTTTTCGGACATGTGGGACTCACTCCAGTCAGGTGTGCGCGACAGTGGCCGCGTACACGTCCATGAGCTGTGCGGCGCTGCGGGTGATGCAGTAGTGGTGGGCCGCCTCCGGGGCCGAGCGGGGGGCGGGACCCCGGGCCCGGACGCCGGTCAGCGCGCGGGCGAAGGAGTCCGCGCCGCCCTCGACCCGGGTGGCGCCGCGGGCCGTCCCGGGCGGCAGGTCCTCGACGGCCGGGCAGGAGACGTACAGCACCGGCAGTCCGGCCGCCAGCGCCTCCACGATGGCCAGTCCGAACGACTCCTCGGGGCTGGGCGAGGCGAGGACGTCCATGGCCCCCATCAGTGACGGCAGATCGGTGCCGGGAGAGCCGCCGGCGGGGCGTTCGCCGGCGAACAGGACCCGGTTCGCGACCCCGGCGTCGTGTGCCGCGCGCCGCAGTCCCGTCTCCTCCATGCCACCGCCGACCAGCAGCAGCCGGCAGTCACCGGGCAGTTCGGCCAGCGCGCGGATCAGGACGTCGAACCGCTTGCCCGGCGCGAGCCGGCCGACGCCGCCGACGACGTAGGCGTCCTCGGGGAGTCCGAGCAGGCGGCGGGTGCGTTCGCGCAGGCCCGGGTCGAAGCGGAACCGGTCGATGTCGACGCCGTTCGGCACGACCGCGATGCGCGGTCCGGGCACACCCCAGCGGCGCAGCCGGTCGGCGACCGTGGGCGAGACGGCGACCGTGGCGCGGCCGAGCCGCTCACCGGCCAGATACAGGGCCCGTACGCCCGGACCGAGCCGGCGCCCCTCCATCTGCGAGTCGCCGAGCGAGTGCTCGGTGGCCACGACCGCTCGCACCCCGGCCAGCCGCGCGGCGAGCCTGCCGTACAGGCAGGCCCGGTAGAGGTGGGTGTGCACGAGGTCGTAGCGGCCCGCGCGGATGATCTTCACCAGGCGGGGGAGCGCGGTGAGGTCGCGGTTGCCGGACATGCCGAGATGGATCACGCGCACACCGTCGGCGGCGAGCCCCGCGGCGACCGGCCCCGGATCGGTGAGCGTCACGACGTCGCAGCGGACGGGCAGGTGCCGCAGCAGCAGCCGCAGTTGCTGCTCGGCGCCGCCGACACCGAGGCCGGTGATGATGTGCAGCGCCTTCACCGGGCCGCCTCGACCGGGCGCCGGCGCAGCCGGTGCAGCCGGTGCTTCAGGAACAGGCGCACGGGGGTGTCGTTCTCGCCGATGTGCACGCGGGGGAGGGCGTACGGGCCGGTCAGCGGGCCGGGGTCGATCGCGCAGCCGTAGCTGTACCCGGCGTCGCGGACGGCGTCGACGACCCGGCGGTCGACGGTCCCGTACGGATAGCAGAAGCCGTCGACGTGAGCGCCGATCACCTCCGAGAGCACCGCTCTGCTCCCCGCGATCTCGGAGCGGAGCACGGTGTCGTCGGCCTTCGTCAGGTCGACATGGGTGAGTCCGTGCGAGCCGACCTCCATGCCCTCGCAGGCGGCGGCGAGCCGGACGCCCTGCTTGCTCAGCAACGGCTTGCGGGGGCCCAGCGGATCCCAGGCGTTGTCACCGCCGAACCGGCCGGGCAGGACGAAGAGGGTGGCCCCGAATCCGTGACGCCGCAGGAGCGGAAGGGCGGTCTCGACGAAGTCGGCGTACCCGTCGTCGAAGGTCAGGCCCACCAGATCCGGTCCCTGGCCGCGGGCGCGGGCCGCGAGCAGGTCCCGCACGCACACCCCGCGCAGACCGCGCCGGCGCAGCCAGGCCAGCTGCAGGCCGAGCCGCTCCGGGGAGACCGTGACACGGTACGGATCGTCGGAACAGTCCCCGACCGAGTGGTACATCGCCACCCAGGGCGGTGCGTCGAGGGAACTCGTACCGGTACGTCTGCTGATGTCAGCGGAAACGGGCATGCGAAACCCTTCGTGTGACGGAACGGAGTGCGGAGGCGAAACCCTCGACCCGGAAGGCCCAGGCCAGCAGGGCGAAGACGACGGTCACGACCGTGCCGCCGACGACGAGTCCGAGCAGCGGGGAGTCCATGCCGCTCGTGCACAGACCGCCGATCGCCGTCGCGGTCAGGGCGGCCCGCAGCGGTTTGCCGATCTCGGTCACCACCTTGCGGGTGCGGATCGGCACGCTGCGCGGGCCCATGCCGTACAGCAGGAGTACCGCGGTGAGGGTGATGCCGGCCGCGTTGGCGGCGGCGATCCCGCGGACCCCCCAGGGGCCGACGGCCAGAGCCCCGGTACAGCAGGTCGCGACGATCCCGGCGGTCATCGCGAACAACGGGTACCAGGTCGGACGCGTCGAGGAGAAGTACGAGCGCACCAGCGCGCCGACCAGGGTGTGGCCGAGCAGTCCGAGGGCGTACACCCGCATGACCGCCGCCGTCGCCGCCGTGTCCCGGGCGGTGAACGCGCCGCGCTGGAACAGCAGCTGGACGATCTGCGGGGCGCAGGTCACGACCACGGCCGTGCCGAGCAGGACCGTGCAGGCGACGAGCGTCAGATCGCGCTCCACCCGGGCGCGGGCCCGCTCGGTGTCTCCCTCGGCGATGGCCTGCGCGACCACGGGGAAGGTGACCGTGCAGAGCATCAGCGAGAGCACCATCGGCATCTGGGCCACTTTCTGGGCGTAGTTCAGATGCGAGATGGCCCCGGCCGGCAGCGAGGAGGCCAGGAAGCGTTCGACGAGGACCTGGGACTGCCGGCAGAGCGCGAAGAGCAGGACCGTACCGACGAGGGTCAGATCCATCGGGCGGGCGGGTTCACCGTCCACGGTCCCGGCCGCCGACCCCCCGCGCCGCAGCTGCCGCCACAGCGACGGTGCCTGCACCACCACCATGAGCGCCCCGCCGGCCGCGACGCCGAGGGCCGCCGACCGCACGCCCCAGCGCGCGCCGAGGACGAACATCACCGTGATGATCCCGGCGTTGTACGCCATGTAGATCGCCGCCGGTGCCACGAAGCGCCGGTGCGCCCGCAGGGCCGCGCTGCAGTAGCCGGCCAGTCCGAAGGAGAACACGCAGGTCGCGGTGAGCCGGGTGCAGTCCACCGCGAGCCGGGGATCGGGCAGGCCGGGCGCGAGCGCCTCGACCAGGTACGGCGCCCCCGCGATCAGCAGCGCGCCGAAGGCCGCGAAGGCGAACGCCAGCCGGGGCAGGGTGGCGGCGACCAGCGCGCGCACGGGATCACCGGCGGCTCCCCGGGCGCGCCGGGTCACGGCCACGCTGAACGCCGGGATCAGGACGAAGGCCAGTCCGTCCTCGATCAGCAGGGTCGCCGCGAACTCCGGCACCGTCCAGGCGACGAGGAACGCGTCCGTGTCCGACCCGGCCCCGAACAGGTGCGCGAGCGCCTGGTCCCGGACGAGGCCCAGCAGGGCCCCGGCGATGGAGAGGGTGACGGTGACGAGAGCGGCCTTGGCGAGGAACCGGTTGGAGGTCGCGTGCCGGTCGGCGCCCTTCCGGGTACCGGGGGGCGGCACGACGGCGGGAGACGGGGAGGCGGTGGAGGCGGAGGCACGCGTGGGGGGCGACGGAAGGGACGCCCCGCCACCGCTCCCGGCACCCGTCCCGGAGCCCGGGTCCGCGTCCCGGCCTTCCCCCACCCTGGGCGGCGTCACCGTCATCGTGCCGCGGCCTCTTCGCGTACCGCGGCGGCCGGTGTCGTCGCGCCGGTGCCGGGCGCCGTCGACGGATCCATCAGCGCTCCCCAGCCGATGACGCCGAAGACGACGGCCGTCAGGACCGTGGAGGGGCCGCCGATGTCCGCGTACACGAAGTCGACCAGCTGCCAGACGAGCAGCCCGCACGCGACGAGCGCGCAGTCCGTGCCGTGCGGGGAACGGCCCGTGGCCAGGCCGGGTCCTGTGCCGAGGCCGGGTTCCGTGGTGAGGCCGGGTCCGCCGGTGTCGCGGGCCGTACGGCGTGCGCGGAGCAGTCCGCGCAGCGCGAGCAACAGCAGTGCGAGCCAGCTGCCCGTCAGGGCGAGCAGTCCGACGAGGCCCTGCTCGCTGAGGACCAGGAGATACATGTTGTGCGGGGAGAGCAGCGCCTGCTTGTGATACGCGGCGCCCGCGCCCCCGATGTCGCTGCCCGAGGAGAGCGCGAGCGAGGCGTGGGAGTCCCGGTGGTCGGGGAAGCCCTTCAGCCCGACGCCCGTCAGCGGATGCTCGCGCCACATGCCGGTGGCCGCCGCCCACATCGTGTACCGGTCGGTCACCGACTGGTCCGGCGCGTCGGTGACCTGCGTGATGCTGGCGACACGCTCCTGGAGCATCGAGCTGCCGACGCCGAGACCGCCCACCAGGATCATTCCGGCCGCGGCCAGCGCCGCGACCACCTTCACCGCGCGCCGCAGCCCCGCCAGCACCAGCTGCGCTCCGCAGGCCAGGGCCGTGGCGATCCACGCGCCCCGGCTGAACGAGAGCGCCAGCGGCAGCAGCAGGGCCAGCGCGCACAGCACGGCGGCCGAGCGCTGCCGTGCCTCGACCGCTCCCAGGGCCAGCGCCACCGCGCACACCACCCCGAACGCGACCACCGTCGCCATGCCCATCACGTCGGCCGGCCCGAAGGTCCCCACCGCCCGGACGTTCTCGCCCTGGTACGAGGCTCCGGTCCCGGTGGCGTACTGCCGCACCCCGACCGCCCCCTGCCACAGCGCCAGCGCGACGAACGACCAGGCCAGCAGACGCAGGTCGCGCCGGTCGCGTACGAGCAGCAGGACCGCGGCCGGCACCAGTACGAAGATCTGCAGATAGCGGGTGAGGCCGGTGAGCCCCGCCCCCACGTCCGCCGCCCCGGCCGCCGCGACCGAGATACCGACCACCGGGAGCCCGAGGACCACGGCGGCGGTCCGGGACAGCGGGCGCCGGCGGGTCCGCAGGAGATGGATCACGCAGCAGAGCACCACGAGACCCGACATGGCGTCCGCGACGTTCGGGCCGCCCTCGTCGCTCGGCGCGATCGGCAGTCCGAGCAGCGCGATCACCGCGACGACGGGCAGCACCGGCAGCGCGCGCCGCAGAGCGGCGGTCGGACCGGCCGACGGAGTGACGGGCAGGGCCTGGTTCACCGGCTCAGCTCCCCGTCGGGCGCATCAGCGCCGCGGCCGTGCGCAGCAGGATGCAGATGTCCTGCCACATCGACCAGTTGTCGATGTACGCGTTGTCGAACCGGCAGCGGTCCTCGATCGAGGTGTCGCCGCGCAGCCCGTGCACCTGGGCGAGTCCGGTGATGCCGGTCTGCATCCGGTGACGGGCCGCGTATCCCGGGTAGGTCTGGCTGAACTTGGCCACGAAGTAAGGCCGTTCGGGGCGCGGTCCGACCAGGCTCATGTCGCCCCACAGGACGTTCAGCAGCTGGAGCAGCTCGTCGAGCGAGGTGCGCCTGAGGAAGTGGCAGAAGCGGCTCATCTCCTGCTCGCCCGCCACGCTCCAGCGGGTCGCGGCCTCGTGCGCGTCGGCCGGACGGTGGGTGCGGAACTTCAGCAGCGTGAACGGCCGTCCGTCCTTGCCGATGCGCTCCTGCCGGAACACCACACCGGGCCCGTCGGTCAGCCGCAGGACGACCGCGAACACCAGCAGCAACGGACTGACCAGCAGCAGCAGCGTGCCGGAGACGGCGACATCGAGGAGCCGCTTCCCGAAACCGGCGCGCCGCAGGCCGATCGACAGGGGGCGGCAGGCGAAACCGGCCAGCGTGTGCCCGCCCTCAGGGTCGTACGACGGGGAGTCCGGGTCGACCTTCCACAGCTCGCAGCCCGCGAGGGCCAGCGCCCGCAGTATCGGCCCGCGCCGGCTCGGCGGCTCCACCACCAGCACGGCCCGCACACCGTTCTGGATGAGCGCCCGCTGCACCTCCTCGCCGGTGCTGAGCACCGGCAGTCCCCCGAGGCCGGTCGGCCGGTCGGAGATGACACCGACCGGCCGCACCCCGCAGTTCGGGTGGCGCAGGAAGGCCGCGGCCACCCGCTGCGCCGTCCCGGCGGGACCGACCACCAGGGCGGCACCGGGGTGCCGTGCGAGGGCACGCCGACGCCGCCGGTGCACCGTGCCGCGGCCCGCGCAGCTGATCAGCGACTGCACGGCGCACCCCAGGGCCAGCGTCCGGGCCGACAGTGCTCCGTCCGGGGCGAACGCGGCGCAGGCGGCGGCCAGCGCGCACCAGGTGACCGCGATCCGCCCGCAGACGGCGGGGAGTTCGTCGAGCAGCGCGGGCAGCGGCACCGGCCGGTACAGGGACGCCCGCGCGTTCAGACCGAGCACGCCGAGCAGCAGGGTGACGACCAGCAGTGGGTGCCGTTGGATCTCCGTGAGTGTCTGTCCGGCCACCAGCGCCGCGGCGGCGTCCACGGCGGCCAGTGGCAGCCAGGAGGCGCGCCGGGCCGCGGGCCGCTGCCCGGCCGGGAACCTGAAACCGCCGTCGGTCTCGCGCGAAGGCATGACAGAGACGGATGAGAATCCGTACTCCCGGGGCTGGCCGCCGGGGGAGGGGACGGTGCTTTCCGCAGTCACGAGTGGATGGACTCCCTGCACTCGGTTTGGTCCGCGCACATGAAGCACTCGGTGTGCTGCGGCTGTCGCCCGGTCAGCAGTTCGCGGTACACCCGCGCGACCGCGTCGGCCGTGAGGCGTACGTCGTGCGTGGTCAGTACGTGGCGGCGCCCCTGGTGGCCGAGCGATTCGCGCAGCAGCGGATCGGACAGCAGCGCGCCGATCGACTCGGCCAGCGGCGCCGGTTCCGGTGAGGCCACCAGACAGCGGGTGTCGTGTCCCGGCGGCAGACTCTCGCGGGCGCCGTCCACGTCCGTCATGACGACCGGGCGCCCGCAGGCCATGGCCTCCAGCGGAGCCAGCGCCATGCCTTCCCAGCGGGACGGCAGCACCACCAGATCGGCGGCCTGGTACCAGGGCACCGCGTCGGCGGCGGCGCCGGCGAACAGCACGCCGCGCGGCGCCCCGGCGCGCAGCCGCGCGGCGTCCGGCCCGTCCCCGACGAGCACGAGCCGCGCCGTGGGCACCCGCCGCAGCACCGAGGGCCATGCCTCCAGCAGGATGTCCTGCCCCTTCTGCCGGCACAGCCGCCCCACGCACACCACCAGCGGAGCTGCCGGAGCGACCCCGGCGAGCAGCGGCAGTCCCGCGCGTACGGTGTCCACGGAGGCGGGGTGGAAGCGCTCGGGATCGACGCCGTTCGGGATCACCTTCCAGGGGGCGCGCACTCCGGCTCGTACGCCGGTCGCGCGCTCCGCCTCGCTGACGCACACCACCCGGGACGCCCAGCGCGCCCCCCACCGCTCCCAGCGCAGCGCGAGCGCCGCGGCGGCACCGTCGACGGCCTCGAACGACCAGGCGTGCGGCTGGAACACCGTCGGCACCCGTCCCCGCAGCGCGAGCCGGGCCGCGAGCCCCGCCTTCGCGCTGTGCGCGTGCACCACGTCGGGCCGCACCCGCGCCAGGACCCGGCCGAGCCGCCGGACCTCCTGGGCCAGCTGCGGCCCGGGCGCCCGCGTCGCGTGCCAGGGCCGTACGTCCGCGCCGAGCGCCCGTACCTCCCGGGTGAAGCCGTTGCCGTCCGGGCAGGCGACCGTCACCCGCGTTCCGGCGGCGAGCTGGGCCCCGACGAGGTCGGCGACCACACGGGCGACGCCGCCGTCGACCGGCTGCGTGACATGAAGGACCCGCGGCGGAGGGTCTGTTGGCTGATGCATGCGCGGTTCCTCGCTGACGGGCGGCGCGCCGGTGCGCGCGTCACTGCTTCGCGTCGACGGCGGCGAACAGTGCTCCGACCCAGGCCGCGTCCCGCTGCGAAACGATCCGGAAGGCCAACTGGTCACCCCCGCCGCGGATCCCCTTGCCGAGTTCGAGGATGTCCGAGTCGTAGCCGAGCGTGTTCGCGTATGCGGGTACCCGCCTCACTGCGACAGGTCCGGGTTCGCTGATGGTCGAATTCAGTACGTCGTCACGGGGGTTGGCCGCGTCGCCCAGCTCCGTCGGCGAGCCGCGGCCCGTCGAGACGGACAGCGAGTCGCCCCCACGGCCGCGGTCGCCGTCGTACGCGACCAGGCCCACCCGGCCCCGCACGTTCCCCGGGAGGTCCAGCCCGCCCAGCGGGATCACCCGCCCCTCGCCGGGGCCGAGCGTCCCGAAACCGTTCCACATCGTCAGATGCCACAGCGGCTCCGACTTCTTCTCGTACGCCACCATCAGCGTCCAGCCGCCCCACGCCCCGGCGACGGACCGGCCCTTCGCCACGGCGACCCGGGCCACCGTGCAGAGACCCGAACCGCTCGCCCGCACCAGGCGGGTGACGTCCGCCGAGGCCTGGAACGCGTCGGCCCCGTGGACCACCCGGCGCCCGACCGCACGGTCCGCGCGCAGACCCTTGTACGCGCCGCCGGGCGCGGCGATCAGCACGCGTCCGTTGTCCCCCGGCGGCTTCCGGACGCCGGCCCGGAGGTTGCCGCCCCAGTACAACCGCGCGTACGTGACGTGCGCGCCCTTGGGCAGGCGGACCTCCGCGCGGCTGGAGTCGTAGGTGTCCGGGGCGTGGTCGACATCGATGTAGGACATGTCGAAGTCCCCGTTCGCGGCCCGGGCGCCCCGGCGTACCGCGGAACAGGTGGGCGCCGCGGCGCGGGTGATCCCGGCCGTTCTCACCGAGCCGTGGGGCAGCGCCGGCCCGGCGGAACCGCGGCAGCTGACCGAGGAGTTGGCGGCCCGCACGATGCCACCGTGCTGGAGCGCGTGGTACCGCTGTGTGAACGGGAGCGACTCCGCCTGTGCCGCGGGCGCCGTGCCGCCGTGCGCCGTGTCGGCGGGAGCCTGCGCGGACGCGGGGCCGCCCGCCCAGAAGGTGGCGAGGGCGGAGCGGCCCACGATCGCACGGCGCAGCAGCAGAGTCGGGGAAGTACGCATGACCGGCGGTGCCCTTTCGGGGAAAAGGTTGTGGACCAGCGGACGGATGAACATCCGGGAATCAGACGAATCAGACACGTACGCGTCGGCTCCCCGCGAGCCCCCGGCGCCCCTCGACGCCCGCTTCAAGGCGCCCTCGGAGAGCTCGACTCTAGCTGTTGTCCCACTTTGTCAGCGAAAGCTGTGATGTGTGTCGGAATCGTGCGGTCGGGTCGCTTCGGAGATCACTCCTTTGGAGGCACAACCCGCGTGCGCGCCGCGCGTTGAACCCGGAGCCGGGCATCCCGCCCGGATGGTGTGTCGAATTTCAAGGAGCACTTCTCCATGTCGCGTATCGCGAAGGGCCTGGCCCTGACCTCCGTTGCCGCCGCCGCTGTGGCCGGCGCCGCCGGTATCGCCGCCGCCGACAGCGGCGCGCACGGCGCGGCCGCCCACTCCCCGGGTGTTCTGTCGGGCAACGTCGTGCAGGTTCCCGTTCACGTCCCGGTCAACGTCTGCGGCAACACCGTCAACGTCATCGCGCTGCTGAACCCCACCTTCGGGAACGCCTGCGTCAACGGCTGACGTCATCGCGGACCTTCCGGCCGGCCGTCCTCCCGCAACGGAGGGCGGCCGGCCCGCGTTGCCGACGCGACACGGGCGGAGAGCGAACGGGACGCAGGAATTTTCTGCACGTGGAGTTTCCGTCGCGTTCGGAGCTCGTTAGGCAGCGAAAAGAGGAATTCCCTCCGGTGACATCGGTCGCCGAAGAAAGGAACACGATGAAGTCTCTCAAGGCCGCCGCCGTAGTCGCCGGGGCTCTGGCCGTCGCCGGTGCCGCCGCGCCCGCGTTCGCCGCCGGAGCCTCCGGCCTCACGCCTTCCAGTCTCAACGGCGCCCTGGAGACCGTCACCAGCCAGCGTTCGCTCAACGCGCAGGACGTCTTTCCCCTGCAGCACCAGTCGAACGCGCTCGACACCGAGAACAAGGGCTCCGTGCTGAACGGTGTGAACGGTGCGGCGAAGAAGCTCAACACGACGGCCACCCCCGCCCGGCTTCTCGGCGGAGTTCCCCTCCAGGGTTAGTCGTATCCATTCCGTGCGTGTCCCTCCACAATGTCCTCGGGTATTTCCCTAGGCTCTGGAGAGAATCTTCGATGAAAGGCTCACAATGAACACTGCCAAGAAGGCCGCTCTTATTTTCGCCACCGCCGGAATGGCCGCGGGTGCCGCCGCGGGAAGTGCCGTCGCCGACTCCGGTGCCAAGGGTGCCGCGGCCAATTCCCCGGGTGTCGTGTCGGGCAACGTCGTGCAGGTTCCCGTACACGTTCCGGTCAATGTCTGCGGCAACACGGTCGACATCGTCGGTCTGCTGAACCCGACTTTCGGCAACACCTGCATCAACCACTGACACCGTACGGCCGATGCGATGGGAAGGGTCGATTCCGAAGGTACGGAATCGGCCCCTCTCGCTGTTCGAGTCGCGTACCTCGTTCGTGTGGTCACGCTCCCGGACATCGCCCGGTCGGGTGATTTCCGGTCAGAACCCGAACGGACGCATCGATAAGGTTCCGCGGTGACCTCAACCTCAAGCGAAATGCGCCCTCTTCGGGTCGCCGATCTCGGCACGCTCGCCGTCATGGCATTCAGCGGAGAAACCCCCGACGGTGACATGCCCTATCTCCTCGCCTACTCGCTGGGAGACGGTGACGGGGGTCCCGAAGGGTCCGCGGCCGCCATCCGGCAGCTGCTGATCGACAACGGACTGCCCGTGGGCGACACGCTCATCGACGGGTCCCGGCAGCCGGGCCTTCCGCTCACCCTGCTCATCGAGGCGGGCCAGGCCGTCGTCAGCATGCCGCACCTCAACGCCCAGTGCGTCGTCCCGCCGGAGTGGCTCGCGGCGGTGGGGGAACGCGGCTACGCCTACTTCCTGTTCGCCACCCGCGCCTGGCCCGTGGCCCAGCCCGGCAAGCCCGTCGCGCCCGAGGACCTGACGGCCTTCGCGGGCGACGAGGAGACCCTGCTCAGCGCGTCCCACGTGCTGCTGCCCGCGCGCAACCTGCACGGCTGATGACGCCCGCCGCGGGACGGGAGACAGGCACCGCGGGACGGGGGACGGGCGGCGCGCGCGGGAACACTGCCGGCAGCGGCCGTGCCTTCGCCCTGCTGCTGGTGATCACGGGGGCGGCCGGTCTGCTCGCCGCGTGGGTCATCACGATCGACAAGTTCAAGCTGCTGGAGAACCCGAACTTCGTCCCGGGGTGCAGCCTGAACCCGGTGGTCTCCTGCGGCAGCGTGATGAAGAGCGAGCAGGCGTCGGCCTTCGGATTCCCCAACCCGATGCTGGGCCTGGTGACGTACAGCGTGGTGATCTGCGTCGGCGTGAGCCTGCTCGCGCGGGCCACCTTCCCGCGCTGGTATTGGCTGGTCTTCGACGCGGGCACGTTGTTCGGCGTCGGATTCGTCAGCTGGCTCCAGTTCCAGTCGCTGTACCGGATCAATGCGCTGTGCCTGTGGTGCTGCCTGGCCTGGGCCGCCACGATCATCATGTTCTGGTACGTCACGTCTTTCAACGTGCGGAATGAATTCCTGCCCGCCCCGGAATGGCTGAAGGCATTCCTCACGGAGTTCACCTGGGTTCTTCCGGTACTGCACATCGGCGTCATCGGAATGCTGATCCTCACCCGCTGGTGGGATTTCTGGACGAGCTGATTCTCCTTATCGGACGACTTATGGGTCCGTCGGGGGAATCTTGAACTGATGGCGTTCCCGGAGTCGTTACGTGGTACGGACGCCGAGCCGTCGAATGCCGAAAGGGACCGTACCCGAGATGACGCCGACCATACGAGGAACGCTCGCCGCCGTCATGACCCGTGCGGCGGCGGTGGGTGCCGCCGCCGCGGCCCCCGCCTTCGCGGCCGGCACGGCCCCCGCCCCGGTGCCGCCGAACGGAGTCGAGCGGTCGCTCGGCCTGAAGTCGCCCGGCATCGCGGGTGAACTGCCGTTGCCGGGCCGACGGGAGGGACCGCGGTATGCCGGGGGCGGATGATCCCCGAACAGGCGGTTCCGCAGGTGCCGCCCAGCGGCGGGCTTCCCGGCGCGGACGTCCGTACGCCCCTGCCGCACGTCCTCGGCGACGGAGTCGACCACCCCACACTCTCCGCGCCCGCGGCCGGCCTGCGGACGCAGACCCCCGGAGCGTCCCTGGACGGCCCGCTCGGTGCGCCGAATCCGGACCGCCTCGGCCTGCCCGGACCGAAGCCGCCTCAGGCCGCCGTACCCACAACGCTGTTGGAGACCGTGCCGGTGGCGAACCTGGAGACGGGCGCCGGTTCCTGGACGGTCCCGTCCAAAGGCGCGGGCCCGGGAGCCCGGATGGGGCCCGTCGCCGTCGATCTTCCCGAAGCAGACCGGGACAGCCTGAATTCGTCGAGGAGAGAAGTATGTTCGCCAGCTGGATGTCGGGCAGAGGGCCGAGACGCGGGCGGGGCCGGACGCCGGCCGCCCCCGCTCGCGGCCGGGGGGCGCAACGCGTGGTGGGTGGGCTGGCGCTGACCCGGCGCGGTGCGATGCGGGGGCTGCTCGTGTCGGCCGTCGGCGCGGCGCTGGCCCCCGTCGTCGCGGCCTCACGGCCGCCGCGCCGCCCCCGGGACCTCTCCTTCGACGAGGTGTACCGCGGCCGGCACATCCTCGGTACGGAGGGCGGCTCGGACGGCCGGGCCGCGTTCGCCGGAAGCGAGTGGCAGGTCACCGTGGACGGCCGGCCCCTGCATCTGATGCGCCGCGCGGACGGCAGCTATCTCAGCATGGTGGACCACTACGAGTCGTATCCGACCCCGCTGGCGGCGGTACGCGCGGCCGTCGACCAACTGGGCCCCGCCGAGCATCTCAGAGGCATGGGAGGCGGCACCGCCGGTGCGGGCGGCGGGCAGCGGAGCGGCACACGCAGGAGCGGCACGAAGGGGAGCGGCCACCACCATGGTGTACACGCGTAAGGACGTCAGCACCCTCACGAGCGCGGAGCGGCGTCGCTTCGTCACCGCGATGCTGGAGGTCAAACGCCGCGGAGAATACGACGAGTTCGTCCGCAGGCACATCGACTACTACGTCGCCGACGGCGACGGCGGACTGCGCGCGGCCCACATGGCGCCCTCGTTCCTCCCCTGGCACCGGTGCTTCCTGCTGGACCTGGAACAGGCGCTGCAGCGCGTGGACTCCGGGGTGAGCGTGCCGTACTGGGACTGGACGCGGGACCGCACGCCGACCTCCGCGCCGTGGACCAAGGACCTGCTCGGCGGCAACGGGCGCAGTTCGGACCGGCAGGTCATGACCGGGCCCTTCGCCTACGCGCAGGGCAAGTGGACGATCAAGGAGGGGGTGACCGACGGCGCCTTCCTCATGCGCGAGTTCGGCCGCCCGCGCAAGCCGATCCAACTGCCCACGCGGGCCGCGCTGAACGCGGCCCTGGACGATCCCGTCTACGACACGGCCCCCTACGACTCGACGGTCACCCGGGGTTTCCGGAACCGCCTGGAGGGCTGGGGGCACGGGACGGGGAACGCCACCTGGGAGAACCACAACCGCGTCCACCGCTGGGTCGGCGGCCACATGCTGGGCGGTGCCTCCGTCAACGATCCCGTCTTCTGGCTGCACCATGCCTTCGTCGACCTCCAGTGGTCCCGCTGGCAGAAGCGGCACCCGGGCGCCCGCTATCAGCCCGAACGGCCCCCCGGGCCACACGATTCCCAGTACCGGCGCATCGTCGCCCGGCGGGAGAAGATGCCCCCGTGGGGCATGACCCCGGAATCGATGGAGGACCACAGTCACATCTACCGGTACGCGTAGCCGCGCGTACCGGGAACGGCGAGGCCCCCGGCGGTGACTTCCCGCCGGGGGCCGTGCGCGTGCCGGGCTCAGTTGCCGTAGCCGCGGCGCTCCTTGGTGCTGTGGTGCTTCTTGGTGTCGTGGTGCTTCTTGTCGCCGTGGTGCTTCTTGTGGTGCCCGTCGCCGTTCACGCAGGTGTTGCCGAAGGTCGGGTTCAGCAGACCGACGACGTCGATCGTGTTGCCGCACACATTGACCGGCACGTTGATCGGGGCCTGGATGACGTTGCCCGACAGGACACCGGGCGAGCCGACGGCCCCGCCCTGGGCGCCGGCGTCAGCCATGGCCATGCCGGCCCCGCTGAGGGCCACGGCACCCGTGCCCACGACGACTGCGGCGGCCTTCGCGATGCGAGACATCACGTTCTCCTTAAGACTCGGAAAGTGCGATGGCTCGGACGCGACCGCACTTCCCCTTCAACGTCTCCGTCCACACCTGGTCACGGGCGTTCCGCCAGGGGATCACTGTTCGAACAGGGGCCGGGCGAGCGACTGTTCGGCCGATGACCGGACGGCCCGGTGACCGGGCGGGGTCAGCCGACACGGCTCTGCCAGGGGCCGCCCGCCCGCAGGGCGCCGCTCGTCGTCCGGCACGGCACGGCACGGCACAGCGCAGTGCCGTGCCGTGCAGGCGCATGCAGGGTCCCTCTCCAGGCTCATCCGGACCCCCTGCCCGAGCGGCCGCGGGCCGGGCCGGGCGGGCGTGACGCGGACCGCGGGGGGAAGCCGCGACGGTCACGCGCCGCCCATGGCAGTATCTGGGCACTATGAATGCGTCGCCGGCGGTACGGAGTCTGCGCGCGGCGGTGTTCGCCGTACTGTGCGTGCTGCTGGCCGTCGGGGGGCATCTGCTCGCCACCGGACAGGCGCCGCCGCTCCGGGCGGAAGGCGCCGGACTCCTCGTCGTCTTCGCCGCGTCCTGTGCGCTGGGCGGCCGTGAACGGTCCCTGCCCGGGATCGGCGGGGCCATGCTGGTCGCCCAGGCCGGACTCCACCTCGGCTTCGAGGCCGCCCGGCCGCGCATGGCGATGACCATGCACGGCATGCACATGGCGCACCCCTCCGCACACGCCCTGACCCCCCACGCCACGGTCGCGCACGCCGCCGCCGCTCTGCTGGCGACCTGGTGGCTGCGGCGCGGCGAGGCCGCCCTGTGGTCCCTGCTGCGCCGGGCCGTGACGTTCGTACCGGGGCTCGCCGCGTGGTGGAGGACACGGACGGGACTGCTCCCCGCACGGCAGTACGGGGATGCCGAGGGCCGGGCACCCGCCGAGCCGTGGCCGCTTCGCCGGGCGCTGCTGCGTCACGCCGTCTCGCGCCGGGGACCTCCGGCAGGGCTCGCTCACACGCCCTGACCATCTTTCACCTCAGTACGGAGTTCCCCAGATGTCCCCGATCAGCACCACCCTGCGCCGCACCGGCACCGTCGTCGCCCTCGCCACCGCGGGCGTCCTGGCCGCCGCGGGCGCCGCCTCCGCGCATGTGACGGTCCACCCCGAGAGCTACGCCAAGGGAGCCACGGACGGTCTCCTGAGCTTCCGTGTCCCCAATGAGGAGGACACCGCCAGCACCACCAAGGTGCAGGTCTTCCTTCCCACCGATCACCCCCTCCTGGGTGTCCTGGTCACTCCGCAGGCGGGCTGGACCGCGAAGGCGACGACCGTCAAGCTGAAGAAGCCCGTCAAGACGGACGACGGCACGATCACCGACACCGTCTCCGAGATCACCTGGACCGGGGGCCGGATCCGCCACGGCGAGTTCCAGGACTTCCAGGTCGCCTTCGGCCAGCTCCCGGACGACGTCGACCAGTTGACCTTCAAGACGCTCCAGACCTACTCGGACGGCAAGGTGGTCCGCTGGATCGAGCAGTCGCAGAAGGGCGAGGAGGAGCCGGAGAGCCCGGCCCCGGTGCTCGCTCTCACGGCCAAGGGCTCGGGAGAGGAGCCCGCCTCGACCGCCACCGGGGCGGCCGGCTCCGACGCGTCCTCGTCGTCCTCGGACTCGTCCGCCGAGAAATCGACCGCGAGCGCCAAGAGCAGCGACTCCACCGCACGCGCCCTGGGCACCGCGGGCCTGATCGTCGGCGCTCTCGGCCTGCTCGCGGCCGCCTTCGCCGTCGTCCGCGTCCGGAGCGCCCGCTCCTAGCCCCCGTCACGGCCGCCGCCCCGTCAACTCCCGTCGGCGGGGCGGCCGGCCCCCACGATTTTCCCCGGCACTCCGCGGATCACCACACGAGATGCCGCGGCCGGACCCTCCCCGGTGACCCGGTGACCCGGTGACCCGGTGACCCGGTGACCCGGTGACCCGGTGACCCGGTGACCCGGTGACCCGGTGACCCGGTGACCCGGTGACCCGGTGT
>NZ_JBIRQM010000004.1:377469-424942 GCF_044333225.1 Streptomyces sp. NPDC021080 | reverse complement strand
GACCCGGGTCCGTGCTGTCAGACCTGCGGCGGTGTCTGCTTCCTGCCGAAGAAGACCACCACGGCCCCACCGATCACGACGAGGGCGATGGCCGCGCCCGCGATGACCGGCGTCAGCCCGGAGCCGCCGGTCTCGGCGAGGTCGGTGCCCCCGCTGGAGCCTCCCACCGACGCCGGACTCGGCTCGCTGAACGTCTGGGCCGAGATGTCGCTCGCACTGCCCTGGGTCTTGCAGTCGAGCACCCCCTTGAACCGCTTCCCGCCGCCGTCCGGGCCACCGATCGTGAAGTCGTAGGCCTGGTCCTCCTGCAGCGGGATGGTGAGCGTCTCGGATATGCCCGCCGTGACGGTGTGTTCGACGCCCATCAGCTCGAACGTGAACGCCTGGTCGCCCTTGTTCGCGGCCGTGATGTCCACGCCGCCCCTGGCGCAGTCCTTCTGCGCGGACAGGGCGGGTATCGCACCCTTCGCCGCCCAGTTCGCGCTCGCCGTGGCGGAGACGGTGGACTCGCTGGAGCCGGCGAGGATCTGCGTCTGGCTGCGGGTCTCCGAGGTGAAGGCGCGGCCGACCGGCACGGTGGTGGAGGCCTGCACGGTGAGCGAGGTGGAACCGTCCGCGCCGTCCTTCGGCACGTCGAAGAAGAGCCGGCTGCCGTTCGTCGCGGAGGTGACCGGCCTGCCGCGCTGGTCGACGACCTTCACTCCGCCCGCGGCGATGTCCGTGGGCGGAGTCACCGTGACACTGCCCGCGTTGGTGTGCACCGTGACCGGGCCCAGCCGCTCACCGGGGTGGCCGGACACCGCGGCCGGGGAGAGCGTCAGCGAGGCCTCGGGCTCCGGCAGGTTCCGCGCGCTCTTCTGCAGATAGTCCGCGAGCTTCTCCGCCTGCGGGTCCGCGGCGTCCACGTCGGCGCCGTCCGAGTACCGCCAGATCGCCACCTGGGTGCCGGCCGCCGCGTCCTGCTCGGTGAGGCCGGAGACACCGGCCTTGCCGGCCAGCGCCGCCAGGTCGTTCACCTGCGGATAGGAGTTCTCGAGGATCCAGCGGATCTTGCCCGCGTCCTTGTTGCCACTCAGCGATGTGCCGCTCCAGGAGGTCTCCTGATATCGGGCGTCCCGCTGCGTCGGGTTGTGGAGATCGATGCAGTAGGTCTGCAGCATGCCGCCGTTCTCGACGGACATCTCGAACAGACCGGCCGAGACCCAGGAGTCCTCGCCGTTCTCGTGAATGACCGCCGACCCGTACGTCTTCAGGTCTCCTATGGTCGCGGTCGCTCCGCCCTGGTTCTGCGGTATCTGGTCGGCGGTGGCCGTGCCGGCCGCGGCGAGCGTCCCCGCGGCGGCGAGCCCCCACACCAAGGCCGCGGCGGCGAGACGGGCTGCTCCTCGCCCTCGCGCGGACAACACAGAGAACGCAGAAGACACAGAATTCCCCTTCACGCAGGACCCTTTGACATGGGGGACGGTCCCGCCAGCAGAATCAGAAGCCCCGAAAGCTGTGTTCGGCATCCTAAAGAAGCCCCGCATCGCTCCCCCCAGTCATGTCATCCGATAACCGATCTGACTCGGAATCGTTATCGCGATCACGACCGTGAGCTGCGCCTATCGACAAATCTATGGGGGCTGTTCGTCGTGTATTTGTCGATAAGCCGCAGTTCGGTCAGATCGTGGCTCTCTCTGACATCACGTCACTCCGACCGGTTCGGGGCGTGGTTGGGGCACGCCCTCGGGCGTCGTGTCCGGGACGGATTCCCAACTGGGCTCGGGACGCTGAGCCGGAGTCGACTCGCCCTCCTTGGACGGACGCCGGAAGGCCGAGGTACCGCGGGAGAGGTCGTGACCGATCGCCACCGCGTCGATGTCCGCCGACGTCCAGCTCTGCCCGTCGCGGGTCTCGGTGCGCACCTTCAGCCTGCCCTGCACGATGACGGGATCGCCCACCGACACCGAGGCTCCCACGTTCGTGGCGAGCGCGCGATTGGCCCACACCGTGAAGAAGTTGGTGTGCCCGTCCGTCCACCCGTTCTTCTCGCGGTCCCAGTACCGCGAGGTCACCGCCAGCCGGAACCGCGCCGACGCGCCGTTCGCCAGGTCCCGGTACACGGGCCGTGTCGCCACGTTGCCCACCGCGCACACCATCGTCTCGTTCATCGTGAATCCCTCCCGTGCGGATGCGTCTGCCGCGGCGATCGCATGCGCTGCGATCGCCGCGGGATCAGACTGCCTCCGCCGGGCCGGACCCGCTCGGCACTGTGGGCCGCCGGGCGGTTGTGGAAATCCGCGTCACCTGATCGAGGTACCCGCCGTCGCCGTCCCCGTGACCCGCCCGTACTGCTCCCGCACCTCGCGGTAGCGCAGCAGCTCCGCGGCCACGGGATCCAGCACCCGGGCCCTCCCGCACGCGGCGGCCGCATCGCGCAATCGTCTCTCCGCCTCCAGGCCGTAGCGCCGGGCCGGCCCCCGGGCCGCCATTTTGCAGGCCCACTCGACGGCCGGGCCGCCGACGATGCCCGACAGCATCAGCAGCACCGGAACCCCGAGGTTCGGGGACATGACCCCGATGATCTGGCCCACCAGCCAGAGCCCGCCGATCACCTGGACGATCGTCATCGCGGCCTGCGCCAGCACCGCGACGGGCCACCAGCCCGGCCTCGGCGGCCGTCCCGCCGGCGCGGTCGCGCGCGCCGCCATGTCGTCCAGCGCCTCCGGCAGCCCCTGCGCGCCCCGCACGGCCGCCTCGCGCACCGCCTGCGCCCAGGGCGCGGGAAGCCCGTACGTGGCCCGGTCGGCGACCGTCCGCACCGCCTGCTCCACGCGCTGACGCGCGGTGGCCTCCTCGTCCGCGGGAGCGCGCACGGGCAGGCGCCCGGTCGGGGGCTCGCGCCGCTCCAGGTACCAGCGCCACAGCCGCAGCCAGGGCGTGCCGCAGGCGCGGTTGGCGTTGCGGCGCCAGGACCGCTCGGCGGCCTCGCCGGTCGCCACGGCACCGACCGCGTCCGCGAGCCGGTCCGCGAACTCGTCCCGCGCCTCCTCGCTGAGCCCGACCCGCCGCCCCGTCGCGTAGACGGGCCGCAGCCGTGCGGCGGCCGCGTCGAGATCGGCCGAGACCCGCCGCGCGGCGGCGCCGCGTTCCGCCACGAACTGGCTCAGGCACTCCCGCAGTTCGGGGACACCGGCCCCGGTGAGCGCGGACAGAGAGAGGACGGTCGCGCCCGGCTCGCCGTACTCGCCGAGCGCCATGCCGTCCTCGTCGAGCAGCCGCCGCAGATCGTCGAGGACCTGGTCGGCGGCTTCCCCGGGAAGACGGTCCACCTGGTTGAGGACCACGAAGGTGACCTCCGCGTGCCCGGCCAGCGGCCGCAGATAGCGCTCATGGAGGACGGCGTCCGCGTACTTCTCCGGATCCACCACCCAGATGACCGCGTCGACCAGCCCGAGGACACGGTCCACCTGCGCGCGGTGCTGGACGGCCGCCGAGTCGTGGTCGGGCAGGTCGACCAGGACCAGGCCGCGCAGCTGCGCCTCCGCCTCCGCGCTCTGCAACGGGCGTCTGCGCAGCCGCCCGGGGATGCCGAGCCGGTCGATGAGGGTGGCCGCGCCGTCGCTCCAGGTGCAGGCGATGGGCGCCGACGTGGTCGGCCTGCGTACACCGGTCTCCGAGATCGCCACGCCCGCGAGCGCGTTGAAGAGCTGCGACTTGCCGCTGCCCGTGGCTCCGGCGATGGCGACGACGGTGTGCTCCCCGGAGAGCCTGCGCCGGGCCGCCGCCTCGTCCAGGACCCGGCCCGCCTCGGCGAGGGTCCCGCTGTCGAGGCGGGCCCGGGAGAGGCCCACCAGTTCGCGGAGCGCGTCCAGGCGTGAGCGCAGCGGCGCGTCGTACGAGAGGGGGGCAGGCAACGCCGAGACAGCGGTCTTGGCCTCCACCGACGGTGTCTGGTAGCGGGCGGCGGCCGCCTCGGTCACGCGGCGCGCGATGAGGCCGTCGTCCCAGACGGGGCCGTCCTCCGCGCATGCGGAGCCGTCGCCCTCCCCATGCCCTTGGGGCTCCGCTCCGGACACGTCCCGCGAGGTGCCCTGCCAGGTCGTTCCGTCGCTCCGCGCGGTCTTGCCGGTGCCGCCTTTCTCGGCGCCCCTTCCGGCTTGTCCCGCGTCCTCCAGGGGCCGGGTTCCGGACCGCGCGGTATCGGGTGGACCGTTCTCCGGGCGGTTGTCCCGGGTGCTCCTGGTGGCCCCGTCGGCCATGGTTGCGCCGTCGCCCCCGCTGCCCGAGGCGTCCACCCCGGAAGGGGCGTTCTCGCGGGCGCCGTCTTCGGAGTGCTCCTCCGCGGGACGACCGACTTCGGAATGTCCGACTTCGGCGGCTTCGGAATGGCCGTCTCCGGCAGGCCTGTCTCCGGCAGACCTGTCTTCGGGATGTGCGCCTTCGGGATGTGTGCCTTCGGAACGCCCGTCTCCCGGGCGTCCGTCGTCGGAACGTCCGTCTTTGGGACGTCGCCCGTCTCCAGGACGGTCGGCTTGATCCGTGTGGTCAGTGACGGCAGTCACCGCGGTCACCTCTCCTTCTGCAGTACGGACAGCGCGGCGATCAGCTCGGCCTGGGGTTCCGGATGGACGTCGAGCGCTTCGAGGGGTGCGAGACGACGCTCGCGTTCGGTCTGCAGTGTCCTGTCGACGAGGTCCGTGAGCAGCCGGCCGGCCTTGTCGCGCAACCGCAGCGCGCCGTGCGCCCCGATCCGCTCGGCCAGCCTCTCGCCCGCGTTGCGCGCCCTGCGGCCGCCCAGGAGTGCGGTGGCGACCAGCGCGGCCACCACCGAGGGGTCGGGAGCGACACTCTTGTCGAGGTCGCGCACCTCGTCCTCGGCGTACTCCTCCAGGACGCGCCGCCAGCGTCGTACGGCCAGGCCGATACGGTGCTCGGCGCTCTCCAGCGCCGGATCACGGTCCGTCAGCCCCGGAGCGCCCGAGGCCGGTTCGCGGCGCCAGGCGTCGTCCACGCGCTCGTCGGCGGCCGCGACGGAGCACAGCAGCAGGGCGGACAGGCTTTCCACGAGTGCGTCCAGCAGCTCCTCGGCGGCGCAGTCGAGGGGGTAGGCGCGCCAGCGCTTGAGGGCGTCCCCGGAGAGCACGGCCCCGGCCTGCAGGCGCCCCTTCGCGCGCGTGTGCTCGCTGTCGTACGCCCCGTCGACGGCCGCGGTGAGCCGTGTCGCGGCGGCGTACTGCGCGGCGGTGGCACTGGCCAGCTCCGGCATCCGCGTCTTGAGGGAGTCGAGTGCACCGTGGGCCGTACGGGCCATGGCTCCGTGGCGGGCTCCCGGGTCCTGGGCCTGGTGCGTGAGCCACGTACGCAGCGGTGCGACGGCCGTGGCGGGCAGCAGGCCGCCGCCCCACGCGGACTCGGGCAGCTCGGGCACGGTGAAGCGGGGCGCCTCGCCGAGTCCCGCCTTGGCCAGCAGCGCGCCGTACTGCCGCGAGACCTCGGACACCACCTGGTGCGGCACCCGGTCCAGGACCGTCACCAGGGTCGCCTTCTGCTCCTTGGCGGTACGCAGCAGATGCCACGGCACGGCGTCGGCGTATCGTGCCGCCGTCGTGACCATCACCCAGATGTCGGCCGCGCAGATCAGTTCGGCGGCCAGCACCCGGTTGTCGGCCACCAGGGAGTCGACGTCGGGTGCGTCGAGGAGGGCGAGGCCGCGGGGGAGCGTGTCGGCGGTCTCGATGCGCAGCACCCGCTCACCGCGTTTGGTGAGGGCCGGAAGATCGTCGCCGGACTCCTGGTGGGGCGCCCACACGCGCGTGAGCTGGGGTAGTACGCGCATGCCGCTGAACCAGTGATGGTCCTCCGGATGGCACACCAGCACCGGAGTACGGGTGGTCGGGCGCAGCACGCCCGCCTCGCTGACCTTGCGCCCCACAAGCGAGTTGACGAGGGTCGACTTGCCGGCACCGGTGGATCCACCGATGACGGCGAGAAGGGGTGCTTCAGGTTCTCTCAACCGGGGCACCAAATAGTCGTCGAGCTGTGCGAGCAGTTCGTCGCGGTTGGCACGCGCGCGTGGAGCCCCGGCCAGGGGCAGCGGAAAGCGTGCGGCGGCGACACGGTCGCGCAGGGCGGAAAGTGCGTCGAGCAGCTGAGGCCGTACGTCCAAGGTCACCACATGCGAAGAATGCCCAACTTTGGAGTCTTTCTGAAGCATATGAGTATGTCTGCGCGCCGACAGGACACACGGGGCGGAAGGGATGACTGGGGCGCAGGCATAACGAGTGCACAACACCCGACGCGCGAGACGCCAAAAGCGGTGCACGATTCGTACCCGCCTGCGATTATCAGGACCGCTTCACTGAACCTCCACATCGAGCCACGGAGGCGAAGTAGGAGGGGCAGGGATGCGGGAGCCCTATCCTTGTCCCCGGCAAGGTCACGGATCCGCCCACACCCGGGCACCACGACACAGGCCGACACACCCGGCCCCCGTAGCTCAGTGGATAGAGCAGGCGCCTTCTAAGCGCTTGGCCGCAGGTTCGAGTCCTGCCGGGGGCGCCAGTCTCCGCCCTCCCGTTCGGGAGGGCTTTTTGCTGGTCAGGCCATGTCTCACTCGATGCAGCGAAGCCCCGAACGCTTCCCCGATGATCAAGGGGAAGGTCCGGGGCTGTCCGGCTGTAACCGGGTTTTCACGGGTGGCCCTGTCGAATACGTGTCGAAGTTTTCGGCGAGCGACCTCAGCCCGCGGCGGGCGGCTCGGGAAGGTCTCCCGCGGCTTCGAGGCGCCGTTTCAAGTCAGGGAGCTGTCCCTCGACGCATCGCGCGTAGGTCGCCAGGAGCACCGGAACGCTGTTTCCGGCCCAGTCCGCCACCTGGGCAGGCGGGATCCCGTCATTGAGCCACTTCGTCAGGCGCGTGTGCCGGTTGTCGTAGACCCGCCTTCCCGTGGGCGACTCGAAGACGTGCGGGGGCAGGACGGCCTTCCGCGCGCTGCGCCAGGCCCGCCGGATGACGGAACCGGCGAGGATGCCGCCCGTCTCTCCCTGGAACAGAAGATCCCCGGGCTTCAGCCGCTCGTCCTCGATGTGCTGCCGAAGAACGCGCGTGAGGGCGGGATGCCCCGGCGCGGTGCGGGTCTCGCCCTCGGCGCGCCCCTTCAGATCGCGCTCCTCATGGATCGCACCAGTGTCGGTCCACTGCTTGCCGATCTCCGGGGTCGCCGTGTGGATCAACAGCTCGCACCACTGGTCGGCGGCATCGGCGTCCGGGAGCGTGACGTCCTGTACGCGCATGGCCACCGCCTCCTCCGGCCGCAGACCGCAGTAGTACAGCGTCGCGAAGAACGCGTGCAGCCGCTTCCCACCACGGGGCCGGCGCCGGATCCAGTCGAGGAGCGCCGCCGCCTGGTCCGCGTTCAGCAGGGACCGCTTGTCCACGGCGTTGCTGGTCCTGGTGACGGCCGTCGAGTCCTTTCCCTTGGGAAGTGGGTTGGTCCGCAGGACGCGCCGCCGGACCGCGTGCTTCATGACGACGTTGAGGATCCGGCGGTGCCGCTTCCTGGACCAGGCCGCAGCCTGCTTGCCGTCGAGCCGCGTGTCGACGGCGCGCAGGACTGCGTCGACCCTCTCCGCCTCCTCCCAGACCGAGACCGGCAGAGAGTTGCGCTCCACCCACCTGAGGATGGCCAGCACGTCCCGCGGAGCGTCCGCACGGCGTGTCGCGTTGAACGCCCACTCGCGTAACGCGGTCCGCACGTCCACCGGAGCGAACTGGGTTGGCTGGGCGCGCAGCAACGCGATGGTGACCGCCGTCAGGGTCTTGGCGGTGTTCTTACGGCTGTTGCCGCCGAGCTCCGGCCAGCGGGCATCCACGTACTCGACGGCGAACGCGTACCAGCTCGTGGCGGCCGACTTGGACCGGTGGGACACCGGCAGCCCGGTGGCGATGACGAAGGCCTCGCCCTTGCCCGTCGCCCGGATGAGGTCGGAGCGGAAGCCCTCGGCGAGCGCGACAGTGCCGAACGGCTCACGCCAGGACTTGCCCGCCACCACCCAGCGCACGGTGTGCGAGGTCTTCCTGGCCCCCTTGTACGTGAGGATCTTGTAGATCTTGACGTCGTAGGTGGTCTCCATCAGGCGGCGTCCTCACGGTCGTCGAGCCAGTGGTCGAGATCGCTCCGCCGGATCCTGAGGTCGCCGTTCGGGAGCTTGATGCAACGGGGCGCGCGCCGCTTCGCCCGCCAGTCGTAGAAGGTCGAGCGCGACACGCTCAGCTCGTCGCAGACCTCGGCGAGCGTGAGCATGTTGCGTGACCGGGTGGCCGTGGTCATGTCGTGCTCTCTTCGCCGAGCAGGGCTTCACGGGCCGTCTCGCGGTTGGCCTGGAGATCGCGCGCAATGGTCGCGGCGAGGGCTGCCTCGCCGGGGGTGTGGCCGTGGCCGGCGTACTGCCAGTCGGTCAGGACGAGGACGGTGTCCGGCTCGCGGTCGTCGAGGCCGAGGACGGATGCCTCCTGTGCGGCGCGGTAGTCGGCACGTTCCTGGCGGATGGCGCCAAGGGTGGTGGAGTAGGTGCGCGACTTGGACGAGAAGTGCCCGCGGAAGCCGAGCATGTGCGCCCAGACCCAGAGGCGCCGGTCCGGGTACAGGGTGTCCAGGTCACGGCAGGCAGTGATGAGTCGGCGGGTGTGGTCGGGGACGTGGTGGCGGTCGAGTTCGGCGAGTTCACCGATGCGGCGGTCCAGGGTTCCGGTGTTCTCCGCGGCCTTGGTCGCGTACTTGGCCACGTACGAGGCGACCGCCTGTTCGGTGATGTCGGAGCCGTCCCCGAAGGCCTTGACCGGTCGGACATCGAGCTGTCTTCCCCATCGGAACGTCCGGGCAGGCTGGTCACCGGCGGCCGGAACCGAGACGGACGTGTACGAGTGCGCGACGGTGGCGCGTACCGCGTCCGTGAGCAGGTCGACCGTGGCCCACGCGGGTGGCGGTGTCCCGGGCCCCTCGGGACCGTCGAGGCGTACGACGGCGTGGAAGTGGAGGGCACCGCGCTTCTGGAACTCGGCGACCTTGCCGTACGAGACACGCAGGTGATCGGCGAGTTCACGGCGGGGCAGTCCGGCGCGAGCGGCGAGTTCGCGGCGCAGGCGGGTGGTGAAGCGCTGCCAGAGCTGGCCGGCGTGGTTGTTGAACAGGACGGCGCCCGCGTAGTCGTAGGCCTCCGGATCGAGGGCGGTGCCCAGCTCCGGGGCGTCGGACGTGTGCCGGGCGCCGCAGCGGCAGGCGCCACCGTGGTCGGGCCGGTTGTGAACCGGGCCGAACGACGGGGCCGTGAGGGTGGCGAAGACCCGCGGGTGATCGCGGACGGTGGCTGGGATGTCTCGGCGGTCGTCCCCGGCAAGGCCGGCGCGGATCAGGTTGTAGGTGTCGCCCGCGTACGTCCAGGCACAGGAGGGGCAGCGGGAGGCGCGGCGGTTGCCGCAGGCGAGGCGCAGGCGTCCGCCGGGTTCGTTCTCGGTGGAGTAGTGATGCAGGGTCTCGCCGGTGGTCTTGTCCTTGGCGAGAGTCCAGCCGGTGAGGTGGATCGGGTCGGAGCAGCCGCCGGTGCGGCGGATCTGGTCCTCCCAGCGGGTGTAGTCGGAGGCCGAGGCCACCCGGAGGATGTCTCCGAGGGTGATCGGGTCGAGCGGTGGGGCGGACGTGGGCGCCTTCTGTGTCGGAGGTGAGGCCCGGTGGGCCATGCTGGGGGTTCCTTCCGGTTGCGAGATCGATCGGCGGGGACGGCTCCCGGGCGGCGGATGCTTGGCGGTATCGAGGCCGCCCGGGGGCCGGTCAGCGACGCTTGGCTTCGGAGGCGAGCAGGGAGCGCAGGACGACCGCGCAGACGGCGACCGAGGCGCCGGTGATGGCGACCGCCAGGAGCAGCGAGACCAGGACGGTGCCGACGACCAGGACCACGGCCGTTCCACCGCCCACGAGCGCGAGCGCGGTGCCGGGGGTGAGCTGGACGGCCGGGCGGGACGGCGCAGGGGTGACGGAGACCGACTGCGGGACCGGGGCGCCCGGGGTGATGGTGGTCGGTTGGATGACGGCGGGCGGGGTGATCAGGCCGGTGGGCTGGGGCATGGTCGGGAACTTGGGCCGGAGCATGGGCAGTTCTCCTTCGCGGTGCGCTACTTGACGGCGGTGTCGATGGCGGGGGCGAGGACGCTGTCGGCGAGGAGGTAGCCGCCGAGGAGGAGTACGGCGATGAGCCACCAGGGCGGGCGGATGAGCTTGATGCCGAGGTAGCCGACGGCGATCAAGGCGAGCCAGAGCGGGACCTGCACGGGGTGTCTCCTCAGCGGACGGTGCAGCGGTGGGTGCGGGCGGCGAGTTGGGCGGCGGTCTGGCTGGAGTAGTCGGCGGACCAGCCGCAGCGGTCGGCGGTGCAGACGGCGGCGTGCGTGGTGCGGCCGTTGCGGTCGCGGTGGGTGCCGATCTCCACGGGGCCGATCCGCATCAGGGAGTGGAAGTTGTCGCTTGCAGGCATCGTGGGTGCCTCATTCCTGATCACGTGAGGTGGGCTGCGATGGCGTCGGCAAGGTGGGACGGGACGCCGAGGCGGGAGCGGAGGGTGTCGGGATCGATCGGGGAGCCGGTGCGGGCGCGGTACTCGTCGGCGACCTTGCGGGCGTGGTCGACGAGGACGGCGGGGACCGGGGGCGCAGCGGCAGCCATGACTTCTAGAGCGGGAAGTGCAGTAGGCGCGGGCGCGGCTTCCGGCATGAACTGTTCGGCGTCCGGTGCTTCCACGGCGGAGGCCGGCGGAACCGTCTCCGCCTCCGACTCCGGTTCGACAGCGGACGAGTGGGCGAGAAGGGTCCCGCCGAGGAAAGCGACGGCGGGCCATCCGGCGATGCCGAGGCGGAGCGGGGCGGGCGGGTCGGCCAGGTCGAGGAATCCGGCGGTGGCGATGTTGGCCCCGAGCGAGGCGAACAGCGCGACGACGAACCAGCACCAGGCCAGCCGGGACGGTCCCTCGCTCCGCAGCCTCCGCCAAGCGGCGACGAGGAGCAGGTCGACACTGACCGGGTAGGCCCAGGCCTTCCAGCCGTTCTGCCCGGCAGCGGCGGCCAGGTCGTGCAGATGGGCGAAGGACAGGGCACCGGCGATCACTGCCTGAATCAGGACCGCGTCGACCCGGAGGCCGTGACGGGCGCCCATCAGACGTCGCCCGGATAGGCGGGGCCGTCGTCGGGGTCGTAGCCGTCCAGGAACACGCCGGGCGGCGGTTCGGGCAGCGAGGCGGCGAGGGACGGGCTGACGGCGTCCACGAAGTCGAGGTCGGCGCCGGCCGCGTCGGCGTAGAGGGCGAGTTGGCCGAGCAGGAGCACGGTCCGGGCGAAGTCCTCGCAGTTCGGGCACATGGCGGATCTCCCTTCTTTGGGCATGGCGGGGTAGGGACTTGACGCGAAGGCGGTCGCGCCAACCGTGGGGGTGGGGCGGGGATCAGACGGTGACTGAGGACGCCTTGACCAGCGGCACAGGCTCGGCGGCAGCGCTGGGGAGAGCGGGCCGGAACAGAGCCAGCTCGGGCAGGTCCGGGGTCCGGTCGGCGTGCCGGTTGCAGATGTTCACGGCCTGGCGGAGCGAGGTGTGCGGGGCGCGGATGCGGTGCCACCCGCCGGAGGAGTCGCCCGCGATGGCGATCCCCCGTGTCTCGGCCGGGATCTGGATCGCGGCGAGGACGGCGTCCGGGGAGATGTCGCCGAAGGCCATGTTGGCCGAGGTCTCGTCGTTGACGCGATGGGCGGTACGGCCAGTGAGCTGAGCTCGGAGCATGGTGATGCCCTTGCCGAGTTCGGAGCCGAAGCGTTGCCCGCAGATCTCCAGGTAGATGCCGGCCGCACGGCCGAGCTGGGCGAGGCGGACCAGGGCGGTGATGATGCGGTCCCGGCGCTTCTCCTCCTCCTTGCTCGCGTACAGGGCGAGTTCGGCGACCTCGTCGACCAGGACCACGACCGGGACCGGGCGCATGTCGTCGGGCAGGTCCCAGATGTCGGCGGCGATCTCCGCGTCCGGCACGTCGGCGGTGATCCGCTGCTGGGACCGGATGAGCTGATAGACGTGCCCCATCCGGACCACGAGCGCTTCGAGCACTTCCGCGGCGGTGTCGGGATCGTCGGCCAGCGCGGAGAACCGGCGGGCCAGCGGGAACAGCTCTACCCCCTGCTTGCAGTCGATGCCGACGAGGGCGACGTCCATCGGAGCGAGTCCCGCGACCAGGTTGCGTTGGTACACGGACTTGCCGGACTCCGTGGCGCCGAGGGTGAGGGCGTGGGGCACGGCCCGGTAGTCGCGGTAGTGCACCGAGCCGTCCTCCCGCAGGGCGACCGGTACCCGCATCGGTCGGTGACCGGTGTCGGTCGGCATCTGTACCCGCTTGAGCACGTCGTAGCCGGTCATTCGCACCTCTACGACGCCGGAGCGCAGCTCACGCGAGGTGACGCCGTACATCGAGAACGAGTGCCGGAGCCGGTCCGAGGCGGCGGCGACGTCGAAGGCGTCCTGCCCGGGGCGGAGCTTGAGTCTCAGGATCAGGCCGGTACGGGTCGGCCGCAGCCGGAGGATGCGCGGCGGACGCGGATCCGGCATCGGCCGGTTGGCGGCACGGGCCAGGGCGAGCCGCCATCGTGAGGGCGGCACGGTCAGCCCGCACGCGTCCATGACCGAGCCGTAGCGGACCAGGACCCGTAAGACGGCCAGCGTGACCCCGAAGGTCAACCAGTACCAGGCGGGGCGCCGCCACCGCAGGAGACCCACGGCAGCGACGACCAGCACCAGAACGACCATGAAGTCGGCCACGATCAGGCGGCCTTGGACCCTGCGGCAGCACCGACGAGCGAGGTGACCGCGACCGCGCGGAACGCGATCCCGTGCCGCCTCTGGCCGTTGAAGTCGTTCTCCCAGGGGCGGGCGACCAGGCCCGTGAGTGCGACCGGCGTGCCCATGGCCAGCTCACCGGAGATGCCCGGCTCCGGCACGGTGATGGACAGGATCTCCACCTCCTCGTTCGCCGCGAACATCACGTCCACGGTCATCAGCCTCGCCCCGGTCTCCGTGTCGGTTGCGATCTCACCGGTACGGCGGTCACGCACCTTGACCTGCGGGGACTTGGCGACCATCACGACCGCACCGGAGGTGTCGACGGGAATCTGACGCACAGAACTCACTCCTCTATAGATGCCGAACTCCGTCACTCATGTATAGGAGTGACATGAAGAAGAGTGCCTCACTCCTATACATGAGTCAACCCGCCACGAAGAAGAACTCGTGGCGGGCTGCGGGATGCTGAGCGGGCGTCAGTCCTCGGCGGGGATCCGGTACTCGAAAACGAACTGGTCGGCGGCCATGAGGGTGTCGCACACCTCGACCACGAGACCCGCCGTCGTACGGGCCTCACGAATCAGGTGGACTACCGGCGCACCTGGGCTCAGTGCGAGTTCCGTAGCTTCCGCCTTGGAGGCCGGCCGCGCCTGCACCGTCTCGACGAACTCAGCGAACTCGTGCCCGTGGTCTTCGAGTCGGGCATAGATGCCGCCGCCGCCGGGATTCTCGGCGAACAGCTCGGGGATGTCCTTCACGACGTCCCAGGGCAGGTAGGACGTGGCGGTCTCGACCGGCGTGCCGTTGCGGAAGTAGAGACGCCGACGGGCCAGCACCTGCGTGCCGACGGGGACACCCAGACGTCCGGCGGCATCCTCCGGCGCCTCCAGGGGACCGATGTAGAGGACGCTGACCTTGGCAGTGGCACCGGACTGTGCGGACTCCGCGAGGTAGGCCGCCTGCCCTCCACGCCGCAGCGAGCGCCGGAAGCGGTCGGAGGAACGGTGGCGCACCGGAGGCCGGTCCTTCACGATCGAACCCTTGCCGTGCCGGGTCTCGACCAGCCCACTCGCCCGCACCTCGACCATGGCCTTACGAATCGTCCCGCCGGAGACGCCATAGCGCTCCACCAGCTCCGATTCACTCGGCACCATGTCACCGGGCTTGAGAACACCCGCCCGGATCTGCCGCACGATCTCGTCCGCGATCTGTACGTACCGAGGCCCGGAACCGACCCCTCCCGCCGCAGTTCCCATAGTCCTTCCCTGCCTCCTATGCTCCTTTACATGAGTCAATCACAGGAAGTAGCACCCTCCCCCCTGCACTCCGTGTCCGTAGCCGGAGTAGTGGTGCGCGAGGACGGCCGCCTCCTGGCGATCCGCCGAGCCGACAACGGCACCTGGGAGCTCCCGGGCGGCATCCTCGAGCTCGACGAGACCCCGGAAGCCGGCGTTGCCCGCGAGGTCCTGGAGGAGACCGGCATCCACGTCGAGGTGGACGAACTCACCGGCGTCTACAAGAACATGACCCGCGGAGTCGTCGCCCTGGTCTTCCGCTGCAAGCCCTCCGGCGGCACTGAACGCACCTCAAGCGAGTCCTTGGCGGTCTCATGGCTCACACCGGACGAGGTCAGCGAGCGCATGTCCGAGGCTTTCGCCGTGAGACTCCTGGACGCCTTGGACGGCAACGGCCCCCACGTGCGGAGCCATGACGGACAGCGCCTTATCTCAGCGGGATAAAATCTTCTCTCCTTCATCAAGGCGGCTCGCTCCGCTCACCGCGCGCGGCCCGGCCCCCGGCCGGGCCTGCGCTCCTGTCTCCGCCCCGCTCCAGCCCGCCCGGTGCCCGTGCCGCGTGCGTGGCAATCAGCCGCCTGATGCCAGAGAAGGGGTACGTCGCGGCTGGGGCGGTCGGCTCCGCGGCTTTACGGAGTCACTTTGGCGCGAGCCTCGAAGATCATGGCCCCAACGTCGTGCTTTACCGGGCAGGTCCACAGACTGCCCGACGCGCCGGAAGCCTACGGGGCCATGATCACTCGCGCCAAAGCAGCGCCACCCCAAAGCCGCTCCGCCGACCTCGGCTGATCACGCTCAGGTCTTCGCCCAGTCCAGTGGAAATTTACGTTCCTGCATCTGCCTCAAGAGAGAGCGACAGGACAGAGCCTCCGGATGATCTGAACCGAGTTTAGATTCGAAGATTGCAGCAGCTTCCCGCATTGCAGCCATTCCTTCGGCAATGTTGCCGGTGCTGTATACGCAAACGCCAATCTTCTCCAGACAGTATCCAACCCTCGCGTTTTCGGGGCCAAACACTTCTTTGGCCATTTCGTTAGCCTTATGCAGCCATTTCAAGGCGGCCCTATAGTTCCCAGACATCATCAACGGGCCAGCCATGTTGTTGTAATCTGGGATAAGTTCAGGATGCCCTTCCCCATACACGGCTGTATCGATTTTAATGGCCCGAAGGGCCGCCTTGGCAGCGTTACCCAAAAGCCCTAGTCCTGTGTAGACAACCGAAAGATTAGCCAATGTCGCGGCTACCTCTCGATGCTGAGACCCGAGCACCTCTTCCTGCCGCTTCAACGTCTCTTCAAAAGTCTTTCGCGCTGTAACGAAATCCATTTCGGCCAGCTGGGCCCGACCAAGATTCATTCGGGAAATCAGATCGAGCGTTGATCCCGTGTTGCCCAGATGTTCATGAATGCGCAGAGATTCCTCGAAAGCTTCAGCAGCAGCACCAGCCTTGTTCAACTCCAGGAGAGAAAGGCCTAGGTTATTCCAATCGCGTGCCGCATCAAGATGAAACCCGTCCGAGTTGGCGTAGTCGATTTCAAGCGCCTTACTCGACGCCGCAAATGCATCTTGAAATTCCGTTGCAGCCAAATAGGAGAGCGCTAGATTGCTGTAGAGAGTGGCAAGGCCGTTGCGCGTTGCAGTGTCTGGATACTCGGAGATCAGAACCTGAAACTCTTGAATAGCCCCGCGGGCGTCGCCGATTTCTCGCCTCAACGTGGCCTTATTTGCCCTAATGGAGCGCTTGAGTGCCGACACGTCATCCCGAAGATCAAAGGATTCGGCGTAACTGTGAGCCTTGTCGAACTCCGACAATGACTCTTCTAGTTTTCCCTGCAAGTGAAGAACGGATGCCTTCTTCGTGTGCAGAGCAGCCACGGAGACGTTATCCACTAGTCCCTCTGAGGCTAGTACCAGAGTTTCGTCCACTACGCGAAGCGCTTCTTCCCATCGGTCCACTCCAGTCAATGCCTCTACAAGAAGAGTTCGCACAAACACCATGGTAGTGGGGGAGATATCCTCTCGACTGCCCGCCTGCACCATTGCCTTTTCTGCATAGGAAAGGCTGGCCTCTTTGAATCCTTGAATTCCGAGGTTCAAAGTGATCGCAGCATAGAACAAAAGAATATTGTCTGGAAGTCGATTGCGGCCCTCTAGATAGTCAAGGAGTGCCTCAAAGTGAGGCATCATGTGCCTGTAGTGCGGCCAATACCTCGAGTCGAAGGGGCTTAGATTAGCAACCCTGTTTAGCAGTGCCGTCGCGGCATCCAAGGCCGCGCCCCCCTGTTCTTGCGTGAGCGACTGTCGAACCACGGCTTGGGTTAGAGAATGACAGCTTACGCCATTCTGCTGTGCTTCGATCAAGGAAAACCGTTGCAGATCCGCTACTGCATCGAATAGTGAGAGGTGGTCTTTTAGCCTCTCAAGGAGAGATGTCACCTCTTGCGAAATAGTAGCGATTTCGGCTGCTGCAAGCTGTTCCACTTCTACGGAAGCCGGTCGATTCGGAGACCCATCTTCATCGGTTTGCTCTGACGGGCCCTCAACCCCAAAAAGTTGAGTGGGAAAGCCGTGTGGGGCGAGGAAGGATAGGATGTGCAAAACTTTCAGAGCATTAGGATGATTATCCCTCAAGCTGTCAGTTGTAATTGACAGCGCAGCCGTCAGTCCGACGTGTTCCGGCGGTGCCGATCGGCTCAAAAGTTCACTCGCGCGGTCGCGCACCATTGCTGAATAGGTAGCCAACGGCATACCTGATGCGGCGATATACCCAGAAGCTTGCCGCAGCGCAAGAGGCAATCCTTTCATGGCCTCATTGAGGGCCGTAAGATCCTCTTGGGGTGCGTCAGGAAGAGTCGATGCCATGAGAGCGATGGCATCTGGCTCGCTAAGCGGCGGTACGTGGACAATCGGTAGATGCGAAGCCCATCTCTGGTCAAGACTTGAGATCAAGAAGCGAGTAGCAGATACCTTCGGGATAAATTCGACAATTTCAGATTCTGCCGGCGCCCCGTCCACAAGAATTAGGCCGTGGTTCTTATGGAAGTACTGCTTCATATTTCGGATGCCGTCATCTGAGTCAGGTGATGGCAGGCCAATCTCTGCGGCCAGTGACGATAGGTCGGCTGCCATGGAGGTCCAGGAATCTGCGCGAACCCACCAAACGAAGGGATACTGATCTGCATGCTCCCATGCGTATTGAGCTAGCAATTCGCTCTTACCTACGCCACTCATCCCGACCAGTGCAAGCGCAGGCTTATTCGATACCCCATCCGTCAGGGCTTCATTTATCCCCCGAATGATGTCTGCCCTGCCAAAGAATTTTGATACCGGTTCCCGGACCCACAAGTTCGAGGCTTGTGGATTGGCCACCAGATCCTTGCGTGCTGAAGAAAGGGCATCCACGACGTGAGTACGTGTGATCGTACGCCTTATGGCTTTAGCTGATGTCAGAACGTCAGAGTCGAGTGCTGTCGGGCTGGCCAAATCGATTGACGAAAAGTCGCGGTTATCCAGATCTCTCGATTTCGATGCAACGAGGCTTACAATTGTGTCCCAGGCTTCGGTCGCACTTCTATTGCCGATACCTGACTCCGCTAGAGCACCCTCTACTGAATGTAGAATTGAATACGAGCGGAGGGTAACCCTGTCCGGAATGCCGTATTCGATGCGGAGGGAATCTAGAAAATTTTGGGCTTCGTCGGGTTCGCAGTCCAGCTTTTGTGCGACATCGGCCGCATAATCTTGGTAATTCCGGCTCGTTAGGCCTTTTGCAAATTCCAGAGCCTTGTCCCGTGTGGCCTTCATGGCGCCGTTGGTCACAAGACGGCATTTCGCGTCAGGTGTGGACTTCCAACGTTCATAGAGCGTCACCAAACCGCCCTTTGTCCAGAGCTCCGAAAAAGGCCATGGGCCGGATTGGGGCTCTCGATGCTTTACGGATACCAGTTCATTGATCCCGTCTCTATACATAAGTACATAGTCAACGTGCCACTCGCAAACTACTCCTATCAAAGCCGAATCGGTCAGCATTGCGAAGCAATGGCGAGCTGCGCATTGGTGCTGGAAGTTATATCTAGAAGCTGTGTCACTTCCTGAGTCCTCCGCAGGCTCAGCAATGAGCGCTTTGGCCAGGCCAGGAATATCGCGGAGGCTCATTTGCGTCTCCTAGGTGCTCACACTGCTACTTTGTGTTACATCTTCGCAGTCCAGGGGACGCATGGACAAGCAGGGTGAGCCTTAAAGCGGTGGCAGGGAGTGGACGAGTCGGCTGTCCTCCCATACGGCGAACGCGAGTCAGTCCACGACGCTGTGCATGGGCCTGGCGTGTAGCTCGATCCGTCGGCCGGCGCTCGCCTTCACCAAGCACTCTGGGAGCTCGGAGGGGGCGTCAACTGTCACCCTCTGGTCACCGATGTCCTCCACATCGGGACGGCTCGCCGCATACGTCTTCCCCTCTGGGTGATACACGCCGCTCCAGAGATTCGATCCCTTGATCTCCCCCGGGTAGAGCCGCCGCGTCATGTCGGCCGTGTGTTCGAGGTCCGCCGTGCTCTCTGCGTACGGCAGTCCCGGCACGTCACCGTCGGCATGCACCAGAAAGCCCGTCTTTGCCCCCAAAGCGCCAGGGCGTTGCCCTCGCTGGTGGGATTCGTACCGTGTAGGGGTGCTCGGCGAAACAATCGAGGCGGAAACTGCGGAAGGTGCTGCGGGTATCAGTTCAGAATGGTCAGTCAGGAATCTCAGCCAGAAGTCGGCCGGCCAAAAGGTCTGCAACGAACAACTCAAGACTTCCTACGAGTGAATTGACTTCACGATGGTCAGGACGCGGTACGTGTCCGTGCGTAAGCGCACTGCGCACCTCGTAGCAACGAGTAAAGAAGGCTGCTGGTTTTCTGCCGCCATACTTCCGCGGCTCCAACGTCCGAGCCAGCCGCCGCCCGGCTTGACCAATCGACTCGTTATGTAGCCATTTCAACGTCCCCAGTAGTGAGTTGCGCTCGGTGTGAGTGAGGTCTGTGTTGACTTCCGTAGCCTCGATCATGGCAGTCACGTGCGCCTGAGTGGCGATCGAGCGAGGCTGGAGGTTAAGCAGGGTCTCAACCGCCATCGTCAACATCAAGAGTCTTGCGGCCGCCGATGCCTGGAAGAAGGAACCGCTGTACAGATCGAAGGCCAGCCTCTCGGCTACCTTCAGGGGTTCGTGGAGCTGCGCGGCATGAAGGAATACAGAACGGCATTTCTCTTCTGAAGGACGCACACAACCAAAGAGATCACCCGCGGCGATAAGGAGGAGGTCCGGCTGATCCTGGAAGACTGTGACACCCGCCACGCCCTCCATTACGTGACGTCCCAAGTGCTCGGAGAACACCGGCTCTGCGGTCGTTGTCGAGCTGCTCAAAGGGTCCTGATCACCGAAATCGGCGGCGAGATGCATCCGGGCGAAGGAACGACTGATGACGTCCCTCCATCGTTCACCCTCTAGGGCAGCTTCATCATGAGTGGAGTAGCCCTCGCCCCTGACCACGAAGTTGGCAGCGTCGCGCAGGGGTTGGCCCTTCTTCTCGGAAGACTTGAGCCAGATACGTTGCTCTCCTTCCTCATGGATCAAGAGCTCCGCTGCGGCCAACCCGAGCCGTGTCATGCGCGGCATCGTGAAGGGGAGACGAAAGCAGTACATGCGCAACCCCCGAGGACCTAGCCGACTCTTGGAGAGCTTAGTGTTCCGGCGCGATGTAGTGCGGAGAGTTACACACAAGCCGGACGATCGATGTGCCGACCGGGCTCACGCGCACATCTGACCTGATGTACCCGGGCCTCAATGGCAGGCCCAGCGCGGAGGTTCGTTTTCGCCTGGAGTAGTACCTGGACGAGGTTGAGCGAGCGTACGCAGTTTTGAAGGGCCACCCCTTGGGTCAGTAGTTGAGGGCGCAGAGGTCGTGCCAGATCCTGCGGGGAACCACGGGGAACACCGGGGAATCAGACGATCTCGCTTCAGGTCCCGACAGCACTCAGCCGCAGGTCAGCCTCGAAGCAGGCCCCAGACGCCCTCAGCTTCCCAAGCTGAGAGCGTGACGGGTGCACATCGAGTGGCCGCATCGCCCTTGTTTCCAAGGCGTGTTGCCTTCGGTGTGTCAGCAACGGCCATCTGCACGGGTGCAGCCTGTCGTCACCGTTCCGTCACAAGTAGTCGCCGCACGGAACCTTGCCGATCTCCCGCCCTATCTGCACTCGCGCACCACGACCACGCGTACCGCGGGGCAACAACCGACGACCGAAACCCGCGGACGAGACGACTCAGGGGGACGACAGCATGCGGCACAGCAACGGCATTCGCAGGGCGGTTCTGGCGACGACGGCGGTCACGGCCGTCGCGGCGGCGGTGACCGGCATCCTGCCCGGCACCGCCATGGCGGCGAGCACCACCGCCTCCACCCCGCCGCCCGCCTGCCCGGCCTCCGCCCTCCAGGTCAGCGCCCGGCAGGCCGTCCACCGGCCCGTCGGGACCGGGACCGGGGCGGCGGTCGTGCAGTTCACCAACGTCTCCCGGAAGACGTGCGTCCTGAAGGGCCATCCGACGGTCGCGGGCGCCGGCAACGGCTCCCCCGCCCACAACACCCCGCTCAAGGTCACCCCCACCGGCAGGGCGGCCACCGTGACGGTCCGGCCGCACGGCAAGGCGTGGGTGAAGCTGACCTTCGTCCAGGTCCAGGGGGAGGCCGACGGCTACTGCGTGTCGGGCAAGACCCCGGCGGCGTATCCGACGATGGTCATCGGGCTGCCGCACTCCGGGAAGCACCAGGTCGCCCTGAACGACGGGTGGTGGGCCGAGTGCGACAACAAGGTGACCGTCACCCCGGTCTCGACGGTCAAGCCTTCCTGACCCCACCGTCCCCACACATCGAGCAGCCTGCACGACGATCGCAACGCCCTGACCTGCACGTTTACGAGGCGCTGCACATAAGTGCAGGTCAGCGACTCGGCGCACCTTCGGTGCGCCGAGTCGCTGACCTGCGGTGATCAAACTCCGATGACACAGACTCGCGTCCGTCAAAGTCCGATGACAAACGGTCAAGCGAGGCATAAGCGTGCGTGGTCGGTTGGCGCACCCGCCGTCGTGGCTGACTGTCGTCGGCTGAGGTTCAGACAGGGCGTGTCGGAGGTGCCGGCTGTCGGTCGAGCGGGCTGAAACTGGGCCGTCTCTGGGCCGTCCGACGTTGCTCAACAGCGGCCAATGACGACCAACGACGACGGCCAAGCGTACGAGCCCATCGCCCCTGAGCGGCGAAAACGCAGGTCACCAAGATCCCCGGCAAGACCCAGGACAAGAAGCAGTAGTCCGGCCGCGCCCGGCTCTCAGCCGTGAAGCTTCGCCCCTGGACCGGCAGCAGGCGGTTTAGCCGTTTTGCGCTCACAGAGTGTCTTCGATTCCTACGCTAAGGCACCTGTGATCTGGATGAGACACGGTCAGGAGTGCTTGTGAGTACGGAGATTGCCGCGCTGGTGGAGCAGGCCACGCCGTATCTGTCGACTGCTTTGACCGCATATGGGGCGGCAGTGCTCGAGAGGGCCGAGCATGCGGCGGTGGGTGCCGCGGTGGAGGGGACGGCGGGTCTGGGCCGGCGGATTCTCCATCTGGTGTGGCGACGACGGGATGAGGAAGGCCGGACGGCCTTGGAGTCGGCGGTGCAGATTGCCGCCGAGGAACCAGACGACGCGGATGCGGCGGGGGCGTTGCGGCATCAGCTCAAGCGGGCGTTGCGGGAGGATGCGGAACTGGTGCGCGAGCTGGTGGCGTTGCTGCCCGCGTCGAGCGGGGTGACGGTGAACGTGTCCGGGACGCGGGCGATCGGCGCGCAGTACCTCGGTATCGCGGCTTCCGGCGACAACACCACCATCCACCCGCCCCAGCAGTGAGCACGTGGGTTCCGGGGGAGCCGGTGCGGGTGGAGGCGTCCGGTGAGAGGTCCATCGGGGCCGAGTCGATCGCGGTGGCGATCAGCGGGGACAACGCGCGGGTCGTGGTGCTGCCGGCGCAGGCCGTGCACTGGGCACACACCGTTCAAGCGCCAGCGAAGGCCGGGTACCTGCCGGAGTCGGTGTCAGGGGTCTTTGTCGGCCGCGGGCGCGAGCTGACCGAGCTGCGAGAGATGCTCGCGGGCGGAGGCTCGGCCGCCGTGGTTCAGCCGCAACACTCCCCATCACGGGCAAGGGCGATCCACGGGCTGGGCGGAGTGGGCAAGAGCACTTTGGCGCTGCATTACGCGGCCCGCTACCGCGGTGAGTACACGCTGGTGTGGTGGATCGCCGCCGAGTCTCCCGAGTCGATCGTGACCAGCCTCGCCGCAATCACCACGAGGCTGTGTCCAGAGTGGGCGCAGGCGGCCGGTACGGACGAGCGGGCAGCGTGGGCGATCGCTTGGCTGCAGGCTCACCCCGGCTGGCTGCTGATCTTCGACAACGTCGAGGACCCGGCACACCTGCGCCCCTACCTGGGTACGTTGGACGGCGGGCAACACCTGGCAACCAGCCGAAAGGCCACCGGATGGCACGCGATAGCCCCCGCCATACCCTTGGGCCTGCTTCCCGTGGACGAAGCCACCGACCTGCTGTGCGTCATCGCCTTCCCCGGCCTTGCCTTCACCCGTGACCAGCGGGAGGCAGCCCGTCGGCTCGCCAAGGATCTTGGGTATCTGCCGCTGGCCCTAGAACAGGCTGGCGCATACCTCTACCGGACTGGCATCGACCTCGACGCCTACCGGCAGTCGCTGGGCCTAGTCCTGGACGAGGACCGTGACGTCAACGATCCCGACCGCACCATTGCACGGATCTGGGACCAGACCCTCACCGCCATCACCGCCCGCGACCCGCTCGCCGTCACTCTCCTGCAAACCATGGCCTGGCTGGCCCCCGACGACATCCCCCGCACCTTCCTCGCCCCCCTCGCCCCGGACCTGCTCGCACTAGGCAACGCCCTGGGGGAACTGCATTCCTACAACATGATCGCCTTCACCGAAGACCGCCAAGGCGTCAGCGTCCACCGCCTGGTGCAAACCGTCCTGCGCCACAGCCCCACCACCGGCCCCGACGCCCACCCTCCAGGCCGACAGGAAGCCGAGCATCTCGCCCGTCAGGCCATGCCCACGCAGGACAGTGACACCGCGCAGTGGGAGCGTCTCCTGCCCCACCTGTTCGCTCTCGCCACCACGAACACCCCGCACCACCCGGCATCTACCCAGGCTGCTGACGCGTTCAGAGACGCGGCGCAGTACCTGTTCCGGCAGGGACGCGACGCCCACACCGTTGGGCTGCGTACAGCTGTCCTCGCCCAGTGCGAACAGACCCTGGGCGACACCCACCCCGACACCCTGATCAGCCGCTCCAACCTCGCCAACGCCTACCAAGCGGTAGGCGATCTGGCACGCGCCATCCCCCTGCACGAGACCACCCTCGCCCAGTGCGAACGGGTCCTGGGCGACACCCACCCCGACACCCTGATCAGCCGCAACAACCTCGCCAACGCCTACCGGGCGGCGGGGGATCTGGCACGCGCCATCCCCCTGCATGAGACCACCCTCGCCCAGTGCGAACGGGTCCTGGGCGACACCCACCCCGACACCCTGATCAGCCGCAACGACCTCGCCCTCGCCTACCAGGCGGCGGGGGATCTGGCACGCGCCATCCCCCTGTACGAGACCACCCTCGCCCAGTGCGAACAGGTCCTGGGCGACATCCACCGCTCCACCCTGACCAGCCGCTCCAACCTCGCCATCGCCTACCAAGCGGTAGGCGATCTGGCACGCGCCATCCCCCTGCACGAGACCACCCTCGCCCAGTGCGAACAGGTCCTGGGCGACATCCACCGCTCCACCCTGACCAGCCGCAACAACCTCGCCTACGCCTACCGGGCGGCGGGGGATCTGGCACGCGCCATCCCCCTGTACGAGACCACCCTCGCCCAGTGCGAACAAGTCCTGGGCGACACCCACCCCGACACCCTGCGAAGCCGCAACAACCTTGCTGGCGCCTACCGGGCGGCGGGGGATCTGGCACGCGCCATCCCCCTGCACGAGACCACCCTCGCCCAGTGCGAACAAGTTCTGGGCGACACCCACCCCGACACCCTGAACAGCCGCAACAACCTCGCCTACACCTACCGGGCGGCGGGGGATCTGGCACGCGCCATCCCCCTGCACGAGACCACCCTCGCCCAGTGCGAACAAGTCCTGGGCGACACCCACCCCGACACCCTGCGAAGCCGCAACAACCTCGCCCTCGCCTACCAGGCGGCGGGGGATCTGGCACGCGCCATCCCCCTGCACGAGACCACCCTCGCCCAGTGCGAACAAGTCCTGGGCGACACCCACCCCCACACCCTGACCAGCCGCAACAACCTCGCCAACGCCCGCCAGAGATCCGAAGCTGTACAGCACGGAAGTACAGCAACCTCAATGACCGAGGTTGCATCTCAAGAGCCGTCTACAGCTGATTGAGCAGCCCAATAACCGTCGATGAACCTACCCGCCGAGAGTTCGGGATGAAGAGGTCGTGCCAGACGCGTGCCAGATCGTACGGGGAGCCGCGGGGAACACCGGGGAACCGAGGAACACGCCACCAGGCGTCGACGCCCTTCCGTCCCAGGTCAGTCCCCTGGCAAGTCCCGGATCACCTCAGCTTCCCAAGCTGATGGCGCCGACCTGCAGAACGGGGTACGGAAGGCCTGTCCAGGCCGCAGGCGGTCCGCGACATTTAAAGCCGGAGTCGACGGCCACGGGCAGCCGCGACAGTCAGCAACCGGCAACGGCACCCGCGCCCAAGCTTGAGTGCGGCCATCCAGGGATCGTAAGGTTCGCCACTTGCGTTTATTTGCAACTCTTCAAGAGTGCTCAGCTCCAAAATCATGAACGCCTTTATTGGATCAGTCAAAGGAGATGAGGATGACGGAGGGGTATGTGTCCAACGAGACTTCGGTCCCGACGCCCTATGAAAGGCCATTTCATCAAGTCTTGGTTAAGGCATCACGACAGATTACTCGACAAAATACGCAAGAGTGGCAAATCGGTCAATATGTTTCCATGAATGAATCACCCGATTGGGTGACGTGACTCTGTAACCGTGCAGTCTAGGGCCAGATAAGTAACCCTGGTCCGGGCACGTCGTTAGCACCACGTCGGCATTTCGGGGCGCAGTGAAGCTTCTGCGCCTAGCTCATTAGGCCAGGCGCAGAAGCTCGAGAGGGAGAGGTGCAAGTCGTGGAGATTTATGACACGACGACACGAACCTTCTCGGAGACGATTACCACCGTGTTCAGTACCCCAACGGTAACGGCGGCATGCCAAGCACCTTGTACCCAAGTTTCATGCTGGGTGATCATGAGGGCGAGGTCTACGCCACCTCCGGCCAGTAGGGACAATGCCCTCTGAAGGATTTTGCCCTTCTCCTCAAGGACCGCCAGTCGTTCGCTACTTGAAGACAGTGCGGAAATCCCCGGCGAAGGTACAACTGAAGACTCTCCGGCGGTGTGGTCACGATTGGGCAAGATCACTCCCATGGGTGTGGGCCGACGTAGGGCCCTCGCGACCGATCGTTTGCAAACAGTCATCGATCGCGAGGGGGTCGCGCTCGCTGGTGAGGCAGCAAATGCCTCCATCGGAGGGCGAGGGGCTCCACCCCCTCGCCCTCCTCTTACTTCACGCGTCCGCATCGACAACGACAGCGCGAGGCGCAGAGTTACTGCCGTGGGGTCGAAAATCCCAAACGCGTGGAGCAGCTTCCCCGCGGGGGACTGTCCCAACAAAGCCGCATGTCAGGGTGGAATAAAGTCTGATGATCATCAGAAGTATGAATCATGGAACCTGCGCGCTGTCAGGCAGGATCTACTGACTCATTGAGCATGTACCGGCAAGAGGAACGCGAGAACCCAGCAGCCATTTGCGTGAGATCTGTGAGGCGTAAGTACTGAGCGGGAGCGGCATGAGAAGGCGTGGGTTTACCTCGCCCCCACAGAGGCAGATCGGTGACGCCGATCGCGGCTTCCCAAGTTGATGGCTCAGGCGCTGTCGTCGCGGGCCGGCTGTCACGGCTTGCTCTAGTCGACGGCACCGACGGCGTGGCTAAGATCCGTGGGGGCCGAGCGAGGCATACGCGTGCGTGGTCGGTCGGCGCGCCCGCCGTCGTGGCTGATTTTCGGTTGTTGAGGTTCAGGCGGGTGCAGAAGGGTTCGTCTCTGCTTCGGTGTGCGATGCGTCTGCACCGGGTCGGCACAGCGCGACGGGGAGGGGAGCCCGGGTTGATCTTCGGGCTCCCCTCCCCGTGCAGAAGGGAGGAGCGTCATCGGCAAGCGCCGTTGTGTGGAAGCGTCTTCAGATGCCGTGCGGTTCGTTCATCGCCAGCAGATGACCGCGGCTGATCGCGACGCGGAGGACGTCTCGTAGGGCCCCGGTTAATTCCTTCGCCAGCCGTTGCTTTTCCTCCGGGTCCGCGTCCTGGTCGTCGAGCGTTTCGGAGGCTCGCTCCAGCAGCTCGGCGGCCGTGCCGAGTTGGACCGATTCGATGTTGTCCGCCAAGCGGGACATGAAGCCGTCTCGGTCGTCGGTGCTCAGGTAGCAGGGGTTTCCGCCGGGGCCCGACCACGGGAGGAGTCGCAGTTCGTCTTGTGCCGTCATCCTTGCGTCTGCCTCTCGTCGATCACGTGGTGGGTGGTGAAGACCGCGTCGATGCGGTCACCCGGGAAGGCCAGCAGCGCGGCCTCGACAACACGTCCAGCGGAGTCGGTCGCGGTGCGCGTGATGGCGAGGACGGGCACCGTGGAGCCGATCCGAAGGGCCGATGCTTCGTCCGGCGTCGGTGGACGGGCGCACACCGTCTCCCGGACAGCGGTCGGCGCAGGACCGAGAACGGGGAATCTCTTGATCTCTTCCCCGTGCGCGGAATCGTCGTCGAGCATTCCGGCCGGCACTAGGTCGCGCGGGATGTAGATCCGGGCCAGTCCGTGCGGTGACGCTTCTTCGAAGCTGAGGCACGAGAACTCGACGGCGGGACTGCCCATGGGCACGTTGAGCAAGGTCGTGAGATGTCCGTGCGCCTGGACCGTGGTGGTGCGAACGGTGACGCGCAGGGCCGCTTCGGCAGCGGTCCACGGGTCCAGGGTTCCCCAGCCGCCGACGTACATGATCTTGCGAAGGGGGCGGCGGACGAAGTTGCCCTTGCCGTGGATCTTCTCGACGAGGCCTTCTCCTTGAAGTGCGGCAAGGGCGCTCCGCAGAGTCAGCGTGCTGACCTTGTACTGGTCGGCCAAGTCAGCTTCGGATGGAAGGCGTTCACCAGGCTGGATACGGCCGGTCGTGATCTGTTGTCGGAGGTCGTCGGCGATGTCGTGATGGCGAGAGGGCACGGACTCGGTCACCGCCTTCTCAGCGACCGCACGGCGAGGAGCCGGGTGCGTGCGTGGATGGTCAGCAGCTCGCCCGACTCGAAGAGCAATTGCTTGGCCCCCTGGGGGAGCTGGAAGAGGTCTCTCACCCGGCAGGCCCGACCACCGAGTTGGATGACATCGCCGCGCTGCACGGTGGCCGCGGTGACCTCGACGTTGCCGACCAGCGCGCCGCCGGGAGCCCATGTGCTCATCGCTCCACCGCCGGGGGAGGGGTTCGGTCGGCTGTCGGGTGGCATGGGCAGTCGCACGCTTCGTAGATCACAGGAAGGCCAGCTGGGGCCGAGGCCGGGGAGAACTCCGCGCAGGCGGGGTGCGTGCCAATGCGACAGGCGGTCGAGCGGTAGGGGATGGTCGTGGCGTCCGCGATGCGGAGATGTCGGCGAGACGGCCTTGAGGACATCGAGGGCATCAGCGGACCCCCGTGAGAGCTGGCCATGCATGGATCGGCAGATGAGGAGCGACGACCACCGGGCGCGTGCGGGCTCGCTTCTCCCAGGCCAGGACGTACGGGCGGACGAGTGCGACGTCTTCAGCCGCGAGCGAGTGGCGGCGGTCCCCGTTGGTAGAGGTCCGCCTCAGGCCGGCCGTCAACGCGTCAGCGGACGTGGGGACAGCGGGAACGGTCGGTACGTGGACGGCCGTTAAAGGGTGGCGGTGCCTGCCTTTTGCGGAGTGACGCGCCCTGGTGAGGGATGCGGCGCGGCGGATACGGTTGAGCACGCTGGTCAGCTCCTATCGCTGATGGCCCGGTCCCCCGACATCGCCCGTCGTGGGGACCGTTCTGCGTACGACCGCCCAGAGGGTGCGGCCGTTCAAGCTGGTGGCGAGGAGCCCGAACCGGTCGGCTTCAGCCACCACGTCCAGGACCTCCCGCCATGACTCGGCGGAGAGTGCATCCGGCACCTCCGCTTCGACCGACGTGTGACGGCGGTGTTCCTCCACTCGCGTGGGAAGCCCGAGGGTGGACAGCCGGGCGGCGATGGCCGCCGCGCTAACTCCCGAAGCGGGCACAGGACAGCCTCCGTCACCAGCGATCACTTTCAGTGAAGCTAGTTAACTAGATTAGAGCTAGTGGACTAGATTTTCCATATGCCTGAGCAGCCGCCCTATCTCCGCATCGCCGACGAACTCCGGCGCCGGATCGCGGAGCACGTGTGGGAGCCGGGCGATCGCCTGCCCTCCCGCGCCCAGATCGGTCAGGAGTGCGGAGTGGGCGAGAACGTGGTCCGCCGGGCACAGGAGCTGCTGATCTCCCACGGAGTGCTGGAGGGGCGCGCCGGGTCGGGTACGTACGTCGCCGAGCCTCGACAGCGGGTGCGGGTCGTACGGTCGTCGGCTCGGGAGCACCCCAGCGAGTCGCCCTTCCGGACGGATATGAGGGCCGTGGGCAAGCAAGGTGACTGGGAAAGCCGGACGGATGCCAAGGTGCCAGCGCCTGTCGACATTGCGGCGCGGCTCGGGATCTCCGAGGGCGAACTGTGTGTCCGGACGGCGTACGAGTTTCTGGCCGACGGCAAGCCGGTTCAGCTCTCGACGAGTTGGGAGCCTTACGACCTCACCGCAGGCTCCCTCGTCGTCCTCCCCGAAGGAGGGCCGCACGCCGGGGCGGGCGTCGTGAACCGGATGGCCGCCATCGGTGTCACCGTCAGCCATGCCGTCGAGCAGCCGGAGCCGAGGCAGGCGACCGCCGAGGAGGCGTCGCTGCTGGGCATCCAGAAGGCCGCGCTCGTCACGCACATTCGGCGGACGTATTACAGCGACCAAGGGCGGCCCGTGGAGACCGCGGACATCGTGGTACCTGCGGCGCACTGCGAGATCGTCTACGAGATCCCAGTCAACCGTTAGCGGGACGGCTCCGCACGGGCCGTGCGACCTCGGCTCGTATCGTGCCCGCATGCGCAATGAGCGGCACGACGAGGCACTGTCCAAAGCGGAGTTGGAGTTGTTCCTCCAGTATCTGCACCGGTTCGCCAACCACGATGTGGATCTGTTCGCCAACATGCAGGTGGGCGATCCTGAGTCCCCCGTCTATGTGAGCTTCTCCAGGGAACCCTGGGAGGGAGTCGACCCCGAGGCCTACCATCGGCCGTAGCGAACCCCGGGCCCTGTCGAATGTGTGTCGAGGGCTGACTGATGGAGCATCGGGGTGGGGGAGTGGTGCAGGTCAGAGGGGGTGCTCCGCGCGACGCGGCAGGCGCCTTCTAAGCGCTTGGCCGCAGGTTCGAGTCCTGCCGGGGGCGCCAGTCTCCGCCCTCCCCTATGGGAGGGCTTTTTGCTGGTCAGGCCATGTCTCACTCGATACGGCGAGACCCCGAACACCTTCCCGATGATCAAGGGATGGGTCCGGGGCCGTACGGCTGTCACCGGGTTTCGCGGGTGGCCCTGTCGGATACGTGTCGAAGTTTTCGGCGGGAACCTCAGCCCGCGACGGGCGGCGCGGGCGGTGACCCTCTTCAGCCGGTACGACTGTTTCCGGTGCTCGGCGTCGGTGGCCTGGACATGCCTCTTTACGGCGACCGGCCATCGTGAACGTCCGGGGCGTACGGGGATCTCCGGGGCGTACGGGCGCTCCGGAACCGTCGCGGCACAGTGGCGAAGGGCGCGGCCTCCGTGACCGCAGGCGACCGCCGGATGCAACCGGCTCGCCCACGGACACGGCGACGCCCATGGACACGCCGACGCCGACGTCCTTGGACACAGCGATGAGCGAAAGCGAAGCGTGGCTGTTCAGGGTGTTGCCCGTGGTGGACGGCTCAGTGCCGCAATTTCCTACGGGCCCAGAGGAACCCGATCACGCCACCCACGGTCACCAGGTACGCCGTCAGCGGCCCGTCGTTCAGAGCGAGACCGGGAAGGGCGACGACGGTCACGATCAAGAGCAATCCGCATCCGGCCACCACGAGGTCCGCCGGATCAGGGCGACGCCGCTGGTTCTCCACCCGTTCCCCCTCCATCGGCTGGGGCAGGTCGGTGCGTCGACCCGATTGCCGACATGCGCGCCCCTCGCTCGCCAACCGTACGCCGGTCGATCAGATCAGGTGCAACGACCGCGAACGGTCGGCTGGGCACTGCTCGAGGACCGGACCACGCGCATCGGGTGGTGGCCGTCCGGCGGAAGACGCCGTGGTCACTGCGGCAACCGTCGCCGGCCCTGGACCCGGTGGGCGCTTCCGGTCCGGTGTTCCCCCAGTCGGCCACGTCCTCGACCCTCCTGCTCCTCGGCCGGGCCGATGGAGAAGGGGAACGATTTCAGGGCGCCACGCCGCGCGGGGTCTTGCTCCGCCCCGGCCGAGTCCGCGATCACCTGCAAGAGCCGTGCGCGTTGGTCCGAGGGCAGTCGCAGCAGCACCCGGCCGACGTCCTCCGTCGTCTTCACCGCGGAGTCGGGATGTACTTCCTCGTCCTCGCAGCCGGGCCGTACGACAGTGCCTCGCGGGTCGGCGAGCGACTGGCGGCGCACCCTTCGGGAAGCAGCGGTCGTTCGGCCCGTGTTCGTCTCCCTAGCGTCCCCGGTTCCGTGACACCCCTGGCCCCGTGACACCCCTGGTCCTGTGACGCCTGTGGTCCTGTGACGCCTGTGGTCCTGTGACGCCTGTGGTCCCGTGAGGCGCGGTTCCTGCCCGTTGGAGCCGGTCGGGGCAAGGAGTTCACCGGCCCGTGCTCGCCCCGTCCTTGGCGGGCGGCCGGCGTGGTGTCGTGTCGTCCAGGTGGACCACCACGTTGGTGTAGAAGCGGTGGGCCGCGTCGTCGACGCTTCGGATGAAGCCCGATTCCGCGTTTCCGCGGGTGCTTCCCATGCCCTTGAGGAGGGACAGGCGGAAGCCGGAGATCCGGGCGGCGGAGTCCTTGGGCAGCATGTCGGCCGGCTCGGGGCGGAGGCGTTCGAGCGTTCCGCGGGGGCCGGCCGTCTCCCCTTCGACGAGGGTTTCGACGTGGAGATCCGCCGGGGCCTCGGCCAGGCGCCGGACCAGGCGCTTCGCCCATGACAGGGGCTGGCCCTGCTCGGGCGCCGGGATCTCGACGGAGGTGCGGAGCCTGCCCGTACGCAGGTCCGCGCCGATCGCCAGGACGCCGGGCGTCCCCTCGATGCGCAGCTCCGACTGAAGCCGCCCGTCGAGACAGAGCTGATCCGCGAGGCGGCCGCGGAGCGCCTTCGGATCGGCTCCGCGTCTGGCGCGGTGGACCGGCAGTACCTTCTGCCCCAGTTCGCCGCCCAGCCGCAGACAGACCTGGCGGATGAGGCGCTCCCAGCTCTCCACGACCTCCAGCGCGCGCGGGTCGCCCTGGCACAGGGTCTCGTCGTCGATTCCGTTGCGCACCGGTACCCACGCCGGTCCCATGTTCTGGAAGCCGTGGCAGCCGGAGTTCTCGTGGCGCAGGTACTGCAGCAGTTCCTGGAGGAGCCAGGCGTGCGCCGCATTGCCGACGCCCTCGTGTCTGATCAACAGCTGCGCCTGATGGGCGACTTCCGCCCAGGACAGGTGCCACAGGGCCACCTTGTGCTTGCGTCTTCTGTCGATCTTGACCTCGACGAGCGGGCTGCCCTCCAGCGCCACGTCGTTCGACAGGGTGATCACGGCCTCGTAGCCGCGGCGCGCGGCGATGTCCATGTACGCCTGTACCTGCTCGGCCCTGAGCGCGCTGCCGTTGGTCTTCGTCTCGACGAGTGCCGTCCACAGCTTGCCGGCCCGTTCGATCCGGATCACCCCGTCGGGGCGGCGCGGGGTGTCGCCGTGCGGCAGGGTGACCTCGGTGAAGGTCTCCGTGCGACCGGCAGGGGCACCGAACGCGGCGGTGAGTCTCCGGCCGAACTCGGGCACCTGGGCCATCACGGACAGCAGTACCGAGGTCGCGCGCGTCTCGCGCTCGCGGTCGCTCTTGAGCGCCGACGCCGGGAAGAGGCGCGCGTCCCTCCACGACTCGTTCTCCGCCAGCGTCTTTCTGGCCGCCCTGGGCAGGGTGATTTTCTTCTTGGCCGTACGAGGCCGCGCGGCCGGCTTCCTCGGCCGGTCCTCCCCTTCCGGCCGAGGAGGGGAGGAACGAAGGGAGGGAGAGGCAGGATGAAGGGCGGGGCGAGGAGAGGGGACCGCCGGCAGGCCTTCTCGCGGATCGGGGTCGTAGGCCGACGCCGCTGTCGTCGTGTCCGTCCGGCCGTCGCCTGCGGCCTCGTCCCGTGCCTCCTCGGCCGCCGCGTCGTCGTCGATGTCGACCCCGAAGTCCGTGGCCAGACCCGCGAGGCCCGCCTCGTAGCCCTGGCCGACGGCGCGGAACTTCCAATCCTCCGCACGCCTGTACAACTCGCCGAAGATGATCGCGCTCATCGCGTCGGCGTCGTCGATGGCGAAGCGGAGGAGTTCCTCGCCTCCTCCGTCTGCCAACGCCAGCCTCACGCGCTCCAGTTCCCCGAAGCGGGCGCCCTCGTAGCGGCTGGCGGCCAGGACGATGCGGTCGACCTCGGAGGGCATCGCGCTCAGGTCGAAGCCGATCCGGTCCTCGTTGCCGTCCGCCGTCGGCGTCTTGCCCAGCAGCTGCACGCTCCCGTCCGCGGCGACCGGGTTGTTGTAGAAGTAGAAGTCGCCGTCACTGCGGACCTTGCCGTTCGTGTCCAGCAGGAGGACGGACACGTCGGCGTCCCCTTCGCCGGTCGGGCTCGCCCAGCCCAGACTGACGATCACCGAATCGGTGTTCTCGCTCAAAGCCGCGAGCGATACGTTCGACCCTTTGACCATTTCGCGCATGAAGCCCCCCAGAACGCTGCGACTCGGGTGTACCGACACCTCCACCCGGCTGCCCGACGCTCGGGGGTGTGCGGTGATCGGTGCGCGGGGGACTGTAGTGCCCACAAAGTATTTCTTTAGGGGTTATGCGGAATCTGTGCGGGATGCGTGGAAGGGCGTTTAGGGTGCCCGCCTCGGCCGGTCCGGGGCATGACGCAGACCCCCGGACGTTGTCCGGTCCAGGGGTCTCCGGTGAATCAGCTCGTGTTGCTTCGTGCTCGCCCGACAGCTCCGGCGGAGCGGTGGGCGGGCCTTCGGCGAATGGCGCTCGCCCGGGGCGGCTCAGCTTCGGGACCGTGGGAACAGCGCTCGCCCGGGGCTGCTTCCGTTCGGGGCTGCTCCCCTTCGGGGCTGTGACCCGATGGCGACCGATGACGCGAGGCGCGACATGGTGCCCGGGTCACCTCAGCGCGTGCGAGGTCCTGCCCGATGCCGCGTCGATCTCGTCGTGAGCCTTGGTGAGCAGTTGCATGGCGAGTTCGTTCAGCGCCCTCGCGCCCGCGACCTCCTCGCCGACCCTGGGCTGGTTCGAGTCGGAGGGGTGGCGGCTGGCGTATCCGTGGGCGCGTACCTCGTTTCCGTCGGGGAGACGCAGCAGGGCGGCCGCGCGGGTGCGGTGGTCGTCCTCCTGGAATTCCATCTCGACGTGCCAGCCGACCGTGGTCCGTGCCTGCGTCGCTGTCATCTGTGTCATCGCGATCACCTCCGAAGCCGCTGCCCCCCGGTGAAGCCCTGAAGGGACCGGGCGGACCCCAGCCCCTAGAAAGAGTGTCCTCCTCGGGCAGGCCGGGCACGAGGCGAGGGCGTGACGGGTCACGCCTTGTGGTGGGGCCGCGCCGACGGGTGGTGCCGACAGACCGTGCCGAGGGTGACGCCGACGGGTGGCGCAGACGGGGGGCGTCGACGGCTCCCCTTGATCGACCTGACAAGGATGAGGTCAGACCTCCGAGCCGTTCCGCCGGCCGTGCGTACACTGCCGCTCGCAGTGCGAGGAGCAGACACGGAGGACGACGGCATGGCGGATGTGGCCAGGTTTCCCGGGCGAGCAGGGCGCATTGTCGTGCTTGCCTTGGCGTCCTGCGGTTGGGTGGCCGCCCCGGTCTCCACGCTCGTAGAGGTACCCCACATCATTTGGCCCGGATCGGTCCTGTTTCTCGTGGCCGGCGCACTTCTTGCCCGGGAGTGGAGACGGGTCTGGCGTCGAGAGGCCCCCTACGACGTGCAGCGGCGGGTCCCGGAACTTCCGAACCAGCCGCGTGTGACGGCCGGCTCGATCGGCGGGCCGTCGGCGGGCCGTGCGAGGGCACTCGACGACGACCGACGCTGACGGCCGTCGACGGCTGAGTCGCAGGTCGCAGCGTTGACCGATTACACGGCCGCAGGTCGGAGATCCGGCCCGTCGGTTGTGGCTGTGCGGACCGTCGGTCACCGAGGGCTGTGTTCGAAGCCGTCGACGAAGCACGGTGCTCCTCGCAGACCGCCCACCGGCTTTCACCGCCCTCGTCCTCGACCCGCACGCTCCGGCGCGTCTGACGTGTGCACCGGGAACCCCACGAACAGTGCTGCATGCGGCGGCAAGGTCCCCGCCCGGGCCACGGTCCGCAACGCCTCGGCAACCCCGTCGTCAGTCACCGGCTCAGTCCCTCGAGGCGGAGCGGTGCAGGCCATGCCCTGGAGGCATGGAGTCGGTCGGCTGCTCGCCGATGCGGGCCGACGCCCGATCGCCGGGCCGTCCCCGGGCCGTCCCCGGGCCGTGCGAGGGCGCTCGGTGGTGACCCACGGCGACGGCCGGTGACGGATCAGCCACGAGCGAGGGCGGTGAACCGCCAGGTCACGGCCCCCCGGCCGAACGGGTTTCCCCCGAGGGGTAGCCGTCAGGCAAGATGGGGTGTATCTGCCCACTGCCGATTTCAAGCGTCCGGACGGTTTCTCTTGGCTGAGTTCATTTACACCATGCGCAAGACGCGCAAGGCGCACGGCGACAAGGTGATCCTCGACGACGTCACCTTGAGCTTCCTGCCTGGCGCCAAGATCGGTGTGGTCGGCCCCAACGGTGCCGGTAAGTCCACCGTTCTCAAGATCATGGCGGGCCTCGAGCAGCCGTCGAACGGCGACGCGTTCCTGTCGCCCGGCTACAGCGTCGGCATGCTGCTCCAGGAGCCGCCGCTCGACGAGTCCAAGACCGTCCTGCAGAACGTCCAGGACGGCGCCGCCGAGATCATGGGCAAGCTGAACCGGTTCAACGAGGTCGCCGAGCTGATGGCGACCGACTACTCGGACGCGCTCATGGAGGAGATGGGCAAGCTCCAGGACGACCTGGACCACGCCAACGCGTGGGACCTGGACACCCAGCTGGAGCAGGCCATGGACGCCCTGGGCTGCCCGCCCGGCGACTGGCCCGTCACCAACCTCTCCGGTGGTGAGCGCCGTCGCGTCGCGCTGTGCAAGCTGCTGCTCGAAGCCCCGGACCTGCTGCTGCTCGACGAGCCCACCAACCACCTGGACGCCGAGTCCGTGCAGTGGCTGGAGCAGCACCTCGCGAAGTACCCCGGCACCGTCGTCGCCGTCACCCACGACCGGTACTTCCTCGACAACGTCGCCCAGTGGATCCTGGAGCTGGACCGCGGCCGCGCCATTCCGTACGAGGGCAACTACTCCACGTACCTCGACAACAAGGCCTCCCGCCTGAAGGTCGAGGGCCAGAAGGACGCCAAGCGCGCCAAGCGGCTCAAGGAAGAGCTGGAGTGGGTGCGGTCCAACGCCAAGGGGCGTCAGGCCAAGTCCAAGGCCCGTCTGTCCCGCTACGAGGAGATGGCGGCCGAGGCCGACAAGATGCGGAAGCTGGACTTCGAGGAGATCCAGATCCCGCCGGGCCCGCGGCTGGGCTCCATCGTCGTCGAGGTCAACAACCTCTCCAAGGCCTTCGGCGACAAGGTCCTCATCGACGACCTCAGCTTCACCCTGCCGCGCAACGGCATCGTCGGCGTCATCGGCCCGAACGGCGCCGGCAAGACCACGCTCTTCAAGATGATCCAGGGTCTGGAGACCCCGGACTCCGGCACCATCAAGGTCGGCGAGACCGTCAAGATCTCGTACGTCGACCAGAGCCGCGAGAACATCGACCCGAAGAAGACGCTGTGGGCCGTCGTCTCGGACGAGCTCGACTACATCAACGTCGGCCAGGTCGAGATGCCCTCCCGCGCCTACGTCTCCGCGTTCGGCTTCAAGGGCCCCGACCAGCAGAAGCCGGCCGGTGTCCTCTCCGGTGGTGAGCGCAACCGCCTCAACCTCGCGCTGACCCTCAAGCAGGGCGGCAACCTGCTGCTCCTCGACGAGCCCACCAACGACCTCGACGTCGAGACGCTGTCCTCGCTCGAGAACGCGCTGCTGGAGTTCCCGGGTGCGGCCGTGGTCGTCTCCCACGACCGCTGGTTCCTGGACCGGGTCGCGACCCACATCCTCGCCTACGAGGGCGAGTCCAAGTGGTTCTGGTTCGAGGGCAACTTCGAGTCGTACGAGAAGAACAAGATCGAGCGCCTCGGCGCCGAGGCGGCACGCCCGCACCGTGCCACCTACAAGAAGCTGACCCGGGGCTGATCGATCTTGCGGCACATCTACCGCTGCCCACTGCGCTGGGCGGACATGGACGCGTACGGCCACGTCAACAACGTGGTGTTCCTCCGCTACCTGGAGGAAGCCCGTATCGACTTCCTGTTCCGTCCGGACAAGGACTTCAAGCAGGGGTCCGTGGTGGCGCGCCACGAGATCGACTACAAGCGGCAGTTGGTCCACCGGCACGCGCCGGTGGACATCGAGATGTGGGTGACGCAGATCCGGGCGGCGTCCTTCACGATCACCTACGAGGTCAAGGACCCCGACCAGGTCTACGTCACCGCCTCGACGGTGATCGTGCCGTTCGACTTCGAGCAGCAGCGCCCTCGCCGGATCACGGCCGAGGAACGCGACTTCCTGGAGTCGTACCGCGACGACGAGGACGAGGCCGTCGCGGCATGACCGTCCTGCACCTCGCCGACACGGGGGAGGCGGCCGATCTGGCCGCCTTCCTCTCCCGGCTCGTCCACTACGACCGCGCGGCCGCCGTGCGCCTCAAGGCGCACGGCACCACGCTCGCGGTCTTCGGCCGGCCGCCGTCGTTCGAGGTTCTGGCGATCCGTACGGCACGGCTCGCCAAGCCGTACGAGCACGGTCTCGACGTCACCCTCGACGCGACCGTCTCCGCGGGTGAACTCCTGGAGTCCGTCGAGGAGTCGGCGGCGACCCTCGCCGTCCCGGCCGCCGTCACCGGGCCCCCGTGGGCCGGTGTGCTGCCGCCCCAGGGCGGCTGGCGGCAGGAGCCGGGGCTGCCCGCCCCGGACGCCGTACGGGCGAAGGTCGCGGAGGCGGTGGCCGAATTCCGGTTGCGCACCGAGGAGTTGGCCCCCGAGCTGCGGACCCGTGCCGAACTCGACCGGGTCGGGCGGGAGATATGGTCCCGCCCCATCGGCGACACCGGACTTCCCGTGCGGGCCGCGCACGCCGCGCAGTCCCTGGGATTCCTGCGGCCCGTGCCGCCCGTGGCCTCCTCCGCCGAGGGACAGGTCCCCTCGGGCGGGCGCCCGTCCGGCGGTCCGCTGGCGCTGTACTCGTCGGGGGCCTGGCTGCGGCTGCGGACGCCCTTCGGATCGGTCGCCGTCCGCCGGGCAGGACTCGGCTCGCTCGGCGTCAGCGTCCACTGACCCCCGCGTTCGCTGATCCCCGCGCGGTTCACCGATCTCCCCGCGTTCGCTGATCACCGCGCGGTTCGCCGATCCCGGCGCGCCGTTCACCGATGTCCGCGCGCCGGTGGCCGGTGCGCGGGGCGCCGCGTCCGTCGCCGAAACCGGCGGTCAGCCCGCCGTGTTCACCATCGAGGCGGCCGCGTACGTCAGGTAGTTCCACAGCGTGTGCTCGTGCTCCTCGGAGAGACCGAGTTCGTCGACGGCGACCCGCATGTGCTTCAGCCAGGCGTCGTGCGCCGCCTGGTCGACCTTGAACGGGGCGTGCCGCATCCGCAGCCGGGGGTGGCCGCGGTTCTCGCTGTACGTCGTCGGGCCGCCCCAGTACTGGATCAGGAACAGTGCGAGGCGCTCCTCGGCCGGGCCGAGGTCCTCCTCGGGATACATGGGCTTCAGCAGCGGATCCCCGGCGACACCCTCGTAGAAGCGGTGCACGAGGCGCCGGAAGGTCTCCTCGCCGCCGACCTGCTCGTAGAAGGTCTGCTCCTGAAGCGTGCCGCGCCGAATCTCTTTCACGCCCCCATGTTCTCAGACGGGGCGGCCGAGGACTCAAGGCTTGGGTCCACGCAGCCGAGGCACGCGCGAGCTCACCCGAGGCACACGCGTGGCACGGGCGAGGCCCGCCCGAGGTCCGACCGCGGCAGTGGACGCGGCGGCTCCGGACCGGCCGGTGCGACGCTCGCCTCGCGGCCCGTTCGGCAGCACAGTGGAGGTATGGGCGCGCACGCTCTCGAAACCGGCCCCGGGCCCGGGGACCCCGCCGATCTGGCGCGGGCGTCCCTGGTGCGCCAGATCGACCGGAGCGGGGCCTGGGCGGGCGATCCCGTCTGGCGGGAGGCCTTCGAGGCCGTCCCGCGCCACCTCTTCGTGCCGTACTACTACATCGGCGCCACCGGCGGCTACGAGCGGCTGTGGGGCGAGGACCCGGACCCGCGGGTCCGGGACCGCTGGCTGCGCGGGGCGTACGCGGACTCCCCGCTGGCGACCCGGGTCCGTGACGGGGAACTGGTCTCCTCCAGCAGCCAGCCGTCGCTGATGGCGATGATGCTGGTGGCCCTGGAGGTGCGCGACGGGGACGCCGTCCTGGAGATCGGCGCCGGGACCGGCTACAACGCGGCCCTGCTCGCGTACCGTCTGGGCGACGAACTGGTGACCACCGTCGACCTCGATGTGGAGATCACCGACGCCGCGCGAGCGCATCTGGCCGTCGCCGGGTACCACCCGACCGTCGTCACCGGTGACGGAGCCCGCGGGGTCCCCGAACGCGCTCCCTTCGACCGGATCATCGCCACCTGCACGCTGACCACGATCCCGCGCGCCTGGCTGGCGCAGTGCGCGCCCGGGGCCCGCGTCCTGGCGCCGCTGGCCACCGGACTGATCACGCTGGACGTCGAGGACGCCGGGCATGCGGAGGGACGCTTCCTGCACACGTCGGCCTTCTTCGTGCCGCTGCGGGGTTCCACCCGGTCCGGGCCGGAGCCGGAGCCGGCCCGGACCGGCGGGGTGCCGCGCCGGGCCCGCGGCAACGATCTGTTCCGTTTCCTGCTCGCGCTGACGGCGGGCCGCCTCGATCCCCAGGACGCCTACGCGCTGTGGGAGCGCGAGGGGCAGCCGCAGCGCGAGCGGTACGGGATCACGGTCGGCGAGGAGAACGTCTGGGCCTGGCTGGACGACCCCGAGGGGCCGTACACCTGGCGGCTGCCCTGAGCCGCGTCATGGCGGGGCAGGCGGAGGCAGGGGCTCTGCGCGAGCCAGGGGCTCTGCGCGAGCCGGAGCCGGTCGGAGCGGCCGGAGACGGTCGGAGCGGCCGGAGACGGCAGGGAGCGCGGCCGGAGACGGTCAGGAACCGCCGGGGAACGGCCCCTGCGGCCGGAGGGCCGACAGGAGCCGCCGCGGACGTCCCGCTCCGGCGCGGCACGGGACACACCTCTGCACGGAACCGTTCCTCAGGACTGAGCAGGAGCGAGCCCATTCAGCCGCACGCCCCGAACGGTCTTGAGCGCACTGGTCCCCGGCGTACTCAGCCCCGGGGCGGCGACACGCATCCTGTGCGTGGTCCGGGCCCGGGAGGCCAGTTCCCTGTGCGACCTGGCCATACGGGCACGGCCAAGGTGACGGGGAGGCCCTGAACCATCACTCCGGTGGAGCAGGGGCCCCGCACACTGGCGCCACACCCGACGTCCCAGATCGCGCAGCAACGCTAACCCGGATGGACCAGGGCATCGCAAGCCAGGAAGCCGACCATCACCCGAACGAGCGAAACCGACCTTATGCACCCTCCTCGGCGAGCAGTTGCCAACCCCTGCCGGGCCACTGTGCCGGGCCCGGCAGGAACGTGCTCAGCCCCGCCGGATCGTGATCGTCGTCCAGGCGCCCACGTGCACCCGGTCGCCGTCCTGCAGCGGCACCGGAACGAACGGCTGGATGGGCTCCTCGCCGCCGTTGACCGTGGTCCCGTTCGTCGAGTTCTGGTCGACGACCGCCCAGGTGTTGTCCGGCTGCTGGACCAGGACCGCGTGCTGGTGCGAGACGCCCGGGTCCTCCGGCGGCACCGACAGGTCGATGTCCGGGGATTCGCCGGTGGAGTGCCGGCGGCGGCCGATCGTGATCTGGTTGCCGAGGAGCGGGCGCTGCAGCTCCGGCGAGTACGCGGGCAGGTTCAGGCCCGCGGCCTCGGGGCCGGAGCGCTGCATCATCGCCATGAAGTACTCACGGTCCGGGGCGATGGTCGCGTTCCAGGACAGGGACTGCTGCTGGGGCGGCTGCTGCTGGTAGCCGGGACCGGGCGGAGCCTGGGTGACCCCGGGCTCCGGGTAGCCGTAGCCGCCCGCCTGGCCGGGACCGCCGGGACCGCCCTGGCCACCGGGTCGACCGGGGCCGCTCTGGCCGCCGGGCGCGCCGGACGACGGCGGGGGGATCACCCAGTCGTCGTCACCGCCGCCGAAGGCCGGGCCGCCCTGCTGCGGGCCGCCCTGTTGCGGCGGTCCGCCCTGGGTGAAGGGCGGCGGGGAGGGCTGCTGGGTGTAGGCCTGCTGCGGGGCACCCGGGCCGCCGGGCGCCGCCCGGCGCGAGGGGTCGCCACCGAAACCCTGGGGGTCGCCACCGAAACCCTGGGGATCGCCACCGAAGCCCTGGGGGTCGCCGAAGCCCTGGGGGTCGCCGAAACCCTGGGGGCCGCCGTACGGCTGGGCCCCCGGGCCCGGCGGAATCGGTTCGGCGGGACGGTTCATCTGCGAGGGCCGCGAGCTCTGGTACTCGAACGGGTCGTGGCCGGGGCCACCGGCTCCCGGACCGCCGGGCCCGGACTGCGGGAACCGCTGCGGGGGATTCTGGCCGCCGGGACCGCCGGGACCGCCGGGACCGCCAGGACCGCCGTACGGCGACTGCGCGCCGGGACCGCCGGGACCGCCCGGACCGCCGGCCGGCGGGCGCGGCGCCGCCGGTGTGTACGACGTCGCGGTGTTGGTCAGGAAGTTCCACCGGCACTCCTCGCAGAAAGGCGCAGCGCCCTCGCGGGGCGTGCGGCACTGCGGGCAGAGCTCGGCGCCCGGGTCCGGCACGCCGGACCGGCCGCCGGAGGCGGGCGGGGGCGAACCGGGCGCCGGGTAGCTGTACCCGCCGCCGGGCGGCGGCGGTGGGAGCGGGGGGACACCGGCCATGCGGTGACCGCAGACCTCGCACCAATCGTCGGAACCCGACTGGTGTCCGTTCGGGCATGTCGGCATGTCGGTCCTTCCCCCTTTCCTTTTCCGGTCGTCATGACCGGGTTTCTCCGGATCCCAGCGGGAACCGGGCTCGCTACTTCCCGCTACTTCTTTACACGAACAGTCTTTGTGGACCGTGTCTCGAGGGTCATCTCGTCGGCCTCCGCGACACGTGCTTTCAATCGCACAGTACCTGCCGCGACGTCGACCACGTCCACCACCTTCGCGAGCAGTTTCGCAGTATCGGCGTTTCCGGAGGCTCCGGCGAGTTGGACGGCCCGTCCCAGCTTGGCCGTTGCTCCGTCGACATCTCCCGCTTTGCGAAGATCGAGACCTTGTTGGATGACTTGCGCCAGTTCGGCCTGGCCCGTGTAGTGCGCGACCTGCGGATTGATGGACGTCGAGGCGGCCATGTCGTCGGTCCACACCGCCCGTACGAGCCCCTGTGCGCCGAGGTTCTGCACGGAGCCGTCGCTCTGCGGGATCACCAGCGAGACCCGGGCCGCGAGCATCTCCTGGCCGACCCCGGCCGTCGGGACCCGGACGCACACGTGGTAGTCGCGGGACTCGTCCCCCCAGGAACCCGTCGGATAGTCGCCCGCGCGGGGTCCGGCCTCGGTGCGGCGGTCCGTCAGTTCCCCGACGGTGGGCGCCACTTGCTTGACGAACTTGATCTCGGTGCCGACCGGCGTCCACACCCGCAGGGCCACGTCGGCGACCTCCTTGCCCATGGCCGTCTCCATCATGTGCGTGAAGTCGGCGGAGAGGGCGGCGGGGTCGGCGACGATGTCCGCGGTGCCGAGCAGCGCCGAGGCGATCCCGGTGACCTCCTTGACCTCCCAGTCGGTGCCCACGCCACGCGCGTCACAGGTGAAACGTCCGGCGCAGGAGTCCAGCGCGGCCCTCAGGTCCTCGGGCGACTCGTGCTCGTTGCGGCCGTCGGTGAGCACGATGCCGTGCCGGATCGACACGTCCGCCGAGGCCAGCAGCCGGTCGGCGAGCCGCAGCCAGGTGCCGATCGCCGTACCGCCGCCCGCGCTCAGCCTGCGCAGCGCCTGCTTGGCCTGGTCGCGGGTGGTCGCGTCCGCCACGGCGAGCCGTCCGTTGCCCGGATAGACCTCCTTGGCGACGTGCGTGCCGCCGATCACCGCGAAGTGGACCCCGTCGCGCACGGTGTCGATCGCGGCGGCCGTGGCGTCGCGGGCGTTGCGCATCTTGGCCGGCGGGTAGTCCATCGAGCCCGAGCAGTCGACCATGATCGCCACGGCGGCGTCCGGCGCCTGGCCCGCGGTGTACAGGTGCGGCGCGGCGACCGCGCTTCCGACGGTGCCGCCGCCGGTCGCGCTCACCGTGACGATCGCGTTGACCTCGCGGCCGCCCTCGGGCAGGTACTCGTTCTGGTACACGTCGACCGAGAACTGCGGCACGTTCGACTTCGAGAAATTGGCCATGCCTCTGTGTCCCCCTCGGGCCTCCGCCCCCCGGCGGAGGTGCTGACTGGATGCGGACCGGTCCCCTCCGGTCCGCGGCCGCCCCCGTTCGTCCGCGGCCTCAGGCCGATACTGCCCCCTGCTGGGGTGCGGGGAACGGCATGACGGCCACTGTTACGTTGTCGTGGCCCCCGCCGTCCAGGGCGTGGCCGACCAGAACCCGGGCCGTGTGCAGCGGCCTCTCGGCGGCGTCGAGGGGGACGATCTCGGCCATCTCCTCCGCGGTCTCCGCGTAGTTCCACAGTCCGTCGGTGCACACCACGACCACACCCGGCCGGTCCGGCTTGAACGAGACGGTGTGCGGCTCCAGTTCGTAGGCGTCGGCGCCGAGCCAGCCCGTGATCGCGTGGGCACGCTCGTCCGCGTACGCCTCCGCCTCGTTCATCAGGCCCGCGGCGACCATCTGCGCGGCCCACGAGTCGTCCTCGGTGAGCCGGGCCGGCAGCGAGGTGCGGTCGGCGGGGACCCAGTAGACACGGCTGTCGCCGACCCAGCCGACGATCAGCAGCGTGGACGTCACGAGGGCGCCGACGATGGTGCAGGCGGGCGCGTTCACGTGCGGCGCGTGCTCACCCTGCGCGGTGTCCGGTCCGGCCAGCGCGTTGACGGCCTCCGAGGCCGCGACGATCGCCTCGTGCATGGCCGCCTGCGGATGCGTGCCCAGCGGAAGCGCCGCGAGGAGCGCCTCGTTCGCCGCGTGGGAGGCGGCGAGCGACGCCTCGTCGGGGCGGGTCGCGGAGGAGACTCCGTCGCAGACGATCGCGACGACCACGGGGGAGCCGTCGGGCAGCGCGGTCGAGGAGACGGCGAACGCGTCCTCGTTGCGGTGGTGGCGCAGCCCCCGGTCGCTGACCGCGGCGACCGCGCCCAACTCCTGCTCCATGTGGTCCCGTTCCCGTGGCTGCGCGTGCCCGCAGTTCTCGCAGTAGCCGTCGGTGTCCACCTGGCCCGCACGGCAGGCCACGCACAGCTTGGCGCCCGCGGCGGGTGCCGGCAGGTCGGCGGTCCGGGGATCGGCGGGGACCTCGCGGTCCGGGCCGCCGGCCGGGGGAGCGAGCGGGTACTCGTCGGGCTCCGACGGCCTGTCGAAACGCACGCCCGAGGGCTTGCCGGCGGGCCGCCTGGCGGCGGGCGGCAGGATGCCCGCCGGATCGCCCTGCGCGTGCTCGGGGTGCTCGGGACGTTCCGGGTGCGGCAGTTCGGAACCACCCGAATCGGTGCCCCGGATGTCGGCGGCGCGGTGCACCGGCGCGGGCGTGTCGGTGCTGCCGACGTCCTGCGTCAGGGGCCGGTCCATGGACGGGCCGGCCGGCGGGAGGCCGGCCGAGGCGCCGTTCATGGCGATCGTGGGATGGTCCTGCGGCGGTGCGGACACCGTCGACAGGTCATAGCCGCACGCACCGCAGAAACGGTCGGCCGCGTCCAGCGGCTCCTCGCAACTGGGGCACCGCGAAAGGGCCGTCGGCTGGGGCATCTGGGACATCAATCACACCCACGTCCGGGGGCGGTAACGGTTTGCGCGTTCCACCAGGTCGATCCTCTCCTCGCCGCCCCGCGCGAGCCGGGCCAGCGTCCGGTACGAACGTTCGAGGCCGAAACGGAGGCCACGCTCGTCCAACTCGCTGCCGAGCAGCGCGGTTCCGCCCCCGGTAGCCGGAGCGGAACCCTGGCTACCGGAGAGTACCCAGTCCAGCGCGCAGCCGAGGACCTCCGTCGACAACTGCTCGCGCCGCACCGCGTCCAGTCCGAATCCGTCGAGCGCCTCGACCTGCCCGGCCGCCGCCGCCAGTTCGTCCAGGAACGGTGCCGCCGTCTCCGTGACCGGCCGCTGCCGCAGCCGCGCCCGCACGGCCGCGACCCGGGCCGCCGTGTAGTGGATCGACGACTCCGGCACGGACTCCAGGGTGCGTACGGCGCCCTGGCGGTCCCCCGCCGCGAGCTGCACCCGGGCCAGTCCGAACGCCGCGCTCACATAGCTGGGGTCGGTCGTCCACACGAGGCGGTAGTACTCGGCGGCGTTGTCCAGCTGGCCGAGCACCTCCGCGCACACGCCGAGGGCCAGCTTGGGCGCGGGCTCGCCGGGGAAGGCGTCGTAGACGGCGTCGAAGGACAGCGCCGCGATCTCGTTCTCGCCGGTCGCCAGCGCCGTGACACCGCGGTACCAGACCACCCGCCAGTCGTCCGGGTGATCCGCCTCCAGCGCCTCGACGGCCGTGCCGGCGCCGCCCGGCTCGCCCATCTCCAGAAGGGCCCGCAGCTCCCGCAGCCGCAGCTCCGGCGAAGGGGCCGGTGCCACCCGCAGCGCGGCGATCAGCTCCGCGGGCGCGGACGCGATGAGCCCCGCGAGGAAGCCGGCGTTCGGGTCGCCCGGGTCCACCCGCGGCACGGGCAGGGCGAGCGCGGTGGCCGCCGCCGCGACGGGCCTGACCAGGGTGGCGGAGGCCGGCGGAGCGGGCGGCAGCGGCCCGGCCCCGTTCGTCCCCGAGGGCAGCGCGGGCGCGCCCTTCCTCGCCCGTACGGGGACCACGCGGGCCCCCAGCTTCGACACGTCCCCGGCCGTCTTCCCGAACAGCTCGGTGTCGGTGACCTTGGTCTCGGGTCCGAACAGGGTCGACAGCGCCGGCCGCGCCCGCCCCGTCTGGAGCGAGACCACCTCGCGCAGCACGCCCGTCAGCTGTTCGGACATCTCCTGCGCCGAGGCGAACCGGCGGGCCGGGTCGGGGTCGGTGGCCCGCACGAGAAGCCGGTAGAACGACTCGTACTGGCGGAAGACCTCGATGTTGTCCGGGTCGGGCAGGGAGTCCACGAAGACGTTCGTGTAGCCCTGGAAGTCGAAGGAGAGGACGGCGAGCGTACGGGCGACGGTGTAGAGGTCGGAGGCGACCGAGGGGCCCACCTCGGCCACCTCGGGGGCCTGGTAGCCCACCGTGCCGTAGATGGCCGACTCGTCGTCGTCCATCCTGCGCACCGCGCCCATGTCGATCAGCTTGAGCTGGTCCTCGGTCTGGATGGCGTTGTCGACCTTGAAGTCGCAGTACAGCAGGTTGCGGCTGTGCAGATGGCCGAGTGCCTCCAGGGCCTCGATGCCGTACGCGCAGGCCTGCTCCACCGGCAGCGGGTCGCGCTTGCCGTCCGCCGTGCGGCGCCCGTTCGCGAGCTCCTTCAGCGACTTGCCGCCCACGTACTCCATGACGATGTACCCGTCCAGCGAACCCGTCCGCTGGTCCAGGTGCTCGACGAAGTTGTAGATCCGCACGATGTTGGCGTGCTCGATCTCCGCGAGGAAGCGCCGCTCGGAGATCGCCGCCGCCATCGCGTCCTGGTCGCCCGTGTCGAGCAGGCCCTTGAGGACCACCCAGCGGTCGGACACCGCGCGGTCGACGGCGAGGTACACCCAGCCGAGCCCGCCGTGCGCCAGACAGCCCATCACCTCGTACTGGCCGTGCACGACGTCACCGGTGTGCAGCTTGGGCACGAACGAGTACGGGTGGCCGCACTTCGTGCAGAACCCCTCGGTGCGGCCGGGCCTCTCGCCGCGCGAACGCCCCACCGGGGCACCGCAGTCGGAGCGCGAACAGAACCGTTTGCGCTCGGGCACCTCCGGGTTCTCCAGGACCATCGCGCGCGGGTCGGGCCGCGGCACCTCCGGGACCTCGACGAGCCCGGCGCCGAGCCGGCCCCGCCCCGAGGAGGACGCCGTCGAACCGGAGCTGCGCACCGACACCGAACGGCCCGTCGACCTGCCCGACAGCGACCGCGACAGCCGGCCCGAGACCGAGCGCCGCGACTGCGAGGAGCGCGACGACGTACGCGAGCTGGCGGGGGAACCACCGCGCACGCTGCTGCTGTCGGAGCCGGCCGTGCCGCGCGCGGAGGAGCCGGCCGACGCCGTACCCGCCTCGCCCGCATCCGGTGCGGGCACGCCGGCGGACCGGGTGGATCCCGGTGCCGGTTCGGCCGGGGCGAGTCCGCAGGTGTCGCAGTACAGCTCGCCGCCGCCCATGTCCTCGTACGACCCCTCGCAACCGGGCCGACCGCACTTCCGCTCACCCGCGGGCTGCTCGCCCGCATCCGGTGCGGGCACGCCGGCGGACCGGGTGGACCCCGGTGCCGGTTCGGCCGGGGCGAGTCCGCAGGTGTCGCAGTACAGCTCGCC
>NZ_JBIRQM010000004.1:304068-377374 GCF_044333225.1 Streptomyces sp. NPDC021080 | reverse complement strand
GTTCGGCCGGGGCGAGTCCGCAGGTGTCGCAGTACAGCTCGCCGCCGCCCATGTCCTCGTACGACCCCTCGCAACCGGGCCGACCGCACTTCCGCTCACTCACCGGCTGCTCGCTCAACCTCATCCCCTCACCGCTCACGCGTCGGGCCCCCTCCGGTCCACACGGTCATGAGGCCCGCCCTGCTCGGGCACCTGCGGGCTCAGCAGCTCGGCCGCCGCCCGCTGATAGCGCAGCACCGCCTCCTCAGCCACCCGCAGATCGCAGGGAGCGCTCCACAGCATGCGCCGGGCCGCGTCGTAGCGCTCGACCAGGAACGGGTCCTCGGCGAAGCCGTGCCGGGCGACCTTGGCCTTGTACGCGTCGAGACGGCCGCGCAGCTCGGCGCGGACCGCCAGCGGCTGGGTGACCGCCGTCAACGACTCACGGGCGCGCAGGAGTTCGTCCTCCGCCTTCTCCTCCAGCGCCTCCAGGAGCGGCGAGAGGCGGTGCCACTGCGCGTGCCGGCGGTACTCCGCGGCCTTCGCCAGCTGCTCCTGCAGCACCGTCGGCGGACCGCTGACGGCCGGCACCTCGGACGCGGCGATCTTCGCGAGGACCTCGCCGCGGGCACTGCGCGCCTCGGCGAGGGTGCGGTCCGCGCGGCTGAGCACGTCCCGCAGCTTCACCAGCCGGGCCTCGGCGTCCTGGCGCACCGTCAGGACCGCGTCGATCTCCCGGCGCACCTCCTCCAGGGCGCGCGCCTCACGGTCGTACGCCGCCGTGTCGGGGCGGCCGCCGCCCGGGGCCGAACTCCCCTGCGCGGGGACCCAGAAGGCGAGCGGGTCGGAGACCACCCGCTCGCGCAGGGCGGTCAGGGTCCGGGTGATCCGCTCCAGGTCGTCGCCGGAGGGGTGTTCGCCGGGGCGCACGCCCACGGAGTGCGCGAGCGTCCGGGTGCGCTGGAGCTCCGCGGCCAGTAAATCTATGCGGGCGGGCAGCGCGGACCACACGGCGTCCGCGGTGACGACCATGTCGAGCGAGGTCGCGTACAGATCGTTCATCCGGTCCACCAGGGCGGCCAGCGAGAACCGCTCGCTGAGCTTGCCGGCGGGGGCCAGGGTCGGCGCGTTCGCGGTGGCCGTGGTGGACCCGGCGACCGTGATGCCCGAACCGCGCAGCAGCTCGGTCAGCTCGACCAGGTCCTCACGGCTGGACCAGCGTCTGCGGGAGCGGATCTCGCGCGCGGAGCGCAGCGCGTCCGCGTACGCGTCGAAGTACGCCCACAGCAAGGTGATCGACGCGTCCGCGGACGCCCAGCGCTCCTTGGTCGTGCCGGTGAGTTCGGCGCCTTCCAGGAGTCTTCGGCCCGCGTGGTCCTGCAGGGCGAGGAGCGAGGTCTCGATGGCCTCGTGCTCCGCGCCGAGGCGCGCCAGCGCACGGTCCGCCTCGTCCCGGTCCATCACCGGCCCGGGGGGTCCCGTGACGCCCATCGATCACCTCTCGTTCTCGTGCGTTCCCGGCGCGCTCGGTGTGCGCGGCCGGTCAACTCTCCGGTCGTGTCAGGTCGGTTGCCGGTACAGGGCGGGGGGCGGGCTCTCCGAGGGCGAGTGGGGTCCGAGGGTCGGGGCGAGCCACTTGTCGTACGACTGCCGCCAGCCGTCCTTGCGGTAGTCGGCCAGCACCTGGTTGACCCGGCGTACCAGGTCCTCGGCGCCCAGCTTCATCGCCACGCCGTAGTACTCGGTGGTGAAGGTGCCGCCCTTGAGCTCGACCGTGGGGTCCTGGGCGGCCTGGCTCGCCGCCAGCGCGCCGTCGGTCACCACCGCGTCGGCCTCGCCGAGCTGGAGGCGTACCAGGCAGTCCAGCTGGTTGGGCACGGGCGGCAGGACGACGGCGGAGGAGACGAGGCTGCCCGCCTTCCGGTCCGCCACCAGACGTTCGTTCGCGGTGGACTTGGCCGCCGAGCAGATCTTCTTGCCGGCCAGGCTCTTGTCGTACCCCGTGATGCCGGAGCTCACCGGGGCCAGCACCTGCTGGCCGGTCTTGAAGTAGGGCGCGGAGAACGCGACGTCCTTGAGGCGGGTGCAGTTGATCGTCATGGTGCGCACCACCATGTCGACCTGGCCGCTCTGGATCGCGGGGATGCGCTGGCTGGTGGGGATCGCGCGGAACTGGACGGCGTTCTCGTCGCCCAGGATGTTCTTGGCGATCGCGTGGACCAGGTCGATGTCGAAGCCCTCCAGGTCGCCGCCGGCCTTCGGGTTGTTCGGGTCGCGGTAGCCCCAGTGGTAGCTGTTCTGGTCGACGCCGACGATCAGCCGCCGGTCCTTGCGGTTCTTGATGGCGTCGATCGTCGTCCCGTCCGCGCCCGACGGGGCGAGGCTCTGGTTCTGCGGGTCGGTGCAGTCCTCGGCCCTGGCCTGGGTGCCCCGGGCCAGGCCGGGCCCGCCGACACCGGTGCTGCCGTCACCGCGCGCGGAGTTCGGCAGCATCAGGGCGAGGACCAGGGCCGTCACGCAGGCGAGCGCCATCGTGCCCACGCCGCCCCAGCCCCTCAGGCTCGCCCTCAGGCGCCGTGCGTTCATCGCCGCTCCTCCTCTCACCGGTACTCCGAAAGCCTGCGGCCGATGCCGAGCACCGCGCCCGCGGCGGCCAGCACGGCCAGGACCGCGGCGCCGGCCGGGAGGCCGGTCATAGCGCCCAGGCCGTCGCCCGCCGCCCGCTGGAACTCGTCCTGCTCGTGCGTCAGCGCGATCCCCAGGTTCTTGTCCACGACGTCGAAGCACTCGCCCGTGGGCTTCTTGTCGGGGGAGCCGATGACCCGGTCCAGCGCGAGCTGGTAGTCGCCGGCGTCGTCGGCCTTGCGGGCCTCCTTGTGACGCTGCTTCCAGACCTCCATGCCGGCGGTCGCGGCCTGTACGGGCTTCTTGCCCGAGCTGTCGTCCGCGAGGCCCGCTGCCACGGCGAGGCCCTTGGTGAGCGTCTTCATGTCCGTGCGGAAGTTGTAGTCGTACAGGTCCTCGGTCGTCTTGCCGTCGGCCAGGGTCCTGGTCTCCGCGCCCCGGCTGACCAGGGTGAGGTTCTCGTTGCCCCGCGCCTTCAGGGACGCGATCTGCGCGTCGTGCAGCACGTTCAGGGAACGGACCCCGTGGTCGTAGGACTCGTCGAGCCCGGACCGGGCGAAGGTGTGCCCGACGGTGAGCCACAGCAGCACGACCAGGGACGCGGCGGTGGCGGCGGCCATGCCCTGGTTCAGCACCCGGTTCGTACGCCGGTAGTTGCGGCGCTGGGCCCAGGCCAGGGCGGCGAGCGCGACGAGACCGAGGGCGATCGCGGCCCACGGGTAGGGCTCCGCGTCGGCGTAGTCGCTGTTCAGCCGCTGGTTCTCGCGCTGGTAGAGATGCCCGGCCTTCGGGAGCATCTCGCGCTGCATCGTGTCGTTCGCGTACCGCAGATACGCGCCGCCCAGCGGGTAGCCCTGCCGGTTGTTGGCGCGGGCCCGCTCGATCAGGCCCTTGTACTTGGGCAGCAGCTCGTTGAGCTGGGAGATCGTCTTGGCGGCGGGGGAGCCCGGCTCGGAGCTGTTGGCCGCGGTGATCAGCTTCGCGGCCGCCGTCCGGATGTCCTGCTCGTAGCGCTCGCGGACCTCCTGAGGCTCCTGACCGCCCGCCAGGAAGCCGCTGGAGGCGGCGGTGTTGGCGTCGGCGAGCGCGCGGTAGATGTCGGCGGCGCTCGCGCTCAGCGGCTGGCTGCGGTGCAGCACGTTGTCGGCCGCGGCCGAACGTTCCGTCATCTGCCAGGCGGTGACGGCTCCGAACGCGACGACCAGCAGGGCGAGGACGGCGCCGATGATCCGCAGCCGGCCCGGCTCCGTCGTCGCCGCGGCACGCATCCGGTCCACACCCTCCGCCCACGCCGTGCGCCGCGGCGCCGCGCCGGGGGCCGGGGGAGCGCTCTGCGGGGCGCCCGGCGCCCCCGGGGACACGGGGGTCCCGCCCGGCGGCCGGGGCGGGCCGGGCTGCGGCGGAACGGCCGGCATCGTGGGCGCGCCCCGCCCCGGTGGCGCCGCGCTGCCCTTCGGCGGGTGTGTCACCCTCGACCTCCCCCATGGTCATCCGCTCGGTCACGCCCACCGCGGACGCGGGAAGCGCGGCCGGCCGGCGTACGTGCACGGCGGCAAGTATCGCCGCCCGAACCGGCATCCGCACAGGCCTTGCCTGGATCTTGTCGGAGCACGGCGCAGCACGATCTCCCCGCGCCACCCCCCTTCTCATGAACACGTGTTCCGCATCTGTTTGGTTCCCGCCCCTTCACGCCAGGTCGTGGGAGTTCCCGGGGCCGTGGCCGTCGGCAGCGGCTCCGGCGGCCGTCGGGTCTCCTCAGTCCCCTTCGTAGAACGCCCGTACCCGCGCGTGGATCTCGCCCGCGGCCCGTACGTGGTCCAGGCCGAGGAGCGCGGCGCCCAGGACCGGCGGGGCGGTGACCACCTGAGGGACCGCCTTGGGCGCGCGGGCGGCCAGGAGTTCGTGGACGCGGTCGTCGAGCAGGGGATGGCGGGCGGCGAGGATGCCGCCGCCGAGCAGGACCGGGGTCTCCTCGGCGAGCAGACCGAGGCGGCCGAGGGCCACGGTCGCCATCGTGACCACCTCGTCCGCGAGCCGGTCGACGATCGCCCGGGCCACCGGGTCGCCGTCCGCCGCCGTGGCGAACAGGACCGGGGTCAGCTCGTGCCGCCGAGCGCCCGGGACGTGCTCCAGGTGCAGCGCCTCGATGAGCGCGTACATCGAGTCCAGGCCGAAGTGCGCGGGCAGGGTGCGGGCCAGCGCGGTCTCGCCGCCCCGGCCGTCCTCGGCCCGTGCCGCGTGCCACAGGGCCTCCTCCGCCAGACCCCAGCCGCCGCCCCAGTCGCCGGAGATGCGGCCGATGGCGGGGAAGCGGGCGGTGCGGCCGTCGGGCCGCATGCCGACGCAGTTGATGCCGGCCCCGCAGACCACGGCGACACCGCGCGGCTCGGCGATCCCGGCCCGCAGGATCGCGAAGGTGTCGTTGCGCACCTCCACCCCCGCGCCCCAGGCGCGCGCCCGCAGCGCGGCCGCCAACTGTTCCTCCTCCACCGGCAGATCGGCGTTGGCGAGGCAGGCCGAGACATGGCCGACCGAGGTGACGCCCGCCTCGGCGAAGGCCCGTCGCACGGCGTCGGCGACCGCGTCCACCGCCGTCTCGACGCCGACCGCCGGGGGCCGGAACCCGCCGCCGCGCGCGGTGCCGGCCACGGTGCCGTCCGCGGCCACCACGGCGACGTCGGTCTTGCTGTTCCCCGCGTCGATGGCCAGGACGAGGCCCGCGGGACCGGACCCGGCGTCCGCGGGGCCGCACCCGGCAGCCGTCCCGGCACCGGTTTCCGTCGACGTCATGCCCACGCGAGGTGCTCCCGGTTGTGCGCGATCAGCTGGTCGGTCAGGGTGTCGGCCAGGGCGTACTGGCCGACCAGGGGGTGGGCGAGCAGCGCCCGGAAGACCCGGTCGCGTCCGCCGCGCAGGGCGGCGTCCAGGGCGAGGTCCTCGTACGCGGTCACGTTCGCCATGAGGCCCGCGTACAGCGGGTCCACGGCCGGCACCGGCAGTGGGGCGGGCCCCTTGGCGTTCACCGCGGCCTGCACCTCGATCACCGCGTCGTCCGGCAGGAACGGCAGGGTTCCCCGGTTGTACGTGTTCACCACCTGGTACGGGCTGCCGCCCCCGCCGAGCAGGGAGGCGGCGAGGTCCACGGCGGCCTCCGAGTAGTAGGCGCCTCCCCGCTTCGCCAGCAGCTCCGGCTTCTCGTCGAGCGCCGGGTCGCCGTACATGGTCAGCAACTGCCGTTCCATCTCCGCCACTTCGGCGGCCCGGGAGGGCTTGGTGCGCAGCTCTCGGACCACCTCGTCGTGCGCGTAGAAGTAGCGCAGGTAGTACGAGGGGACCACGCCGAGCCGGTCGACGAGGGTGCGGGGCAGACGCAGGTCGTCCGCTACGGCGTCCCCGTGTCCGGCGAGCAGCCGGGGCAGCACGTCCTCGCCCTCGGGCCCGCCCAGGCGCACACCGGTCTCCCAGGTGAGGTGGTTGAGGCCCACATGGTCGAGATGCACCTCGGCGGGGGAGACCCCGAGCAGTGCGGCGAACTTCCGCTGGAAGCCGATCGCCACGTTGCACAGGCCGACCGCCTTGTGGCCGGCCCGGAGCAGGGCACGCGTCACGATGCCGACCGGGTTGGTGAAGTCGATGATCCACGCGTCCGGGTTGGTGCGGCGGACCCGCTCGGCGATGTCCAGGACCACCGGAACCGTGCGCAGCGCCTTGGCCAGGCCGCCCGCGCCGGTCGTCTCCTGTCCGACGCAGCCGCACTCCAGCGGCCAGGTCTCGTCCTGCTCGCGGGCCGCCTGGCCGCCGACGCGCAGCTGGAGGAGCACGGCGTCGGCGCCCTCCACACCCGCGTCCAGATCGGAGGTGGTGACGATCCGGCCGGGGTGGCCCTGCCGGGCGAAGATCCGGCGGGCCAGGCCGCCGACCAGTTCCAGGCGCTCGGCGGCCGGGTCGACGAGGACGAGTTCCTCGACGGGCAGGGTGTCCCTGAGCCGGGCGAAGCCGTCGATGAGTTCGGGGGTGTAGGTCGACCCTCCGCCGACCACGGTGAGTTTCATGGTTAACCCTTCACTCCGGTGAGCGTGACGCCTTCGACGAACGCCTTCTGCGCGAAGAAGAACACGAGGATCACGGGGGCCATGACCAGGACGGTCGCGGCCATGGTGAGATTCCAGTCGGTGTGGTGCGCGCCCTTGAAGGACTCCAGGCCGTAACTCAGCGTCCAGGCGCCCGGGTTCTCGGACGCGTAGATCTGCGGGCCGAAGTAGTCGTTCCAGGCGTAGAAGAACTGGAAGAGCGCGACGGCCGCGATCCCCGGCCTGGCCATCGGCAGGACGACCTTCAGCAGGGTCCGCAGTTCCCCGCAGCCGTCGACCCTGGCGGCGTCCAGGTACTCGTTCGGGATGGTCATCAGGAACTGGCGCAGCAGGAAGATGGAGAACGCGTCCCCGAACGCCATCGGGATGATCAGCGGCCACAGCGTGCCGGACAGGCCGAGCTGCTTGGCCCAGAACAGGTACATCGGGATGATCACGACCTGCGGCGGCAGCATCATCATCGAGATGACCAGCATCAGGGACAGGTTCCGGCCCCGGAAGCGGAACTTGGCGAGCGCGTAGGCGACGGGGACGGACGAGACGACGGTGAGCGCCGTGCCGAGGCCCGCGTACAGCAGCGTGTTCTTCCACCAGGTGAGGAAGCCGGGGGTGTCGAAGACCTTCTTGTAGTTGCCCCATTCCCAGGTGTGCGGGATCAGGTCGCGGCTGAGCGCCTGGCTGTCGCTCATCAGCGAGGTCAGGAACACGAACACGAAGGGCAGCACGAAGAAGAGGGCGGCCGCGACGCCGAGGGAGTGGACCGCGACCCACTCCAGGAGGGCCCTGCGGCGGGCGGTGCGTTCGGCGGGGGAGGCCTGCGCGGTCAGTTTCACCGGCTTGTCGAGTACTTGGGTCATCGGTCAGTCACCTGCCTGGATGAGGCCGCCCCGGCGCCGCATGAGGAACGCGGTGAACACCATGGACAGGGCGAACAGCACGAGCGCGACCACACAGGCGGAGCCGTAGTCGAAGCGCTGGAAGCCGAGGTTGTAGACGAGCTGGGGCAGGGTGAGCGTCGACTTGTCGGGGTAGCCGGGCTCGAACTGCGTGCCGGCGCCCTGGATGACGCCCGAGGCGACCTTCCCGGCGATGAGCGGCTGCGTGTAGTACTGCATGGTCTGGATGACCCCGGTGACCACGGCGAACATCACGATGGGCGAGATGTTCGGCAGGGTGACGTACCGGAAGCGCTGCCAGGCCGAGGCGCCGTCCAGCTCGGCGGCCTCGTACTGCTCGGTCGGTACGTCGAGCAGCGCGGCCATGAAGATGACCATCAGGTCGCCGATGCCCCACAGGGCCAGCAGGGTCAGGGCGGGCTTGGACCAGGCGGGGTCGTTGAACCAGCCGGGGGCCGTGACGCCCGCCTTCTCCAGGATCGAGTTGACCGGCCCCGTACCGGGGTTGAGGAGGAACGCGAAGGCCATGGTGGCGGCCACCGGCGGGGCGAGGTAGGGCAGGTAGAAGAGGGTGCGGAAGACACCCGTGCCCGTCCTGATCTTCGTGATCAGCAGTCCGACGCCGAGTCCGAACAGCACCCGCAGGGTCACCATGACGAGGACCAGCCACAAGGTGTTGCGGAGCGCGGGCCAGAACAGCGGGTAGTTCTCGAAGACGTAACGCCAGTTCTTCGTCCCGCTCCAGGTCGGCGGCTTGAAGCCGTCGTAGTGCATGAAGGAGAAGTAGACGGTCGAGATCAGCGGGTAGGCGAAGAAGACCGCGAAGCCGATCAGCCAGGGCGACATGAAGGCGAGGGTCCGAAGCGCCGACCTGCGGCGCTTGGAGGCGAGCGTGACAGTACTCATCGGCGTGCGGCTACTTCGCCTGCGCGATGTCTGTGTCGATCTGCTTGGCGGTGGCTTCCAGCCCCGCCTTCAGGTCCTTCGTCTTTCCGCTCTCGTAGTCGTATCCGAACTGCTGGATCGTCACGAGGTAGGTGCCGCCGTTGATGGACGCCGGGGTCGTCGTCGAGTTCGGGTTCGAGGCGATGTCCAGGAACGTCTTGAACCGCGGGTCGTACTTCAGCTTCGGCGACTTGAGGGCCGCGAGCGTCGAGGGCACGTTGTGGATGCCGTTGGCGAAGCCCACCACCGCGTCCGTGTCCGTGGTCATGTACTTCACCAGCTCCCAGGCCGCGTTCTGCTTGTGGCTGGTGGACGCGATGCCCGCGATCGTGCCGGTGATGTAGCCCTTGCCGTACTGGTCCGCCCGGTCGTCCGGAACGGGCAGCGGGGCGACGCCGATCTCGAAGTCGGGCTTGGCCTCCTCGGCCATGCCGAGCCGCCACTCGCCGTCGAGCTGCATGGCCACCTGGCCGGTGTGGAAGGGGTGCTTGGGGCCCCACTCGTCACCGAGCTCGGAGCGGTACGTCTCCAGCTTCTTGAAGCCGCCGAGTTCGTCGACCAGCTTCTTCTGGAGGGTGAACCCGGCGGCGAAGGCGGGGTCCTTGGCGATGTTCGACTTGCCGTTGCTGTCGAAGTACGTCGGGGAGAACTGCCCGAAGTAGTGCTCGGTGGTGGACTCCCAGCCGTGGTAGTCCGGCATGAAGCCGAGCTGGGAGTACGAGTCGCCCTTGGTGATCGTGAGCTTCTTGGCGTCGGTCTCGAACTCGGACCAGGTCTTCGGCGGGGAGGCGATGCCGGCCTTCTTGAAGGCGTCCTTGTTGTAGTAGAGCCCGTACGCGTCACCGAGGAGCGGCACCGTGCAGCGGTTGCCGTCGAACTGGGTGTACTCGTTCATCGCCTTCGGGAAGGTCGTCTCCGGGTCGATGTGCGCCTTCTTGAAGAGGGGGTTCAGATCGACGAAGGCGCCGGACGAGCAGAACTTGCCGACGTTGTTGGTGGTGAAGGACGAGACGACGTCGGGGGCTTTGTCGCCGCCCGCGCGCAGCGCCTGGTTGATCTTGTCGTCGGTCATGTTGCCGACGATGTTCACGTGGATGTTGGGGTGTGCCTTCTCGAAGCCCGCGACCAGCGACTTCACGGCCTCGACCTCGTTCGGCGCGCTCCAGGCGTGCCAGAAGTTGATCGTCTGCTCCTTGGACGCGTCGTCGCCTCCGCCGCTGTCGGGCTGGCCGGTACAGGCGGTGGCGAGGAGGGCTATCGAGGCGGATGCGGCGAGCGCTGCAGCCGTCTTTCGGGACATTCCGGGCATGGCGAGATCTCCCTGCGAGGGACGGGGCGGGACACGGGAAGGTGCCGGCTCGGGCGGGGCGAAGGAAGCACCGGCCCGAGGCGGGTCGAAGGAGTCGGAGGGATCGAGGCGTCGGAGGGGTCGGGGCTCGGGACGGGGTCAGCGGGAGGTGTCGAAGACCTCGTCGCGGGTGGCTGCCAGGGCGCTCTCCAACGCGCCGCGCAGCACGGGGTGTTCGTGGACGTCGCCGACGACGAGGCGCGGCCGGGACGCGGCCAGCTCCTCCAGTTCGGCCTGGACCAGGGCGCGCAGCGGTTCGCCGCCCGCGGTGAGCGAGGCTCCGCTGAGGACGACCAGTTCGGGGTCGAGCACGGAGACGAGGGAGGCCAGACCGGTGGCGAGTCCGGTCGCGTACCTCTCGAGGAGCTGCCGGTAGGGGCCCGCGTCGACGGCGGCGGCCCGTTCGACGGCGGCGGCCGCGACCTCGGCGTACGGGCCCGTGGGCAGGTCCGTGATGCCGAGTTCGCGGGCCAGCTTCGGGAGGGCCTGGGAGCCGGCCAGCTCCTGGTAGCCGCCGCTGTTGGCCCGGGTCACGTGGCGGACCAGGGGTGCGCCGGGCACCGGCAGGAAGCCGACCTCGCCCGCGCCGCCGGTCCAGCCGCGGTGCAGCCGGCCGCCGAGGACGAGGGCCGCGCCGAGACCGCCCTCGTTCCAGAGCAGGACGAAGTCCTCGTGCCCCCGCGCGGCGCCGAGCCGCTGCTCCGCGATGGCGACGAGGTTGACGTCGTTCTCGTACTCGACGGGCATCGGCAGCGCGGCGGCGAGTTCGTCGAGGAGCGTGGGGGAGTGCCAGCCGGGCAGGTGGGAGGCGTAGCGCAGCCGGCCCGTGTTGGGGTCGAAGGCGCCGGGGGTTCCGATGACCAGGCGGCGGACGTCGCCCCGGGCGAGCCCGGCGGCCTTCACCGCGCCGTCGAGGGCTTCGGTGACCTGCCGGACGACGGGCTGGGCCGGGCGGCGGCCCGGGGTGGGCAGTTCGTACGTGCCCACCGTGCGGCCGGTGATGTCGGCGACGGCGGCGAGGACGCGCTCGGGGGTGACGTCGAGGCCCGCCGCGTGGGCGGCGCCCGGATTGACCTCGTACAGCTGGGCGCTGGGGCCCGGCCGGCCCTCGCTGGTGCCGGTGGCCAGGACGAGTCCGGCGGCCTCCAGCCGGGCGAGGAGCTGGGAGGCGGTGGGCTTGGACAGCCCGGTGAGCTTTCCGATCCGGGTCCGCGAGAGCGGTCCGTGCGCGAGCAGCAGATCGAGGGCGGCACGGTCGTTCATCGCGCGCAGGACGCGCGGAGTGCCCGGCGTTCCGGCGGATCCTGCCATGTCTGTCGCCACCTGCCCTTCTCGATCGACCAGCTTCCCAGGGGTGCCTCCGGGAAGTCCACCAGGAGATCATTGTTAGGAAAGTTTCCTATTGCTGGTTCGAGGAAAGTAGGCCGGAGGGGGCGGGGGCGTCAAGAGCGAACGCCGCCGAGGCGACGGAGTCGTCACCCGGGCGGCGCGTGCGGGGCGGGGATCGGCCGTGACGGCGCCCCGCGTGCGGATCGCGCCCGCGCCGCGAGGACCGGCCGAAACGAAGCCGCCCCCGCCGCGGACGAACTCGTCTGCTGCGGGGGCGGCTTGAGGTGAGCCGGAGGCGGACCCGGTCCTGGTTACTTCACGTCGACGTAGTCGCCCGTGGCCGTGGCGGTGCCCGTGGTGGCCGTGCCCGCGAACGTGTAGCGGTAGGTGCCGTCGGCCGAGGCCTTGACCGTGGTGCTCAGGGCGCCCGCGGTGCCGGAGGTCACCGTCTTGACGGTCTTGTAGGCGGTGGCGCCCTTGGCCTTGAACTGGAGGGCGGCCGGCTGGCCCTTGAAGCCGGCGTACTTGCCGGACGCCCAGTCGGCGCGGGTCAGCGCGCCCTTGACGGTGAGCGTGGCGCCCTTCTTCACCGGCTCGGGGGTGGCGTTGGCGGTGAGCTTCGCGGCGCGCTTGATCTGTACGGAGCCGGGGACGCCCCACATGTCGGAGCCGAACTCCGTGCTGACGTGGTTGTCGGAGTCGTCGTTGTCCGTGGTCATGTGGCCGTAGTAGCCGGCGACCTTCCAGGTACCGGCGTCCGACGCCCCGTAGAAGTAGTCCTGGGGGTAGACGGCGATGACCTCCTTGCAGGACTGCGTGACCGTCGTGGCGGTCGTGGCCGTCGTGGTGCAGGTCGGGAGGTCGTCGGGACCCAGCACGTTCTCCTGCCTCGCGAGCGACGCCCCCTTGTACAGGAGGATGCCCGCGGCGGTCGTCTCGCCGTCGATGACGAGGTCGGACGGGCGGACGAAGGTGTAGGTGATCGGGACCTTCACCATGTTGGTGGTGCCGACGACGATCGGCTTGCCGTTGTTCACCACCGCGTCGGAGAAGGAGAGGTCCGGCGTGGCGGCCGAAGCGGACGGCGCGGCCAGGGCGGACACGGCCAGGGCGCCGGAGACGACGGCGCCGATGGCGTACTTGCGCATGGATTCCCCACATTCGAGGCGGGCCCCTGGGCGTTGCGCTCCAGAACAAGGGCCCGCTGTTGGGGCGACAGTAGACGGTTGGACGATGTGGACGGAATGCGGGGGGCGTGTGAAGGGGAAGCGCTGCGTCCCGGTGTGCGGGGCGGGGTGCCGCGGGCAGGAATGCCGTGTCGGAGCGTCAGCAGCGTGACGGCCCGGGCTCATTACGGCTTCGTCACGATCGGTTGCGCGCGGGTGGGGTGCGGCGCTTCGGGGCGATGCGCACCTCTTGGGGAGGGGGTCCTCGCCGTGCGGGTGACGGTGGCCGGGCCGGCCTCATGCCCTCCTCACAGGATCCGGTTCCTATGATCCGCCGCATGAAGGTGAACCGTTCGGAGTGGGCCGCGCCGGCGTGCCCGGGAGGCCGGCCGTGAGGCTGCTGATGGCGTGCTGGCGCGAGGCCGCGGTCAAGAGCGTGCCGGTGGCGTTCGTCCTGATGGTCACCGACTTCGTGAACGACGGGTTCACCTGGGAGTCGGTCGGCGGCGCGTTGGTCTTCAGGCCTCTGTGCTGGGGCGCCATGACGCTCGGCTGGGCGGCCTTCGGGGTGCGGTCGCTGCGGCGGCGGGCCCGGACCGCCGGCATCGCGCTCACCGGGGCCGCGCTGGACGAACGGCAGCGGCACGTACTGCGTCCGGTGCGGGTCTCGGACGGGTGGCAGGAGCGGGTCCGCGAGCAACTGGTGGCCTCGGAGCGGGCGTTCCTCGTCGCCGAGAAGGGACGCGAGGAGATCCACTTCCGGTGGCGTCCCTGGCGCGGGAAGCAGTCGGTCTGGGGCTCGTTGTCCTTCGGCGCGCCCTCGGGGGACGTCGTCCTCGACGTCCGCGACGGTGAGGGGCTCCGGGGGGCGGCCGCACTGGGCAGGGGATCGGCGTTCGCCGCCGTGTGCCAGATGGCCGGGGCGACCGGGCTGGAGGCGGCACCGCTCGTGGAGGAGCACCCGACCGGGCGGGAAGCGGGAGCGGGAACGGGAGCGCTCGTGAAGGAACCTCCGACGGCGTACGACCGGCCGATCGGCTGACGGACCGGCCGACGGACCGCCGACCGGCTGACGGCGGCGGATCGTACTGATGAGCGGTGGGCCGTTCGACGGCGAAGGGGCGGTACCCGGAACTTCTCCGGATACCGCCCCTTCCGCGTACCGCCTCGGTCCTACTTCGGCACGCTCGACGGAGCCGGGGACGGAATGGGGGTGGTCGCCGCCGACTGGGGGGATTCCGCGTTGGCGAAGACCGACGGGGCCGCCACCGCGGCCGACGGGTCGAGGGGCTCGTCCTCCACGGGCGCGGCCGTGCCGCCCACGATACGGATGTCCGCGGCGTCGAAGGCGCGCTTGATGCGCCACCGGAGCTCGCGCTCCACGGAGCTGGCCTTGCCGGGCATGGTCTTCGCCGAGACGCGGACCACCATGGAGTCGAGGAGGACGCTGTCCAGGCCCAGGATCTCGATCGGGCCCCACAGCCGCTCGTTCCAGGGCTCTTCCTTGCTGATGGTCTCGGCGACGTCGTCGATGACGGAGCGGACGTGGTCCAGGTCCTCCGAGGCGCGGACCGTGACGTCCACACCGGCCGTCGCCCAGCCCTGGGAGAGGTTCCCGATGCGCTTGACCTCGCCGTTGCGGATGTACCAGATCTCGCCGTTGTCGCCGCGCAGCTTGGTCACGCGCAGACCCACCTCGATGACCTCGCCGGAGGCCACGCCCGCGTCGATCACGTCGCCGACGCCGTACTGGTCCTCCAGGATCATGAAGACGCCGGAGAGGAAGTCGGTGACCAGGTTGCGGGCGCCGAAACCGATCGCGACACCGGCCACACCCGCCGAGGCGAGCAGCGGAGCCAGGTTGATCTCGAACGTGCTGAGGATCATCAGCGCGGCCGTGCCCATGATCAGGAAGGACGCGACCGAACGCAGGACCGAGCCGATGGCCTGGGAGCGCTGACGGCGGCGCTCCACGTTCACCAGCAGACCGCCGAGCGCCGTGCCGTCGACGGCCTGGGCGGTGCGGCCCATCCGGTCGATGAGCTTGGTGATCGCCCGGCGCACGAACACCCTCAGTACGGCGGCGATCACCAGTACGAGCAGGACGCGCAGACCTATGGCCAGCCAGGTCGACCAGTTCTCCTCGACCCAGCTCGCCGCGTGGGTCGCACTCTCCTGGGCGTCCTGAAGCGTGGGGGTCACCGGAAGCGGGCCGGTCGACGTCGAGGGAGACGGCGAGGGGGCCGCACCGGCGGCCAGGGCCGATAGGACGGGCAGGGACACAGCAGGTACCTCCAGGCGTAGCGGTCTGCCCGCGGCGGGGACATGGGGAGGGGTGCCGTCCGGGCAGAACCACCACACTAACGGGGCATCGTGTGTGGATCGTTGCAATGCCGAGGGGAGAGACAGTGCTCACCTGGGGATGTAGGGGATGTGGTCGAAAACACTCCCAGCCCGTTACCGGGACATGGTGGCGCCACCACCAGGCATGAGGGGAGACTGACTGCAGATCGTCCCGGCGCGAGCCACGCGCCGCCGGCGTACAAGGAGGCATCCGTGCCGCACGTCCTGGTCCTCAACGCGTCGTACGAGCCGCTCGGCGTCGTACCGCTCCACCGCGCGCTCGTCCTCGTCCTCGAGAACAAGGCAGTCTGCCTCGAGGAATCCGGCGCCTTCATGCACAGCGCGACCGTTACTGTCCCCGCACCCAGCGTGGTCCGGCTGAAGAGGTTCGTACGGGTCCCCTACCGCGGGCCCGTCCCGCTGACCAGGCGAGCTCTGTTCGCCCGCGACGGCGGCCGGTGCATGTACTGCGGTGGCGTCGCAACCAGCGTCGACCACGTCATCCCGCGCTCCCGCGGGGGTCAGCACGCCTGGGACAACGTGGTGGCATCCTGCCGCCGCTGCAACCACACCAAGGCCGACCGCCACCTGGTCGAGATCGGCTGGCGCCTGCGCCACAAACCCGCCCCGCCGACGGGGCTCGCTTGGCGCATCATCGGAACCGGGCACAGGGACCCACGCTGGATGCCCTACCTGCAACCGTACGGCGCGGACGACGCCATGGCCCGGATCGACGGCATCTCAGCCTGACGATCCGGGCCTTTGCGTTGGCTCACGGGGCCCGGCCCGTGCGACCCCGCGTCAGACGCGGGGTCCTTCGGGACGGGCCCCACGGGCCGCGCAGAGTGCCGTGCCGGCTACGAAGAGTGCGAGACCGGCCGCCCAGGCGGCGTGCTGCGGACCCGGCTGCATGAGCCAGGCCACGACTGTCGCGTTGTTCACACGGGGAGAGGAAGCCGAGAGGTACACGGAGCTGAAGTACAGCGTCGTCGGCATCCAGCTGAGCCGGGCGCCGACCAGCACCGCCCCGCCCGCCGTGATCCCGATGGCACCCAGCGTGTTGCGGACCATCGCCGCCGCGCCGAACTCCTGCGCGTGTCCGGGCACGGCGAGCGCCAGCAGCGCGGCCGAGAGGGCGCTGAGGAACAGCAGGTGGGCCAGGCGCCGGGGCCACCAGCGGCGTACGGCGGTGTCGTCCAGCTCACGGGTGTACGAGTGGAGGCTCGCGCCGGTCGCCGCCGAGGCCAGCAGCGGGGCGAGCGCGACCAGCGGGACCCTGCGGTCCGGGTCGAGGTAGGTGTCCGGACGGCTCGCCATCCACACGGTGAGCAGCCCGGCGCAGGCCAGGGCCGCGAGGGTGGTCGGGATGCCGCGCGAGCGGGAGTACAGGGCCAGGGTGCGGAACCGGTGTCCGGGCGCGGACCGCGTCGGCAGGGAGGTCCGTCGGGCGTTCACAGCGACGGCACCTCGCTCGGCTCGGGGCTGCACTCGGCGGCCGTCGCGAAGTAGCGGCCGAGCCAGGAACGGCGTTCGCCGTCGCTCATCGCGGTGAGGTGCTCGTACGCCTTTTCCTCTGCCCGGTACCACGCGAGCCTCTCCGCGTCCCCCTCCTTCCGTGCCCTCGTCACGTCGTCCGTGCGTATCCGCGCGGACAGGCGGTCCGGGGCCAGCCAGCGCAGTACGGCCTCGTCGGTGACCGCGATCCGGTCCGCGGGCGGCGCCTTGTCACAGTCCCGGCGGACCAGCATCTGGGCCGCCTCCCACGCGTACCGCTGCGGATCGGTCACCTTCCCGCGGACCATGCTCCAGCCGACGGGAGTGAGGTTCGGCAGCTCCGCCTCGTCCCGGTGCGGGGACCGCCACAGGTCCTCGTAGCGGACCGGCAGGTTCTGCACCCCCTTCAGGCGGCCGGTCAGGCCGGACAGAGCCCGGGTCACCTCCGGCAGCATGCCCGGATAGGTGGCGTTGACGCAGATGTCCGGAGTGGTCGAGGTGTCGCACACCTGGCGGTGGGAGAGCGGGTTGTCGCGCAGCAGGCCGTCGCCCGTCTGGACGAGGAGGACGGCGGCGCCGAGAGCGGCCGCGAGCGGCAGCAGCGCGGTGGCCCGGCGGTACGCGGTGAGGGCCAGGACCGCGGCGGCGGCGAGCCCGGCCGCCCACAGGGCCGACACGAGCGGGTACCACCAGACGGCGAGGTCGTAGTCGCCGAGGACGTGGACCATGCAGAACGCGAGGTAGCGGGGGCCGGACCGCTCGATGCCGAGACTGGCGGCGACGTATCCGCCGATCGCGAGCGAGGGAGCGGTCAGCCGGAAGGGGACCGCCCGCCCGGCCGTGTGACCGAGGACCGTGCAGGCGGCGAGCGTGAGGGCGTTCCCGGCGAACACGATGTACGCGGGTCCGCCCGCCGACGCGTATGCCGCGCAGGCCACCAGCGCTCCGGCGACCACCAGGAGATGGGCCGCGACCAGCCAGCCGGCGAGCGGCAGGGCGGCCACCAGGAGCTGGACGAGCGGCGTACGGGCGGTGGAGGAGCGCAGTTCCGTCATCCGGCGTCTGCGTTCCCTGCCGCCCTGCCAGCCGCCCGCGGCCAGCGCGAACGGTACGCCGATCACGGCGGCGGCGGTGGTCAGCGTCTCCGTCGTCTCCCCCCAGCTCCCCTGCCACTGGTCCGCCTTGGCGGCCACGACCCAGGCGAGGGCGAGCAGCAGTCCGGTGCCCGCCCAGGGTGCGAAGCCCCGCAGCCACTCGGCGCGCAGGGGGTGCGGCGCGGAACGGGGGCTGCGAGCGGGCCGGCCGTCCGGCCGCGGGATCCCGTGGCCGTCCTGGCCGGGCCCGTGCTGTACGGCGTCCGGCTGGGTGTGGGCGCTCATCGGCCCGCCCCCGTCGCCGCGCGGTGGCCGCGCAGGGCCGCCGTGTAACCGCGTTCGATGGCGTTGCCGTCGGACTCGTGGCCGTCCGCGCCGAGTGCGGCCAGCGAGCGGGGCGTGCCGCGGTAGGCGACCTGCCCGGCTTCGAGCAGCGTCACCTCCGTGCAGGCCGCGGCCACGTCCTCGACCAGGTGGGTGGAGACGATCACGGTGGCGGTGCGGCCCAGTTCCCGCAGCAGCGCGCGGAACTCGACGCGCTGTTCCGGGTCGAGGCCCGCGGTGGGCTCGTCGAGGAGCAGCACACGGGGGTCGTTCACGATGGCCTGCGCGATGCCGACGCGCCGGATCATGCCGCCCGACAGGGTCTTGACCTTGGCGTCGATGCGGTCGGCGAGGCCGACGCGGGTCACGGCCCGTTCGACCGCGGCGTCGGCCCCGGCCCCCGGCAGTTCCTTCAGCCAGGCCACGTAGGCGACGAACTCCCGCACCGTGAAGCCCGGGTAGTACCCGAAGTCCTGCGGCAGATAGCCCAGTTCGCGGCGGACCGCGCCGCGCTCGCGGTGGCCGCGAAGGCCGCTGCCGAGCAGCTCCACCCGGCCCGCGGTGGGCTCCGCGACGGTCGCGAGGACGCGGACGAGGGAGGTCTTGCCCGCGCCGTTGGGGCCGAGCAGACCGTGGACGCCGAGCCCGAAGTCGAGGTCGACACCGTCCAGGGCGGTGGTCCTGCGATGCCGGACCGTCAGCCCGCAGGCCCGCACGGCGGCGTCCCCCGAGCCGTTCCGTTCGTGTCCGGCCGGGGCTGCCGAGTGGTGCTCGGCGCCGCCGAAGGGCGGTACCGCGGTTGTGTCGTGCCTGTTCACATCGTCTCCAGACGGTCGTACGCGGTGCGGCGCGCGGCGAGGAGCAGGGCGCACAGCACGGTCGCCGCCGCCCAGCCGCCCTGCGAGGGGGCGCCGGTGAAGTAGAGGGAGAGCTGCTCGGTGAGACCGGCCGTCAGACCGGTGCCGGTGGACACGAGGAGGGGAGCCGAGACGGCGAGCAGCCACCCGCCGCCGACCACCGCCGTCGCGGTACGGCAGCCCAGGTATCCCGAGAGGACGAGCGATGCCAGGGTCAGGGCCAGCCCCGGCAGCAGCCAGCCGGCCGTCGCGGGTCCCGCCGGCAACCGCGGGCCGGCGGACGGCAGGAGCAGCCCCGCCACCGTCAGCGACGGCGCGCTGACCGCCAGCACGGCGGCCGTCCGCGTCAGCAGGAGGCGCAGCCCGCCCGAGGGAGTCGACGCGGCGATCTCGTGGAGCGGATCGGCGTGCCGGCCGTAGGAGAGGGCGACCCCGGCCACCGGGACGACGGGAGCGAGCGCCAGCAGCAGGGGTCGTGCCCCCGCCCAGCCGCCCCCGTACGCGAGGGCGACGGCGCCCAGGGCGACGAGCACCACGGCCCCGGCCCAGGTCCCGCGCACGGCGGGGCCCGCGGCCCAGAGGATCCGGGTGAGCCGCCCCCCGAAGGCCCGCGCGGCCCTCGGCGGCGCCGGAGCGCGGTCCGGCGCGGGTACGGCCGCGGGAGCCGTGCGGACCCGGGCGGCCAGGACGGCCGCGGCGGCCGGTGCCGGTTCGGGCGCGGCCGTCAGGACCGCGGCGCGGATGTCCGCCAGCACCGGCCCCGCCGCGCCCGCCCGCACCGCGTGCGAGACGCGCACGGCGCACCGCCCGCAGTGCTCCAGGTGCTTCTCCAGGGACCAGGCGTCCGTCTCCGCGAGGGAACCGTCCGCGTAGCGGGTGACGAGGTCGTCGGGGGCGTGCCAACCGGTCATGCCGGGCCTCCCAGCGGGGACGGGGCCAGGGTCGGACGCGTACGGGCGCCCTGGGGCGGGTTCAACTGGGCGAGGGCCTTGCGGAGCTCGGCGCGGGCGCGCAGGGCGCGGGTCTTGACCGTGCCCTCGGGTATGCCGAGGAGCCGGGCGGCCTCGCGCGTGGTCAGCCCGTCGACGACCGTGGCCCTCAACACCTCGCGCAGTTCGGGGGAGATGCGGTCCAGCGCCGTGCCCACGTCGCCGAACTCGAGCCCCGCCAGGACGCGGTCCTCGGCGGACGGCGCGGGCGGCGGCACCGCGTACTCCACGCGGTCCGCCCGCTCCTGGACCCGCCGCGCGTCCACCAGACGCCGTGCGGCGATGGTCCACAGCCAGCCGCCGGCCTCCGTGCCCCGGTGGCCGCCCGCCGACCGCCACACCGTCACGAAGGTGTCCTGCAGCACCTCGCGCACGGTCTCGGGGTCGGCGCAGCGCCGGGTCAGCCGTGCGTGCAGCCAGCCGGCGTGCCGGTCGTACAGTGCGGCCATCGCCGCCGAGTCGCCGTCCGAGACGGCCCGCAGCAGCGCCGCGTCCGAATCGTCCTCCCGGTGGCCCCCTCGGGGGCGGAACAGTCTCACACCCCGTCTATCGACGGCTCGGGGGCGGTCGGTTCACGGCGCGGCGGATTCCTGTCCGTCGGCCGCCTCCGCGACCGCGTACGCCTCCGCCGACCACAGCGAGTACCCGTACGCCGTGGCCCGCCGGATGCCCTGGACGCGTACGTAGCGGACGTCGTGTTCGTCGAAGCGGAGGGACTCCCGGCCGCCGCGGCTGTCGTTCACCGTGGTCGCGGTGCGCCACACGCGTCCGTCGGCGGAGACCTGGACGCGGTACGCCGAGGGGTGGGCGTCCTGCCAGCTCAGCACGAGCCGGCCGAGGCGTACGGGCTCGGCGAACTGCACCTGCCACCAGGCGCCGTCGTCGACGGGGGAGGACCAGCGGGTCGACGGGTCGCCGTCGCCGGCCGCCGAGGCCGGGAAGTCGGGGGTCTCGTCGGCGGACGAGGAGGCCGTGCCGGTGCGGGCCAGGTCGGGGCCCGCCGTGCGCGGGAAGGCGCGGACGGTCAGGGTGCGGGTCTCGGCACCGAAGGAGACCGTCACCTCGTACGTGCCCGACGGCGTCCCCGGCGGGACCGTGACCTCCACGGGGCTGTCCACGACGGCGCCGCGCGCCAGGGTCGGCGACGGCTGCGCGACCTTGACCTGGATGCCCTTCGGCGCCCGCGCGGTCAGTTCCCCGCTGAAGCCGGTGGGACGCAGCGACCTCAGCCGGGCCGTGATCCGCTCGGTGCCGCCGATCTCCACGTCCGCCGTGGAGCGGTCCAGGTCGAGTGCCGCGGCGGGGGTGTCGGCGAACCAGGGCACGAGATGGCGGACCTGGGACCGCTGCGGGCCGACGACCCGCAGTGCCTCCACGCGCACGCCCATGATGCCGATCTGCGCGGCGCCGATCTCCGTCGCGCCCCCGGCGTCGAGGTCGCCGAGATAGCGCCAGCCCTCGCCCGGGACGTACGCCTCCACGAAGCCCCTCGTGCCGGGGTCGGTGAGCACGCTCACGTCGGTGAGGACGCGGGGCCGCGGGAGCAGGACGACACGGCCGTCCCGTCCGGTGCCGTCCCCGGGCGTGGCGTCGCCCTTCCCGGCCTCGCCTTCGTCCGCGCCGTCGCCCCCGCCCGTGTCCCCGGTCGCGCCGTCGCCGGTCCCCGTGCCGCCGTCCCCCGTCGTCCCGGGGTTCTGCGGGGCGCCGTGGCCGGAGGAGGACTCGTTGCCGAGGCCCGCCCACTGCTCGTACGCCGTGCGGGCCCGCGTCAGGAACGGGTCCAGCACGCCCGTGCCGACGCTCACCTCGCTCGCGGCGAGCTCGGTGCGCAGCCGGTCCAGCGCCCGGTACGCCGTCCACGCCGCCGTCGCGTCCCCCTTCGACTGGGCGTCGAGCAGCGCGACGGCCGTCTCACCGGCCTCGCCGTAGCGGGCCAACTGCTCGGTCCAGGGCTGCACTTCGGTGGCGATCGGACGGCCCGCCAGCCGCTCGGGCGTCTCGCGCATCACCGCGAACGCCGCGCGCAGCCGCTCGCCCGCCCGGTCGGCCGCGGCCCGGTCCGCGGTCGTGCGCGCCTGCCAGAACGCCTCCATGAGCGGGCGCAGGTACGCCGACTCCTCGCCGCCGAGGACGGAGGACGTCTCGTTCCCGGCCAGCGCGCGCAGCGCGTCCGCGCCGCGGGCGTCGTCGCCCGCGAGATCCTCGATCGCGGCCTCCCAGGACTCCTGGGGCCGGTAGTCCCGCGGGTTCCACGCGTAGTCGGCCGCCGTGAACAGCGGGATGCGGGAGGCCTCCGCCTGGGGCATCGCGTTCGCCAGCAGAGCCGCCGAACCCGTGGCCACGGCCGGATCGCGCCCCTGGTAGGGGCCGAGGAACACCCGGTCCTGCGCGTAGTCGTTGACGGGGTAGTTGTCCATGGTGACGAGCGGGTGGTCGCCGAACACCGTGCGGGTGCGCGCCAGTTCGCCGCCGGTGATGGTCCTCGGCACGACACCGATGCCGGTCCAGGCGACCTCGACGTTCTCGTCCAGGGCGCGCGCCAGCCGCCGGCGGTAGTCGGTCGAACCGTCCTCGTAGTACTCCGTCGGCATCAGGGACAGCGCGGCCACGTCCGGGTGGCGGGCGGTGAGATGCCGGGCCACGGCGTTCGCCACCCGCGCCTGTGCCCTCGCCGCCGCCTCGGAACCGGAGCCGAAGGCGTCCGCGTCCGCCCCGCAGTGCCACTCGGTGTAACTGACGTCCTGGAACTGCAGCTGGAAGGACCGGAACCCGAGCGCCCACATGGCGTCGAGCTTGCGCGTCAGCGCCTTCACATCGGCGTCCGAGGAGAAGCACATCGCCTGCCCGGGGGCCACCGCCCAGGTCAGCGTGACGTGGTTGCGGCGCGCCCGCTCCGCCAGGTCCCGGAAGCGGGCGCGCTCCCCGGCCGGGTACGGCTCACGCCAGCGCGCCTGCCGGAAGAGGTCGTCGCCGGGCGCGTAGACATAGCGGTTCTGCTTGGTCCTGCCCATGAAGTCCAGCTGCGCGAGGCGCTGTTCGGGGGTCCACGGGCTGCCGTAGAACCCCTCGGTGACACCCCGTACGGCGGTGCCGGGCCAGTCCCGGACGACGGCACCGGCGATCCGGCCGTCGGTGCCGAGCAGCCCGCGCAGCGTCTGCACCGCGTGGAACAGGCCGTCCTCGCCGACCCCCGCGAGGGCGACGGTGTCCCGGCCGTCGGCGCGGCCGACGGCCAGCCGGTAGCCGCCGGAGGGGAGGTCGTCACGGGGCGCCGCACCGAGCGCGGTGAGCGCCCGCTCCAGGGAGCCCGACGCGGCGCGCGCGGCGCCGAAGGACCCCGCGCCCCGCCCGCCGGTGTTCGCCGGGTCCGTGCCCAGACGTACCACCAGGGCGTGCGCCGGGAGCGCGTCACCGTCACGCGCCGTCGTGATCGTGCGCGCGCCGGCCTGCCGCAGCAGCGCGCGCAACGCCTCGAGGGCGTACGGGTCGAGGTCGTCGTCCGGGCCGTTCGCGTCGATGCCCACGCCGGGGGCGTACGGCGTCAGGGGCACGCCCGGGGAGTACGCGCCGGACACGGAGCCGGACCGCGCGCCGGCGGCCGGACCGAAGGCCGCCTCCGGTGCCGGGGTGACCAGGACGACCTCGTCCGTGACCGTGACCGGAGTGCCGTTCGCGCGCAGTGACTGCGGGCGGGGCCAGACGGCGGGCACCGCGCTCCCGGTGGGCTCGTCCGCCGAGGCCGCCGGGCCGTGCGGCGCCGCGACGGCCGCGGGAGCCGTGGCGAACGCGCTCGCGACCACGGCGAACGCGAGTGCGGCCGCTCCTTTTCCACGCCCGAGTCGCACGGTTCCCCCTCGTAGCCCACCGTTCCGGCGGCGGCGCCGGTTGGCGTCCGAGCCCACCATTCGGGTGGTGAGGGTGTCAACGAGAGTGGCCGAAGTGCGAGGATTGCCCCAGCCTGGAGGCGCGGCCAGGGTATGCGGGACGGCGACGGACTGTGACCAGAAGCACGTTGTCCGTCCGGGTGCGTCTGCTCTCGCGCCCACGGGGTAGGGCTGCGGTGACCGCCCGGGGCATCCGTTTCCGGCACGAACCACCGGAATGCCCCCGGCCGCCGCATCCGACCTCGACAAGGAGGCCCCCGTGGCCGCATCGGCACACCTTCTCCTCACGGCCCTGTCCGAACGCGCGGCCGGGCCGTCCGTCCCCGGCCCGCGCGCGGGCCGCGCGTCCGCCGAGCCCGAGGGCGCCGACCCGGGGCCGTCCGGCTCGGAGGGCGTCTGCTCGGCGGCGCCACTGACCAGCGAACCCCCGCTGCCCGACGCCGAGCCGCTGACCAGTGAGCCACCGCTCGCGGACGCCGCGCACCTGACGAGCGAGCCCACCTCGGCCGGCGCCGCGTCGGGGGTCTGATGGCACCCACCGGGCCCGCCGACCCGCCGCGGACGGCCTCGGAGCCGGCCCCGCGGACGCCCCTGTCCCGGCTCGCCGAACTGCACGGCGTCGCCCCCGCCTACAGTCCCTCCCCGGGCCGCACGGTCACGGCCCCCGACACCGCGCTCGTGGCGATCCTGGCGGCCCTCGGCGTCGACGCGAGCACCCCGGACGCCGTCCGGGACGCCCTCGCGCTGCACGACGCCGAGACGGCGCAACGGCTGCTGCCGCCGACCCTGGTGTGCTGGGGCGGTCTCGTCCCCGCCCCGCTCGCCGCACTGCCGGACGGCACCCGCCTGCGGATCACCACCGAACAGGGCGAGTCGCGGACCTCGGCCGACCGGCTCCCGCCCGGCGTCCACAGGCTGCGGGCCACCGCCCCCGACGGCCGCGCCGCCGACACCCACCTCGTCGTCGCCCCCGCCCGGCTGCCCGCGCCGCCCGGCCGCGCCCACGGCCTGCTCGTCCAGCTCTACTCCCTGCTCTCCCGCCGCTCCTGGGGCATGGGAGACCTCGGTGACCTCGCCGAGCTGACCGCCTGGGCGGGGCGGGCACTGGGTGCCGGATTCGTCCAGGTCAACCCGCTGCACGCGGCCGTACCCGGTGACCCCACCGACCCCTCCCCGTACCGGCCCTCCTCCCGCCGCTTCCCCGACCCGGTGCACCTGCGCGTCGAGGACGTCCCCGAGTACCCGTACGCCGAGGACCAGGGCCGGCTGTCCGCGCTGCTGGAGCGCGCCGAACGGCTGCGCGACGCCGTACTGCGCAAGGGCGCGCTGATCGACCGCGACGCCGTGTGGGACCTCAAGCGCGAGGCGCTCGAAATGGTGTGCGCCGTACCGCTCGGGCCCGGACGGCAGGCCGCGTACGCCGACTTCCTCGCCGAGGAGGGCCGGGCGCTGGAGGACCACGCCACCTGGTGCGCGCTCGCCGAGGTGCACGGCTCCGACTGGCGGAAGTGGCCCGTGGCGCTGCGCGATCCCCGCTCGCGGGCGACCGTCCGCGCCCGGGGCGAACTGGCGGCCCGCGTCGACTTCCACAGCCGGCTCGCCTGGCTCACCGAGGCCCAGCTCGCCCGCGCCCAGCGCTCCGCGCGCGACGCGGGCATGGCCGTCGGGCTCGTGCACGACCTCGCCGTCGGCGTCCACCCCGACGGAGCCGACGCCTGGGCCCAGCAGGAGTACTTCGCGGCCGGCATGTCCGTCGGCGCGCCCCCGGACGCCTTCAACGCCCGCGGCCAGGACTGGGGTCTGCCGCCCTGGCGCCCCGACCGGCTCGCCGCCTGCGGGTACGCCCCCTACCGCCGGCTGCTGCGCGCGCTCCTGCGGCACACCGGCGCCCTGCGCATCGACCACGTCATGGGCCTGTTCCGGCTCTGGTGGATCCCTCAGGGCGAGCCGCCCACCGAGGGCTCGTACGTCCGCCACGACGCCGAGGCGATGCTCGCGATCCTCGTCCTGGAGGCCTCGCGGGCCGGAGCGCTGGTGATCGGCGAGGACCTCGGCACCGTCGAACCCGGCGTGCGCGAGGCGCTCCAGGAACGCGGAGTGCTCGGCACCTCGGTGCTGTGGTTCGAACGCGACTGGGACGGGGACGGCCTGCCCCTGCCGCCCGACGGCTGGCGTGCCGACTGTCTGGCCACCGCCACCACCCACGACCTGCCGTCCACCGCGGCCCGGTTCACCGGCGAGCACGTCGAACTCCGCGACCGGCTCGGCCTGTCGACCCGCCCCCTCGACGAGGAACGGGCGGACGCCGCCGCGGACGTCCGGGAGTGGCTGGCGCTGCTCTCCCGGCTCGGTCTGCTGCGCGGCCCGAGCGGCGGGTCCCCGGCCTCGGCGGAGGAGGCCGAGATCCAGGCCGTGCACCGCTTCCTGCTGCGCACCCCGGCCCGGCTGGTCGGTATCTGGCTCCCGGACACCGTCGGCGACCGCCGCCCGCAGAACCTTCCGGGCACCTGGGACGAGTACCCCAACTGGCGTCTGCCCATCGCCGACGCGGAGGGCCGCCCGGTGACCCTGGAGGAGCTGGCCGCCTCGCCCCGGCTGCACGCCCTGATCGACGTGGTCCGGGCGGAGAGCGGCCCTTCCGGAGGGCCCGGGAGTCCCCCGGAACCCCCGCGCCGGGCCCCGTGACCTTCGTACGGCACCCCCGGGCGCGCGGCCCCGTCGGGTGTTCGCTACGTTTGCACCGTGGACAAGAAGAACGCTCTGCGCGCCGGTGCCCTGGCGGCCGGTACGACGCTGATGATGCTGCTCATGTCGTCCCCCGCGCTCGCGCTGACCCGCGACGACGGCGACGACCCCGGCTCCGGCCTGAGCGTGATCGAGACGCTCGGCCTCTACGTCGTGCTGCCGATCGCCCTGTTCGCGGGCATCACCGCTCTCGTGATGGTCCTCGACAAGTCCCACAAGCAGCCGAAGCAGGGCTGAGCGCCCCTCGCTCCACCGACTCTCCGAAGGGGGAGTCCCCGCACCGACCGGCGCGGGGACTCCCCCTTCGCGCTCCCGACGACACCCCGCCCCGGGCAAGCTCCCGGCTTTCGGCCCGTCGCGGAGACACCCCGCCCCGGGTGAGTCCCCCGTCCTTCCGCCCGTCCCGGCGCACCCGCCGCGGGTGGATCCGGCCCGGCTTTCCACCCGTCCCGGCTTTCCGCCCGTCCCGGGAGGGCCGCCCCGCTCCTCCGCCCGTTCCCGTGCACCGCGCTGTGGGTGAGCCGCCCTGGTCTGCCCCTCGCCTGTCCCGGCGCAGCCCGTCCCGGGTGGATCCGGCCCGGGCTTTCCGCCCGTCCCGGGAGGGGCGCCCCGCTCCTCCGCCCGTTCCCGTGTACCGCGCCGTGGGTGAGCCGCCCTGGTCTGCCCCTCGCCTGTCCCGGCGCAGCCCGTCCCGGGTGGATCCGGCCCGGCTTTCCGGCCGTCCCGGGAGGGGCGCCCCGGCCTGCACCTCGCCCGGCCCGGCGCACCCCGTTCCGGGTGAGCCGCCCGGTCCTCCGGTCGTCCCAAGTCAACCGCCCGTGTCGGGCCTTCGCTCGTTCCGGTTCTCCCGGTGCGGCGCCGTCGGGCGGCGCCGCACCGGCGGGTCCGGTCAGGCCACGATCTCCCCACGGTTCGGCGCGTTCTCCACGGCAGCCGCGGCCGGCCGACGGGTATGGGCATCAGGAGGAGGCCGTCATGACCGGCGACACGCACGCACCCCGCACCACGACCGCACCCGGCACCGCCACCCCGCGTCAGGTGGCCGTCGTCGGCTCGGGCCCGACCGGCCTGCTGCTGGCCGGCGACCTCGCCGCTGCCGGCGTTCCGGTCACCCTCGTCGAGAAGCGCCCCCGCGGGATCAGCAATCTCTCCCGCGCCTTCGTCCTGCACGCCCGCACGCTGGAGCAGTTCGACGCCCGCGGGCTCGCCGACGCCCTGGAGCGCAAGGGCGAGGCCCTCGACCGCGTCCGGCTCTTCGGCTCCCTCGCGCTCGCGCTGGACACACTGCCCTCCCGCTTCAACCACCTCCTGGTGATTCCGCAGTACGAGGTGGAGGAGGCGCTGCTGCACCGGGCGGAGGACGCCGGGGTGCGGTTCCGGTACGGGACGGAGGCCACCGGACTGCGGCAGGACGCGGACGGGGTGACGCTCGAGGTCCGCGGCCCGGACGGCGGGCCGAACGAGCTGAGGGCCGACTACGTCGTCGGGACGGACGGAATGCGCAGCGCGGTGCGGACGGCGATCGGGCTGCCGTTCCCCGGACGGTCGGTCATCCGGTCCGTCGTGCTCGCGGACGTCCGGCTCGACGAGGAGCCGGAGTCGCTGCTGACCGCCGACGCCGTCGGTGACGCGTTCGCCTTCATCGCCCCCTTCGGCGACGGCTACCACCGCGTGATCGGCTGGCACCGGGGCCGGGACGTCCCGGACGGCGAGCCGCTCGTACTCGACGAGGTCAGGGAGATCGCCCGGCTGGCGCTCGGGCGCGACTACGGCATGCGCGACGCCCGCTGGATGTCCCGTTTCCACAGCGACGAGCGCCAGGTGCCCGCCTATCGCGTGGGCCGGGTCTTCCTCGCGGGCGATGCCGCGCATGTGCACACCCCGGCCGGCGGCCAGGGCATGAACACGGGACTCCAGGACGCGGCGAACCTCGGCTGGAAGCTGGCCGCCGTGTTCCACGGGCAGGTGGACGCGGCCCTGTTGGACACCTACCAGGCCGAACGCCACCCCGTCGGCGCGTCCGTGCTGCGCAGCAGCGGCGGCATCGTGCGCCTCGCGATGGCCAAGTACCCCTGGACGCGCGCGCTGCGCGCGGCGATCACCGCGCTCCTCGGGCATGTCGGCCCCGCGCGCCGCAGGGCGCTCGGCCGGATCACGGGGATCGGATACGCCTACGGGGCACCGCGCGGCGCTCACCGGCTGGCCGGCACGCGCGCCCCCGACTTCGCCCTGACGAGCGGCCGGCTCTACGAGGCCCTGCGGGGCGGGAGGTTCGTCCTGATCGCCCCGCGGGCGCACGAGGCCGGGGAGACCGGGCGGGCCGGGGAACGAGCGGGCCGTCTCGCCGTGGAACGCTGGGCGGGCGAGCGCCGCACCACGGTGCTCGTGCGGCCCGACGGACATGTGGCCTGGGCCGCCGAGTCCCCCGACGCCGCCGCGGTCGAGGCGGCCCTCACCGCCGCCGTGGGAGCCGCGGACGCCACGGCCCGGAGCGACCGGTCCCACCCGGCACCCCCTGACCCCGGCACCCCCTGACCCCGACCCCCCTAGCCCCGGCGCACCTCGTACAGGAAGCAGCCGTACTCCACCGCCCGTACATGGACCAGTGCCACCTCCGGGTCCGCGAACGCCGCCGTGAAGGCCTCGCCGAACGCGTCCGCGGTCTCGACCAGCCGGCCGTCCAGGATGTGGCCCCGGGCCGAATAGCGGCGGACCGTGCGGTGGGCGTTCGTGAACGGGAGGGCGTCCGTGGCCGGGCCCGCGCATTCGTCCGCATGGATGAAGACCGGACCGGTCTCCTCGTACGGGCCCGGCTCGGCGCCCGTCTCCCGCGCCCAGCGGCGCAACGGGGCGTAGGAGACCAGGAGGATGCGCTCGCCGGGCTCGCTGCGGCGCAGGCAGCAGCGCAGCGGGGACCCGCCCTCCTCGTCGGTCGGCGGAACGGGCCGGCGGCCGGCGTCGTCCGTGTCGCGGAGCTCCTTCAGTGCGGCCGGACCGATGGGCCGTGCGGTGTAGGTCGTCATGCCCCAAGGCTCACGCCCGTGACGCCCCGGCACCGGCGGTAAACGGACATCGCGTTCCGTGCGGGTCCCGTGGAAGGATGGCGCAACCCACACATAACGAGGAGATGACCGCGTGCCTGGCACAAACCTGACCCGCGAAGAGGCGCAGCAGCGGGCGAAGCTGCTCACCGTTGACTCGTACGAGGTCGAACTCGACCTCTCCGGCGCGCAGGAGGGCGGCACCTACCGGTCCGTGACCACGGTGCGCTTCGACTCCGCCGAGACCGGCGCGGAGTCCTTCATCGACCTGGTCGCCCCGGCCGTCCACGAAGTCACCCTCAACGGCGACCCGCTCGATGCGGCCGAGGTCTTCGAGGACTCGCGGATCGCGCTGCCCGGCCTCCTGGAGGGGCGCAACGTCCTTCGCGTCGTCGCCGACTGCGCCTACACCAACACCGGTGAGGGCCTGCACCGGTTCGTCGACCCGGTCGACGAGCAGGCCTACCTGTACACCCAGTTCGAGGTGCCCGACGCGCGCCGCGTCTTCGCGTCCTTCGAGCAGCCCGACCTGAAGGCCACCTTCCAGTTCACCGTGAAGGCGCCGACCGGCTGGACGGTCGTCTCCAACTCGCCGACCCCGGAGCCCAAGGACGACGTCTGGGTCTTCGAGCCGACGCCGCGGATCTCGACGTACATCACCGCCCTGATCGTCGGCCCGTACCACTCCGTGCACAGCGTGTACGAGAAGGACGGACAGACCGTCCCGCTCGGCATCTACTGTCGTCCCTCGCTCGCCGAGTTCCTCGACTCGGACGCGATCTTCGAGGTCACCCGGCAGGGCTTCGACTGGTTCCAGGAGAAGTTCGACTACGCCTACCCGTTCGGGAAGTACGACCAGCTCTTCGTGCCCGAGTTCAACGCGGGCGCGATGGAGAACGCGGGCGCGGTCACCATCCGCGACCAGTACGTCTTCCGCTCCAAGGTCACCGACGCCGCCTACGAGCTGCGCGCCGAGACGATCCTGCACGAGCTGGCCCACATGTGGTTCGGCGACCTCGTGACCATGGAGTGGTGGAACGACCTGTGGCTGAACGAGTCGTTCGCCACCTACACCTCCATCGCCTGCCAGGCCTACCACCCCGACAGCCGGTGGCCGCACTCATGGACCACCTTCGCCAACTCCATGAAGACGTGGGCCTACCGGCAGGACCAGCTGCCCTCCACCCACCCGATCATGGCCGAGATCCGCGACCTCGACGACGTGCTCGTCAACTTCGACGGCATCACGTACGCCAAGGGCGCCTCCGTCCTCAAGCAGCTCGTCGCCTACGTCGGCATGGACGAGTTCTTCCGCGGCGTCCAGGCCTACTTCAAGGCCCACGCGTTCGGGAACACCCGCCTGTCCGACCTGCTCGGCGCCCTGGAGGAGACCTCCGGACGCGACCTCGGCACCTGGTCGCAGAAGTGGCTCCAGACCGCCGGCATCAACATCCTGCGCCCGGAGATCGAGACCGGCGCCGACGGCGTCATCACCTCCTTCGCCATCCGCCAGGAGGCCCCGGCCCTGCCCGCCGGCGCCCAGGGCGAGCCGACCCTGCGCCCGCACCGCATCGCGGTCGGCCTGTACGAGCTCGACGCCGACAGCGGCAAGCTCGTCCGGGACGAGCGTGTCGAGCTGGACGTGGACGGTGAGCTGACCGCCGTGCCGCAGCTCACCGGCAAGCGCCGCCCCGCCGTGATCCTGCTCAACGACGACGACCTGTCGTACGCCAAGGTCCGCCTCGACGAGGACTCCCTGGCCTTCGTCACCGAGCACCTCGGCGACTTCGCGTCCTCCCTGCCGCGCGCCCTGTGCTGGGCCTCTGCCTGGGACATGACCCGCGACGCCGAACTCGCCACCCGCGACTACCTCGCGCTGGTGCTGTCCGGCATCGGCAAGGAGTCCGACATCGGTGTCGTGCAGTCGCTGCACCGGCAGGTGAAGCTCGCGATCGAGCTGTACGCCGACCCGGCCGCCCGCGAGGCGCTGCTGACCCGCTGGACGGACGCCACGCTCGCCCACCTGCGCGCGGCCGGGGCCGGCGGCGACCACCAGCTCGCCTGGGCCCGTGCCTTCGCGGCGACCGCCCGCACGCCGGAGCAGCTCGACCTCCTGGAGGCGCTGCTCGAAGGCCGCGAGACCATCGAGGGCCTCGCCGTCGACACCGAGCTGCGCTGGGCGTTCGTGCAGCGGCTCGCGGCCGTCGGACGCTTCGACGAGGCGGAGATCGCCGCCGAGTACGAGCGGGACAAGACCGCCGCCGGTGAGCGGCACGCGGCCACCGCCCGCGCCGCCCGTCCCACCGAGGAGGCGAAGGCGGAGGCGTGGGCCTCGGTCGTCGAGTCCGACAAGCTCCCGAACGCCGTGCAGGAAGCGGTCATCGGCGGCTTCGTCCAGGCCGACCAGCGCGAGCTGCTCGCCCCGTACACGGACAAGTACTTCTCCGTGGTCAAGGAGATCTGGGACACCCGCTCGCACGAGATCGCGCAGCAGATCGCGACCGGTCTCTACCCGGGCGTCCACATCGCCGAGGAGACCCTCGCCAAGACGGACGCGTGGCTGGCCTCGGCCGAGCCCAACGCGGCCCTCAGGCGGCTCGTCTCGGAGTCCCGCTCCGGCGTCGAGCGCGCCCTGAAGGCGCAGGCGGCCGACGCGGCGGCGACGACCGCCTAGGCACGCCCGGGCGGCGACCGCCCGGGCACGTGGAACCCCGAGGGGGCGGGGCACCGGCCGGTGCCCCGCCCCCTTCGGCGTGCGGTGGATCGGGGTGTCAGCCCTCGTTCAGCTCTGCCGCCACCAGCTCCGCGATCTGGACCGCGTTCAGCGCGGCACCCTTGCGGAGGTTGTCGTTGGAGATGAACAGCGCGAGGCCGTGCTCGGCGGTCTCGTCCTGCCGGATGCGCCCGACGTACGAGGCGTCCTTGCCGGCGGCCTGCAGCGGCGTCGGGATGTCGGAGAGGACGACACCCGGGGCGCCCGCGAGGAGCTCGGTGGCGCGCTCGACGGAGACCGGGCGGGCGAAGCGGGCGTTCACCTGCAGGGAGTGGCCGGAGAAGACCGGGACACGGACACAGGTGCCGGAGACCTTGAGGGCCGGGATCTCCAGGATCTTGCGGGACTCGTTGCGCAGCTTCTGCTCCTCGTCCGTCTCGTTCAGACCGTCGTCGACGATCGAACCCGCGAGGGGGAGCACGTTGAAGGCGATGGGGCGCTTGTAGACCTGCGGCTCGGGGAAGTCGACCGCCTCGCCGTCGTGGGTCAGCCGGTCGGCATCGCCGACGACCTTCAGGGCCTGGCCGTGCAGCTCCGCCACACCGGCGACGCCCGAGCCGGACACCGCCTGGTAGGTGGCGACGATCAGGGCTTCGAGGCCCGCCTCCTCGTGCAGCGGCTTCAGGACCGGCATCGCGGCCATCGTCGTGCAGTTCGGGTTGGCGATGATGCCCTTGGGACGGTCCGCGATCGCGTGCGGGTTCACCTCGGAGACGACGAGCGGGACCTCGGGGTCCTTGCGCCAGGCGGAGGAGTTGTCGATCACGACCGCGCCCTGGGAGGCGACCTTCTCGGCCAGCGCCTTGGAGGTGGCGCCGCCCGCCGAGAACAGCACGATGTCCAGGCCCGAGTAGTCCGCCGTGGAAGCGTCCTCCACCGTGACCCCGTCGACGACCGTCCCGGCCGAACGGGCCGAGGCGAACAGACGCAGTTCGTCGACCGGGAAGTCCCGCTCGACGAGGATCTGGCGCATGGCTGTGCCGACCATACCGGTGGCTCCGACGATTCCGACCCTCACGGCGACTCCCTTGACGTGCGTTCTACGTGGTCCAGCGCTTCCATCATGCGTCTGACCCGGGTCCACGTGTCCAATCCTTTCGCCGCGCCGCTCAAGGGATGGGACGCCGGGACACGCGCCACGGGACCCCGATCCTGCGGCGTCCGGGCGTCCGGGTACGAAGAAATCGCCCGGCGACACGGGGCGACCGCAAGCCGTACGGTGCGGGCGCGGCCACGGACGGCGGCCGATGTGACGTACGACTCGAACCCGGCCGAACGTTTCGGCCCGCACCGGCGTCGTAGAGGGGACGCGGGGAGGGGAGGGGTGGCTGTGCTGCGCAGAAAGCCACGTCGGACACCGGGGGCGGACGATCCCCTGGACGCGACACAGGAACGCCGGGTGCGGGCGGTGCTCGCGCTCGGCGGCGTACCGCAGGCGGACCTGCCGGACGGGGTACAGCAGGTCCGGCTGCGGTTGCTGGAGCGTGCCGCCAAGGGGGACGAGGCGCCGCGCGACGTGTCCGCCTGGGCCGCGGTCGTCGCCTCGAACCTGGCGATGGACTGGCACCGGGCCAAGCGCCGGCAGGAGCGGCTGGGCGAGCGTCTCGCCTCGTTGCGCCAGCTGGAGCAGCCCTCCGACGAGGAGTCCAGCGTGCTCTCGCTGGCCGTCGCCCAGGGCCTGGACGAACTGCCCGACGCACAGCGCCAGGTCCTCGTCCTGCGGTTCTACGCCGACCTGCCGGTGCGGGACATCGCCGAGGAGCTCGGCGTGCCCGAGGGCACGGTCAAGAGCAGGCTGCACACGGCGGTCCGCGCGCTGCGCGCCCGCCTGCACGAGGACGAGGTGGTGTGACGTGGCCGAGTACGAAGGTCTGGACCCGCTGCTGGCCGCGATCACGGACGCCGAGCTGCCCGAGGGCGCTCGCTACGACGTCCTGTTCATGGCCGAGCACCGGTCGGCCGCCGCGGACGTGGACGTGCTGCGGGAGCAGCTGATCGTCATCGGGGACGCGCTGGCGGACGCAGGGCGGCCGACCGGGCCGGTCCGGGCGCAGAAGCCCGGGGCGTCCGGGAGGTACCGGCGGGCCCGGGGGCCGCGGGCGTCCGGGGGCGGCCGGCCGGGGGGCACCCCGAAGAAACGCTCCCGGCATCCGGGCGCCCTCGTCGTCGGCACGCTGGTGGCGGCCGCGATGGCCACGCTCGTGGTCGGGATCGGCTGGCTGGCCGCGCAGGGCGCGTCGGACGCGGCGAACAAGAACTCCGCCTCCAGTGACGCCAAGGCGGACAGCGGCGACGCGGGTTCGCTCAGCGCGCCCGGTTACATCGCCTGCTCCCGGCTGCTCGTGGAGGGCACGGTCACCCGGGTGGCCGCGGTTCCCGGCACCGCGCAGGACCGGATCACGCTCGACGTCTACCACTACTACAAGCCGGCCACGGGCGAGAAGAAGGTCACCTTCCTGATGGACCAGGACGTCGATCCGCGGCTGCACCGGGGCGACGAGGTCCTGGTCGGCATCCAGCGGCGCGCGTCGACGCCCGACATCTGGACCGTCGGGGAGCAGCAGATCGCCCACGACCGGTCCTGGATCGTCAAGGCGCTTCCCCAGTCCCGGAGCCTGAGGTGCGAGCAGTGACACCCGGCGGGCGCCGGGCCGCCCGCGGAAGACCGGGCCGTGGGAAGCCGCCCGTGGGGGACCGGCCTGCGGAAAGGCGGTCCGCGGAAGGCCTGCCGGCGGAGGGCGGCGGCCGGGTGGGCGTGACACGAAAGGGCGGGCGTCCGGTCCCGGACGCCCGCCCCGTGCCCCGGGCCGCTCGCGCGGCCGGGGATCACGCCGCTACGGCGTGACCTTGTCGATCTTCACGCTGCCGATGCCCGCGACCGTGCCGCGCGCGTTCACCAGCTGGACCTGACCGAAGAACTCGCGTCCCTCGGGCGCCGCCGCGGCGGCGGTGACCGAACCGGACACCGTGGCCGAGGCGCCGGTGGCGAGCTTCACCGGGGTGGAGCCGTCCACCGAGACCGTGCCGAGCGCGGTCGAGAAGAACACGTCCCGGTAGTCGTAGGCGGTCGAACCCGAGGGGACGGAGTAGCCCGCGACCTCGATGGTGTACGTCCCGGCGGCCGGGTTGGCGATGGAGACGGCCTCCTCCGAGTCACCGTCCGCCGACTGCCCGACGACGGTCCCGGCGGCGTTCTTCACCGTCAGGTCGAGGTCGGCGGCGTTGTCCGACACGTTCCCGATCGCCACGTCGAGCGACGCGGCGCCCGCGGGCACGTCCACCGTGGTGATCTGCGTCGCGCCCTCGGTGATGGTCGGCCGCGCGTTCTTGGAGGAACCGAGCGGACCGCCCTTCAGCGTGCCGTCGAGCGCGGCGAAGTTGTTCTTCACCGTCCAGGAAGCGGTGGCCGGGGTGCCGACCTTCGCCTCGGGGACGGTCACGACGGCCGGGTCGAACGCCGCACCGAGCACGGCGACGTCCAGCTTGTACGGGTTGTCGAGCAGCGGCGAGGTGCGGCGCGCCTCGACCTCGATCTCCCAGACGCCGGGCTGCGGGTCGGCGTACGAACGCACGTCGGGCTTGCAGCCGTTGCCGTCGAGGTAGTTGTTGTAGCAGTACGGGGTGCTGGTGTTGTCGACCGGGACGCCGTACGGGTGGATCGCGATGAACCGGGTCTGGCTCTTGTCCTTGAGCCCGCCGATCGCGACCTCCAGGGACGTGGCGCCCTCGGGGACCGTCACGAAGTACGAGGTGGTGCTGTTGCGCTGCACCGAACTCGACTTGCTGTAGGTGTACTTCACCGGCGAGGAGACCACGACGGTCGACAGGATCTGCTTGTCGACGCCCTCGGTGCGCGGGTCGTCGACCTCGAGGATCGCGCTCTTGAGCCCGGCGGACTCCGGCGCGGCCTGGACCTTGACGGTGACCGGCTGGTTCAGCGGGAGGTTCACCTCGTCCTTGCCGAGGATCCGGAAGGTGCCGCCGGCGTTGTTCGCGAAGGACAGCTCGTGCCGGACCGGCCGGTCCGCGCCCGAGGTGCGCGTGACGGTGATGTCGTACGTCTTGCGCTGGCCGGCCTTGAGACCGCCCTCGCGGTCGTACAGGCCGGTGCCGAAGCCCGGGGTCTTCAGCGCGTAGTCGATCGCGGTGTCGACCGGTGCCTTGACGGTGTAGTCGTGGGCGGTGGCGCCGTCCCTGATCGAGTCCCAGGCGTCACCGATGTTGATGAGGCCCGCGCCCTCCTCGTACGCCTGAACGCCCTTGATGTGGTCGGCGGTCGACGTCAGCGCGGTGCGCAGGGTGGCCGGGGTGAGGGCGATGCCCTTCTGCTTCGCGGCGCTCAGCAGCAGCGCCGAGGCGCCCGCGGCCTGCGGGGAGGCCATCGAGGTGCCCTGGAGCATCGAGTAACCGGCCGGCAGGGTGTAGCCCGCCTCGGCGACCGGGGAGCCGGGCAGCCAGGTCTGGGTGGAGTTGATGGAGGCGCCGGGCGCGCTCAGCGTCGGAGTGAAGCCGCCGTCCTCACGCGGGCCGCGCGAGGAGAAGGGCAGCATCGCGTACTTCTTCTCCACCGCCGAGCCGTAGTTGGAGGCCCAGGTCTCCTTGGAGATGGTCGCGCCGACCGAGATGACCTTGTCGGCCAGGCCCGGGTCGCCGATGGTGTTGGCGCCGGGGCCGGAGTTGCCCGCGGAGATCACCAGCTGGACGCCGTAGGTGTCGATGAGACGCGTGTAGAGCTCGGCGCGCGCGTTGTTGCCGTCGTTGAGCGCGGGCAGACCGCCGATGGACATGTTGACGATGTCCACGCCGCGGTTGGCGACGAGGTCGATCATGCCCTCGGTGAGCGCCACGTTGGTGCAGCCGCCGGTCCAGGTGCAGGCCCGCGAGGAGACGATCTTCGCGCCGGGCGCGGCGCCGTTCATCTTCCCGCCGAACAGGCCGTTGGCGGAGGTGATGCCCGCGACGTGCGTACCGTGCTCGGACTCGATGACGCCGATGTTGACGAAGTCGGCCTTCTTGCCGACCCAGGACCCGCCGTACGGGTCCATCGGCACGTCCTTGCGGATCTCGACGACGAACGGCTGCCGCTCGACGACGTCCGTCGCCGGGTTGTCGGTGCCGAAGTAGCCGATCTGGAAGCCGTCCTTGTACGGCTTCATCGGCGTGTCGTCGGTGAAGTCGTTGTTGTTGTTCAGGTCGACGGTGACCGTGCCCGCCGCCGGGTCGTAGAGCACGCCCCACGCGTCGGTGGTGTCACCGTCGCGGTTCGCGTCGCCCTGGGCGTCGCCGCCCGCGGTCGCGGACTCCTTGAACGTGCTGATCTCGTACGAACCCGCCGGCGCCGTCCACGTCTTGCCGCTGTAGGTGAAGGCGGGCCCGGCCACGGGGGTGACCATCGGGCGCCAGGTCGCGTCGCTGTCGAGGATCGGGTCGGTCGAGGTGACCCAGTCGACGATCTTGCGCTCGCCGGTGGTGGTCTTCTGCAGGGCGGGGTGGCCCAGGTCGACACCGGAGTCCAGGATGCCGATGGTGACGCCCCGGCCGTCCGCCTTCGGGTGGTCCTTGACGAAGTCGACCGCGCCCGTCTCGAAGGACGGGTTGTACGGGTTCTCGGCGGGGGTGTTCTTGCCGGGACCGGAGTAGGCGGCGGCCGTGGAGGTGTTGCTGCCGTGCCTGGCCGTGTCGGCGCTCGGGGTCGGGTCGTCCAGCGCGATCTCCTGGCGCAGGTCGATCCCGTGCACCGAGGAGAGCTTCGCGGCGGCGGCGATGGCCGCGTCCGCCCTGCTCGTCGGGACGGTGGCGCGGACGTAACCGAGCTTGTCGTAACTGCGGCCCACCGAGCCGCCCTTGACGGCGTCCAGCTCCTCGGCGACCTGCTCGGTCTGGCCCGGAGCCGTCGCGATCATCATCGTGACGTTCTTGTCGCCGTCGGCCTTGGCCTCGGCGAGGAGGTCGGCGTCGTCCGAACCGAGTTTGGCGGCGGCGGACTTGGTGCCCGGGTCGGCCGTGGGCGCGCCCGTGTCCGCGGAGAAGGCCATGGGTATCGGCCCGGCCGCGGAGAGCGCGGCCACCAGGCCCGCTGCCAGTGCCAGGCGGGCCACGCGTCTCGCGCCCGATATCGGTGCGCGCTGAGGGTCGGAGGTCATCTGCATCCCTTGTAGGTAAAGGAACGAGCGTGGAACGGCCGGTTCCGGCTGTTCTTGCGGCACCGGTCGCATCAGTCCGGAATGTGGACCCGGATGACCGCTCAGCTTTACCCAAGGGGCAGTTGTTTGGGGAGAGTTGACCAAGCAGGGATGGACGCATGGCGTACTTCCGCCATGCGTCATGTCGTTGATGACCTGCTATGAGGGGATATCCCGGACGGCTCGGATGTCTCTCTTTGTCGATTCAGCTCTCTTTTGTGCGCGCGTAGTGGCGGGACGCCTTCGCGCGGTTGCCGCAGGCCGCCATCGAGCACCAGCGGCGGGTGCCGTTGCGTGAGGTGTCGAAGAAGTGCAGGACGCACGCCTCGTGGGCGCAGCGGCGGATGCGGTCCGGGGCGGCCCGGAGCAGTTCCAGGTAGTCGCGCGCGGCGAGCCAGGCCGGCCCCCAGGAGGGGTCGTCGAACTCCGGCGTCCCGCCGGGTCCCCGGTCGGTCAGCGTCAGCCGGACGCGTCCGTGCGCGAGGACGGCGTCGACGCGGGCGGCCGCCTGTGCCGGGAACCGGGAGTCCGGGTCGTCGGCCTGCCCGTGGGGCGTGTCGACCGCGGCACGCAGGGCGTCGCGGGCTTCGAGGGTGTGGCGCAGGACGGTGTCGTCGGCCGGGAAGTCGAGCCCGTTGCCCGCCAGCCACACCGCGAGGCCCTCGGTGTCGGCCAGCAGGTCCCGCACCGCGCCGTCGTGGACCCAGCGGGTGTTGAGCAGGTCGAGCGAGACCGGCTCACCGGTGAGGGGCCGGGGGTCGGGGCTGGTGGACATGGAGTCTCCCTTCGCTGCTAACCACTCAAGAGTAGGTCACCGGTTGACGCTCTCGGTTCTAACCTTTAATGTCGATGACAAGGGTTAGCCTCTCGATGGGGCGGCCAACGGCAGAAAGGGACTGTCATGACGCTGCGCACCGGCCACGTCGGCCTGAACGTCACGGACCTCGACCGCTCGCTCGCCTTCTACCGCGACGTCCTCGGATTCGGGGTGCTCGGCGAGGGCGAGGAGGGCGACGACGGGGAGCGCCGGTACGCGTTCCTCGGGTCCCTGTCCGGGGACGGCCGTCCGGTGCTCACGCTCTGGCAGCAGGCCCGCGACGGGTTCGCCCCGGGCCGGGCGGGCCTGCACCACCTCGCCCTCCAGGTCGACACCGTCGAGCGGGTCCGGGAGTACGAGAGCGCCCTGCGCGACCACGGCGTGACGTTCGCCCACGACGGCGTGGTCGCCCACCACGAGGGCGCGGCCTCGGGCGGCATCTTCTTCCACGATCCGGACGGCACCCGCCTGGAGATCTTCGCGGCGAGCGGCGCCGAGGAGGCCCCGGCGCCGCATGCGTCCGCGCCGACCTGCGGTTTCTTCTAGCTTCGGGAGGGGTCATGACGTATCACTCGGGCTCGCGGACGATCCAGGACCGCGTCGGCGTCCGGGACCTCGCCGATCACGTGGGCCGGGCCGTCGGCCAGGGCATCCGGCCGGTGGCCGCCGCCTTCCTCGAACTCCAGCCCCTGCTGGTCGTCGGCGCGGCGGCCACGGGAGGCGGTGGCGTGTGGGCCTCGCCGCTCACCGGGGCGCCAGGGTTCGTACGGGCCACCGGGACCCACCGGATCTCGGTCGCGGGCGGGCTCCCGGTCGGCGATCCGCTCACCGCGGCCCTCTCCACCGAGGACACCGCCGTCGGCACCATCGCCCTCGACCCGCGCACCCGTCGCCGGATGCGCCTGGGCGGACGGGTCCGGCCGGCCCCGCGCGGCTTCGCGGTCGAGGCCGACCGGGTCTTCGCCAACTGCCCCAAGTACATCCAGAAGAGGGAGACGTACGAGACGGTCGCCGGACGCACGGCCGGAACTCCCCGGCACGGCACGGAACTCACCACCTCCCAGCGGGAGTTCATCGAGAGGGCCGACACCTTCTTCCTCGCCACCGTCCACGCCCACGGCGCCGACGCGAGCCACCGCGGCGGTAACCCCGGCTTCGTGCACGTCGATTCGCCCGGCGAACTGAGCTGGCACGACTACCCCGGGAACTCCATGTTCCTGAGCCTCGGCAACCTCACGGCCGACCCGCGCGCCGGTCTGCTCTTCCTGGACTGGACATCGGGAACGGCGCTCCAGCTCACCGGCACGGCCCGCACCGAGTTCGCCCCCGACGGCGAACGCACCGTCCGCTTCACCCTCGCCGAAGCCGTCGAGACACCCGCCGCCAGCCCGCTGCGCTGGTCCCCGCCCGCGTACTCGCCGGCGAATCCGTGACGGGCGGGCGAATCCGCGAACGGCCGGGCGGCGTCCCCGGATCCACCTCCCCTACCCCGCAAGATGAACACGGAGTGACCCCCCACCGGCCGTTCGGACAGGACTCCATGGACGCCCAGGGGGCGCCGAGATCGACGTACGGTGATCGGCGTCGCCCGTTGCCGTCCAGTTAACGCGCAGGTCATCCCCAGTGCCAACGATCCAGTACGAGCGGGGAGTTCGACCGTCGAGCACCCCGCGGCCACTGTCGACGCGTTCGTACTCGGGGAGACCGCGCCATGCCGCGCACACGCTCTGTCGCCACCGCACCCGCCCTCAACCGCCGTGCCCTGCTGGCCGCCACCGGAGCGGTGTCCCTTACCGCGGGCCTCGGTCTGGCCCTGCGCCCGCAGGCCCCGGCGCACGCGACGACGGCCGCCCAGGCACCCGTCGCCGACTCCGTCGCCCACTCCCAGGGCCAGGCGGCCGTCCGCACCGCCCCGGCCCCGCTCGCCCCGTACACCCGCGGCACGACCCTGAGCGGCGTGGCCGCCCCGCGCTCCGGCTCCACCGGCTACCGCCGGCTCGGCGACGGCGCCGGCTGGAAGCGGGTCGTGCGCGACGAACTCGCCGCGGCCAAGGCGGGACGGGCCGACCGGCGCACCGCCTTCGCCGCGTTCGTGCAGCTCACCGACCTGCACCTGACCGACGCCCAGCACCCGCTGCGCCTGGAGTATCTGCGCGCCCAGAACAAGAGCGCCTGGCGCCCCCAGGAGACACTGACCGTCGCGGGCGCCGTCTCGCTGATCGAGCGGGTCAACGCCCTGCACGGAGCCCCCGTCACCGGCTCTCCGCTGCACTTCGTCATGACCACCGGGGACAACACCGACAACAACTCCAAGACGGAACTGGAGTGGTTCCTGACGGTCATGAGCGGCGGCCGCATCACCCCGAACAGCGGTGACCCGCGGCACTACGAGGGCGTCCAGGCCAGCGGCCTGAAGACCTACTGGCAGCCCGACTCCGCCCTGCGCGACGCCGACAAGCAGCTCGGCTTCCCGCGCGTCCAGGGCTTCCTGGAGGCGGCGATCCGCGAGCTGCGCAGCCCCGGCCTGAGCCTGCCCTGGTACTCCACCGTCGGCAACCACGACGCGCTCCCGCTCGGCTGCTACGGATCACGCGGAGACTCGTACCTCACCGAGTTCGCCGTCGGCGGCAAGAAGCTGATGTCCCTGGGCACGGCGGAGGCCACCGCGCTCGCCAAGAGCATCAAGAACGGCAGCAGCCCCAAGGGCGCCGCGTTCCACGACCTGCTCCGGGCGCACACCCGCGAGATGCGCTCCGTCACGCCCGACGAGAAGCGCGCCCCGTTCACCCCCGCCGAGTACATCAAGGCACACCTCGACCCGGCGCACACCGGACCAGGCCCGATCGGCCACGGCTACTCCTCCGCGAACCTCTCCGCGGGCACCCAGTACTACACGTTCCGGATCGCCGAGGACGTCATCGGCATCAGCCTGGACACGACCGACCCCGGCGGCCACTACGAGGGTTCCATCGGCACGGCGCAGCTGCGCTGGCTGGAGAAGACCCTGCGCGACAACGCCGACTCCTACGTCGTCGTCTTCAGCCACCACACCAGCAAGACCATGCGCAACACCCACGCCGACCCCGCCCACCCGGCCGAGCAGCGGCACGGCGGGCAAGAGATCGTCACCCTCCTCGCGAAGTACGCCAACACCCTGGCCTGGGTGAACGGCCACACCCACAAGAACGAGATCATCCCGCACGCCGCCGCCGGCAACCGCTCCTTCTGGGAGATCTGCACCGCCTCCCACGTCGACTTCCCCCAGCTCGCCCGCGTCATCGAGCTGGTGGACAACAAGGACGGCACGCTCTCGCTGTTCACCACCCTCGTCGAGTCCGCGGCCCCGCACGCCACGGACTTCTCCGACCTCACCCAGACGGGCCTCGCGGCGCTGTACCGCGAGCTCTCCTTCAACGCCCCCGGCGCCCGCACCGACCTGTCGGGCACCTCCCACGACCGCAACACCGAGCTGATCCTGAAGAAAGGCTGAAAAAGGATCAACCCGCGCCGTCCGGGCAACCCGCCGCCGCGCCTTCGAGTTTGTCCCCTCGACCGAGTTCCACAGCGAGACGGGGAAACACATGAGGGTACGTACGGCACTGGTGGGGGCGATCGTCGCGGGAGTCGCGGTGACGCAGGCGGGGGTCGCGGCGGCGGCGCCCGCGACGGGCCGGCACACACCGACCCGGAAGGCCATGGAGGTGGCCGTGCGCGACGGTGTGCCGGGGGTGACGGCGACGGCCGTGGACCGGCACGGCACCTGGTCCGCCACCGCGGGCGTGGGGAACCTGCGGACCGGCGCACCGCGCTCCACGGCCGACCGCTACCGGGTGGGCAGCATCACCAAGACGTTCGTCTCCACCGTCCTGCTCCAGCTGGAGGCGGAGAAGCGGCTGTCGCTGGACGACACCGTGGACACCTGGCTGCCCGGCGTGGTGCACGGCAACGGCAACGACGGCACGAGGATCACGATCCGCCAGCTCCTCAACCACACCAGCGGGATCTTCAACTACACCACCGACGAGGACTTCGTCGCCGCGCACTTCGCCAAGGACGGATTCTTCGCCCACCGCTACGACACCGTGACGCCGCAGCAGATCGTCGCCGTCGCCCTGTCCCACAAGCCGGACTTCGCCCCGGGCACGTCCTGGAACTACTCGAACACCAACTACGTCCTGGCCGGCATGGTGATCGAGAAGGTCACCGGCCGTTCCTACGCCTCCCAGATCCGCGACCGGATCATCAAGCCCCTCCATCTGCACGCCACTTCGCTGCCGGGCACCCGGGCGACGGTCCCCGGGCCGCACAGCAGGGCGTACTCCAAGCTGGCCGAGACGACGACCGGACCGACCTACGACGTCACCGCCCTGAACCCCTCCATGGCCTCCTCCGCGGGGGAGATGATCTCCGACAGCGCCGATCTGGACCGCTTCTACTCCGCCCTCCTGCGCGGCAGGCTCCTGCCGCGCGAGCAGCTCAAGGAGATGAAGACGACGGTCCGTATCGACGGCGTCCCGAACGGCGGCTACGGCCTCGGCCTCCTGGAGGAAACGCTGAGCTGCGGCGTCCGGGTCTGGGGCCATGACGGCGGCATCCACGGCTCGACCTCCGCGGCCGTCACCACCGCGGACGGCCGCCACTCCATCGCCTTCAACTTCAACGGCGACTGGACCGGCAACGCCGAGGCGGTGGTCGAGGCGGAGTTCTGCGGGACACCGCCGTCCCGGCGAGCCGCTCCCGGCGCGTTCCAGGCGCGCTCCTAGCCGTCGGCTCTCGCGGCGAAGATCACCTTCGCCGTCTCGACGGTGTTCCCGCGCCGGCCGGGCGCGCGCTGTTCCTGCCAGTACAGGTTGGTGTGGGCGACGACCTCGGCCGGGGCGGGGGCGCCGTACGCGGTGAGGTCCTCCGTGGTGTGGGCGTCGCCGACCAGCGTGACGTCGTACCCGCGGGTGAAGGCGCCGTGGAGGGTGGAGCGGACGCACATGTCCGTCTGGGCGCCGGTGACCACGACATGGCCGACGACCCGCTCGGCCAGCAGGTCCTCCAGATCGGTGGCCTCGAAGGAGTCGCCGTAGTTCTTGTGGACGACGGGCTCCGACTCCTCGCGGACCAGCTCCGGCACGTACTGCCAGGAAGCGCTGCCGTGCTTCATCTGGTCGTCGGAGTGCTGCACCCAGATCACCGGCACCGCCTCGGCGCGGGCCCTGGAGACGAGGGTGCCGATGTTCGCGATCACCCCCGCCAGGCCGTGGGCGCCGTCCACCGCTCCGTGCTGCATGTCGATCACCAGCAGCGCCGTGTTCGGGCGCTCGGGCAGGGTGGTCATCGCACTCTCCTGTCGCTTGTTCCGGCTCGTCGGAGCAGGGGGACCCGGTCGGCTCCGGCCGGAGAACTCCCGCTCGCACCACAGTAGATCGGCGCACTGACAACACCACCGGAACGCGGGAGAGGGCCCACGCGAACAGGCCGCGGGCCCTCTCCCTCCCCTCCGGGCGCGGTCCGGTCCGTCACCACCGGGGCCGCACCACGACATACGCGGCCGGATCGCGGTCGTTCGCCGCCATGAGCGCGGTGCGTACGAGCGTGGCCTGCTGTTCCATCGCGTCCCTGAGTTTCCGCGGGGTGATGTGGACGACGGTGATGCCCAGCCGCTCCAGGCGCTCGCGCCTGTGGGCCTGCTCGGACCGTCCGGCTTCCGCTCCCCGCAGCAGGGGCCGGGTGTCCAGCTCGACCGCCACCGCCTGCTCGGGCCAGTACGCGTCGACAGCCCCGAGGTCCGGGCCTCCGGGAAGCCGCAGGGCGACGTTCCAGACCGGGTCGGGCAGCCCGTGGTCGAACACCATCCGGTACAGACGGCCCTCCGCGATCGCCCTGCCCTCCGCCACCAGCGTGTCCACGGCGTCGATCACGTGCGGGCGGTCGAGCAGCCGGGCCGCCGTCAGTTCCTCCACGACCGAGCGCGGTTCGCACAGGCCGTGGCGCACCGCTTCCGTCAGCAGCCCGCGCACGGCCTCGGCGTCGGACAGCTCCGCGATCGCGTCGGCCAGCGCGCGGGGGACGGCGGCGACCGGGACTCCGGCCACGAACGAGGGCTCCGGTAACACGGTCGTACGCACGATGCGGACGCAGCCGGTCGAGCGCAGCCGGCGCATACGGGGGACCAGGACGTCGATCGTGTCGAGGGAGAGCAGCGGCGGGGCGCAGGAGAAGCCGTGCAGGGCCAGCGCCGCCAGGCCGGTGATCAGCGCGTCCGCGGGGGGCCTGGGGGCGCGTGGTTCCTCGGAGCCCGGCTGGGCGGGGACGAGGGGCGCCGTCCGGGCGGAGGGGGGACGGGCGGTGTAGAGCAGTGCCGCGTGCAGCCGCTCCTCGGGGGTGGGCGGTCCGGGGTGCAGAAGGTGGACGCCGGGAAGGATCCGCTGCCAGGGCCCGCCGGGCCGGCACCGCTCGTTGGCGTCGGCGGTGGTCACGCCGCGGTCGCGCAACTGGGCGGTGGTCATGACCCGCTGCCGTACGGGGGACGGGTGGCGGAGGGTGCGGGGGGAGAGCGGGGCGCTGTGGTTCATGGTCCGGGAGTTCCCGCCCGGGTGCCGCCTTCTAACCGCTGTTACCCGCCCGTCGGTGAATCGGGACAATCGCTACCAAAGGCATGTATGTTCGACCGCTGAAAGCCGCTGGTCCGGGCGCGTGTTCATAGGGGTTACGGCTCTGAATACCTGCATTTCGTAACCAATGCGTGGATCGGATCAATCGACCGGTGCGCGCATCGGATCAGTCGACGAACGCGTGCGTCGGATCAACGGACCAATGCGTGCGTCGGATCAGCGGACCGGTGCGCGCATCGGATCAGTGGACCGGTGCGCGCATCGGATCAGTGGACCAATGCGCGCGTGTGCGCGTGTGCGCGTCGGATCAGCCGGTTGCCGCACACCGGGGACGCCGTCGGACCGGCACACCGCGGAGGGCGCCGGACGCCCGTGGCGCCGGTGCCCTCCGCGGTGCGGGTCCCGATCGGACCGGTGATCAGCCCGCGGCGGCGATGTCGCAGGCCTGCCCCCGCAGCGCCCGCGCCAGATCGTCCCGCGACTCCAGCACCAGCCGGCGCAGCGCCGGCGGCGCGTCCTCGTGCGCCGCGAGCCAGGCGTCCGTCGCGGCCAGGGTCTCCGGGGAGTCCTGGAGCGAGGGGAACAGGCCCCTGACCACGTCCATGCCGATCTGGATGGACCGCTCCGCCCAGACGCGGTCGATGGCGGCGAAGTACTTCTCGCCGTACGGCGCGAGCAGGTCTCGCCGGGACGGCTGGCCGAAGCCGGAGATGGTCGCCTCGACGAGGGCGTTGGACAGCGCGTCGGACTCGACGACCGCCGCCCAGGCCTGTGCCTTGACCGCGGCCGAGGGGCGGGCGGCCAGACAGCGGACCTGGTGCCGCTTGCCGGAGGCCGTGTCGTCGCGGGCGAGTTCGGCGGCGAGGACGGACTCGTCGGCGGCGCCGTGCGCGGCCAGCGGCTCCAGGAACGCCCAGCGCAGCTCCTGGTCGACGTCGAGCCCGTCGATCTTCGCCGTCCCGTCCAGCAGGCCCTGGAGCAACTGGAGATCGGCCTCGGAGGAGGCGACGACGGCGAAGAAGCGGGCCCAGGCGAGCTGGTGCTCCCCGCCCGCCTCGGCGAGCCGCAGTTCCTTCAGCGCGCCTTCGGCGAGCAGCGCTCCGCCCTGTTCGCGCCAGTCCGGCGCCGCGTAGTTGACGAGCGCGGAGTTCGCCCAGGCCTGCAGCATCTGCAGGACGCCGATGTCGGACTCGCGGCCCGCGAAGCGCAGCACCAGGGCGATGAAGTCCCGGGCGGGCACGATCGCGTCGCGCGTGAGATTCCACAGCGCGGACCAGCACAGCGCCCGGGCGAGCGGGTCGGTGATCTCGCCGAGCGCCTCGCGCAGGGTGGCCAGCGAGCCCTCGTCGAAACGGATCTTGCAGTACGTGAGGTCGTCGTCGTTGACGAGGACGAGCTCGGGGGCCTCGGCGCCGGCCAGCTCGGTGACGACCGTGCGCGGCCCGTCGACGTCCACCTCGGCGCGCGCGTACCGGACGAGCGGCCCGGAGCCGTCCTCGCGCCGGTACAGGCCCACGGCCACGCGGTGCGGGCGCAGTTCGGGGTGGGACTCGGGGGCCTCCTGGAGCACCGTCAGCTCGGCGATGCGTCCCTCCGCGCTCAGGATCACCTGCGGGGTCAGGGAGTTGACGCCCGCGGTCTGGAGCCAGGACCGGGACCAGGCGGCCATGTCCCGTCCGCTCGTCTCCTCCAGGGCCGACAGCAGATCGCCGAGGCGGGTGTTCCCGTACGCGTTGCGCTTGAAGTAGCGGCGGGCGCCCTCCAGGAAGGCGTCCTGTCCGACGTAGGCCACCAGCTGCTTCAGGACGGAGGCGCCCTTGGCGTAGGTGATGCCGTCGAAGTTCAGCTTGGCGTCCTGCAGGTCACGGATGTCGGCCGTGATCGGGTGGGTGGACGGCAGCTGGTCCGCGCGGTAGGCCCAGGCCTTGCGGCGGTTGGCGAAGGTGATCCAGGCGTCGGTGAAGCGGGTCGCGCCCACGTTCGCGAACGTGCCCATGAAGTCGGCGAAGGACTCCTTCAGCCACAGGTCGTCCCACCAGACCATGGTGACGAGGTCGCCGAACCACATGTGCGCCATCTCGTGCAGGATGACGTTCGCCCGCGCCTCGTACGACGTCTGGGTCACCTTGCCGCGGAAGATGTACTCCTCGCGGAAGGTGACGAGCCCCGGGTTCTCCATCGCGCCGAGGTTGTACTCGGGCACGAACGCCTGGTCGTACTTCCCGAAGGGGTACGGGTAGTCGAAGTGGTCGTGGAAGAAGTCCAGGCCCTGCTTGGTCACCAGGAACACGTCGTCGGCGTCGAAGTGGGGGGCCAGGCCCTTGCGGCACATCGCGCCGAGGGGGATCTCCAGCGTCGTACCGTCCTCGAAGGTGCGCGCGTAGGAGTCCGTCACATGGTGGTACGGGCCCGCCAGGACCGCGGTGATGTACGTCGAGATCGGCTTCGTCTCGGCGAACTTCCACACACCGTCGACGAGCTCGCCGACCCCGTTGCTCCAGACGGTCCAGCCCTCGGGGGCCCGCGCCTCGAAGCGGAACGGCGCCTTGAGGTCCGGCTGCTCGAAGTTCGCGAAGACGCGCCGCGAGTCGGCGGGCTCGTACTGCGTGTACAGGTACACCTCGCCGTCCTCGGGGTCGACGAAGCGGTGCATGCCCTCGCCGGTGCGGGAGTAGGCGCACTGCGCGTCGACGACCAGCTCGTTCTCGGCGGCGAGGTCCTCCAGGCGGATCCGGGCGCCGTCGAAGACCTCCCCCGGGTCGAGGTCCCTGCCGTTGAGCGAGACGGCCGTCACACTCGGCGCGATCAGGTCCGCGAAGCTCGCCGCGCCCGGCTCGGCGCAGCGGAAGCGGAGCGTCGTGACCGAGCGGAAGGTGCGGGGCTCGCCGGCCGTTCCTGCGGGTTCCCTCTCCCCGACGGCCGACCGCAGGTCGAGGAAGACGTCGTAGCTGTCGACGGACAGCAGCGCCGCCCGCTCCTGGGCCTCGTCGCGGGACAGATTCTCACCGGGCACGGCGGCACTCCCTCATGGCGTCATAGACATGTGCGAACAGGGCCGATCCTGCCATGCGCTCCTTACGGCGGGCGGCGCGGCGGCGGCGACACAGGGGAATCCCCATGACGGCCCCGGAATCGCACGGATGCGCGGGAATGGCGCGGGCGCGTGCCGGTGTTCGCACGGGAAACACCGCGTTCCGAGGAGAGCCATGCCCGAGCAGACCGCTCAGACCACATCCGGCAAGACCCCCGTCGACTTCTGGTTCGATCCGCTGTGCCCCTGGGCCTGGATGACCTCGCGCTGGGTGCTGGAAGTGGAGAAGGTCCGCGACATCGAGGTCCGCTGGCACATCATGAGCCTCGCCGTACTGAACGAGCCCAAGCTCGACGAGCTGCCCGACCACTACCGCGAGATGCTCGCGACCACCGCGTGGCAGTCCGTCCGGGTGGTCACCGCCGCCTGGCAGAAGCACGGCGACGACGTCCTCGGCCCGCTGTACACCGCGCTCGGCACCCGCTTCCACAACGACGGGATGGGCCCGACCAAGGAGGCGATAGCCGGCGCGCTCGAAGAGGTGGGGCTGCCCGCCGACCTGATCGACTACGCCGACCAGGAGAACTTCGAGTTCGACGCCGAGCTGCGCGCCTCCCACAAGGAGGGCATCGACAAGGTCGGCCAGGACGTCGGCACGCCGGTCATCGCCGTCCCCGGCTCCGACGGCGAGCAGCTCGCCTTCTTCGGCCCGGTCGTCACCCCGGCCCCCAAGGGCGAGGAGGCCGCCAAGCTCTGGGACGGCACGCTCATGGTCGCCTCGGTGCCGGGCTTCTACGAGATCAAGCGCACGCGGACGGCCGGACCGGACTTCAGCAACCTGTAGGCGCTCTGCGGGCCGGGCCCGGGGAGGACGGTCACCGGCCGCCGGTCACGAGGACCCGGGCTCCGGGAAGTCGTCGCCGTCGCGCCAGTTGCTCCAGCGCTGGAAGCGGCGGCAGCCTTCCCGGGCGCAGCGATGGTAGGCGGCCGGGTCGTCCACCTTCTTGATCCGCCGCACCTCCTCCTGCTCGTCCCTGGTGAGCCTGCGGAACGGCTGCAGCGGTCCACCGCAGTTCGGGCAGCGCACATCCACGACGACACCTCCGTGTGAGAACCGTCGCCGGCGCGGCGGACGGGAAGCGAGGAGCGAAGCATCCGGGTGCCGAACGCCGGTCCCGCGAGCGTATGCGTCAGCGGGGCCGCAGGCGGGGCGAAACGGTCCGCCGTGTCCCGGGACTTTCCGTGGTGCACCCGTGGACCCGGCCCGACCTGGATACTGCGGCCTCATGAGTACTACGAGCCGCAGTACGACCCTCCTCCTGGCCCGGCACGGACAGAGCGTCTGGCACGCGGAGAACCGCTACGCCGGAGTGAGCGACGTCCACCTCACCGAGGAGGGCCGCGAACAGGCGGAGGCACTCGGCCGCTGGGCCGCCGCGCACCCCGTCGACGCGATCTGGACCTCGACCATGTCCCGCGCCATCGCCACCGCGGAGCCCGCGTGCCGCGCCCTCGGGCTGGTGGCCCGGCGCGACCCCGGCCTGCGCGAATGCGACTTCGGGGTGCTGGAGGGCCGCACGCTCGCCGAGTTCGAGCTGGAGAACCCGGTCCGGGCCAAGGCGTACCGGGCCGATCCGGTGTCCTACCCGTTCCCCGAGGCGGAGGATCCGCGCACGGCGGCGGCCCGGGGAACACGCGCCCTGCGGCGCGTCGCCGACGCCCACCCCGGCGGACGCGTGCTGGTCGTCGCCCACAACACCCTGCTGCGCCTGGTGCTGTGCACGGCCCTGTCCATTCCGCTGGGCGAGTACCGCCGCGTCCTGCCGAGCCTGCGCAACGCGGCGATCACCGAACTCCGGATGGAGGACGGGTCGGCCGCCCTGGTCTCGCTCAACGTGCCGTGCGGACCGTGACGGGACGGCCCCCGCGAGGGGTTGCCTCGCGGGGGCCGTCGTGCCTCGTCACAGGAGGGGCGTCACAGGAGGGGCGTCACTCGGCCACCGACGTGTAGTGCGAGGCGTCGCCCGTGATCGAGTGGCTCTCCTTGCCCTCGACACCGACCGGGACGTCACCGGCGACCGTCACCCGGTGCAGACGGCGGGGCCGGCCGTCGTAGTTGTCGATCGCGTAGTGCTGGGTGATCCGGTTGTCGAACAGGACCAGCTGGTTCGGGGACCAGCGCCAGCGCAGGACGTTCTCGGGCCGGGTGACGTACGCCTGCAGCAGGTCGAGGACCTTGCGGGACTCGCCCACCGACAGCCCGACGATCCGCTGCGCGAACCCGCCGATGAACAGGCCGCGTTCACCGGTCAGCGGGTGGACCCGGACGACCGGGTGCGCGGTGCGGAACGTGATGGACGTGAACTGAGCGCGCTGCGCGGCCTGTTCCTCGTCGATGTTCTCGTCCGGCACCGCGTAGTCGTAGTCGTTGGTGTGCTCGGCCCACAGGGTGTCGGCGAACGCGCGGAGCGGTTCGGGCAGATCGCGGTAGGCGGCTGCGGAGTTGGCGATGAGCGTCTCACCGCCGTACGGGGGGACGGTGATGCTGCGCAGGGTGCTGGCCTGCGGCGGGTTGAGCACGAAGGTCACGTCGGTGTGCCAGTGGTTGGCACGGCCCCGCTCGCTGTCGACGGGCAGTACGTTCGGGGCGCCGTCCACGGCGGGCACGGTGGGGTGCGCGGTGGTGAGGTCGCCGAAGTGACGGGCGAAGGCCTGCTGGCCCTCGTCGTCCAGGTCGACGTCGTCGAAGACCAGCGCCTTGTGCTCGTTGAGAGCGCTGCGCAGGGCGGCGACGGTGATGTCGTCCAGCGGCTTGGAGATGTCGACGCCCAGGACACGGGCACCGATGTGCGCGGTGACCTTCTGGATCTCGATGTCGGTCATGGCTGCGGGTCCTTTCGGTACGGACGAACGAGGGAACGGAGGTACGGAAGTACGGGGTATGGGGGGTACAGAGGTGCGGGGGATCGCCGGATTCGGGACCGGTTCGGGACCGGTTCAGGCGAGGACGGTCGCCGGTGTGCCGACCGGGGAAGGGGACGGGGATGGGGCCGGGGACGCGGTGTACCGGTTGGCCGGGCGCGGCAGCCCGTAGCGCTCCCGGAGGGTCTGCCGGGGCCCGTACTCCCGGCGGAGCAGGCCTCTCTCGCGCAGGATCGGCACCACCTGGTCCACGAAGAGGCCGAGGCCGGACGGCAGCACGGCGGGCATGATGTTGAAGCCGTCGGCGGCGCCGCCGCGGAACCACTCCTCGATCGTGTCGGCGACCTGCTCGGGCGTGCCGGCGAAGGTCAGGTGGCCCCGCCCGCCACCGAGCCGGCCGATCAGCTCGCGGACGGTGAGCCGCTCGCTCCGGGCGAGCTCCACGACGAGGGTGTAGCGGCTCTTGGCCCCCTCGATCGCGCTCTCCGGCGGCAGGCCGTCGGGCAGCCGCGCGTCCAGGTCGAGGGTGCCCGGCTCCAGGTGGAGCAGGTGCTCCAGACGGTTCAGCCCGTGCTCGTACACGATGTGGTCCTCCAGGACCCGCTCGTGGGCGCGCGCCTCCGCCTCGGTCGAGCCGACGACCGGGACGATGCCGGGCAGCACTTTGACGTGGTCCGGGTTCCGGCCGGCCCGCCCGGTGCGGGACTTGAGGTCGGCGTAGAAGTCCTGGGCACCCGCGAGGGTCTGCTGGGCGGTGAACACCGCTTCCGCGTACCGGGCCGCGAACCGTTTGCCGTCCTCCGAGGAGCCGGCCTGCACGAGCAGCGGATGACCCTGCGGGGTGCGGGGCACGTTGAGGGCGCCCTCCACGCTGAAGTACGTCCCCTTGTGACGCGCGGGATGGATCTTGCCGGGGTCGCCCCAGACACCCGCCGTCTTGTCGGCGACGACCAGGTCGTCCTCCCAGCTGTCCCAGAGCTTGAGCGCCACGTCCAGGAACTCGGCGGCGCGCTCGTAGCGGGTGGCGTGGGCGGGCTCGTCGTCGAGACCGAAGTTGCGGGCGGCCTCCGCGCCCGCGGTGGTGACGATGTTCCAGCCCGCCCGGCCGCCGCTGATGTGGTCGAGGGAGGCGAGTCTGCGGGCCAGGTTGTAGGGGGAGTTGTAGGACGTGGAAGCGGTGGCGATCAGGCCGATGTGCTCGGTGGCGGTCGCCAGCGCGGTGAGCAGGGTGATGGGTTCGAGCGCGCCGGACGGCCGCTGGCCCACGCTGTTGAACAGGACCGGGCCGTCGGCGAGGAAGAGCGAGTCGAAGGTGCCGCGTTCGGCGATCCGCGCGAGACGCACGTAGTGGGCGGTCTCGACATGGGCGTACGGGTCGCTCTCCGGGAGCCGCCAGGAGGCCTCGTGGTGGCCGGTGTTCATCAGGAAGGCGTTGAGATGGAGCCGGCGCGGGCTGGTCACGGGTGCTGCTCCTTCCGGGGTGCGGACGTGCCGTGTTCGTCGCCGTCGGCGGCGTCCGCCGTCGCGTCCGGTCCGGCGGACGGTCCTGTCACGTCCTCGGTCACCCCGAGGGCGTTCAGCAGGCGTTCGCGGTAGGCGCCGAGCAGGGGATCGCGGTACGAGCGGGGGTGCGGGCGGTCGATGGACAGGTCGAGGCCGATACGGCCGTGGTCGAGCACGAGCACCCGGTCGGCCAGCACGATCGCCTCGTCCACGTCGTGCGTGACGAGCAGTACGGCCGGCCGGTGGCGTTCCCACAGTTCGCGCAGGAGCACATGCATCCGGATCCGGGTCAGCGCGTCCAGCGCCCCGAACGGTTCGTCGGCCAGGAGCAGTTCGGGTTCCCGGACGAGTGAGCGGGCCAGGGCTGCGCGCTGCGCCTCGCCCCCGGACAGTTCGTTGGGCCAGGCCCGTTCGCGCCCCGCGAGGCCCACCTCGGCGAGGGCGGAGCGGCCCTTCTCCGCCGCCTCCCGGCCGTCCGTGCCCAGCAGGACGTTGTCGAGGACGCGGCGCCAGGGCAGCAGCCGGGAGTCCTGGAAGACGACGGACACCCGTTCCGGAGCGGTGAGTTCTCCGCTTCCGGCGACACCGTGATCGAGGTCGGCGATGGCGCGCAGCAGGGTGCTCTTGCCGGAGCCGCTGTGCCCCAGCAGGGCGGTGAACTGGCCCGCCGGGAGATCGAGGTCGATTCCGTCGAGCACCGTACGGCCCTCGAACGACCGGGTGAGTCCGCGCAGTCGGACCGTGTGGGATCGGGTGTGGGGCCGGGTCAGCTGCTGAGTGTGCGTCGCCACGACAGCACCTTTCGTTCGACGAGACGAACCGCGCTGTCGGAGACGAGCCCGAAGATGCCGTAGATCAGCAGACCGACGAGGATGATGTCGGTCCGGCCGTAGTTCTGGGCCTGGAACATCATGTAACCGAGGCCGCTGGTGGCGTTGATCTGCTCCAGGACGACCAGGGAGAGCCAGGAGCCGGTCACGCCGAGCCGCAGCCCGACGAAGAAGCCGGGCAGCGCGCCGGGGATCACGATCTCCCGGATGAAGCGGAGCCTCGACAGCCCCTGGACCTCGGCGAGTTCCACGAACCGATGATCGATGCCGGACAGGGCGGAGTGCAGGTTCAGATAGATGGGGATGTAGACGACGATGGCGATGATCGCGATCTTGAAGGTCTCGCCGATGCCCAGCCAGAGGATGAACAGCGGGATCAGGCCGAGGGTCGGGATCGCCCGGTTGAGCTGCACGGTCCCGTCGATCAGCGCCTCCCCGACCCGGCTGAGCCCGGACGCGAGGGCGAGGACGACGCCGGCGGTCAGGCCGAGGGCGAACCCGTAGCCCGCGCGCTCCAGGGACGTCAGCACGTCGGTGGGCAGCGTGCCGTCGGTCCACAGGTGTCCGGTGGTCCTCAGCACCGTCCAGGGCGCCGGGATCGCGCCGGGATCCAGCTGTCCGGCGGCGGACGCGACGGCCCACAGGGCGAGGAACAGCGCCGGACCGATGAGCCGGGAGGCGGGCAGCCGCTTGCCGGGTGCGAGCGTGCGGCGCCGGCCGCGGGAAGCCCGGCGGGACGGGAGGGTGCCCCTTCCCGCGTCGGTGGACGGGGCGGCGACGGGGTCCGCGGCGGTGGTGCCGTCCGCCTCCGCGGACGGGGCCGCGGGGAGGGCGGTCCCGGTCGCGGGGGAGGGCCGCGTGGTCCCGGTTCCGGTCGTGGCCGGGGCCGTGGTCTCGGTGGTCATCGCCGTCACCGCCGGTATTCCGCGGGGACGGCCCTGGCCGCGACGGCCTCGAAGCGCCGGTCGAAGAGCGAGTCGACCTTGAACCTCTTCACGAAGCCGCCCTCCGCGAGCAGGTCGGCGGTCTCCTGCTCCCACTTGACGGCTTCGTCCCAACTCGGCGGGAACAACGGCTTGTTGGCGAGAGCGGTGATCGACCGTGCCTGGTCGAGGGTCAGGTTCTGCGTCTTGACGTAGAACTCCTCGTTCCAGGTGTCGGGGTGCTCGTACGCCCACACCTGGCCCTTCGCCCAGCGCGGGATGTACGCGGCGACCGCGGCCGCCTTCGCGCGGTCGGCGAGCACCGAGGTGGGCGCCCAGAGCAGGTTGAGCAGGTCCACCACGTCGGTGGTGACGGCGCGGGCGCCCTTGGAGCCGTACTGCTTGAGATAGGCCGGCGCCTGGCTGTTGGCGAGCGGGGCGATGTCCACCTGGCCCGCCTGGAGCGCGGTGAGGAACTGGTTGCTGGTCAGCGGTACGAGCGTCACGTCGTCGTAGGCGAGGCCCGCCTGCTTCAGGGCGCGCAGCAGGACGACCCCCTGCGCCTGGCCCTGGGAGAAGGCCAGCTTCTTCCCCTTGAAACCCCGCACGTCCCGGATGTCGCTGCCGGGCTTGGTGGCGAACAGGTAGTTGGGCTTGCGGGTGACGTCGATCGCGACGATCTTCGCGTCGAAGCCCTGGAAGTGCGCCTGGATCGGCGGGATGCCCGCGTTGTTGGAGACGTCCAGGGACTTGGCGCGGAAGGCGTTGATGACATCGGGGCCGGCGCCGATGTTCACCCAGTCGGACACGGTGAACGGCAGCTCGGACAGCCCCGCCAGCTTGAACTGGAGCTGCTGGACACCTTGGTACGAGGCGATCGAGAGCTTGGTGCCCTGCGGCACCTTGTCGGCCAGGGGCGCCGACAGGTCGCCCTGGGACCGGCTGCCGGCCGCACTGGCACCGGCGCAGCCGCTCAGCCCGGCCGCGGCCGCGGCGCCGAGAAGGGTGGAGAGGAACACACGCCGGTCGACACCGGACGTGGACAGCAGCGAGAGCGAACGGGTCGACCGTGCGGACAGTGGTGGCATGGAGGGACTCCGTAGATCCAAGTGGCGGGAGGGCGCGCGACGTTCCGGGCAGGGCGAAGCCGGACGACGAGGCGGGCGCGCCGATAAGGACACACGCCGGTCGCGTGCCCGAGGCGACGGGGTGACCGGGCGACGGCGGCCGAACGGCCCTGCGAAGGCGTCGGCCGGCCGATCCCGGGTACGACGGATCAGCCGCGCCGGCGGATCAACGTCTCAAGGGATCGGCGACAAGGTGCCGGGGACCAGGTGTCGGTGACGGTGCGTCGGTGACCGTGGGTCGGTGACGACGGGTCAGCGAGAGCCGGCCGGTGGGAAAGGGTCAGCAACAACGTGTGCGTGCGACCCGCATCAGGTCGACCACACGGCACTTGGTGAGCGGAACCTGCACCCGCGCGCTGCTCATGCCCATGATGCTCCTGTCCGGGAACGAGGCCTGTCAACATTCCGAGTTTCTGAATTAATTGACCCCTGGTGGGGAGCCCGGAGCGCCCAGCGGATCCCGGTACAGGACGTCGAGCACGACCGAACCGCCCGCCACGGCCAGCACCGAATCGGGGAAGCTGGTCGGGACGACCGCGGACGCCCGCTCCGGTCCCACCGCCTCGCGCAGCGCGCGAAGGCAGTCCTCCCGGTGGATGACGCCGATCTCGGCGACGACGACCGTCTCCGGGTTGAGCACGTCGAGCAGCAGCCCCGCCGCCCGCCCGACCATCCGGGACCGCTCCGTCAGCAGTTCCACGGCCAGCGGGTCGCCGGCCGCCGCCGCGAAGACCACGTGCATCGGATTCGAGCCGTCCGTGACACCGCGCTCCCGGGCCCGCCGGCTCAGGGTCCGTTCGCTCAGCTCGGCCTGGAGGCACCCCGTCCGGCCGCAGTCGCACCGCTCCGACCCGCCGGTCAGGGGCAGATGGGCGATCGCGCCGGCCTGCGAACGCGGTCCGTAGTGCACCTGGTCGTGGGTGGCGAAGGCGGCGTCCACCACGTTGCCGACGAAGAGGTGCAGCACGCTTCTGCCGCCCCTGGCCCGTCCGAACAGCCGCTCCCCGTTGACCAGCGCCCGCCCGTGGCCGTCCACATGGACCGGCAGCCCGGTGCGTGCCGCGACGGCCTCCCGGACGGCCACGTCACGCCAGCCCAGCAGCGGGTGTTCCACGACGGTGCCGGAGTCCGGGTCCACCCAGCCGCCGGCCGCCACCCCGATGCCGAGGGCTCTGCGGCCGGGAACGCCGGCGAGGAGGGCGGTGATCGCGTCGGCGGCGTTCGCGAGAACGAGGCCCGGCTCGGTGCTGTCGTGCCGCAGACGACGCTCGACGAGGACCCGTCCGCGCAGGTCGAGGAGGGCGACGGTCGTGTACGGCACGGCCACGTGCACCCCGCCGACCACGAAACGGGAGTGGTCCAGGTCGACCGGGAGATGCGGCCTCCCGACCCCGCCCGACCGGCGGGGTGCGGCGGCCTCCCGTATCAGGCCCCGTTCGGTGAACCGGGCGCAGTAGTCGGTCACCGACGCGGGGGAGAGCCCGGTCAGCCGGGAGATGGTGCTGCGGGCGACGGGCCCGTGCTCCAGCACGGACCGCAGGATCACGCTGGCGCTCGCCCGGCGCCGGTCGAGGACGGGGGAGGGAGAGGACGTGGAAGGGGGTGCCACCGTACTGGCCATGAAGTACTTCCTCGGGAGCTGGTCCGGCCGAGCGCCGTCACGTACGCCCCGCCGCGACGGACGCGGCGTGCGCCTGGTGTGGTCCGCTGTGGTCTCGGCGAGCCGGATCCGCTCCGCCCCGCCTCAGGACGGGCGGCGACAGGTGGCCGTGCCCTGGCGTCGCAGGTCGACATAGCGACGCGACGCGAAGTTCAGGGCCTGGGGAACCATGGGTGAAGGGTAGGGGCCGACCGGGGGACCTGCCAGGTGCGCCCAAGGACCGGACAGCCCGGGCCCGTTCCCGCTCCACCTGCGGCCCGTTCCCGCTCCACCTGCGGTCCGTTTCCGTTCCACCCGCCCGTTCCCGCTCCACCCGCCGCCCGTCGATGAAACGCCCGACGCGGTCTTTGGTGAGTCTCCACAGTCCAGGTCTCGAACCTGCCCGTAGCGAAAACGACGTCACCTCAGTGACCAGCATCACCTTCGGGCAGGTGTACCAGGCACTCTTTGTAAGGAGCCCACCAAGGCCCCGCTCCGTGCTTTGTCGAGCGCTGACGGTGATCACCCGTATGCCGCTGGGATAGCGTCGCCGTGTTCCGACCCTGTCCTCCCCCCGGGCTCTCACGAGTCGAGGGGGTACCCCCGTTCGCCGGAGTCCTCATGAGCACCGCTGTCGCCACGCCCTCCCGCCCCGGTGAGGTCCTCGCCGACCTTCTTCCGGCCTCCCGCGTCCGTGACGCCGCCCTCGTGCTCGGCGGTGCCGCGCTCACCGGTCTCGCCGCCCAGATCTCGCTGCCCGTCCCGGGTTCCCCGGTGCCGGTGACCGGCCAGACCTTCGCCGCGCTGCTCGTCGGCACGGCGCTCGGCACGCGCCGCGGCTTCCTGTCGCTCGCGGTGTACGCGCTGGCGGGCATGGTCGGCGTCCCGTGGTTCGCCGAGGGCAGCTCCGGCGCCTCGGCCCCGTCCTTCGGCTACATCCTCGGCATGCTGCTCGCGTCGACCGTCGTGGGCGCCCTGGCCCGCCGCGGCGCCGACCGTTCCGTGCTGCGCATGGCGGGCACGATGCTGCTCGGCGAGGCGATCATCTACGCGGTCGGCGTGCCCTACCTGGCCCTGGCCACCGGCATGTCGGCGAGCGCGGCCGTCGCGGCGGGCCTCACCCCGTTCCTGATCGGCGACGCCCTCAAGGCCGCCCTGGCGATGGGCATCCTGCCCACCGCGTGGAAGCTCGTCGACAAGAAGTGACGCCCACGCCGGTGCGGCGACGGCCCCACCGGCCGTGACGCACCGGCCGTGACGCACCGGTCGTGAAAGAAGGGGAGGGCCCGCGGCGGATCGCCGCGGGCCCTCCCCTTTTCAGGCCTCGGTGGCGGGTCAGGCGCCGACCTCGGCCCGGGTCTCCTCGCGCGAGTCGCTCGCGACCGGCTGCGCGGAAGAACGGGCACCCGCGCCGGCCTTCTGCCGGACGAAGGCGATGACCAGCACGATCGCCGCGACGAGCAGCGACAGCAGCACGGTCTCCCGGCCGTCGTGCTCGGTGTCGGTCAGCATGTAGCCGAGCACGAAGACGATCATCGCGGCCGTCGCCCAGGTCAGATACGGGTAGAGCCACATCCGCACGACGAGCTTCTCCGGCGCCTCGCGCTGGATGATCTTCCGCATCCGCAGCTGCGAGAAGCAGATGGCGAGCCACACGAACAGGGCCACCGCGCCGGAGGAGTTGACCAGGAACAGGAAGACCGAGTCCGGGAACTTGTAGTTGAAGAAGACGGCCAGGAAGCCGAACGCCACCGAGACGAGGATGGCGGTCATCGGCACACCGCGCCGCGTGGTGCGGGCGAACGCCTTCGGCGCGTCCCCGCGCTGACCGAGCGAGAAGGCCATCCGGGAGGCGGTGTAGAGACCGGAGTTGAGGCAGGACAGCACGGACGTCAGCACGATGACGTTCATGATCTGACCGGCGTGCGCGATGCCGAGGGAGTCCAGGGCGGCGACGTACGAGCCCTTGTCCTTGATCGACGGGTCGTTCCAGGGCAGCAGGGCGACGACGACGAGGATCGAGCCCAGGTAGAAGACGGCGATGCGCCAGATGATGCTGTTCGTCGACTTGGTCACGGCCCGCTGCGGGTCCTCGGACTCACCGGCGGCGAGGGTCGCGATCTCGCTGCCCATGAAGGAGAAGACGACCAGCAGCACGCCGGTGAGGATCGCTCCGGGGCCGTGCGGCAGGAAGCCGCCGTGGCCGGTCAGATTGCCGAGACCGGCCTTCGGCGCGTCCACGCCCGGCAGCACCCCGAGGATCGCGAGCGCGCCGACCACGATGAACGCGCCGATCGCCACGACCTTGATCCCGGCGAACCAGAACTCGAACTCGCCGTAGGAGCCGACCGAGACCAGGTTGGTGGCCGTCAGCACCACCATCACGATGAGCGCCCAGCCCCACTGCGGTACGGCGGGCATCCACCCTTCGAGGATCTTGGCTCCGGCGGTGGCCTCCACGGCCAGCACCACCACCCAGAAGAACCAGTACAGCCAGCCGATGGAGAAGCCCGCCCAGCGGCCGAGCGCGCGGTCGGCGTGCGCGGAGAACGAGCCCGAGGTCGGATTGGCGGCGGACATCTCGCCGAGCATCCGCATCACCAGCACCACGAGCGTGCCGACGAGGGCGTACGAGAGAAGGATGCCGGGGCCGGCGGTGGCGATGCCGGTGCTGGAGCCGACGAAGAGCCCGGCGCCGATGACGCCGCCGATGGCGATCATCGACAGATGACGGTTCTTGAGTCCGGCCTGGAGGCCGCCACCGGGTTCTCCGGGGCCTCCGGGGGCCTGAGCGGCCTTCGCGGGGGTCGGCTGCGAGGTCATGAAGGGGATTCCTTTGCGCCGGATGAGCAGATTCCCGTACAGAGCGCCCGACCCGTACGAGCGGTGTACGGGGCGCCCGCCGATCCGTCGTGAGGGTCGGCGTACAAGTTGGTCCAGTGAAACGGAGGCAAATGGATTCGTGAACCTTTGAATCCAGATCGTTACTTGAGGTTTCCTTGAGGTTCTGTAGGCTGTCTCGCAGTTTTGCCGTGTGGGACCCGGCGCGGCCGACCGGAAACGGCCGTGTCACACTCGGACCATGCGCGTGTATCTCGGATCCGACCATGCCGGTCTCGAACTGAAGAACCACCTCGTCGAGTGGCTCAAGGCCGCCGGCCACGAGCCCGTCGACTGCGGGCCCCACATCTATGACGCCCAGGACGACTACCCGCCGTTCTGCCTCCGCGCGGCGGAGCGCACCGCGGCCGACCCCGATGGCCTCGGCGTCGTCATCGGCGGCTCCGGCAACGGCGAGCAGATCGCCGCGAACAAGGTCGCCGGTGTACGGGCCGTGCTCGCCTGGAGCCAGGAGACCGCCGCACTGGGCCGCGAGCACAACAACGCGAACGTCATCTCCGTCGGCGCCCGTATGCACACCGAGGAAGAGGCGACGAAGTTCGTCGAGACCTTCCTCGGCACGCCCTTCACGGGCGAGGAGCGTCACGTCCGCCGCATCGAGATGCTCGCGGACTACGAGAAGACCCGGGAACTCCCGCCGATCCCGGCCCACCACCCGCAGCAGCCGCAGGCGTAGCACCGACGGGCGGCGGACCGGCGGTCCGCCCGGACCGCCGGACGGGACGGACAGCAGGAGGAACGGTGCCCGAGGGGCACACCATTCACCGGCTCGCGCAGGACTACCTCGCCGCGTTCGGTGGCCGCGGCGTCCGCGTCACCAGCCCCCAGGGCAGGTTCGGTGACGCCGCGGCCCTCCTCGACGGATCGGTCCTGGCCGAGACGCAGGCCCACGGCAAGCACCTGTTCCTCGGGTTCCGTCCGGGGCGGTGGATCCACATCCACCTCGGTCTCTTCGGCAAGGTCGGCTTCGGCGGCACACCCGCCCCGCCGCCCACCGACACCGTCCGCCTGCGGCTGGTGAACGAGACCGCGTACGTCGACCTGCGCGGCCCCACCACCTGCGCGCTGATCACGGACGACGAGAAGCGCGCGATACACGACCGCCTCGGCCCGGACCCGCTGCGCCCGGACGCCGATCCCGCGGCGGCCTACCGCCGCGTCTCCCGCAGCCGTACGACGATCGCCGCGCTGCTGATGGACCAGAAGGTCGTCGCGGGCGTCGGCAACGTCTACCGCGCGGAGGTCCTCTTCCGGCACGGCATCGACCCGTACCGCGCGGGCAAGGATCTCGGCGCCGCGGAGTGGGACGCGATCTGGGCCGACCTCGTGGACCTCATGAGCGAGGGCGTCCGCAACAACCGCATCGACACGGTCCGTCCGGAGCACACCCCGGAGGCGATGGGCCGCCCGCCGCGCGTGGACGACCACGGCGGCGAGGTCTACGTCTACCGCAGGGCCGACCTGCCCTGCCACATCTGTGGCGGCGAGATCAGCACCGCCGACCTCGCCGCCCGCAACCTCTTCTGGTGCCCCGCCTGCCAGCGGGCCTGAATCCGGACGGCGCCCGGAGCGGACGGGCTCTCAGAACCCGTGCGGCAGCCAGGGGGCGACCACCGAGGCGAACGCCGTCGCGGCCTCCGCCAGCGCCCCGTGCCGCAGTTCACGCACCCTTCCGCCGGCCGCGAGCGAGGCCAGTGACACCCCGCCGAGATAGGCGGCCCCCAACTCCCGCACGCTCAGGGCGAGATCGGGCGCGTCCTCGGTCCGTACGCACACCGCGCCCTTGGCGTCGCCGGTGAGCCGCCAGCGCCCCTCGTTCCAGGGGCAGAAGGGGTCCTCGACCTCGAACACCACGTCCACCGGGGCCTGATAGGTCCGCGCCTCCAGCGCGGCCCCGACCTCCACGAGCCGCACGTGCAGCGAGTCCTTCACCCGCAGCTGGCAGCGGCGGATGTCCGAGACCAGGTGCTGCCAGCCCTCGTCCACGGGACGGCCCCGGGTCCGCAGCGTGGACGTCAGGTCGATGTCGAAGAGGAACCGCCACAGCGCGGCCCGCACCGCCGGGTCCAGTCCCTCGAGGTCCACCGTCGTCACGACCCCGTTGTGCCCGGCGGGCCCCCACTCCGGCTTGACCCGGAAACGCGTGTACCCGACGATCTCGCCGTCCCGCTCGGCGACCACGCACTGCAACGGCGAGGCGCCGCTCCGCTCGCTCGCCGGGTCGAGCAGCATGAGCCGCTGCCAGCCGGGGCGGCGGGCCAGCATCCCGGGCCGCTGCGGCACGACCCGCGCGTACACCGCCTCGCACGCCTCCAGTACGTCCCCGGGCGCCGCGTACCGTAGCCGTACGTCGTCGGTCCCGGGCGGCACGGCCAGCGTCACGCGGGCGGTGTCGATCTCCGCGCTGATCGACGAGGTCGCGATGCCGTAGCCGAACCGGCCGTAGATCACCGGCTCCGACGCGACGAGGACGGCGAGCGCCTCACCGCCGGCCCGGACGTCGTCCAGCTGGCGGCGCATCATCGCGGTGAGCACCCCGCGCCGCCGGTGCGTGGCCGCGACGCTGACCATCGTGACCCCGGCCGCCGGTACCGAGGCGCCGCCGGGGACCGTGACACGGAAGGAGAAGGCCCCCGCCGTACCCACACAGTCCTTCCCGTCCCACACGCCCAGCGAACGGTCGTACTCTGTGAGCGCGCTCCACAGTTCGCGCTCCTCGGACGACTCCGCCACACCTCCGAACGCGCGGATCAGGTTTTCGTACCATTCGTCCCAGTCGGCCTGCCGCAGCACCCGAACGTCAGTCGTCATAGCCCATGCCTACCAGGGCAATGCGGTACGAGCGAGGGAATTTCGCCCGTCCGCGACAGCCCCCGACCGGAATGTGCCGTCGCAGTTCTCTGTGAAGTTGAGCGCTCGGAGGGGGGACAAGTGGGACCTCACGTGCCGAGCGCCTGGTCCGATGGATAGGGTCCCGAACTAATGGCAGCAGGACGAGAGCGGCGCGCTGAAGCCGATACGTTCACGGCCCGGTTGAAGATGCAATGGCACCGGGCCCGCACAGGGCTGCGCAGATCCGCCGTCGACTACTTCCGCGGGGACGGTTCCGACTGGATCGCGCTGGCCGGTCTGCTGATCATGATCCCGGTGATCGCCTCCACGACCCTGGTCAACTCGGTGTGGTGCTCGCCCGCAGCCCTGGTCCTGCCGATCGTGGCCGGCGGACTGCTGCTCCGGCCCGCCAGCCTGCTCGGGCTGTACGCGGCCGCCGCCACCGCGCTGATAGTGGAGTCCGTGAAGCTCGGCCCGTACACCGAGGGCCCCTCCCGGGTCACCCCGGGCGTGGTCCTGGTGGTCGCGGCCTGCGGCTTCTTCGGACTCCTGATCGCACAGTTCCGCAGCCGGGTGGGTGTGCCCTGGCGGCGGGGCGGCACCATGCTCTTCGACCTGCGCGAACGCATCCGCGTGCAGAGCAAGCTCCCGAAGCTGCCGGTGGGCTGGCACCGCGAGATGGCGCTGCGCCCGGCGGGCGGCCAGTCCTTCTCCGGCGACTTCGTCGTGGCAGCCCGGACGAACGGCGGCCGGACCCTCGAAGTCGTCCTCACCGACGTCTCCGGCAAGGGAATGGACGCGGGCTCCCGCGCCCTGCTGCTGTCCGGGGCCTTCGGCGGCCTCCTCGGCTCCCTGCCGCCGCACGCCTTCCTGCCCGCCGCGAACGGCTATCTGCTGCGCCAGGACTGGGACGAGGGCTTCGCGACCTCGATCCATCTGGTGCTCGATCTCGACTCGGGCGACTACGAACTCTTCTCGGCCGGGCACCCGCCGGGCCTCCAGCTCAGCGCGGGCAGCGGCCGCTGGGAGGAGAAGGTCGCGGAAGGCCCCCTGCTCGGTGTGTACGACGGTGCCCAGTTCGACCCGGTGAAGGGCTCGCTGCGGCCCGGGGACGTGCTCATGCTGTTCACGGACGGACTGGTCGAAACCGCCGACCGGGACATCGTCGAGGGCATCGACCGGCTCACCGGGGAGGCCGACCGCTATGTCGCCGGCGGATTCCACGGCGCCGCCTGGCACCTCATCGAGGCGGTGGCCAGGGACGTCAACGACGACCGGGCCCTCCTGCTCATCTGCCGCGACGGTCTGACCCCGGTACGCTGACCCGCGCCCCGCGGATTCCCGCGACCCGGGCGGCGGCCCGTACCGAGGAGACACCGAGCGCGTGACCCGACCCCTCCTGACCCTGGCCGAAGTCGAGGCGCTCGCCCGTGCGGCACACGCCGCCCAGACCGACAAGGCCGGCCGGCCGTACGCCGAGCACCTCCAGGCCGTGGCGGACGGGGTCCGTGAACGCGGGGGAGACGACGACCAGATAGCGGCGGCCTGGCTGCACGACGCCGTCGAGGACGACGCCCTCTCCGCGGACTGGCTGGACGAGGCCGCGCTGAGCCCTCGTACGAAGGACATCGTGCTGGCGCTCACCAAGGCGCAGGGCGAGTCCCCGGAGGCGTACGCGCACCGCATCCGCACCACCCGGGGCGCCCTGCTGGTCAAGGCGTCCGACCTGGCGCACAACTCCGACCCGTCGCGCCTCGCGGTCCTCGACGAACTCACCCGGGCCCGCCTGACGAGGAAGTACGCGACGATGCGCAGCCTGCTGGGTCTGCCGCCGGGCTGACCGCCGTCCTCTGCTTCCACAGGGCTTCCAGGGCTCCATGACCCCATGACCCCATGACTTCAGGAGCTTCCAGGACTTCCGCAGAGGAAAGGGCGGGCCCGGGGATCCCGGGCCCGCCCTGTTTCCGTCCGTGGACCGGCTACGCGGACGCCTTCGCCCGTTCGCGGGCGACCTCCGCCGCGTCCCGCTTGAACGCCCACTCCATCTTCGGCTCCATCGAGAACCGGAAGATCCGCTGCACCGGCTTGGTGCACAGGGTGGTGACGAGCGCGGCCGCGAGGACCGTCACGGCCGTCTCGCCGAGCGGCTCGTGCACCCATCCGTGGTCGAACCAGCCCCAGTACTCGGAGGCCTTCACGACGAAACCGTGCAGCAGGTAGCCGTACAGCGTGCCCGCGCCGAGCGCCGTGAACCAGAACGTGCGCCGCGGCACCCAGGCGAAGAAGCACGCGGTGAGCACCAGCGAGCAGCCGTAGAGCGCGAGCGTCATGACGACCCCGGCCCACCAGGGGGCACCCAGCTCCTGCGCGCTGTCGCGGTGGAAGAACCAGGCGGTGTTCATCCGGGGCACCGCCCAGTAGCCCACGAGCAGCGCCACGGCGAGGACCGGAACCGACAGCAGACGCACCTCGCGGCGGCGCACCAGCTGGAAGTGCTCGGGTTTCATGAACAGACCGAGGACGAAGAACGGCAGGAACTGCAGCACCCGCTGGAGGTCCAGGTCGTCACCGATCTCGGGCGAGACGGACGCGAGCAGGGCGAGGCACACCGCCAGCGGAATCGGCCAGCGGACCACCTTCCACAGGGGGGTCGTCAGCCGCCAGACGAACAGCGCTATCAGGAACCAGGTGAGGTACCAGGGGTCCAGCAGGCTGATCGCCTGGTCCGAGTCGCCCCCGGCCCAGCGGTCGAAGAGCGAGTACGCCGTCTCGAACAGGACGTACGGGACGACGACACCCGTGACCAGTCGCTTCAGGCGGTCGGGGCGCATGTCGAAGCTGCGCGAGAAGTAGCCGGAGATGATGATGAAGGCCGGCATGTGGAAGGTGTACACGACCGTGTACAGCGCTTCCAGGAAGCGGCTCTGGCCCTTCAGCGGCTCCCACGCGTGACCCATGGCCACGAGCACGATCGCCAGGTACTTGGCGTTGTCGAAGAATGCGTCGCGCTGTCTGGCGGGCCTGGCGCCCGGTGCGGCGCCCGCGGAGGCGACCGTCGTCGCGGACGTCCGGGGCGAGCGCGGGCTCGGCACTCCGTCCGCCGGCTGCTGGGCCGGGGGGAGCGGTGATCTGTGGTGGCCGTGGGGTCGGAGCGAGTTGGTCACAGGCCCTCCCGCCAAGAATTCCGGGGGACGATTCTGGACCTCGCTGCACGAACGGGGGGCGTGGCGGCGTGGAACATCTGAGGCACCCTAGCGTCGTCTGTGCGTTCTCGTAAAACGCCCTATGTCATTCCTGCTTATCGCCTGCGCCTACCCGGGATTCGGAGATGTGTGCCTCCCGATCCGCAAGTGGTTCCGTATATCGATTTGCTTACCGGAAGGGGGTGTTCTGTCCTGGTTCGTGACGATAAAGCAGTGCATAACGCCTGCGGGCGACTCTGGTGATATGTCCGATTGTTGACTCTTCGGGCGTCATCGCCCCCCGCTCGCGGTGTGTGCGCGGCAACAATTCGAATTACCTGCGAACGGGATGTGTGGACATGGCAACGGTCGCTGGGAATTCGCTGTGAGGCGCACCGTCGAATTGCGGCGCGGGGCGGCGTGCGGGGCGAGGCCGGGTGCGGCCCGGGGAGGCGGTGCGGTGTCGTTCCCGGTGGGGCGCCGGCTCGCTCCGGAGGCTGCCGTCGGCCAACGATGCGTCACCCGCCGCATACGAGTGGCCGGTTGGTGGCACGATGGTTCTGGCGGGGGTGTGCGGGGCTGCACCTCCGGGCGGGAGAGCGGACCGACCGTAGGGTGTGATCAGTTGTGGCCATTTCGCTGTCAGTGGTGCTGCTGTTGGCGATCATCCTCGTGGTGCTGATCCGAGGGGGATCCATCAAGCCGGGGCCTGCCATCGTCGCGGTGCTCTTCGGCTTCTTCCTCGCGTCGACCGGCATGGCGCCGTCCATTCAGCGGTTCCTCGACTCGATAGCGCAGACCATCAACTCGATCAGCTTCTGAACGGGCCGCGGCGAAAAGCGCCCGTCGCCGAACGGTGGATACGCGGGGCGCGGGGGCGTACGCCATCACTCGCGCAGAGCGTGCGCCACCGCCCGCGCGCCGGTCGCGGACCCTCCGCGCCCGAAAGTCCCCGCACGAAAGCCCGTGCCCGGAACGCCCCCGGAAACACTCCCGGAAACGACGAGAGCCAGGCGGGGAATCCATCCTCCGGCCTGGCTCTACGTCTTTTGGAGCGGGCGACGGGAATCGAACCCGCGTAGCTAGTTTGGAAGACTAGTGCTCTACCATTGAGCTACGCCCGCACAGCGTGCGCCGCAGGTCAGCGACCGCGGCACAGAATGCATCGTAGCGGGTCGACGGCCCGCAATGCACACCCCGTTCCCGTCCGCGTCGGCGCTCGCGAAATGCGGCAGCCGCACTGCCTGCGGGCATGTACCCTACGTGTCGCACCGACGGGGTGTGGCGCAGCTTGGTAGCGCGTCCGCTTTGGGAGCGGAAGGCCGTGGGTTCAAATCCCGCCACCCCGACCACCGGCAGGACCGCTCAGGATCCGCCCGGACAAGATCACCTTTTGGGGCGTGTACCGCCTGCGGTTACTATGCAAGCTGCGTGCCCGTATGTCTGCACTGTTACGTCTCTCAAGGGCCGCGGAATCCGCCCAGGGCTCCGCCCGGCCGGCAGCGCACGCAGCAGAACCCCCCAAGAAGTCAGCCACAAGGAGACCGAACCGTGAAGAGCGCCGTGGAGACCCTGAACCCGACCCGGGTTCGGCTCACTGTCGAGGTGCCCTTCGAGGAGCTCAAGGACAGCCTCGACGCGGCGTACAAGAAGATCAACCAGCAGGTCACGGTGAAGGGCTTCCGGAAGGGCAAGATCCCGGCGCGCATCATCGACCAGCGGTTCGGTCGGGGCGCCGTGCTCGAGGAGGCCGTCAACGACGCGCTCCCGAAGTTCTACACCGAAGCGGTCAACGAGGCTGAGCTGAACGTCCTCGGCCAGCCCGAGGTGGACATCACCGAGCTGAAGGACGGCGAGACGCTGAACTTCACCGCCGAGGTCGACGTCCGCCCGACCATCGAGATCCCGGACTACTCCGGCATCGAGGTCGAGGTCGACGCCATCGAGGTCAGCGACGAGGACGTCGAGAAGGCCGTCTCGGACCTGCGCGAGCGCTTCGCCTCGACCTCCCCGGTCGAGCGCGCCGCCCAGGACGAGGACGTCGTCACCCTGGACCTCGAGGCCAAGGTCGACGGAGAGGTCCTGGAGGACGGTGTCGCCAGCGGCGTCTCGTACACCATCGGCTCCGGCGAGCTGCTCGACGGCATCGACGAGGCCGTGAAGGGCCTGGAGGCCGGTGGCGAGACCACCTTCACCTCCGAGCTCAAGGGCGGCTCCGCCGCCGGCAAGGAGGCCGAGGTCACCGTCAAGGTCACCCAGGTCGCCGCGCGTGAACTGCCCGAGCTGGACGACGAGTTCGCGCAGCTCGCCTCCGAGTTCGACACCCTCGACGAGCTGAAGGCCGACAGCCGCAAGCGCCTCGAGAACATGAAGCAGTACGACCAGGCCACGCAGGCCCAGGAGCGCGTCCTGGAGAAGCTGCTGGAGCTCGTCGAGGTGCCCGTCCCCGAGAAGCTGCTCGAGGACGAGATCAACACCCGTAAGCACAACCTCGAGCACCACCAGCTCGGCCAGATGGGCCTCGACCTCGCGAAGTACCTGGAGATCCAGGGCAAGACCGAGGAAGAGTTCGACGCCGAGACCAAGGAAGCCGCGGTCAAGGGCATCAAGACGCAGTTCGTCCTCGACGAGCTCGTCAACAAGGAGAAGCTGAACGTCAACCAGGAGGAGCTCACCGAGCACCTCATGCGGCGCGCGGCCTCCTCCGGCATGTCCCCCGACCAGTTCGCCCAGGCCGTCGTCGAGGGCGGCCAGGTCCCGATGCTCGTCGGCGAGGTCGCCCGCGGCAAGGCCCTCGCGGTCGTCGTCGAGGCCGCCACGGTCAAGGACACCAACGGCGAGATCGTCGACCTGGACGACGAGGAGGACGAGACGGCCGAGACCGTCGAGGCCACCGACGCCGCCGAGGAGACCACCGAGGCCTGATCGCCCCGGCAGTAATCCTGGACGGGCCCCCGGAGACTTCACGTCCCCGGGGGCCCGTCGGCGTACCCGGGCGGGGAATCTCTCCTCCGGTCCCCACGGGCATGCCCAGGGGCGCGAGGAACTGCGCGGGCAACCCCCACGGTGCCGCGGCCGCGTCCAGGCCCCCGGGCCCTCGGCGGGTGCGGTCCTTCCGGGGGCGCCACCAGTTCCGCGGGCCTCCCGGGAGGCGGGACCGGGACCTGGTGAGGCGGGCGCAGCACATGCGCTCACAGCGAACAGTTCCCTCTGCGGGATTCCCCGGAGGGACCCGCGCGTTAGGGTCCATGAATACGAGGGCAGGGGAGTTTCCGGACGTCGTCGGGAGGCGGCGCGGAACCCGGGGTCCCAGGCCCTGCAGAAGACGTGAGACGGCCCGGCGCCGTCGTAAGACGAGCAGGTGGATACGTGACGAATCTGATGCCCACAGCTGCCGGCGACCCTATCGGTGGTGGCCTCGGCGACCAGGTCTACAACCGACTGCTCGGCGAGCGGATCATCTTCCTCGGCCAGGCGGTCGACGATGACATCGCCAACAAGATCACGGCGCAGCTGCTGCTCCTTGCCGCCGACCCGGACAAGGACATCTACCTCTACATCAACAGCCCCGGCGGATCGATCACGGCCGGCATGGCGATCTACGACACCATGCAGTTCATCAAGAACGACGTGGTGACGATCGCCATGGGCATGGCGGCCTCGATGGGCCAGTTCCTGCTCAGCGCCGGTACGCCCGGCAAGCGCTTCGCCCTGCCGAACGCCGAGATCCTGATCCACCAGCCCTCCGCGGGTCTCGCGGGCTCCGCGTCGGACATCAAGATCCACGCCGAGCGGCTGCTGCACACCAAGAAGCGGATGGCGGAGCTGACCGCTTTCCACACCGGCCAGACCGTCGAGCAGGTCACGCGTGACTCGGACCGCGACCGCTGGTTCGACCCGATCGAGGCCAAGGAGTACGGCCTCATCGACGACATCGTGCCCACCGCTGCCGGAATGCCGGGCGGCGGCGGCACCGGGGCGTCGTAAGCCCCTCCAGCGCCCCCGAGAGCGGCGCGGGGCCCCTTCCCGTCCTCCGGGTGGGGCGAGGCCCCCAGCGTGCCCTCAGCCGACCGCTCAGCCCTTTCAGGTTTTCCAGGAGACACAGTGAACGACTTCCCCGGCAGCGGCCTCTTCGCCCGCACGCAGGCCGAGTACACCGGTCCTCGCGCGGAGTCCCGCTACGTCATCCCGCGCTTCGTCGAGCGCACCTCGCAGGGCGTGCGCGAGTACGACCCGTACGCGAAGCTGTTCGAGGAGCGCGTGATCTTCCTCGGCGTGCAGATCGACGACGCCTCCGCCAACGACGTCATGGCGCAGCTGCTGTGCCTGGAGTCGATGGACCCCGACCGTGACATCTCGGTCTACATCAACAGCCCCGGCGGTTCGTTCACGGCCCTCACGGCCATCTACGACACGATGCAGTTCGTGAAGCCGGACATCCAGACGGTCTGCATGGGCCAGGCCGCCTCGGCCGCCGCGATCCTGCTGGCCGCCGGCACCCCGGGCAAGCGCATGGCGCTCCCGAACGCGCGTGTGCTGATCCACCAGCCCTACAGCGAGACCGGACGCGGTCAGGTCTCGGACCTCGAGATCGCCGCGAACGAGATCCTCCGGATGCGCGGTCAGCTGGAAGACATGCTGGCCAAGCACTCGACCACGCCGATCGAGAAGATCCGCGAGGACATCGAGCGCGACAAGATCCTCACGGCCGAGGACGCACTGGCCTACGGCCTGATCGACCAGATCATCTCCACCCGGAAGATGAACAACTCCGCGGTCGTGTGACGTATCGCAGTATCGTCTGCCGTTCCCTGGCGCGGTTCACGACAAAGTGAACCGCGCCAAGGGGGGCCCGAACGAGGGGCTCGGCAAGGTACCGTCGGACATAAGGCAGCACCAGGAGCCGCTGGATCCAGGCGGCTCCCAGGCGAAGGGGAAGCACACCGTGGCACGCATCGGTGACGGCGGCGATCTGCTCAAGTGCTCGTTCTGCGGCAAGAGCCAGAAGCAGGTCAAGAAGCTCATCGCAGGCCCCGGTGTGTACATCTGCGACGAGTGCATCGATCTCTGCAACGAGATCATCGAGGAAGAACTCGCCGAGACGAGCGAGGTGCGCTGGGAGGAACTTCCCAAGCCCCGCGAGATCTACGAGTTCCTCGAGGGGTACGTGGTCGGTCAGGAGTCGGCCAAGAAGGCGCTCTCCGTCGCGGTGTACAACCACTACAAGCGCGTCCAGGCCGGCGAGAACAGCACGGGCCAGAACCGCGAGGACGCCATCGAGTTGGCGAAGTCCAACATCCTTCTGCTGGGTCCCACGGGCTCCGGCAAGACGCTCCTCGCCCAGACCCTCGCACGCATGCTGAACGTCCCGTTCGCCATCGCCGACGCGACGGCGCTGACGGAGGCGGGGTACGTGGGCGAGGACGTCGAGAACATCCTGCTGAAGCTGATCCAGGCCGCGGACTACGACGTCAAGAAGGCCGAGACCGGGATCATCTACATCGACGAGATCGACAAGGTCGCCCGTAAGAGCGAAAACCCGTCGATCACGCGCGATGTGTCCGGCGAGGGTGTCCAGCAGGCCCTGCTCAAGATCCTCGAGGGCACGACGGCCTCGGTGCCGCCGCAGGGCGGACGCAAGCACCCGCACCAGGAGTTCATCCAGATCGACACGACGAACGTCCTGTTCATCGTGGGCGGTGCCTTCGCGGGCCTGGAGAAGCTCATCGAGTCCCGGGCCGGCGCGAAGGGCATCGGCTTCGGCGCGACGATCCGCTCCAAGCGCGAGCTGGAGTCCAAGGACCAGTTCGAGGCCGTCATGCCGGAGGACCTGGTCAAGTTCGGCATGATCCCCGAGTTCATCGGCCGTCTGCCGGTCATCACCTCGGTCCACAACCTGGACCGCGAGGCGCTCCTGCAGATCCTGGTCGAGCCGCGCAACGCGCTGGTGAAGCAGTACCAGCGGCTCTTCGAACTCGACGGCGTGGAGCTGGACTTCGAGCGTGAGGCGCTGGAGGCCATCGCCGACCAGGCCATCCTGCGCCAGACCGGCGCGCGCGGTCTGCGCGCCATCATGGAGGAAGTCCTCCAGGCCGTGATGTACGAAGTCCCGTCCCGCAAGGACGTGGCCCGCGTCGTCATCACCGCCGACGTCGTCCTGCGCAACGTCAACCCGACCCTGATCCCGAGGGACGCCCGCCGCGGCGGCCCGGGCGAGGCGAAGACCGCGTAGTCGACGCACCCCAGAACGACAAGACGCCCGGCGGACGACCGCCGGGCGTCTTCTTGTTGCTGGTGCCGCCCGGTCCGGCTCCCGCTGAGCGAAGCGATCGAGCCAGATTCACGGCGGGCCTTGAAAGCGGTCCTCCCCCGATGATCGACTGAACTCGACCGCATCGACCATGTGTTCGGTTTTCGGTGAAGTGAAACGGGAGGGTGCGGCATGCTGTCGCAGAAGATCAGGCGGATCGTATTGTCCGCGAGCGTGATTGCCGCAGTAGGGGCTGTGCCTCTGGTGGCGGCGAGCCCGGCCTCGGCCACCCCCAAGCAGTGCGAGGGAGTGGTGAGGGGCAACGGCTACGTGGTCGGACCGAAGGTGAGGACCGCCTGCAGCTGGCCGAGTCTCAACGGCACGCCCAACGCGCTGTGTCTGCAGAAGCTGGTGATCGCCGGCGTCAAGTACGACGTCGCGGAGACCGCCTGTTCCTGGGCCTGAGGGCACCGCGTCCGTCGAACTGACGGATGACCTGCTCGCACCGGGGCGGGGGGGGGGCCCCCCCCCCCCCCCCCCCCCCCCGGGGGGGGGGGGGGGGCGGGGGGGGGGGGGGGGGCCCCACCGTACCCCAAGAACCAGGGGGGGGGGGGGCGCGGCCACGAGCCCGGCGGCGGGCCG
>NZ_JBIRQM010000004.1:40290-304058 GCF_044333225.1 Streptomyces sp. NPDC021080 | reverse complement strand
TCCGCGCGGGCTCAAGTCCCCCGGGCGGGCCCCCGCCGTGTGGGGGGGGGGGGGCCCCCCCGCCCCCCCCCCGGGGGGCGCCCCCCCCCCCCCGGGGGGGGGGGCCCCCCCCGGCCCCCCCCCGCCCCGATGACGAGCCTGTGACGTGCGGACTGCGTCAGACCTTGACGCGGACGTCGTTGCGGAGCTTCGCGGCGATCTCGGCCGCGGCCTCGGGCGTGCTGCCCTTGCCGACCATCATGCTCGCGAGGTCGAGCGGCAGCACGTATCCGATCGTGCTGTGGTCGCCCCAGATGCAGACCGGCATCGTGAACGACTTGGGGCCGGTCTGGCTGTTGTTGACCTTGATCTCCTGGCACTTGAGGACGGCACCGTCCAGCTCGCTCGGCGTGTACGCCTTCGGGCTGCCGATGAACTCGCCGTCCTTGGTGCCGTCCTTCTGCTGTTCCTTCTTCATGCCGGCGAACATGTTGTCGACGGTCGCCTCGGGGTTGTCGATCGTTCCCCAGACGCCGCCGAACTCGATCTGCTTGGCCGCCAGAGGGTTGCTCTTGTCGCCCGACTGGTAAGCCGCGCTGACGTCCTTGGGGTTCTTCACACCCCAGCCCTCGGCGTCCTTCAGGTCCTTCTCGCTCATGCCACCGCTGTCGCCGGCGTCGGTGGACTTCTTGTACTCGCCGCCGAGGACCGTCGCCGGCGTCGTCAGCTTGTGGGGGCCGTCGTCGGCGACCGAGCTGCTGCTGCTGCCACCGAGCACGAGGTACGCGCCCACCGCGATGGCCGCCACCACGGCCACGCCGCCGATGATCAGCGCCGTCTTCTTCTTGCCGCCGGCCGGCTCGGGCGGCATCGGGACCGTGCCGTAGGGGGGCTGCTGCCCGTAGGCGGGCGGCTGGCCGTACGGAGGAGTCTGCGGCGGGACACCCGGAGCCTGCGGGGGGTAGCCGTAGCCGGGCTGCGCCGGGGGGGCCTGCTGGGGGTAGCCGTAGCCGGGCTGAGGGGCCTGCGGCGGCTGGCCGTAGGGGCCGGGCTGGCCGCCCGGCTGACCGTAGGGTCCGGGCTGCTGGGGCTGCCCGCCGTACGGGCCCGGCTGGTTGTAGCTCATTTCTGGGTTCCCCTCCAGATACCTTATGTGTTCCTGACATCCTGACGCACAGGTCAGGCCCCCAGGCCCGCAGGGGGTGCACCGTTACGAAGTAATCCCGTTTCGGGACACGGGCGTGACGCCCCTAAACTGATCCCGTGACCGATAACGCTCATCAGCAGCCAACAGCGCCCAACACCGAACTGCCGACCCAGTACGCGCCGGCCGACGTAGAGGGGCCGCTGTACGAGCGCTGGGTAGAGCGCGGCTACTTCGAGGCGGACGCGAAGAGCGACAAGCCTCCGTTCACGGTGGTCATCCCGCCGCCGAACGTCACGGGCAGCCTGCACCTCGGCCACGCCTTCGAGCACACCCTCATCGACGCCCTCACCCGCCGCAAGCGCATGCAGGGCTTCGAGACGCTGTGGCAGCCCGGCATGGACCACGCCGGCATCGCCACGCAGAACGTCGTCGAGCGCGAGCTCGGCAAGGAGGGCAAGTCCCGGCACGACCTCGGCCGGGAGGCGTTCGTCGAGCGCGTCTGGCAGTGGAAGGCCGAGTCCGGCGGGCAGATTTCCGGCCAGATGCGCCGCCTCGGTGACGGTGTCGCCTGGTCGCGCGAGCGCTTCACGATGGACGAGGGCCTGTCCCAGTCCGTCCAGACCATCTTCAAGAAGCTCTACGACGACGAGCTGATCTACCGCGCCGAGCGCATCATCAACTGGTGCCCGCGCTGTCTCACCGCGATCTCCGACATCGAGGTCGAGTACCAGGACGACGACGGCGAGCTGGTCTCCATGAAGTACGGGGAGGGGGACGAGACCATCGTCGTCGCCACCACCCGTGCCGAGACGATGCTCGGTGACACCGCCGTCGCCGTCCACCCGGAGGACGAGCGGTACAAGCACCTCGTCGGCAAGCTCATCAAGCTGCCGCTGACCGACCGTTCCATCCCGGTCGTCGCGGACGAGCACGTCGACCCCGAGTTCGGCACCGGCGCCGTCAAGGTGACGCCCGCTCACGACCCGAACGACTTCGAGATCGGGCAGCGCCACAACCTGCCCAACATCGCCGTCATGGACGAGCACGCGGTCATCACGGTCCCCGGCCCCTTCCAGGGCCTGGACCGCCTGGAAGCCCGCTCCGCCATCGTCGGCGCCCTGCGCGCCGAAGGCCGGATCGTCGCCGAGAAGCGGCCGTACAGCCACTCCGTGGGCCACTGCTCGCGCTGCAAGACCACCATCGAGCCGCGTCTTTCCATGCAGTGGTGGGTCAAGGTCGGCCCGCTGGCGAAGGCCGCGGGCGACGCCGTCCGCGACGGCCGCGTCAAGATCCACCCGCAGGAGATGGAGAAGCGGTACTTCGACTGGGTCGACAACCTCCACGACTGGTGCATCTCGCGGCAGTTGTGGTGGGGCCACCGCATCCCGGTCTGGTACGGGCCGAACGGCGAGATCGTCTGCGTCGGTCCCGACGACGAGGCCCCCACGGGCGAGGGCTGGCACCAGGACACCGACGTCCTCGACACCTGGTTCTCCTCCGGCCTGTGGCCGTTCTCCACGCTCGGCTGGCCCGAACAGACCGAGAGCCTCGCGAAGTTCTACCCGAACTCCGTCCTGGTCACCGGCTACGACATCCTCTTCTTCTGGGTCGCCCGGATGATGATGTTCGGCCTCTACGCGATGGACGGCACCCCGCCGTTCCACACCATCGCCCTGCACGGCATGGTCCGCGACCAGTTCGGCAAGAAGATGTCCAAGTCCTTCGGGAACGCGGTCAACCCGCTGGACTGGATGGACAAGTACGGCAGTGACGCCCTGCGGTTCACGCTCGCGCGCGGCGCCAACCCCGGCGTCGACGTGCCGATCGGCGAGGACTGGGTCCAGGGCTCGCGCAACTTCGCCAACAAGATCTGGAACGCCACCCGTTTCGCGCTGATGAACGGCGCGACGGTCGAGGGCGAGCTCCCGCCCGCCGAGGAGCTGTCGGCCACCGACCGCTGGATCCTGTCCCGGCTGAACGCCACGGTCGCCGAAGTCGACGCCCTGTACGACGACTTCCAGTTCGCCAAGCTGTCGGACGCGCTGTTCCACTTCGCGTGGGACGAGGTCTTCGACTGGTACGTCGAGCTGTCCAAGACGACGTTCATGGCGGGCGGCGAGCCCGCGAAGGTCTCCGGCCGGGTCCTCGGCGAGGTCCTGGACGTCACGCTGCGCCTCCTCCACCCGATCGTCCCGTTCGTCACGGAGACCCTCTGGACCACCCTCACGGGCGGCGAGTCGGTCGTCGTCGCCGAGTGGCCGACCGACTCCGGTTTCCGTGACACCGCCGCCGAGCAGGAGATCGAGAAGCTCCAGCAGGTCATCACGGAGGTCCGCCGCTTCCGTGCCGACCAGGGCCTCCAGCCGGGCCAGCGGGTCCCGGCCCGGTTGACCCTCGACGGGACCGCGCTGGCCCCGCACGAGGCGGCCATCCGCCAGCTGCTGCGGCTCCAGCCGGAGGGCGAGAGCTTCTCGGCCACGGCGACCCTGCCGGTGGCGGGCGCCACGGTCGCGCTCGACCTGTCGGGCACGATCGACGTCGCCGCGGAGCGCAAGCGCCTGGCCAAGGACCTCGCCGCCGCCGAGAAGGAGAAGGCCCAGGCCAACGCCAAGCTCGGCAACGAGGCGTTCCTCGCCAAGGCCCCGGACAACGTCGTGGACAAGATCCGCGGCCGGCTCGCCAAGGCGGACGAGGACATCGCCCGTATCCAGGAGCAGCTCGAGCGGCTGCCGGAGGCGTAGCCGTCCGCCCCTGCGCAAGTGAAGGCCCCCGGAACCATCCAGTTCCGGGGGCCTTCCGCCGTACACGGCCCGCTTTCCTCCGCCCCCCGCCCCTTCCCGTCCCGGGGGCGCTGCCCCCGGACCCCCGCTCCTCAATCGCCGGAGGGGCTGAACTTTTCCCGGACGGCGCTGGAAAGTTCCAGCCCGTCCGGCGCTTGAGGACGAGGCCGTAGGCCGAAGCGGGGGCTGGGGGGGGGGCGGCAGCCCCGGGAACGGGACGGGTAGGGGCGGAGGGGGCGAAAAACCCCAAGCGGCCCCACACGCCCCCACACCCCGCCACCTCCGTAGACTGGCCCCGTGAGTGACCTCCCCCCGCACGACAGCAGCGCCTCCGACGAGCCGGAAGACCGTGACCCGCACGGCCTCTTCGACGAGATCGTGGCGAACGAGACCGAGCGCGACCCCGACCTCGCGGTGATCGAGGCCGGCAGCCGCACCCTGCGCACCCAGGGCGGCGGCGGTCACCAGGCCGACGTACCCGGCCGGCCCTCGGACCCCGAGGTGGACAAGGCGCTGCGCGAGGTGGAGGCCGAACTCGCCACCCGCTGGGGCGAGACCAAGCTGGAGCCGTCCGTCGCCCGGATCGCGGCGCTGATGGACGTGCTCGGGGAGCCGCAGCGCGCGTACCCCTCGATCCACATCACCGGCACCAACGGCAAGACCTCCACCGCCCGCATGGTCGAGGCGCTGCTCGGCGCCTTCGACCTGCGCACCGGCCGCTACACCAGCCCCCACGTGCAGTCGATCACCGAGCGGATCAGCCTGGACGGGGCGCCGATGTCCGCCGAGCGCTTCGTCGAGACGTACAACGACATCAAGCCCTACGTCGAGATGGTCGACGGGCAGCAGGAGTACCGGCTGTCCTTCTTCGAGGTGCTCACCGGCATGGCGTACGCCGCCTTCGCCGACGCGCCCGTGGACGTCGCCGTCGTCGAGGTCGGCATGGGCGGCAGCTGGGACGCCACGAACGTCATCGACGGGGACGTCGCCGTCGTGACCCCCATCGACCTCGACCACACCGACCGGCTCGGTGAGACGTTCGCCGAGATCGCCACCGAGAAGGCGGGCATCGTCAAGCAGGACGCCACCGTCATCCTCGCCCAGCAGCCGGTCGACGCGGCCCAGGTACTGCTGAAGAAGGCCGTCGAGGTCGACGCGACCGTGGCCCGCGAGGGTCTCGAATTCGGTGTCGTGTCACGGCAGATCGCGGTCGGCGGGCAGCTGCTCACCCTGCGCGGCCTCGGCGGGGAGTACGAGGAGGTCTTCCTCCCGCTGCACGGCGCCTACCAGGCGCACAACGCCGCCGTGGCGCTCGCCGCGGTCGAGGCGTTCTTCGGCGTCGGCTCGGCGCACGCCCAGCGGCTCGACATCGACACCGTGCGCAAGGCGTTCGCCTCGGTCACCTCGCCGGGCCGGCTGGAGATCGTGCGCCGCTCGCCCACCGTGGTGCTCGACGCCGCGCACAACCCCGCGGGCGCCCGCGCCACCGCCGAGGCGGTGAGCGAGGTCTTCGACTTCAGCCGGCTGATCGGGGTCGTCGGCGCGAGCGGTGACAAGAACGTACGGGGGGTGCTCGAGGCCTTCGAGCCGATCTTCGCGGAGGTCGTCGTCACCCAGAACTCCAGCCATCGCGCGATGGACGCGGACGAACTGGCCGGGATCGCCGTCGAGGTCTTCGGCGAGGACCGGGTGCAGGTCGAACCGCGCCTGGACGACGCCCTGGAGGCCGCGATCACGCTCGCCGAGGAAGAGGGCGAGTACGCGGGCGGGGGCGTGCTGGTCACCGGATCCGTCATCACGGTCGGCGAGGCCCGACTGCTCCTGGGGAGGGGCTGACTCTCGTGCGTACGCTCTGTGCTTCCACGCTGATCGGCGAGTTCTTCGTCATCGGCTTCGCCGGGCTCGTCGCCATGAAGGAACCCGATCTGTCCACGGCCACGGTCTGGACGGTCTGCGGGGTCCTGATGGCGCTGAGCGTGCTGCTGTGCGGCATGATCACGCGGCCCGGCGGCGTCCAGCTCGGCTGGGCGCTGCAGATCCTGCTGATCGCCGGCGGGTTCGTCCTGCCGTCGATGTTCGTCCTGGGCGCGGCCTTCGCCGCGCTGTGGTGGGCCTCGGTCCACTACGGCCGGAAGATCGACGAGGCGAAGGCCAGGTTCGCCGCCCAGGCGCAGGCCGCGCCGACCGAGCCGGGCGGCACCCCGGCCTAGGGCCTGTCCGACAGTTCCCGTCCGCCCTGCGGGGGCGGTACCCCGGCCCTGCGGGGGACGGCTCTCCGGCCCTGAGGAACGGCTCCCCGGCGCGGCCGGGGCCACCCGGCCCCGGCGGCCGGGTGCCACTCCGGTACGGACGCGAGGGAGTCGGCACCGGTCCGGTGGGGCGTGCGAGCGCGTGTCACCGGCGGACGGAAGCGTGTTCCCGTATCACCCGACACTGTGCGACGGCCACCCGGACACGCCCTGTAGCCTCGTTCATCCGCACAAGTGTGACCTGAAGGAGCTTTCCCGTGAGCCAGCGCACCCTCGTCCTTCTCAAGCCCGACGCCGTCCGTCGCGGCCTGACCGGCGAGATCATCAGCCGTATCGAGCGCAAGGCCGGCTGGCAGATCACCGCGCTGGAACTGCGGACCCTGGACCAGGACACGCTGGAGCAGCACTACGGCGAGCACAAGGGCAAGCCGTTCTACGAGCCGCTGGTGGCGTTCATGGCCTCCGGTCCGGTCGTGGCCCTGATCGTCGAGGGCGAGCGGGTCATCGAGGGTGTGCGCGCCCTGGCCGGCCCGACCGACCCGATCGCCGCCGCCCCCGGTTCCATCCGCGGCGACTACGGCGTGATCGTCCGCGAGAACCTGATCCACGCCTCCGACTCCGAGGAGTCCGCCGAGCGCGAGGTGAAGATCTTCTTCCCCGGCCGCGCCTGAGCGTCCGGACGGCGGCTTCGCGCGGCGTCCGTGTGCACGGACGGTCACGGTCTCGCGTACGGACGGCCTCGCCGAGGTCACGGACGGCCTCCTGGAGGCCGCCCGGGACGATCTCCGCAGGACGCCGCCCAACACATTTTCAAAGAATTTTCTGAGACTGTGTCAGCACGGCTGCGGCAGTCTGACCTGGGACGGCCGTGAAAAATCCGGCCGTCCCGTGGCATATGCGCGCTGATCGAGGGAACGTGTGACCCCGATGGCCCGTCTCCACAAGCAAGTCGCTCCGCCATCTGCCGACAATGGCCAAGACCCTCGCGCAGTGTTCGGGCGGGCGCGTCTACGATGGAACCGTTCACGTCGCTGCACCAACCTCGCGCCGTCCCTAAAAAGCCGTCAATGCTCGGTTTGGGAAGGCCAGACGAATCCTGATGGGGAACTCAATGTCGTTCATCGGCCGTGACATGGCTGTCGACCTCGGGACCGCCAACACGCTGGTGTACGTCAGGGGTCGAGGGATCGTACTCAACGAGCCGTCCGTCGTCGCGATCAACACCAACACCGGCGGGATCCTCGCGGTGGGCGCGGAAGCCAAGAAGATGATCGGGCGGACCCCGGGCAACATCGTTGCCGTGCGCCCGCTGAGGGACGGCGTCATCGCCGACTTCGAGATCACCGAGCGCATGCTCCGCTACTTCATCCTGAAGATCCACAAGCGGCGCTATCTCGCCCGCCCCCGTGTCGTCGTCTGTGTGCCCTCGGGCATCACCGGCGTCGAGCGTCGTGCCGTCATCGAGGCGTCGTCCCAGGCCGGCGCCCGCCAGGTGCACATCATCGAGGAGCCCATGGCCGCGGCCATCGGCGCCGGCCTGCCGGTCCACGAGGCCACGGGCAACATGGTGGTGGACATCGGCGGCGGCACCACGGAGGTCGCGGTCATCTCGCTCGGCGGCATCGTCACCGCCCAGTCCATCCGCGTCGCGGGCGACGAGTTGGACAACGCGATCATCCAGCACATCAAGAAGGAGTACAGCCTCCTTCTCGGTGAGCGGACGGCCGAGCAGATCAAGATCACGATCGGTTCGGCGTACGACCTCGACAACGACGAGCACACCGAAATCCGCGGCCGGGACCTGGTCTCCGGTCTGCCCAAGACGGTCGTCATCTCCGCCGCGGAGGTCCGCAAGGCGATCGAGGAGCCGGTCAACGCGATCATCGACGCCGTGAAGACGACGCTCGACAAGTGCCCGCCCGAGCTCTCCGGTGACGTGATGGACCGGGGCATCGTCCTGACCGGCGGCGGAGCCCTGCTGCGCGGCCTGGACGAGCGGCTGCGCCGCGAGACCGGCATGCCGATCCACATCGCGGAGGACCCGCTCGACAGCGTGGCGCTCGGCTCCGGCAAGTGTGTCGAGGAGTTCGAGGCGCTCCAGCAGGTTCTGGACGCCCAGCCCCGCAGATGACGTAACACTTCGATTCCGCCGTACGAGATCACCCCTTCTCGTGCGGCGGATCGTTGGTATGGAGGCATAAACTCCTGCGACATAGAGTCATAACCTCCCCCATAACAGGCACCCCGTCACACCCCCCCCACTCCAGCCTCATCGCACCGTGGGCATCCTTTTCGCCCAAGATGCGCCCCTGTTGACCCAATACGACGAGGAAGGCACGGCCGCCGCACGTGAGGGACACACGAGAGAGCCGGCTGCTCCTGGTGCTGCTGATCGCCATCGCGTTCGCACTGATCACGGTGGACATCCGCGGCGGGCAGGACTCACCGGTCGACGGTGCCCGCCAGGCCGCCGCGACGGTCTTCGGCCCGATCGAGAACGGGGTGTCGTCCGCGGTCGACCCCGTCGGCAACGCGATCTCCGCGGTCCGCGACTCGGGCGACCGGCACAGCCGCATCGCCCAACTGGAGCACGACAACGCGGCGTTGAAGGCGAAGCTCGGCAGCGACGACCGCAACCGCAGCCGCCTCAAGCAGCTCGACAAGATGATCAAGGTGGCGGGCGAGGGCCAGTACGGCATCAAGGGCGCCGAAGTGATCGCCATAGGGGCCGCCCAGGGCTTCTCCTGGACGGTCACCATCGACGTCGGCGCCAACGACGGCATCCAGCGCGACATGACCGTCCTGAACGGCGACGGACTCGTCGGCCGCGTCACCACCGTCGGCCCGGACACCGCGACCGTGCTCCTCGCCAACGACCCCGACTTCACCGTCGGCACCCGCATGGAGTCGAGCGACGAACTCGGCTTCGCCTCGGGCCAGGGCGACCGCCCGCTGCGCGTCGAGCTCCTCAACGCCAAGGCCAGGATCAAGAAGGGCGACCGGCTCGTCACCTTCGGCTCGCAGTCCGACAAGCCGTTCGTGCCCGGCGTCCCCGTCGGCGTCGTCTCCCGGGTCGACCCGTCCGGCGGCGACCTGACCCGCACGATCTACGTGACGCCGTTCGTCTCGTTCACCAAGCTCGACATCGTCGGCGTCGTCGTCGCGGCACCCAAGAGCGACCCCCGCGACACCGTGCTGCCCCCGAAACCCAAACCGACGCCCACGCCGACCGTGACCGTGACGGTCACCCCCTCGGCGAGCGCCACCGACCCCGGCCAGCAGCAGTAAAGCAGGAGGAGCCGAATCCCATGCGTTTCAACCGGATGCTGCTCTCCGTCACCCTGGTGGTCGTCGCCCTGGTGATCCAGGTGAGCGTTCTCGCCCGACTCCATCTGCCGGGCGCCGTCCCCGACCTGGTGCTGCTGACCGTGCTCGCCCTCGCCCTGGTCTACGGCCATGTCGGCGGCGCGCTCATCGGCTTCGGCGCCGGTCTGCTCTCCGACCTCGCCCCGCCCGCCGACCACGCCGCCGGACGCTACGCCCTCGTGCTCTGCGTCGTCGGCTACCTCGCGGGCCTCGCCAGGCCCGAGAACGGCCGGCTCAAGTCCGCCACCGGCCCCATGGCCGTGGTCGTCGCCGCCGCGATCGGCTCCACCGTGCTCTACGCGGGAGTCGGCGCGCTCGTCGGCGACACCGCGGCCCGCCACGTCGGGCTCAGCAGCCTGCTCATCACGGCCGCCCTCTACGACCTGCTGCTCGCGCCCTTCGTGGTCCCGGTGCTGATGGCGCTGGCCCGGCGCGCCGAGAACGATCCGCTCGCCGACGGCGGTTCGGCCTCCAAGGCGGCCGACGTCTCCTCGGGCTGGCTGTCCTCCGGAACCGGCCTGCGCATCGGCAGCCAGCGCAGCGGACTGCGCGTGAAGGCGGCCAAGGCACGGAGCGCCCGCGCCGGACGCATCAAGGGGGTCAAGCGGCTGTGAGAGCAGCGACGCGCCCCGCCCGGCCGCAGGTTCGAGTGCCCGGGACGCCACGCGACGTGACCGGCGACGGTGTCACCGCGCACAGGTTCGCCGTGTACTCGTATGACTCGTACACACACTGAGAGGGGGAGGCAGCAGCAGTGACCAACATCCCGGAGACCGGCCGGACCCCACGGGTCCAGATCCGTCTCGTCGTCATCCAGATTCTCGTACTCTCCCTCCTCGGCACCCTCGGCGGACGCCTCTGGTTCCTCCAGATCCGCAACGGCCAGCAGTACGCCAAGGAAGCCTCCGGCAACCACGTCCAGCAGGTCGTCCAGCCCGCCGTACGCGGCTCGATCCTCGACGCGCGCGGTGTTCCGATCGCCGACAACGAGACCCGGCTCGTGGTCTCCGCCTCGCGCACCGACCTGCTGAAGATGGCGGACGACGGGAAGGCCGTCCTCACCAAGCTCGCCGGCGTGCTGGGCCTCAAGGCGAAGGACGTCATCCAGAAGGTCCGCCTCTGCGACGCCAAGACGCCGCAGCCGTGCTGGAACGGCTCGCCCTACCAGCCGATCCCCATCACCGACAAGGCCACCGCCCGTCAGGCCCTGCAGATCCGCGAGCGCTCCGAGGACTTCCCCGGCATCACCGCCGAACCGGAGGCCGTGCGCCGTTACGCCGCCCCCGGCAAGGCCAACACCGCGCAGGTCCTCGGCTACCTCTCGCCCGTCACCGACGACGAGATCACCAAGGCCAAGGACACCGACTCGCCCTACCTCCGCTCCGACCAGGTCGGCCGCTCCGGCCTGGAGCGCGAGTACGACAAGGCCCTGCGCGGCAAGGCCGGCGTCACCCGCTACGAGGTCGACAACCTCGGCCGTGTCATCGGCAAGGCCAAGAGCGACAAGGCCGAACCCGGCGCCAACCTCGTCACCAGCATCGACGCCCGCGTCCAGCGCGTCGCCGAGTACGAGCTGAACTACGCGATGAAGGTCGCCCGCACCCAGTTCGACAAGATCACCGGCGAGAACTACAAGGCCGACTCCGGCGCGGTCGTGGTCATGGAGGCCAAGACCGGCCGCGTCGTCGCCATGGCGTCCAACCCGACGTACGACCCGAACGCCTGGGTCGGCGGCATCTCCGGCAAGGACTACACGTCGCTCACCGGCAAGAAGTCCAACTACCCGCTGCTGAACCGCGCCATACAGGGTCAGTCGGCGCCCGGCTCGACGTTCAAGGTGGTCTCCACCGCCGCCGCGGTCCAGGCCGGTTACCCCTTCGACGGGCACTACCCCTGCACCAGCTCCTACTCCGTCGGCAGCCAGGTCTTCAAGAACTTCGAGGGGGAGAGCTTCGGCCCCATCTCGCTCGGCCGGGCCCTGGAGGTCTCCTGCGACACCGTCTTCTACGGACTCGCCGACAACGAGTGGAAGAAGGACGGCGGCATCAACCCGAAGAAGAAGACCAAGGACTACTTCTACAAGACCGCCCACCAGTTCGGACTCGGCAAGGAGACCGGCATCGACCTCCCCAACGAGGTCACCGGCCGCATCCCGGACCGCCAGTGGAAGCTGAACTACTGGAAGGCCAACAAGGACGCCTGGTGCAAGACCGGCAAGAAGAACGGCACCTACGTCCAGCGGATCGAGTACGAGAACTGCCTCGAGGGCAACAAGATGCGCGAGGGCGACTCGATCAACTACTCCATCGGACAGGGTGACACCCTCGTCACCCCCATCCAGGAAGCCGCCATCTACTCCGCGGTCTCCAACGGCGGCACCCTGTACGCGCCCACCATCGGCAAGGCGATCGTCAGCGCCGACGGCAAGACCGTCCAGGAGATCAAGCCGAAGGTCAACGCCAAGCTGCCGGTCAGCAAGGCGACGCTCAAGGGCATGAACGAGGCCTTCGCCGGCGTCGTCACCCGTGGTACCGCCGCCTGGAAGTTCGGCGGCTGGCCGCAGGACAAGATCCCGCTGCACGCCAAGACCGGTACCGCCGAGGTCTACGGCAAGCAGACGACGTCATGGCTCGCCACGTACTCCAAGGACTACGCGATCATCATGACGATCTCCCAGGCCGGTACGGGTTCGGGAGCCTCCGGTGAGGCCGTCCGCAAGATCTACAACGCGCTCTACGGCGTCTCCGCCGACGGCACCATCAACAAGAAGAACGCTCTCCTGCCGACCCCGCAGAAGGGCCTGCCGAAGGTCCAGACCGACGGCACGATCGAGTCCGGCCGCATCTCCAAGGACCCGGCCAAGGACCAGCAGGCCAGCCAGGCCCCCAAGGACGCCACCCCCGACCCGAACCTGCCCGCCGGCACCACCGCCTCGCCCGGCACCGGCAACCGCGTCACCCGAAGGCGTACGGCCCGCCCGCCGAAGGGGCGGGGGAAGAGGATCCTGACATGACCGGAGCCAACAACTTCTCCGTCTCCGGGTACGGACCCGCGCGCGCGGGCTGGACACGGCTGTTCGCCCGCGACTCGATCGCCCGCCGGCTCGACTGGCCGATACTGCTGTCGGCCGTCGCGCTGTCGGGGATCGGCGCCGCCCTCGTCTACTCGGCGACCCGCAACCGCACCGAGATCAACCAGGGCGACCCGTACTACTTCCTCATCCGCCATCTGATGAACGCCGGCATCGGCTTCGGCCTGATGATCGGCACGATCTGGCTCGGCCACCGCACCCTGCGCACGGCCGTGCCGATCCTGTACGGGCTCTCGGTCTTCATGATCCTGCTCGTGCTGACCCCGCTCGGCGCGACGATCAACGGCCAGCGCAACTGGCTCGTCGCGGGCGGCCTGTCCCTCCAGCCCGCCGAGTTCATCAAGATCACGATCATCCTGGGCATGGCCATGCTGCTGGCCACCCGGGTGGACGCGGGCGACAAGATGTACCCCGACCACCGCACGGTGGTGCAGGCACTGGGGCTCGCGGCCGTCCCGATGATGATCGTGCTGCTCATGCCCGACCTCGGCACCATCATGGTCGCGGTCGTCATCGTGCTCGGCGTGCTGCTCTCCTCCGGCGCCTCCAACCGCTGGGTGTTCGGCCTCATCACCGCGGGCGCCCTCGGCGCGGTCGCCGCCTGGCGGCTGCACGTCCTCGACGAGTACCAGATCAACCGCTTCGCGGCCTTCGCCAACCCCGACCTCGACCCGGCCGGCGTCGGCTACAACACCAACCAGGCCCGTATCGCCATCGGCTCCGGCGGTCTCTTCGGCACCGGCCTCGGCCACGGCTCGCAGACCACCGGCCAGTTCGTGCCCGAGCAGCAGACCGACTTCGTCTTCACGGTCGCCGGCGAGGAACTGGGCTTCGTCGGCGCGGGCCTGATCCTGCTGCTCCTCGGCATCGTCCTGTGGCGCGCCTGCCGCATCGCCCGCGAGACGACCGAGCTGTACGGCACGATCGTCGCCGCCGGGATCATCGCCTGGTTCGCGTTCCAGTCCTTCGAGAACATCGGCATGACCCTCGGGATCATGCCGGTCGCCGGTCTGCCCCTCCCGTTCGTGTCCTACGGAGGATCCTCCATGTTCGCGGTCTGGGTGGCGATCGGCCTCCTGCAGTCGATCAGAGTGCAACGCCCGATGTCGGCCTAGCCGCCGTCGCGGCACCGCCACCCGGGCCCCGGACGGCGCCCGGGTGGCGCCTCGGAGAACACGAGGCGACACCCGGCCCAACGGGAAAAGACGGCCTCCGGCCAAGCAGGGGCCGGTTGGGTACTGCCCACGGCCCGCAAACGCGTCTAGATTCGGTTCATGGCGGACACGAAGCGCGAGATCGAGCGCAAGTACGAGGGTCCCGCGGCCGACGGCGGTACCGGAATGCCGGACCTGAGCGGAGTCCCGGGCGTCGCGGGCGTCGTCGACAAGGGCGTCGCCGAACTCGACGCCACCTACTACGACACCCCCGACCAGCGCCTCGCCGCCGCCTCCCTCACCCTGCGCCGCCGCACCGGAGGCGACGACGCCGGCTGGCACCTGAAACTCCCGGTCTCCGAGGGCGTGCGCGACGAGATCCAGGCCCCCCTCTCCGACACGGTGCCCCGCGCGATCTCGGGCCTCGTCCGCTCCCGCGTACGCGACGCCGAACTCGTCCCCCTCGTCCGCCTGCGGTCCGCCCGTGACATCCGCCACCTCGTCGACGACTCCGGCACCCTGCTCGCCGAGGTCAGCCTCGACCGCGTCCGCGCGGACCGGCTCGGCGGCAAGGGCACCGCCGCATGGACCGAGATCGAGGTGGAACTCGCCGACGACGGCGACCCCGCCTTCCTCGACAAGGTCGAGAAGAAACTCCGCAAGGCCGGTCTGAACCGCTCCGCCGCCTCCTCCAAGCTGGCCAAGGCACTGGAGGTGACCGGCAAGCGCGCGGGGAAGTCCTCGGGGAAGCCCGCTCCCGAGAAGAAGCCGGTCACCGCTGGCGACCACGTCCTCGCCTACCTCCACGCCCAGTACGACGCCATCGTCGAACTCGACCCCGCCGTCCGCCGCGACCTCCCCGACTCCGTGCACAGCATGCGCGTCGCCACCCGCCGGATGCGCAGCACCTTCCGCTCGTACGGGAAGATCCTCGACCGCGCCGTCACCGACCCGATCGGCGACGAGCTGAAATGGCTGGCCGGCGAACTCGGCGTCGACCGCGACCAGGAAGTCCTCACCGAGCGGCTCACCGAGTCCCTCGGCGGGCTGCCCCGCACCCTGCTCTCCGGACCCGTCCGCACCCGGCTGCGCACCTGGGCGAACGCCCGCCGCGGCGGCTCCCGGCGCCGCCTGATCGCCGTCCTGGACGGGAAGCGGTACCTGGCGCTGCTCACCGCGCTCGACGCCCTCGTGACCGACCCGCCGCTGCTCAAGGCGGCCGGGGGCGACCCCGCGAAGGCGATCGCGAAGGCCGTCCGCAAGGACTTCGGCAAGGTCTCCGACCTCGTCGAGCAGGCCCTCGACCGGCCCCCGGGCACCGACCGCGACCACGCCATGCACGAGGCCCGCAAGAAGGCCAAGCGCACCCGGTACGCCGCCGAGGCCGCGGCCCCCGCCCTGGGCACGCCGGCCGCCGGCCTGGTCAAGTCGATGAAGTCGCTGCAGGGTCTTCTCGGCGACCACCAGGACAGCGTGATGACCCGGGACGCCCTGCGGGAACTGGCGGCCCTGGCCCACGCGGCGGGGGAGAACTCGTTCACCTACGGCGTGCTCTACGGCCGCGAGGAACAGCGCGCCGCCGAGGCCGAGGCGGCGCTGCCGGGCGCCTGGGAGACGATCGAGGCGCAGACGGCGGTCTGAGAGGCCCGAGGACGCCGCCGGGGGCCGGGGCTGAGGCCTGGGGGCGAGAGACGGGGCCGGGACCGTGAGGCGGTCCGGAACCGGGACTGGAAGGCGGTCCGGAGCCGGGGCCGCTAGGCGGTCCGGAACCGGGACCGGAAGGCGGTCCGGAACCGGGACCGGAAGGCGGTCCGGAGGCGGTCGGAGCCAGGGTTTCCTCCGGCCGCGGAGCCCGGTGGCTGCCCGGCGGCGGAGCCCGGTGTCCGTCCGGCAGGAGGCCCGGTGTCCGTTCGGCGGTGCGGCGAGCCCCTCCGATCGCGTTACGCTAGATGGTCACCCCCATCAGCTCACGAAGGTTCGCGAGATGCCTGCCGAAACCGCCGTGTCGGTCTTCCCACAGCTCGAAGCTCTGCTCCCGCATGTGCAGAAGCCGATCCAGTACGTCGGCGGAGAGCTCAATTCCACGGTCAAGCCCTGGGACGCCTGTGACGTCCGCTGGGCGCTGATGTACCCCGACGCCTACGAGGTCGGCCTGCCCAACCAGGGCGTCATGATCCTCTACGAGGTACTGAACGAGCGCGAGGGCGTCCTCGCCGAGCGCACGTACAGCGTCTGGCCGGACCTCGAGGAACTGATGCGCGAGCACCGGGTCCCGCAGTTCACCGTGGACAGCCACCGCCCGGTGAAGGCCTTCGACGTGTTCGGCCTGTCCTTCTCCACGGAGCTGGGCTACACCAACATGCTCACGGCCCTGGACCTGGCGGGCATCCCGCTGGAGTCGAAGGACCGCACGCTCGACGACCCGATCGTCCTCGCGGGCGGCCACGCGGCCTTCAACCCCGAGCCGATCGCCGACTTCATCGACGCGGCGATCATCGGCGACGGCGAGCAGGCCGTGCTCGACATGACGGAGATCATCCGCGCCTGGAAGGCGGAGGGCCGCCCCGGAGGCCGCGAGGAGGTCCTCTTCCGCCTGGCGAAGACGGGCAGCGTCTACATCCCGGCCTTCTACGACGTCGAGTACCTGCCCGACGGCCGGATCGGCCGTGTGGTCCCGAACAAGTCGGGCGTCCCGTGGCGCGTGTCCAAGCACACGGTGATGGACCTCGACGAATGGCCGTACCCGAAGCAGCCCCTCGTTCCGCTGGCCGAGACGGTCCACGAGCGCATGTCCGTGGAGATCTTCCGCGGCTGCACGCGCGGCTGCCGCTTCTGCCAGGCGGGCATGATCACCCGCCCGGTGCGCGAGCGCTCCATCACGGGCATCGGCGAGATGGTCGAGAAGGGCCTGAAGGCGACGGGCTTCGAGGAGGTCGGCCTCCTCTCCCTGTCCTCCGCCGACCACTCGGAGATCGGCGACATCGCCAAGGGCCTGGCGGACCGGTACGAAGAGGACAAGATCGGCCTCTCCCTCCCCTCCACCCGCGTGGACGCCTTCAACGTCGACCTGGCGAATGAGCTGACCCGCAACGGCCGCCGTTCGGGCCTGACCTTCGCCCCCGAGGGCGGCTCCGAGCGCATGCGCAAGGTCATCAACAAGATGGTCTCGGAAGAGGACCTCATCCGGACCGTCTCCACCGCCTACGGCAACGGCTGGCGCCAGGTGAAGCTGTACTTCATGTGCGGCCTGCCGACGGAGACGGACGAGGACGTCATGCAGATCGCCGACATGGCGATGAACGTGATTGCCGAGGGCCGCAAGGTCTCCGGCCAGAACGACATCCGCTGCACGGTCTCCATCGGCGGCTTCGTCCCCAAGCCGCACACCCCCTTCCAGTGGGCGCCGCAGCTCTCCGCCGAGGACACGGACGCCCGCCTCACGAAACTCCGCGACAAGATCCGCGGCGACAAGAAGTACGGCCGCTCGATCGGCTTCCGCTACCACGACGGCAAGCCGGGCATCGTCGAGGGCCTGCTGTCCCGCGGCGACCGCCGCATCGGCTCCGTCATCCGCGCCGTCTACGAGGACGGCGGCCGCTTCGACGGCTGGCGCGAGCACTTCTCGTACGACCGCTGGATGGCCTGCGCCGACAAGGCCCTGGCCCCCTTCGGCGTGGACGTCGACTGGTACACCACCCGCGAGCGCACCTACGAGGAGGTCCTCCCCTGGGACCACCTCGACTCGGGCCTCGACAAGGACTGGCTCTGGGAGGACTGGCAGGACTCCCTCGACGAGACCGAGGTCGAGGACTGCCGCTGGACCCCGTGCTTCGACTGCGGGGTGTGCCCGCAGATGGACACGTCGATCCAGATCGGCCCCACGGGGAAGAAGCTTCTGCCCCTGACGGTCAAGAACGCGGGTCCGGCGCCGGCTTCCAGCGGTCACTCTCACTGACGTGGGCGAGGCGCTCGATCGGGTGATGGAGGCGTAGGCGGGGCGAGCGAGGACGAGGTGGCGGCTGCACCGGCTGCGCGGCCGGCGTCTCGCCCCTCGCCCGTCGGCGCCGTCGACACCCTCTCGGCATCGTCGGCCGCAGGCCGTCGGCTCTACTCGCCCGTGCGGGCCTTGCCGGCCGCGGGCTTGGTCTGCTGGAAGCTGTCCGCTCCGAACTTTTCCCAGTCGACGGTCATGGCGTCCCACGACAGCCCGTACACCCGCCCTACAGTCCGGTCGGTGTTGCCGTCATCGCACTTGAGTCTGATGACGTACAGCCCGTCCTCTTCGGAGGCTTCGCCCCGGCAGTGATGTTCGCCGAGCAGCTCGACCTGCCGGCCGTCGATGAGGAGTCTGACGAAGCTTCCGCCGCTGAGATGGACCCAATTGCCGGCGAGTGGCGGATCGGTTTCATCGTTGGCGCCCTGGGCGCCGGGCGTGCCGGCCAGGCTGTCGGAGCTTGCCGTCGCCGTCGGCGTATGTCTCGAAGGGGGCTTCGCTTCCCCGGATTTTGTACCGCCGCATCCGGACAAGGCGACGGCTGCCGTCAAGACCGTCCCGGCGACCTTGTGCACCCGCTTGATCACGTCATCCCTTGGAAAAGACCAGCCCCGACTCGCCGGGAGCCTACGGGGCCGTGATCACCCGGTCCATGGCGGCCTCCAGCCCCAAGCCGTCCACCGACCTCACGTAGTGTCCGGCGCGGCTCTCTCGAACGGCTGGAGGACACCATGACGGACCCTTTGTTGATCACGCTTGCCGATGCTCTGGCGAACCTCCTGATCTCCATCGACATGACTGATGACGATGACGTCGACCCGGACGTCTGCGTGCCGTGGTTCGAAGACGTCGGGGACAAGCTCAGCCGGCTCTCCGTCGATGACCGGTACAGACTTGCCCAGGTGATCCGCGAGGTGGCCGGCCGGGAGCCCGATGCCCAGAGGCAGGCAGCACTTCTCGAAACGCCGGACCACCTCGGCCTCGAAGATCCGGATGATGAATGAGTGGTCCGTCCCCTCCCGTGCCCGTTCAGCCGGGATACAGCGGGGAGTCATGGTTGCCGGCGGACAGCGCGGTCAGCGCGATGGAGGTCCCGCCGTCCACGGCGACGTGGTGACCCCGGGGCGCCGGTGCCCCCGGAAAAGCGCCCGTGATTCGTATCGAGGGGGCGACGACAGGCCGGAACGACTCGGTGATCTAGACTCCGCCGGCCGACGCTGAACAGTGTGGTCAAGGGGAGACTCATGAGTGATCGAGGCTTGCTGCGGGACCCGCTCACGGCAGTGGACCGCCTGCTGATCTTCCTGAAGATCATCACGGCAGTGATCATCTTGCCGGTTGTGCTCATGTGGGCTGCGGCCCTGTTGTTCTATGTACTGGTCGGCGCGGCCTAGCCCGGCTTGCGTCGAGGTGATCTGCCGAGGACGGGGGATGTGATGCGGAGGGCCGTGATCGTGTCCAAAGCCGTGCTCACGGTGACAGGAACGTGGCTTGTCCTTTTCCTGGCGATCGCTCTTCCGGCCCTGCTCCCGGAACGGTGGGGGTACTACCTGATCTCCCCTGCCAGCGTGTGCCTGTGGATGCTCTCCATGGTCGTAGGGCCCGTAGTGGTCTGCTGGAAGCTCCGCTCCTGGATACGGACGGTCCCCGGCTGTCCGGAGCGGCTGGACGACTGACCGGCCGGCCCGACAGGCCCCGTGTCCTGCCGCTCTCGCGCCAGGACGGGCGGGGAGCCAGGAGGAACCACGGCGCCCATCGGGTTATCGAGGCGTGGCCGGGCCGGCGAAGGCGGAGCGGATCCGAGGGCCGTTCGGGCCTGTGCGCGGCTGCGTGGCCTTTGAGCCCCTTCCCGTCCGGGAGGGGGCTCTCGGCGTGGCGGCCGGCGGCACGGCGACGGGGCATGTGCGGAACGCGGTGGGTCAGGCCGGGGTGTCGGCGTCCTGCACGGAAGCCGTGAACGCCTCGGGGCCCTGCTCCGCCGCTGCCGGGTCCATCCACATGACCTGCCAGCCGTGGCCGTCGAGGTCGTAGAAGCTGCGTGAGTACATGAAGCCGTAGTCCTCGGCGCCGTCCACCTCGGTGCCGCCCGCTGCGAGCGCGGCGGCGCTGACCGCATCGACCTCGTCGCGGGACGACACGCTGAAGCAGTACAACGCCAGCGTGTGCGTGGTGGGATCGGCCATCGGCAGTTTCGCGAACTCCGCGAACTTCTCGCGGGTGAGCAGCATGACGAAGGCGTGCTCGCCGACCAGCATGCAGGCGGCGGTCTCGTCGGTGAACTTCGGGTTGAAGCCGAACCCGAGCTTGGCGAAGAACGCCTTGCTGCGCTCGAGGTCCGCTACGGGGATGTTCACGAACAGCATGCGGCCGGGGTGTGCGGGGTCGGTCATGGCGGGTCTCCAGTCGGTGGCTCGATGACGTACGTCCTGGTAGACCGGCGAGGCCGGCGGAACTCATCGGTGGATCCCGGTCGGGTCGCCGCGGCCCGGTGGAGCGGTGGCGGCCTCGCCGGGCAGGGTGTCGCGTTCGGCCGAAGCGGTGGCCCCGGGTTGGCCGCACCCGGGGCGACCGTGCGCGAAATAGTCGATATGTTTCTTTTGCGCGTGATGTTCCATTCACGGCGAGTCGACCCCGCGGAGCTCCCATGACCACGTTCCCGACCGACCTGGCCCCCCTGACCGGCCGTTACACCATCGACCCCGCGCACAGCAGGATCGGCTTCGTGGCCCGGCACGCCATGGTCACCAAGGTCCGCGGTGCGTTCAACGAGTTCGAGGGCAGTGCCTACTTCGACGGCGCCGACCCGGCCGGGTCGACGGGCAAGGTGACCATCAAGGCGACCAGTGTGGACACCCGTAACGCCGACCGGGACCAGCACCTGCGCAGCAACGACTTCCTCAACATGGACGAGTATCCGGAGATCACCTTCGTCTCCACCTCCGTGCACCGCACTGACGACACCAGCTTCGACGTCACCGGCGACCTCACCGTCAAGGGCGTCACCAAGCCGGTGACCATCCCCTTCACCTACGAAGGCACGGCCACCGACCCGTTCGGGAATCTGCGGGTCGGCCTGGAGGGCGAAGTCACCATCAACCGCAAGGACTACGGCGTCGTCTGGAACGCCGCGCTGGAGACCGGCGGCGTCCTGGTCAGCGAGAAGATCAAGCTCGAGTTCGAGATCTCCGCCATCAAGGACGCCTGACGCCCCGTGCCTGCCCGGGGCAGGCGCTGTCCGGGTGATGGTGTTGATCTTCCCGGCGTGTGAGTGGTGTGCATTTGTTCGGGATGTGCAAGAAATGCGCGGACGGTGACCGGCGGCCGTTCGTGCGTGTCGACGCCCGGGTGCCGGCCGGGCGCGACGGAAGGCGGGTGCCGAAGTGGTGGAGGCTTCGCCGGGTACCGAGGAGGCGGAGGACTCGGCCGTCCTCGGGGGCTATCGGCCGGAGCTGAAGAGGACGCTCGGCTCCTTTCAGGTGTTCGCGATCTCGTTCGCGTTCATCTCGGTCGCGGTCGGCATCTTCTCGACCTACGACGACGTCCTGCAGAACGCGGGTCCGGTAGGCATCTGGCTGTGGGTCGTCGCGGCCGTCGGGCAGGTGCTGGTGGCGCTGGTCGTGGCGCAGCTCGCGGGGCGCATCGCGCTCAGCGGCTCGTCGTACCAGTGGGCCTCGCGGCTGGCCAACCCGAAGATCGGCTGGGGGTTCGGCTGGCTGACCTTCTGCTACCTGGCCATCGGGGTGGCGGCGATCGCCAACGCGCTCGCGAGCCAGGCGTTCATGCCGCTCTTCGGCATGGATCCGGACGAGGGGACCGCTCGTCTGCTCACCCTCGCGATCCTGCTGCTCCAGACCGTTGTCGTCGTCGCCTCGACGCGGCTCGTCAGCCTGATCAACTCGACCGCGGTGGGGCTCGAGCTGGCGCTGGTCGTGCTGGTGGCGCTCGCCCTCGCCGTCGTGGTCCTGGCCACCGGCCGCGGCGACCTCGGCAATCTCACCTCGCGCGGCGTCACCGAGCACACGGCGCACTACTTCGACGTCGGCGGCGGACTCATGGTCGCGATGATCATGGGCCTCGCCACGCTCGTCGGCTTCGACTCCGCGGCGAACCTGGCCGAGGAGGCCAAGGATCCCTTCCGCAGCGTCCCGCGCGCGATCGTGGGGTCCGTCGTGGCCGCCGGTGTGCTCGGGATGGTGTTCCTGATCTGCCTCACGGTCGCGATCGAGGACGTCCCGGGGGTCACCGCGAGCGAGTCGCCGGTCGCGGCGATCATGCGGGAGCAGCTGGGATCGGAGATGGAGAAGGTGCTTCTGGCGGCGATCGCGATCGCGTTCTTCGGCGCCGGAACCGTGGTGATGGCCTCGTGCTCGCGGATCGTCTTCGCGATGGCGCGCGACGGGCGCTTCCCCGCCCACCGGTTGATGCGCCGGGTCAACCCGCGCACGCACACGCCGATCCCCGCGACGATCCTGATCTTCTTCGTGGGCGTCGTCCTGATGGTCGCGCTGCCGGGCGACGCGCTGCTCCAGCTGATCACGGCGAGCACGATCATTCCCGCGCTCGTCTACGGTGCCACGATCGTCCTGTACCTCGCGGTGCGCCGTCGGCTGGACCGCAACAAGGGGGCCTTCGACCTCGGACGGTTCGAGCTGCCGGTCGCGGTCTGCGCACTGGTGTGGACGGTGGCGTCGCTGTTCGTGCTGGTCTCGCCGTCGGAGGCGCTGGTTCCCTCGCTGATCGTCGTGGGCCTGGTCGTCGCGGGCGGTCTGTTCTTCGCCGGACTGATGCTGTTCAACCGTCAGGCCCTGGAGACCGAGCCCGGTACGCACCTGCCCTCGGGCACGGACAGGGGGTAGTCCGCCGGTTCCCGGCCCGGGTTCCGAGCCCCCTTCCCTGACGGGAGGGGGCTTCTTCGGCGCGGGGGAGGGGGCCGGGCCGGTGGCGGAGCCCGGATCGTGCGGGGGGATGATCTGCTCATGCGTTTACGGCGAGAGGTTCGCTGGGCCCTGTGGGGGCTGTGGGGTGCGTGTCTGGCGTTCGTCGGCTGGTTCCTCTGGGAGGTGATCACGCTGTTCCTGGAGGCCGAGTCCTGGTGACCCGGCCGGGGGGGGGGCGCGGCCGGCGTCCGGCCCGACCTGCGTTCCTCCCGGGGGCCCGCTACGAAGATTTTGCGATTGCGCGGGGATCGCATGAACCGGCTTCCGTCTGGCCGAAGTCCTCTTTGTCCGCCCGAACGGGCGACCGGTAACTGCATGTTCACCGACCTTCTCTTCCTCGGCTGTCTACGCGCGTGGTGTCATGCCCACGCCCACAATCCCCGAGTGGGCGTCACCTCGGTCAGGAGTCGGACATGTTGTGGAAGGTTCTGGGCCGCGCCGGTGTCACGTTGGCGGTCGGCGCCGCCGCGCTCGCCACCGCCGTCCCCGCGAACGCCGCGAGCTACACGGCGTTCGCCTTCTCGCAGAGCAGCAGTCAGCCCGCCATATACGACTTCATCAACTCGGCCACCACCTCGCTCGACATGACCATGTACGAGCTGGAGGACACCACGGCCGTGGGCGACCTCATAGCCCTGGAGAACAAGGGCGTCGCGGTCCGGGTGATCCTGGACGGCGCGCACAAGTCCGCCAACCAGTCGGCGTACAACTCGCTGACGAGCGCGGGCGCGGGAGTGGTCTGGTCGTCGTCCGCCTTCGTGTACACCCACCAGAAGACCATCACGGTGGACGGCGCCAAGTCGCTGGTCCTCACCGGCAATCTCACCTCGCAGTACTACCCGACCGGCCGTGACTACGGCGTGTTCGACGACGACAGCCGCGATGTCGCCTCGATCGAGAAGGTCTTCAACGCGGACTACGCCGGCACCGCGATCACTCCGACCGACGGCGACCATCTGCTGTGGTCGCCCACCGACTCCCGCAGCCGTCTGGTGTCCGTGATCAACAGTGCCACCAAGACGCTCGACGTCGAGGAGCTGGAGTTCAGCGACAGCACGGTGGTCAACGCCATCGTGGCCAGGGCGAAGGCGGGCGTGACGGTACGGGTGGTCCTGGAGAGCCCTTCCAGCTACTCCAGCCAGGTGTCCGCGATCAAGGCGGCCGGCGGCACCGTCGTCGGATACTCCGATCCCGACGGCTTCTACGTCCACGCCAAGGCGATGGTCGCCGACTACGGCCTGTCCACCCAGGAGGTGGAGGCGGGCTCCATGAACATCAGCAGCAACTCGCTGAGCAACAACCGAGAACTGGGTCTCGTCCTCACGGGCACCGGCGTGGCCCAGTCCGTCGCCACGACCGTCGAGACCACCTTCGGCAGCGACTACGCGGGCGGCACCAAGGCGTAGGACCCGGGGCCGGTACCGAACCCCGTCGGCGAGGCGCCGGTCGCGGTCCCGTCGATATTCGAGTGCCCGGACCGTGGTCCGGCGCTAGCGTTGACGTCGTTCAGGTGCGCAGGCTGCGGTTACTTCTCCTGCAAAGAGAGCGACGCGGGTTCGAATCCCGCCGCCGGCCCCGGCCGGTGTCGTCCAGCGGCCAAGGACGCTACGTCGCCGCCGCCGACTCCGATCTCTGAACACCTCGACCGAGCCGTCCACCCCGGGACATCCGCGTGGGCGGCTTCGTCGTCCCAGGCGGGACGCTCGCGGGTTTCCCGGGGGAGGGGCCGCCGGGCGGGGCCTGCCCGGGGCTCCCGGCGTCGGTACGGTCGGCTCTCCCGGCTCTCCCGGCTCTCCCGGCTCTCCCGGCTCTTCGTCGCGGGAAGCCGCGAGGGGTGTCCGAGCGGGGTGTCCGAGAGGGTGTCGGCCCTCGGTCCCTCGAACACCCCTGTGCGTCGGTCATACGCCGCCGTTGACGGCGTCGGGTGTCGGCTGTCGGGAGACGAGGATCCAGGGCTTGGGGCGGCCCGTGCGGTCGGCGCAGTTCAGGGTCGCGGGGTGGGTGGTGGTGAACGCGACACACGCGGCCTCCCACACCTGACCGGTGGTGGTGATGACGTCGAACTTGATGCGCTTCACCGTGGTGGACCGGTTGTGCGCGTTGACGGCGACGTCGCAGGGCAGGCCGGCCGCGCCGCCGGCGGGGTAGTCGGGACGGGCGCTGAGGTCGGTCCACAGGACGGTCTGCTTCTCGCCGGTCCGCTGGTCGCGGATGCCCGCGTACGTCCTTCCGCCGGTCAGCGCGAGCCGGATCTCGAAGTCCTCGGACTCCTGGGCGGCGTCGATCGCGACGCAGGGGCCCGTCGGGCCCGTCGCGCCGGTTTCGCCCCGGGGGCCGGTGGCTCCGGTCGGGCCGGCCGGCCCCACCGGGCCCTGGGGTCCGGCGGGCCCGGTCTCGCCCTGCGGACCCCGCGGGCCCCGGGGGCCTCTGCACCCCCTCGCGCCGTCGGAGGGCTCGCTCACCGGGGCCCGGTCCTCCAGGCGGCGCGGTCTGCATCTGTCGGGGCCGTCCGGGGCCGCCCGGGTGCGATCGGACGGGCTCAGATCCGCCGGTGTCGCGGGGCCGACCACTCCTGACGCCATCACCAGCGCCAGCGAGGCGACCACGCCCGCCCTCTTGAACCGGCCACGGGCCGGAGGGCCCGGCGGGCGGGCGGTCCGGGACTCAGGATTCATGCGGGGGCGCTCCTTGGATCGGTCGATGGGAATTCCCTGAAGCCGATCGCGAGCTTGACCCCTTGACACCCGTCAAACAGGCGCATTCCGCGAGAACACGCTCTACATATCATCAGATCAGTCCAATAAGGCTTGGGGTGCCGCGGGACTGTCTGATGGTTCCTGGTCAAATATCGACAGATGGTTCGAAGTTGGACTTGCCGTGCCCGCCCGGGGTGCTCGTGGGGCGGCTCCGGTGAGTGGGGGAGGGGGCCCGCGGGCGCGGTCGGAGTCCCGTCGGACGATCGTCACGGCGCGGAGTCCGAAGTCGTTCGGCTCCTGCGCGGAAGCGATGCCGGAACAGGGAACCGCCGTGCCGGCGGCACCGGTTGCTCCGGGATCGCCCCGGTGGATGCCGCCCGGCGACCGGGTGCCGCCGGGCGGCATCCATCGGGGCGGTCGGTGCGTCTACGAGGGTATGGATCTGGAAAAACCGTCCGCCGTGCCGTCCGCCCGGTCCGCCGTACCGTCCGCCGCCCGGCCCGCCCCGCAGGCCGAGGGCTGCCTCGCTGTCGCGATCCGCGTTCCGGTGCGGATCGTGGTGCTCGTCCTCGTCGTGCCGGTACGGATGGTGTGGGACGCGCTCGTCGTCGGCGGAAGGTTTCTTCGGGACACGCTGCTCCGGCCCGTCGGGAGGGCTCTCGGGCTGGCCCTCGGATGGGTGGCCCGGGCGCTGTTCGTATGGCCCTGGGTGGCACTGTGGCGGTACGTCCTCCTGCCGGTCGGCGCCGTGCTGGCCCGGCTCGGGCAGGTGCTGCTCGTCGTCCCCGCGGTGTGGCTGTACCGCACGGTCCTGACCCCCCTCGGCCACGCCCTCGCCTGGACGGCCCGGAGGACCGGTGCCCTGCTCGCCCTGATGTTCAAGGGGGCCCTGGCCGCGCTCATGTGGTTCGTCCGCGGCGTCCTCACCGCACTCGACCTGATCCTCGGCGGTGTCGAGGCCGTGTGCGGCTGGGTGTACGCGCGGCTGTTCACGCCCGTCGGGCACGCCGTCGCCCGGCTGCTCAAGAGCGTCGGCACGGTCCTCGCCGCCGTCGCGTCGGCGGTGTACACGGCTGCCGCCTGGCTGGCGCGGTATCTGCTCGTGGTCCCCGCCGTGTGGGTGTACGCCCGGGTGCTCACCCCCGTCGGCCGGGCGATCGCCCTCCTCGCCGGGTGGTTCGTGCGGGCCATACGGATGATCTTCGTGGGCATCGGTGCCGTGCTCTACGCGTCCGTCCGGTTCCTGCTGGTGCTCCCCGCTCTCGCGGTGTGGCGCTGGGTCCTCGTGCCCGTCGGGCGGGCCCTCGCCGTCGTGGCCAGGGAGATCGGCGAGGCCCTCGGGCACGCGTGGCGGGTCGCCGGCTACGTCTCGCTCGCCGTCGGACGCTTCCTCGCGCGCCTTTTCCGGTGGACTTTCGTGGAACCGGCGCGCTGGGCCTACCGGACCGTGCTGACGCCGGTCGGGCACGTCGTGCGCGATCTGGTGCTGAGGCCCGCGGCCGAGGCGGCGCGTGCGGTCCGGCGGACCGCACGCCAGGCACTGGAGGCCGCCCGTGACAGCGCCCGGCAGGCCCGCGCCGACTTCCGGCGGATGCTCTTCGGAACCCCGGCGGAACCGCAGTCGGTCGCCCGGCGGGAACCAGCGGCCGGTGAGACACGTACTCTAGGTAGCAGTACGACCGCACTCATGAAGGACTGAGCGACACTGGGCAAGCGACAGCCCGAAGGCCCGCCGCCCGCACCCGCGGTGCAGCGCATCCGACTGCGCTACACCAAGCGCGGCCGCCTCCGGTTCACCAGCCACCGTGACTTCCAGCGCGCCTTCGAGCGTGCCCTGCGCCGTGCCGCCGTACCCATGGCGTACTCGGCAGGGTTCACGCCGCATCCGAAGGTGTCGTACGCCAATGCCGCACCCACCGGCACGGGCAGCGAGGCGGAGTATCTGGAGATCGCGCTCACCGACCGGCGCGACCCCGAGAAGTTGCGCGAGCTCCTCGACGAGTCGATGCCCCAGGGCCTCGACATCACCGAGGCGGTCGAGGCCCGCGTCTCGGGTCTCGCCGACCGGCTCACCGCATCCGTGTGGGAGATGCGCCTCGACGGCGTGGACCCGGCGGACGCGGAGCGCGCGGTGGAGGCGTTCAAGGCGGCCGAGACCGTGGAGGTCAGCCGCAGGACCAAGAACGGCATGCGGACGTTCGACGCCCGCAGCGCCGTGGCAAGTCTCGAGACGACCCCTGAGACGCACAGTCCACAGGCTGATAGGCCGACCGACCAGCCCTGTGCGATACTGCGGCTGGTTGTTCGGCACGTGACGCCTGCCGTTCGACCCGACGACGTCCTGTCCGGTCTTCGCGCCGTGGCCGACCTGGCGCCGCCGGTCGCCGCAGCGGTGACCAGGCTGGCGCAGGGGCTGTTCGATGAAGAGACCGGCACGGTGACCGACCCGCTCGCGCCCGACCGCGAGGCAGTCGCAGGCGCCCCAGCCGATCGCACAGGGGCCGCCGAGACCGCCGCCGCGAAGGCGTCGGCGTAAGGAAGGTCCCGCGTAAGGACAGATGTCGTAGCGCAGCCCTCGTATCCGGGAGCCACCTGGGTCGGGCGGCGCACCGACCTTAAAGACTTTCGCCAGGCCGTACGCACACATGGCGTACGGAACCGGCGAGACAGGACACAGAGAGCTCCCGTGCGGCGCCCGCGCCCCGGACGGCGGCACCGCGCATCGCGCGAGCCGCGGACGTCACCGGCACAGCCGGACCAGGCGCGGCGCCCGGGAGCCTGACGGGAGATCCACCCGCATGCTCGAGCCGACCGAACCCACCGAGGGTTCCGAGACCAACAACACTCCCAGCGACACCCTGCCGCCGCGGCGCCGCCGCCGTGCGGCGTCGCGCCCCGCCGGTCCGCCGGTCGCCGCCTCCGAGGCCGCGGCCGAGACCACCACGCCGGCCATACCGGCCGTCGCGTCCGCCGACCTCGTGGCGGAGGAAGCCCCCGCAGGGGCCGTGACCTCCGCGGACACCGAGGCCGAGGAGACGGACGAGACCGAAGAGGCCGCCGAGACGGCCGCGGCAGCCGAGACCGAAGAGACTCCGGCCGAGGCCGAGACCGCCGTCACCACCACCGATGACGCCGCACCGCGCCGTACGCGTCGCCGTGCCACCCGTCGTGCCACCGCTCCCACCGGAGCGCCCGCCGCGGCCGAGACCGCCACGGGCGACGAGACCGTGGCTCCCGCCGCTGCCGCCGAGCCCGAGGCCCGGCCCGTCGAGGAGGCCCCGGCCGTGGCCGAGGAGGCCGCGCCCGCCGGCCGTACGCGTCGTCGCGCCACCCGTCGTGCCTCCGCTCCCGCCGGAGCCCCCGCCGCCGCCGAGGCCGTGACGGCCGCCGCCGAGCCGGTGACCGTCCCCGCCGAGGAGACCGCGCCCGAGGCGCCCGTCGCCGAGCCCGTCGCCGAGGAGGCCGCCGCCCCGCGCCGTACGACCCGCCGTCGTGCCACCCGCCGGGTCTCCGCACCCGCCGGTGCGCCCGAGGGCGATACCGCCGACGAGCGCGTGGAGACGCCCGTGAGCAGCGAGAACAAGGCCGAGGAGCCCGCGCAGCCGGAGGCCGTGGAAGCCGCGCCGACCGAGGCCGCGCCGACCGAGGCCACGCAGGGCGAGGCCGCACAGACCGAGGACGGCGGTCCGCGCCGTTCCCGCCGCCGTGCCACCCGCAAGGCCGCCGTCGGTTTCTCGGCGCCCGCGCAGAAGGACACCGAGGAGTCCTCGCGGCGCCCCGCCCGTCCGGCCGTCGCCGTGTTCCAGGCTCCGGTCTTCACCGAGCCGATGTTCCAGACGCCCGAGCGGGCCGCCGCCGCGGCCGCCGCCGCGGCGGCCGAGGCCGCCGAGGTCTCCGAGGTCTCCGAGCCGGTCGAGGCCGTCCAGGAGCCGGCCGCCCCGCGCAGGCGCCGCCGTCGCCGGGGCTTCGAGGACGAGCCGCAGGCCGTGGCCGAGGAGCCGCAGGAGTCCGTCGAGGACACCGAGCCCGCCGAGGACCTGGAATCCGCCGAGGACGCGGAGGACGCCGTCGAGGGTGACGAGGGCGAGGAGGAGTCCGCGGGCTCCCGTCGCCGTCGCCGTCGCGGTGGCCGCCGTCGCCGCCGTGGCGAGTCCGCCGACGCGGACGGCGAGTCCGCCGACGACGAGTACGCCGCCGAGCAGGCCGCCCAGGACGCCGAGGACACCGCCGAGCAGGCCGAGGAGGACGCCGAGGAGGCGGAGGAGCACGAGGAGGCGGGCGGCTCCAGCAGCAGCCGTCGCCGTCGTCGCCGCCGTCGTCGCGCCGGTGACTCCGGCGGCGAGGCCGAGCAGCCCGGCGAGAACGACCCCGAGCGCACCGTCGTCAAGGTCCGCGAGCCGCGCGGCCGGCGCGAGGAGCAGCCCTCGGACGAGGTGCAGTCCATCAAGGGCTCGACCCGTCTGGAGGCCAAGAAGCAGCGCCGCCGTGAGGGCCGCGAGCAGGGCCGCCGCCGGGTTCCGATCATCACCGAGGCCGAGTTCCTGGCCCGCCGTGAGGCCGTCGAGCGCGTGATGGTCGTCCGCCAGAGCGGCGAGCGCACCCAGATCGGCGTCCTCGAGGACAACGTGCTCGTCGAGCACTACGTCAACAAGGAGCAGGCGACCTCGTACGTCGGCAACGTGTACCTGGGCAAGGTCCAGAACGTGCTGCCGTCGATGGAGGCTGCCTTCATCGACATCGGCAAGGGCCGCAACGCGGTGCTCTACGCCGGTGAGGTCAACTTCGAGGCGCTCGGCATGGCCAACGGGCCGCGCCGCATCGAGTCCGCCCTCAAGTCCGGCCAGTCGGTCCTGGTGCAGGTCACCAAGGACCCGATCGGCCACAAGGGCGCGCGTCTGACCAGCCAGGTCTCCCTCCCGGGCCGCTACCTCGTGTACGTGCCCGAGGGCTCGATGACCGGCATCAGCCGCAAGCTGCCCGACACCGAGCGCGCGCGTCTGAAGACCATCCTCAAGAAGATCGTCCCCGAGGACGCGGGCGTCATCGTGCGCACCGCCGCCGAGGGCGCGAGCGAGGACGAGCTGAGCCGTGACGTCGAACGTCTGCAGGCGCAGTGGGAGGACATCCAGAAGAAGGCGAAGAGCGGCAACGCCCCGACCCTGCTCTACGGCGAGCCGGACATGACCGTCCGCGTCGTCCGCGACATCTTCAACGAGGACTTCTCCAAGGTCATCGTCAGCGGCGACGAGGCGTGGGAGACCATCCACGGCTACGTCTCGCACGTGGCGCCCGACCTGACCGACCGGCTGTCGAAGTGGACCTCCGAGGTCGACGTCTTCGCCACGTACCGGATCGACGAGCAGCTGATGAAGGCGCTGGACCGCAAGGTCTGGCTGCCCAGCGGCGGTTCGCTGGTGATCGACAAGACCGAGGCCATGATCGTGGTCGACGTCAACACCGGAAAGTTCACCGGTCAGGGCGGCAACCTCGAGGAGACCGTCACCAGGAACAACCTGGAGGCGGCCGAGGAGATCGTGCGCCAGCTGCGGCTGCGCGACCTCGGCGGCATCGTCGTCATCGACTTCATCGACATGGTCCTGGAGTCCAACCGCGACCTGGTGCTGCGGCGTCTGCTGGAGTGCCTGGGCCGTGACCGTACGAAGCACCAGGTGGCCGAGGTGACCTCGCTGGGCCTCGTGCAGATGACCCGCAAGCGGGTCGGCCAGGGCCTGCTGGAGTCCTTCTCCGAGACCTGCGTCCACTGCAACGGCCGCGGTGTCATCGTGCACATGGAGCAGCCGACGTCCATCGGTGGCGGCGGCAAGCGCAAGAAGCGCGGCCGCGGCGGCGCCGAGCAGGTCCACGACCACGACCACGAGCTCACGCTCGAGCCGGCCGAGGAGGCCGAGAGCGAGACCGAGGCGGAGGTGGCCGCCGAGGTCGCCGCGCCCGTCGCGCTCGTCGAGACCGAGTTCCAGCCGGACGAGGAGCTGTACGGCAGCGCCGCCGAGGCGGAGGCCGCGGCCACCCGTGGCCGTTCGCGCCGCCGCGCCACCCGGCGCGCGTCCGCTCCGGCGGGTGCGCCGAGGGGCGAGGAGCGTGCTCCCCGGACCCGGCGCGAGGAGCGCGCCGAGCGGGCCGCCACCCGGTCCCGTGAGGCCGCCGAGGCCGAGCCGTTCGCGGCCGAGGACCCGGTCGTCGAGGCACCGATTGTCGAGGCGCCGGTCGTCGAGGCCCCGGCCGAGACCGTCGTGGAGGCCCCTGCCGCCGTGGCGGAGACCGAGGCCGCTCCCCAGGGCCGTACGCGCCGTCGTGCGACCCGCAAGGTGTCGGCGCCCGCCGGTTCGCCCAGGTCGGCCGAGGAGGCCGTCGTGACGGTCACGGAGCCGGTCGCGGCGCCCGTGGCCGAGGCTCCCGCGCAGAGTGCCGACGAGACGGAGGCGACGCCCGAGCCGGTGGCCGAGGCCCCCGCCGAGAGCGCCGCGCCGGCCCGTCCGCGCCGCCGTGCCGTGCGCAAGGCCACCGCGCCCACCGCGTCCGCGGAGGCGGCCGTCGTGGTCGTCCCGTCGGCCGCCGCGGAGCCGGTCGCCGAGCCCGCGCCGGCCGAGCCGGAGGCAGCCGAGGCCGACGCCGAGACCCCGGCCGCCAAGAAGACCGCCCGCAAGACCGCCAAGAAGGTGACGGCGAAGAAGGCCGCCACCAAGAAGGCCGTGGCGGCCAAGAAGACGGTCGCCAAGAAGACCACGGCCAAGAAGACGACCGCGAAGAAGGCGGCCGTCAAGTCCACGGCGAAGAAGACCGCGGCGGCGGAGCAGACGCTCTCCACCGTCACGGCGTCCACCGACGAGAGCTGAGGCTCCCGCACGGTGTTCCCGGCCCGCGCGTCAAGCGGGCCGGGAACACCGCGTGACCGGTGGCACACCCACGGGACCCGGCCTGGTTTGACCCTTTCGGTCGTGGCCCCGTAACCTTGACCGTCGGCGTGTCCCCTGACGCGCCGCACCCCGTAAACCTCTTCCTCTCGGACACCCCGGTGGCCGGGAGAGGCCTTCCGTGTTCGTTCCCGGTCGGCTGGACTGCGGGGTTCCGTTCCGAGCGAAAGAGAGATCCGCGTGTACGCCATCGTGCGCAGCGGTGGTCGCCAGCACAAGGTTGCTGTCGGCGACATCGTTGAGGTTGACAAGATTCCCACCGCCAAGGTTGGCGACACGGTCGAGCTCTCGACCCTGCTCGTTGTCGACGGCGAAGCCGTGACGAGCGACCCCTGGGTCCTTGCCGGCATCAAGGTCCAGGCCGAGATCGTGGACCACCACAAGGGCGTCAAGATCGACATCCTTCGCTACAAGAACAAGACCGGCTACCGCCGTCGTCAGGGCCACCGCCAGCAGTACACGGCGATCAAGGTCACTGAGATCCCCGCGGCTGCGAAGTAAGGGTAGGGACTGAGACATGGCACACAAGAAGGGCGCATCGTCCACTCGGAACGGTCGCGACTCCAACGCTCAGCGGCTCGGTGTGAAGCGCTTCGGCGGTCAGACCGTCAACGCCGGTGAGATCCTGGTCCGCCAGCGTGGCACCCACTTCCACCCCGGCGTCAGCGTCGGCCGTGGCAAGGACGACACGCTGTTCGCGCTGGCCGCCGGTGCGGTCGAGTTCGGCACGCACCGTGGCCGCAAGGTCGTGAACATCGTTCCGGTCGCCTGATCCAGTCCCGTCGAGGCTGATCCGGTTCCACGCGGACCGGATCGAAGGCCTCGGGGCCCAGGCTCCGTAGAACAGAAGTTCTTCGCGAGGCGGACCTCACTTCCCCCACGGGAAGAGGGTCCGCCTTTCGCGTGTTACGCAAGAGACATTCCGTACGTACTGAGGCATCCGAAGTGCGTACGTACTGAAGTAGCCGAAGTAACCGATGTAACCGAAGTGCTGGAGGCACCCCACATGACCACCTTCGTGGACCGCGTCGAGCTGCATGTCGCCGCGGGTAGCGGAGGTCACGGCTGTGCCTCCGTACACCGGGAGAAGTTCAAGCCGCTCGGCGGCCCGGACGGCGGCAACGGCGGCCGTGGCGGTGACGTGATCCTGGTCGTCGACCAGTCCGTCACCACGCTGCTCGACTACCACCACTCGCCGCACCGCAAGGCCACCAGCGGCAAGCCCGGCGAGGGCGGCAACCGCTCCGGCAAGGACGGCCAGGACCTGGTCCTGCCCGTGCCGGACGGCACGGTCGTCCTCGACAAGGCGGGCAACGTCCTCGCCGACCTCGTCGGACAGGGCACCACGTACGTCGCCGCCGAGGGCGGCCGCGGAGGCCTCGGCAACGCGGCGCTGGCCTCGGCCCGCCGCAAGGCGCCCGGCTTCGCGCTGCTCGGCGTGCCCGGAGGCATGCAGGACATCGTCCTGGAGCTGAAGACCGTCGCCGACGTGGCCCTCGTCGGCTACCCGAGCGCCGGCAAGTCCTCGCTCATCTCGGTCCTGTCCGCCGCCAAGCCGAAGATCGCGGACTACCCCTTCACGACGCTCGTCCCGAACCTGGGCGTGGTGACCGCGGGCGAGACCGTCTACACGATCGCGGACGTGCCCGGCCTCATCCCCGGCGCCAGCCAGGGCAAGGGCCTCGGCCTGGAGTTCCTGCGCCACGTGGAGCGGTGCAGCGTGCTCGTCCACATCCTGGACACGGCCACCCTCGAATCCGAGCGCGACCCGATCTCCGACCTCGACATCATCGAGGAGGAGCTGAAGCAGTACGGCGGCCTGGACAAGCGTCCGCGCATGGTCGTCCTCAACAAGATCGACGTGCCGGACGGCAAGGACCTCGCGGAGATGGTCCGCCCCGACCTGGAAAGCCGCGGCTACCGCGTCTTCGAGGTGTCCGCGGTCGCCCACATGGGCCTCAAGGAGCTGTCCTTCGCGCTCGCCGAGATGGTCGCTGCCGCGCGTGCCGCGAAGCCCAAGGAGGAGGCGACCCGGATCGTCATCCGTCCGAAGGCGGTCGACGACGCCGGCTTCACCGTGACGCAGGAGGAGGACGGCCTCTTCCGCGTGCGCGGCGAGAAGCCCGAACGCTGGGTGCGCCAGACCGACTTCAACAACGACGAGGCCGTCGGCTACCTCGCCGACCGGCTCGCGCGCCTCGGTGTCGAGGAGAAGCTGATGAAGGCGGGCGCCCGCTCCGGCGACGGCGTCGCCATCGGCCCCGAGGACAACGCGGTCGTCTTCGACTGGGAGCCCACCGTCATGGCCGGTGCGGAGATGCTGGGCCGCCGCGGTGAGGACCACCGCTTCGAGGCTCCGCGCCCCGCCGCCCAGCGCCGCCGCGACCAGCAGGCCGAGCGGGACGAGTCGCAGAAGGAGTACGACGACTTCGAGCCGTTCTAGGCCTCGTCCGGCGGGCCGCGTGCCCGCCGCCGGGCCGTTCCGGGTGAACGCGAGGGAAAGCGCGGGCGGGCACAGGACAACCAAACAGCCGGGCCGCGAGTCGTAGCGGGCGCGGAGAGGATCTTCCTCTCCGCGCCCGTCGTGCGTTCCGGACACCCCGATCGGATGTGCCCCGGCTCGGACGAGTGAGGACGTGCCGGGTGGTCGACCTCGTGACCACCCGGTCGGCCGCGCCCGTCGGCAGGCTCGCCATGCCCCCTTCCCTCCGTCGGAGCGGCTGTTCCAGGAACCGTCGCTCCCCTCAGGTCAGGATCCCCATGTCCCACCGCCGTTCCCGTTTCGCCCGCCGCAGGCCCTTCCTCATGGGCGCCGGTGTCGCGCTGGCCGCGGGCGCGCTGGCCGTGCCCGCCGTCAACGCCGTGCCGGTGCCGACGACCGCCTCCACCACGCCGAGCGCCAAGCGGCTGCACGACGACTTCAACGGGGACGGCTATCCCGACCTGGCGATCGGGGCGCCGGACACCACGGAGAGCGGTCTGAAGAACGCCGGGGCCGTCAGTGTGCTGTACGGCGGCTCCGGCGGACTGTCCACCGCACGCAAGCAGGTGCTGACCTGGCCCGGACACGGCAGCGGCGACACTCCCGCGTACGGCTACGGCTGCGGGTTGCAGAGCGCCGACCTCGACGGCGACGGATACGCGGATCTGCTCTCGTTCGTGGCGGTGTCGATGATGGACGTGGACAGCGGTTACTCCGTGGTCGTCAACTGGGGCGGCCCCAAAGGACTGTCGGCGGCTCCCACTCAGCTCACGTGGAGCCCGCACTACGAGTGGCGGGGGGAGTTCACCGTCGGCGACGTCGACGGCGACAAGCACCCCGACCTGGTGACGGCGGGTGCCGACCGGTGGCTCTCCGAGGACCCGGACGCCCCGGCCGAGGAGGAAGGGACGGTGCGGCACGGCCCGTTCACCCGTGGCGCCGGCAATGCGGGCAAGGACTACTTCACCGTCGATCCGCAGAAGTACCTGGTCAAACCGGTGATGGCGGCCGGTGACGTGACCGGGGACGGCGTGGCCGACCTCGCGGTGACCACCGGGGACCTGGGATCGCGCACCACGACGCTGCTCGTCGGCGGCAAGGACGGCTTCACCGACAAGGTTCTGCTGCACGACGCCCAGGGCCGCGCCGTCGGAGGCGAGGACATCGCGATCGGCGACCTGGACAAGGACGGGTACGGCGACATCGTCGTCGGTCGCTCGGCCCCGGGCGGTGCGGGCGACGCCGGAGCGCCGACCAAGGGCGGTGGCCTGAGCGTCGTCTACGGCGGCCCCGCGGGCGTCTCGGCCACCCGCAAGCCGGTGTGGATCAGCCAGGACACCCCGGGTGTGCCCGGCACCGACGAGAAGGGCGACGGCATGGGTGCCGGCCTGTCCGTCGGCGACATCGACGGCGACGGCTACCTCGACGTGGCGACCGGACTGCCCGGCGAGGACGTCGGCACCGTCACCGACGCCGGCAGCGTGCTCGTCCTCAGGGGCAGCGCCGCGGGGCTGACCGGCACCGGAGCCAAGGCGTTCACCCAGAGCACCTCCGGCGTGCCCGGCACGGCCGAGAAGCTGGACCGCTTCGGCGCCGTGACGGCCCTGGTCGACGGCAACGGCGACAAGAAGGACGGCCTGGTCGTCGGCGACCCGGGCGAGAACGCGGGCACCGGAGCGGTGTGGGTCTTCTCCGCCGGCTCCGGCGGCATCACGGCGAGCGGTTCGGTCTCCTTCGGCGGGGCCACGCTGGGCCTCCCCGGACCGGCCGGCTCCGGCTTCGGCTACTCCCTCGGCGACTGACCCCGGCCCGTTTCGGACCCCCACAGGATTCCGGGGGCAGTTCGAGACGAGCACCCGCACAGCAGCCCGGCGCACGGCCCTGGCCGTCGTCCTGGCGGTCACCGGCGCCATGGCCCTGCCCGCCGCCTCCGGGGTGACCCCGTTCGGCTCGTACGGCTTCGGCTCGGGTGTGCCGGGCACGGTGGCGACGGGCGCCCGGCTGGGGCAGGCCTTCGCGTACTGAGCCGAGGCGGGCCTCGCCCGCCGAGGGGGCGTGAGGACGCCGCGGCAGACGACAGGGCGTCCGGTCCGCCGCGTCGGGCGACGGGGCGTCAGGCCCGCCGCGACAGACGACGGTTCCGTCGGCGGTCTCCGGGCGGAGGCTTCCGGGGACCGCCGGCGCACCGTCGAAATCCCCTGTCGCGGCGGGTCGTTCGTTGCTCGTGTGTTCGTCATGAATACGATGCGCTGAGTTCAAGAGGTGGGCCGCTGTGCCGTGTGGGCTTCCCGGTGTCCAAGAGGCAACCGACGCAAGGGAGTTCGCCGATGTCCGGAGCAGTCTCACGCGATCGCCGCCACTTTCTCACCGCCTCGGCCGCCGTGCTCGGCGCCGCCGCCGCCGCCCAGCTCTGGCTGCCCGGCACCGCACGCGCGGCCGAAACCCCCCTGCCCGACGGTGTGTTCAGTCTCGGTGTGGCCTCCGGTGACCCGCTGCCCGACGCGGTCGTGCTGTGGACCAGGCTCGCCCCCGACCCGCTGAACGGCGGCGGCATGCCCGACCGCACCGTGCCGGTCGACTGGGAGATCGCCGAGGACGCCCGCTTCGGCAAGCCGGTGCGCCGCGGCACCGCCCAGGCGCGCCCGGAGTACGGCCACAGCGTCCACGTCGACGCCCGCGGGCTGCGCCCGGACCGCGCGTACTGGTACCGCTTCCGCACCGGCGGCCAGATCTCCCCGACCGGCCGCACCCGTACCGCGCCGCACCCCTCCCGCGCCGGCGGCTCGCTGCGCGTCGCGCTCGCCTCCTGCCAGAACTGGCAGAACGGCTATTTCACCCCGTACGCCGACATGCTCGACCAGGACCCCGACGTCGTCCTGTTCGTCGGCGACTACATCTACGAGTCCTCGCCGTCGGCGACGGCCGTGCGCCGGCACGAGGGCACCGGTGAGCCGTACACCCTCGTCCAGTACCGCAACCGCTACGCCCAGTACCGCAGCGACCCGCACCTCGCGGCGATGCACGCGAACGCCCCCTGGGTGGTCACCTTCGACGACCACGAGGTCGACAACGACTTCGCCGGACAGATCCCGCAGGACCCCGACAAGCAGACGCACGACGCGTTCGTGGCCCGGCTGACCGCCGCCTACCAGGCGTACTACGAGCACATGCCGGTCCGGGCCGCCGCGGTCCCCGACGGACCGCACATCCGGATGTACCGGCGGCTCGACTTCGGACGCCTCGCCCGGCTGAACGTCCTCGACACCCGGCAGTTCCGCAGCGACCAGGCGACGGGCCAGGAAGGCGCGCAGGACCCCGCGCTCACCATGCTCGGCGCGGAGCAGAAGGAGTGGCTGCTGCGCGGGCTGCGCCACTCGCCCACCCGCTGGAACCTGATCGCCTCGCAGATCATGATGGCCGAGACCGACCTCAGGGTCGGCGAGGGCAAGCTCTGGTACTACGACGCCTGGGACGGCTACCAGGCCGAACGCAACGCCCTCATGGAGGAGTTCGCGGACGTCCGCAACCCCGTCGTCCTCAGCGGCGACCGGCACCTCACGATGATCAGCGACCTCAAGGCGGACTTCGCCGACCCGGACTCCGACGTCGTGGGCGCCGAGTTCGTCGGGACGTCGATCTCCAGCGGCGGCGACCAGGACCAGAGCGCCTTCCACAAGGAGTGGGACGCGCGGATGCCGGACAACCCGCACTGGAAGTTCATCGACGCCCACCGCGGCTACCACCTCTTCGACATCCGGCGGGACGGCATCGACGCCCAGGTGCGCGTCGCGGAGACGGTGCTGAAGCCCGACGCCGCCTCCACCGCCCTGGCCCGGCTGCGGGTCGAGGCGGGGGAGCCGGGCGTACGGCTCGTGTGACGGACCGGGCACACGGGCCCGTACGAGGGAGAGCCGCCCTGGGACCCACCGCAGTCCCAGGGCATTCCCAGGGCATTCTCAGCCTGCGTTCAGCATCCGTCCTTACCGTCCTCTCACCATGGAGACCGACTGTTCGACACCTGAGACGACAGCTCCCGCGAGGCCCGGGCCACTGCCCGCCGGGACCCGGCTGCTGCACATCGGCCCGCACAAGACCGGGACCACCTCGATCCAGGGCGCGCTGTTCGCCGCGAAGGACGCGATGGCCGCCCACGGCGTCGACTTCCCCGCGCACAGCAGACATCCGATGGAGGCCGCCCTCGCGGTCTGCGGCCGGCCCGGCATGATGGGCGACGTCCGGCCGGCCGAGCGGCACTGGCAGCGGCTCGTCGACGCGGTGCACGCCACCGGCGGGCGGACCTCGCTGGTCAGCAGCGAGTTCTTCGCGGACGCCCCCGACGACGCGACCGCCGCCCGGATCGCCGGCGACCTGGGCCGCGACCGGGTGCACGTCCTGGTCACCCTGCGCCCGCTGGCGAAGATCATGCCCTCGCAGTGGCAGCAGTACGTCCAGAACGGCCTGCGCATGGGATACGAGGACTGGCTCGACCACATGCTGCGCAGGGCCCCGTACGAGAAGCCCAACCCCAGCTTCTGGCGGCGGCACCGCCACGACCGGCTCGTCGAGCGCTGGACGCGGGTCGTCGGCGCGGAGAACACCACGGTCGTGGTGGTCGACGACGGCGACCGCGGTGGTCTGATGCGCACCTTCGAGTCGCTGCTCGCCCTGCCCGGCGGTCTCCTGGAGGAGGTCCCGGACACGGCCGATCGCTCCCTGACCCCGGCCGAGACCGAAATGCTGCTGGTCCTCAACAGGGAATTCCGCGGCAACGGACTGCCGGACGAGATCTATTCGAAGCTCGTGCGGGGCGGCGCGGTCCCGCGGATGAAGAACGTCTGCCGTCCGCCGGCGGACGGGGGCCGGATCCGTACCCCGGAGTGGGCCCTGGAGGCGGCCGCCTCCCTCGGCGCGGAGATGGCCGGGCGGATCGGCGCCCTGGGGGTAAGGGTCCTCGGCGACCCGGCGCTGCTGTCCGCCCCGCCGTCGCCGTCACCGCGGTCGGCGCCGCCGTCGCCGCGCGCCGCCACCGTGCCGGCCGCGCCGGGCATCGACCCCGGGACCGCGGCCCAGGCGCTGTACGGAGCGCTCGCCGCCGTGGCCGCCGAGCCCGCGCGCACCGACGGGATCCGGTCGGTTCATCAGACGCCGTCGGGGGAACTCGTGCGTGTGCTCGGTCACCGGGTGCTGAGGCGTCTGAGAAGAACGTGAGGAACGCGCACGGGACGTGTGGAGTTACTCACATCAAATCCGGACAATTCGGTCCGGCGTCCCCGAAGTCGCCTGTGTGCAAGGTGAATGCCCGGTTGCGCGCACAAATGCAGCGGACGGCGCTCACCTTGCACGGCGGTAACCGTAGGTGGGACCATTCCCGGGTTCCCTGTCGCCCCAAGGTAGGTCACCTGTGTCTGAGCACATTGCCAAGCCCCGTACCACCGCAGTGATCCTGGCCGGCGGGACCGGTCAGCGCGTGGGTCTGTCGATTCCGAAGCAACTGCTGAAGATCGCCGGCAAGGCGGTCATCGAGCACACGCTGACCACCTTCGAGCAGGCCGATTCGATCGACGACATCATCGTGCTCATGGCCCCGGGCTATGTGCCGGACGTCGAGAAGATCGTCGCGAAGGCGGGCTTCACGAAGGTGACCCGTGTCATCGAGGGCGGCTCGACCCGGAACGAGACGACCGAGCGCGCCATCGCCGCCCTCGGCGAGGGTCTGGCCGAGGGCGAGGACGCCAACGTCCTCTTCCACGACGCCGTGCGCCCGCTGCTGTCCGAGCGCGTCATAGACGACTGCGTCACGGCCCTGGAGCGCTACCAGGCCGTCGACGTCGCCATCCCGTCCGCGGACACGATCATCGTGACCCGCACCCACGGCGAGGACGGCGAGTTCATCACCGAGATCCCGGACCGCTCCCGGCTGCGCCGCGGCCAGACGCCCCAGGCGTTCAAGCTGTCCACCATCCGCCGCGCCTACCAGGTCGCGGCCGGTGACCCCAACTTCCAGGCCACGGACGACTGCTCGGTCGTGCTCAGGTACCTGCCGGACGTGCCGATCCACGTCGTGGCGGGCGACGAGTACAACATGAAGGTCACCCAGCCCGTCGACGTCTTCATCGCCGACAAGCTCTTCCAGCTCGCCTCCACCGCCGCGCCCGAGCAGGCCGACGAGGCCGCCTACCGCGAGCTGCTCACCGGCAAGACCGTCGTCGTCTTCGGCGGCTCGTACGGCATCGGCAAGGACATAGCCGAGCTGGCCGAGGGCTACGGCGCGACGACGTACGCGCTCGGCCGCTCCACCACCGGCACGCACGTCGAGAACCCCGAGGAGGTCGACGACGCGCTCTCCACGGCGTACGCGGAGACCGGGCGCATCGACTACGTCATCAACACCGCGGGCGTGCTGCGCATCGGCAAGCTGGCCGAGACGGACAACGCGACCATCGAGGAAGCGCTGAAGGTCAACTACCTGGCGCCGGTGCAGATCGCCCGCTCCTCCTACAAGTACCTGGCCGAGAGCAAGGGCCAGCTGCTGCTCTACACCTCCAGCAGCTACACCCGCGGCCGCGCCGAGTACAGCCTCTACTCCTCCACCAAGGCCGCCATGGTGAACCTCACCCAGGCGCTGTCCGACGAGTGGGCCGGCGACGGCATCCGCGTCAACTGCATCAACCCCGAGCGCACCGCCACCCCGATGCGCACCAAGGCGTTCGGCCAGGAGCCCGCGGGCTCGCTGCTCTCCTCCGAGGCCGTCGCGCACACCTCGCTGGACGTCCTGCTCTCCGAGCTCACGGGTCACGTGATCGACGTCCGTCAGCAGGACCCGACGGCGGGCGCGGGCCGGGCCTCCGGTTTCGAGGCGGCTCTGGCCAGCGTCCTGGACCGCCAGGACGGCGTGGCATAATCAAAAACGAATAGTCTTTCGGAATTCAGGCCTTTGTGTTCACGCGTTCGCCGCGTCATCACAAGGGCCTGAGTCCGTAAAGTTCACTTTTCGCTTCTGGTTCCCTTTTCGGTATCAAAAGAACTTTTTGGTATCAAACCGGCACTCACCCCTCAAGAGCAGGTTTCTCCGTGATTTCCACCGCTATTCGCGTTGCCCGGGTGGGCAGCGCGGCCGAGCTGGCGGCGGCGGCCCTCATGATGCTGGGCTTCCCCGCTCTGATGCTCGCCGCGCTCCTGCCGAGCGTCGGCGCCTTCGCGGCCGCGGCCGCCGTGACGTATCTGGCGGACCACTATCTGCACCGGCGCGGCAGCTATCTGGTCAACCGCCTCAGCAAGGTGCGGGCCGGTCTGTCCATCAGGTTCCTGATCCGGCAGCTGCTGCTCGTCCTGCTCCTGGCGCGACTGGACCTGTCGAACAGCATGGTCTTCTACGCGGCCATCGCGTGCTTCCTGGCCTTCTACGGCTTCCAGGCACCGCACGGCGCGCTGATCACGCTGATACGCCTGCGCCGCAAGATGCCCGTCGCCACCCGCAACGTCGACCTGGGCTCGCGCCTGCGCATCCCGGACGCGCCGCCGCGCCGGCTGCTGCACCGGTCCGCGGAGAAGATGCTCCACCTCGACCTGGTGGCCGTCGTCGGCCTCCTGGTCGCCGGGGCGACCGGCGACAGCGTCTACGGCTTCGCGGGCGTCGCCGTGTCGCTGCTGCTGGCCTTCGGCTACGTCGCGGCCCTCGTCCCGTTCGTGCGCGGCCGGAAGACCCCGCCGAACGCGGAGAAGGTCCTCGCGGCCGTCGACGGCTGGCTGGGCGACTACCGCCCGGAGACGGTGCTCTACTTCTCGGGTTCCAAGGACTCCGCCTACCAGGTCAACATGTGGCTGGAGACGATGGAGCAGCTGGACACCCGGCCGCTGATCATCCTCCGCGAGCGGGCGATCCTGGAGCGCATGGCGCCCACCACGGTGCCGGTCATCTGCGTGCCCGGAGGGGTGCACCTGATGAACATGGACCTGTCGACGGTGCGGGTCGCGCTCTACGCGGCGAACGTCGGCAAGAACATCCACATGCTGCGCGTGCCCACCATCCAGCACGTCTTCATCGGCCACGGCGACAGCGACAAGCTCGCCAGCGTCAACCCGTTCAGCAAGGCGTACGACGAGGTGTGGACCGCGGGCCGCGCGGGCCGCGACCGTTACGCCATCGCCGACGTCGGTGTCCGCGACGACGACATCGTCGAGGTCGGCCGTCCGCAGCTGGCTCCGATCCAGACCTGGCAGGGCGTGCCCGAGGGCCGCATGCCCACCGTGCTCTACGCCCCCACCTGGGAGGGCTGGGACGGCAACCCCGGCAACACCTCGATCGTGCTCGCCGGTGAGAACATCGTGAAGAAGCTGGTCGCGGCCGACCCGCCGGTCCGTGTCCTGTACAAGCCGCACCCCTTCACGGGCACCGTCAGCGCCGAGGCCGGGGCCGCGCACAAGCGCATCACCGCCCTGGTCGAGAAGGCCGCCGCCGAGCGCGCCGCCGACTCCCGCTTCGCCGTCGACGCGGCCGCCCAGGCGCAGGCCAAGGGCGAGCTGGCCCGCATCGAGGCCCGTGTCGCCGAGCTGTCGGGCACCGGCGGCGAGAAGGGCGACGAGGCCGAGGCCACCCGTGACGGCATGGTCGACGCGGCCCGGCACGCCGAGATCGCCCGGCTGCGCGCCGAGTGGAACGACGTCTACTGGCGCTCCTTCGGCACCGCCGAGCACCGCGTCATCACGGGCGCCGAACCGCGCCTGTACGACTGCTTCAACGTCTCCGACGCGATGGTCTCGGACATCTCCAGTGTCGTCTCCGACTTCATCGCGAGCGGCAAGCCGTACGCCGTCACGGACTCCGCGGAGCTCGGCGTCGAGGAGTTCAAGCGCCAGAACACCGCGGTGCGTGCCGCGGTGATCCTGTCCAACTCGGCCGCCGAACTGGGCGAGTTGCTCACGGCCGTGGCCGACCCGTCCGCGGACGCGCTGGCCGCCGGGCGCCAGGAGCTCAAGCGCTATCTGCTCGGCCCGGACGAGCCGGCCTCCATCGACCAGTTCAACTCCGCGGTGCGGGAGCTGGCGCGCGAGGCCGAGCGGCGCAACCGCGGCCAGGAGAGCATCGCTTCGGCCGAGGCCGTGAACGTGGATCTCGCGAGCGCGGTCCCCGCCCAGCGGGTGACCGGAGAGACGGACGAAGCCGCGGTCACCGGCTGATCCGCTCCATAGGCACACACGGGCATGGCCCCGGGGAATTCTCCCCGGGGCCATGCCCGTTTCTTACGCCTTCCACCGCTTCTCTTACGTCGTTCTGTGAGCCTTCACGGGTAAGAAGCCACCCGACGTTTCCTGTGACCTGGGTCACAAAATGAGTCGTTCCGGGCAACCGGTTCGTACTTCCAGTCGTCTTCTAGGTAGCGATTGAGGTGATAAGGGGGAAATGTTCTTGTGACACTTCCCGAACGAGGGGGATTACGTGACGCAACCCGACGTGACCATCGTCATCGGGGCGTACGAAGCAATGCCGTACCTGGTGAAGTGCCTGGAGTCCGTGGAGGACCAGACGCTCGGCCCGGAACGTATCGAGGTCGTCGCCGTCGACGACGGGTCCACGGACGGCACGGGGGAGTATCTGGAGAAGTTCGCCGAGCGGTCGGCCATGTCCGTGACGGTGATCCGGCAGGCCAACTCCGGGGGCCCCAGCGGCCCGCGTAACGTCGGTCTCGGCAAGGCGCGGGGGCGCTACGTCTTCTTCCTGGACGCCGACGACTACTTCGGCCCCGAGGCGCTGGAACGCATGGTGGCCATGGCCGACGAACAGGGCACGGACGTCGTGCTCGGCAAGGTCGTCGGGGTCAACAGGACGGCTCCGAAGTCGATGTGGGGCAAGACCCTGCCCCGTACCGACGTCTTCTCCTCGAACATCAAGTTCACGCTCAGCGCGCAGAAGCTCTTCCGCCGTGACCTGCTCACCCGGCACGCAATGGTCTTCGACGAGGCGCTGAAGACCGGCGAGGACGCGCTGTTCACGATGGAGGCCTACCTCCGCGCCGACGGCGTCTCGGTGATCGCCGACTACGACTGCTACCACCTGGTCGGCCGCGACGACGGCAAGCACGTGACCAAGAGCGGCGGTTACAGCCTGCGCTTCGACTCGGCCCGCGCGCTGATGAACCTCATAGCCGAGCACGTGCCCGCGGGTCCCCGCCGCGACGCCCTGATGATCCGGCCGTTCCTGATCACGCTGCTCCCGCAGTTCGGCCCCGGTCTGCTGAAGCAGAGCGAGAAGGTGCGCCGCCACAAGCTCGAACTGGCCAAGCCGCTGATGGACGCCTACTGGCACGAGGGTGTCGCCGGCCGCCTCAAGGTCCACGAGCGGCTGCGGCTGCACCTGGTGGCCCGCGGCCGGGGCGATCTCCTCCTGGACGTGGTGGAGTTCGTCAAGTCGAAGAAGGCCCCGGGGATAGTGCTGGAGTCGCGCGGCCGCAAGGTCTACCTCGCCTACCCGCACTTCCGTGACGAGGGCGCGGGCGTCCCGGACAGCTGCTACGTCCCGACAACCCGTGAGACGGTCACCATCGAGGGCTTCAAGCCCCGCCCCAAGCCGTTCCGGCGGCTGCGCCGGGTGGCCCGGCGGGTGCTCGGCCCCCGGCGCTGAGACCGCCTCTCCGAGGTTCCTCCCGGCGCCGGTGGCAAGGACCCGCCGCCGGGAGGTGTCCGTCGTTCTACTGGCGGCCCGACTGCAGCGCCTTGCGCAGCGGCCGGCCCACCGCGCGCCGCGCCATCCGGTAGACCGAGCGTCCGGGCGCTCCCGTCGGCCCCGGGGTGAGCTTCAGCGCCCTGGGCGACCGGATCAGCTCCCGCTTCAACCGGACGTTCTCCGTGGACAGTTCGGTGATGCGGCTCTGGAGGAAGCCGAAGCGCGTGGTGAGCGAGGCGATGTCGGCGTCGTTCCAGGGCCGCACACCGGGCGGGAAGGCCAGGGAGCGGATGCGCTCCTCGTGGGCCGCGCCCCCGTCGCCGTGCGTGAAGGTGTTCTCCAGGCCGTTGCGGGTCAGGAACCCCGTGAAACGCTCGAAGCGCTCTTGGTGCCCGCGGGTCAGCGCGCCGAAGTCCGCCTCCGCGTAGAGCTGCGCCGGGTCGAGGTCCGCGGGCAGCTTGGTGATCGGCCGGTGCGGGATGTCGAAGTAGCGGCACAGCTCCAGCGTGCGGGAGTCGCCGCACAGCACCGTCGCGGGCGTGCCGGCCAGCAGCGCCGCGATGTTCCCGTGGATGCGGGAGCCGAACGAGAAGTCGAAGTCGCGCAGATCGTCGATCCAGGTGACGGGATCGATGTAGACGCGAACCTTGTCCTCCCGGAACATCGGGTGGTCCGGATGCGTGGGCATCTCGGTCACGGCGCCGTTCGGGTCCGACAGGTCACGCCAGTGCAGCTGCCGCGCGTCGCTCAGGTTCTGGCCGATGAAGCGCAGCTGCGGATAGCGCGCATGGGCGTTGCGGACGACCGCACCGAGGCCCTGCGTCCGCATCGCGCTGTGCGAACCGTTGACCGCGATCCTGGACCCGGGCCCGAGGGACTCGGCGCGCTTGCGCACGTCCAGCCGCTCGCCGTACATGAACAGGGAGGGGCAGCCGATGACTTCGACGTCGTTGAAGCCCATGTCCCGCAGGTACTTCTCGGTGAACTCGCCGCGCACCCCGATGGACGCGCTGCGGTCGAGCACCGCGGAGACGAACTCCCGCACGGCGGGCTCGATCGGCTTCAGCCGCGCCGGGTTGTAACTCAGCCCGGTCTGCGCGCCGATGCCCGGGACGATCACCGGGATCTTCAGCTTGCCTATGAGCCGCGTCAGTCGTCTGAGCTGCGCCTCGAACGAGGGCCGGAACGCGTTGGCCAACGGGACGACGAACGCGTCGAACTCCTCGTTGATACGGCCCGCGGCGGCCACGTCGGTACGGATGCCGTTCGAGACGACCTCGGTGCGCGGAGTCTCGAGGATCTTGTGCGCGGCGTCGCTGAAGATGAGGTTGCCCGAGTTGGTGGCGAAGACGTCCAGGTGGAGGGCTTCTTCCACGGGGACGACGTCGTAGGGGCTCTTGCCCGATCTCAGCAATATGCGCTTCACGGGGGACACGGTAGGTGACACATTGTTCAACTTAACTTTGCAGTGCCTTTAATTCCCATGAGGAACCAGTACAACCTTTTTCGCGTAAGCAACTCGTGATCACGCAACTACGCGACGCCGTCCGCCTGCTGGACCGGCGGGCCGGGAGGCTCCCTCTTCGCGTAGATTGCGGGGCGGGGCACCAGGACCGACGCGAGGGGACACAGCGCAGGTGGCAGCGGCAAGGCAGACCGGGACGCACGCCGACAGGGACGCTGTGGCGCGGGCTCACAGGATCGTCGTCAAGGTGGGCTCCTCGTCGCTCACCACCGCCTCCGGCGGCCTCGACGCGGACCGGGTCGACGCCCTCGTGGACGTCCTCGCCAAGGCGCGTGACGGAGGCGAGAAGGAGATCGTCCTCGTCTCCTCCGGCGCCATCGCCGCGGGTCTCGCTCCGCTCGGACTGCGCCGCCGTCCCAAGGACCTCGCCCGCCAGCAGGCGGCCGCCAGCGTCGGCCAGGGCCTGCTGATGGCCCGCTACACCGCCTCCTTCGCCCGCTACGGCATCCGCGTCGGACAGGTGCTCCTCACCTCCGACGACACCAGCCGGCGGGCCCACCACCGCAACGCCTCGCGCACCCTGGACAAGCTCCTCGCGATGGGCGCCCTGCCGGTCGTCAACGAGAACGACACGGTGGCCACCGACGAGATCCGCTTCGGCGACAACGACCGCCTCGCCGCCCTCGTCGCCCATCTCGTCCGCGCCGACCTGCTGATCCTGCTCTCCGACGTGGACGGGGTCTACGACGGCGACCCCGGCAGGCCCGGCACCTCGCGGATCGCCCAGGTGCGCGAGCCCGCCGACCTCGCCCACGTCGAGATCGGCAGCGCCGGCAAGGCGGGCGTTGGCACCGGCGGCATGGTCACCAAGGTCGAGGCGGCCCGGATCGCCGCCGCGGCCGGCATCCCGGTGGTGCTGACCAGCGCGGTCCACGCCGCCGACGCCTTCGCGGGCCGGGACACCGGCACCTTCTTCCACGCCACCGGCAGGCGGTCGGCCGACCGCCTGCTGTGGCTCCAGCACGCCTCCACGCCGCAGGGCGCGCTCACCCTCGACGACGGTGCCGTGCGCGCCGTCGTCGAACGGCGCACCTCGCTGCTGCCCGCGGGCATCGCGGGCGTCGAGGGCGAGTTCACCGCGGGCGACCCGGTCGAGCTGCGCGACGGCACGGGCCGGGCCGTCGCCCGGGGGCTGGTGAACTTCGACGCCAAGGAGATTCCCCAGCTGATCGGCCGCTCCACCCGGGAGCTGGCGCGCGAGCTGGGCCCCGCCTACGAGCGCGAGGTCGTGCACCGCGACGACCTCGTCCTGCTGAACCCGTAGAACGCGCGTTCCGGCGCATGCGTCCGTGAGACATGCGTCCCGACCGGTGGACGTCACGGTGGCCCCATCGGCCCGGCGTCGGAACCGGCGCCCCAGGAGCATCGCCGACCAGGCTGTCCGGTGCGCCGGACCAGGCCGTCCGGTACACCCGTAAACGGCCGAATCCCCCGCCCCCACCGGTGGACGTTCCGTAAAACCGCCACACGGCGGCTTCTCACCTGCTCAACTTTGGGGCAGGGAGAGTCAGGGATTCGGTACGACCATCGGGTAAAGGAGGCCGTCGTGAGACGAGTACGCCCTGGGGCGGCGGCGTCCCGCGGTGGCCCCGCCTCCCGTGCCGTGGGTGAGGAGCGGGCCCTGACGAGTGTCGCGGCCGGCGACACCTACGAAGGCGAACGGCCCGCCGACCAGCCCCGGCTGTGGCACGTCACGCTGAGCGTGTCGGGCGGCGAGGCCCCGCTGACCGAGGTGCGCCGCGGTCTCGAACAGCTCGCCCACGACCACCCCTTCCTGCTGACCAGCCGGTACGCGGGCGACCACGCGGAGATCCGCTACTGGGAGGAGGCCCGCGACCTGCACGACGCCGCGGCCGTCGCGCTGCGTCTGTGGGGCGAGCACCGCCAGACCGCCAAACTCCCGCCCTGGGAGATCGTCGGCCTGGAGGTCATCGACCGCGAGACGTACCACCAGCGGATCGCCGAGGGATACGGACCGCTGCCCGCGACACCTGTGGGCGTTCATCCCTTTTGATCCTGTCTCGCCGAATGGGACGACCGCCGACGCGGCCCGCCGGGCGCACTACCCTTCCCCCATGACCACGCTCTCGCCGTACGACTCCATGTCCCCGGTGGCCCAGGCCGCCTATCGCGCGAAGGCCGCCGCCGCCGACCTGGCGCCGCTGCCGCGGGTTGAGAAGGACGACGCGCTGCTCGCGATCGCGGACGCGCTGGAAGTCCGTACGAGCGAGATCGTCGCCGCCAACGCCAAGGACATCGCCAAGGCCCGCGAGGCCGGGACCAGCGAGAGCATCATCGACCGGCTCACGCTGACGCCCGAGCGGGTGCGCGCGATCGCCTCCGACGTCCGCGACGTCGTGGCGCTGCCCGACCCGGTCGGCGAGGTCGTCCGCGGCTCGACCCTCCCGAACGGCATCGACCTGCGCCAGGTCCGCGTCCCCCTCGGCGTCGTCGGCATCATCTACGAGGCCCGCCCGAACGTGACCGTCGACGCTGCCGCCCTGTGCCTGAAGTCGGGCAACGCGGTCCTGCTGCGCGGCTCGTCCTCCGCCTACGAGTCGAACACGGCTCTGGTCCGGGTCCTGCGCGACGCCGTGGGCGGCGCGGGGCTGCCCGCCGACGCGATCCAGCTCGTGCCCGGCGAGGGCAGGGAATCGGTCGGCGAGCTGATGCGCGCCCGCGGCCTGGTCGACGTCCTCATCCCGCGCGGCGGCGCGTCCCTGATCCGCACGGTCGTCCAGGAGTCCACCGTGCCGGTCATCGAGACCGGCACCGGGAACTGCCACGTCTACGTCGACGCCCAGGCGGACCTCGACATGGCCGTCGACATCCTGATCAACTCCAAGGCTCAGCGGCCCAGCGTCTGCAACGCCGCCGAGACCCTCCTGGTCCACCAGGACATCGCCGCCGCGTTCCTGCCGCGCGCCCTGGACGCCCTCGCGGACGCCGGGGTCACCGTGCACGCCGACGAGAGGGTCCTCGCCTACGCCGAGGACTCCAAGGCCACCGTCGTGGAGGCCACGGCGGAGGACTGGGACACCGAGTACCTCTCCTACGACATCGCGGCGGCCGTCGTCGACTCGCTCGACAAGGCCGTGTCGCACATCCGGCTGTGGAGTTCCGGCCACACCGAGGCCATCGTCACCACCTCGCAGCAGGCCGCCCGCCGCTTCACCCAGCTGGTCGACTCCACGACGGTCGCGGTGAACGCCTCGACCCGCTTCACCGACGGCGGCCAGTTCGGCTTCGGCGCCGAGATCGGCATCTCCACGCAGAAGCTCCACGCGCGCGGTCCGATGGGACTGCCCGAGCTGACGAGCACCAAGTACATCGTCACGGGCGACGGCCACATCCGCCGCTGAGGCGCCGGGAGGGGCGCGCGGGTCCTCGTGGCGCCTTCCCGCCCGGAGGCGGGCCCGCGCGGGCGTCCGGGGCCCCTGGAGCCCGTTGCCGAGCCGTGCGGGGCGCGCGGGCGGCGCGGTGCCGGGCGCCGGGGCGCGCGACGGACGGTTCACGGCCCGCGGTCCACCGAGGCGCTGTCCGTCCTGCGGATGAATTTCCGTACCGTCTGCCCAAATTGACCCCTCAGGTCTACTCTGGATCCGTGCCGGAGGACGTGGGGGGCACGCCGTTCCCTGACGGCTGGGAGCCCGACGACGACCACAACCGCGGGGGCGCGGACGAAGAGTTCGCCTCCGTGGTCTTCGACGAGGACTTCGTCAAGGCGGCGGTGTTCCACGAACCGACCGCCGTGGAAAGGCTGCTCGCGGCCGCCCAGGCCCGTGCCGAGGCCTCCGAGGCCGAGGCGCGCCGGGCGCACGCCCGCGGAGCCCGCGGCGACGACGAGCGCTACGAGGACGGCTTCGGCCCCGACGGCCACGGCGACTTCGCCCACGATCCCGACCTGGACGACCTGGACGACGCCGATGTCCTGGAGGGCCGCCACGGCTTCCCGGGCGTGTACGGCCGGCCCTACGGCAAGCAGACCCGCTGGCACCGCCCCGTCGCCTGGCTCCTCGCTCTCGTCATGGGCATCGGCATGGTCGCCCTCGCCTTCACGGCGGTCTACCGCGGCGCGTCCTCCGACAGCCGGGACCAGGTCCCCTCACCCGCCGCCTCCGGCCTCGAACAGGGCCAGGAGAAGATCACCGGCCCGGCCCCGACCGTCTCCGCCGGCCCCGCCCGGCCGACGGTCTCGGCGGTGCCGCGGACACCCTGAGGCCCCTCACCCCGCCGAGACGCCGTCGGCCGTCGCACAGCGTGACCGTCCTGGTGAGAACCTGTCAGAACTTGTCGCGCACCACAGCGTTTACCGGAGCCCCCGGAGACCTACTCTGAATGTATGGGCGGGCCTGGAGACCCACCTGAGGGGACACCCGAGGGTGCTCCCGCCGGTGGCGAGGACGAGTACCGATCCGTCGTCTTCGACGAGTCGTTCGTCCGGGCTGCCCGCCTCCAGGAGTTCTCCGCCCGGGAACGCATGGCCGACCACAGCCCGGCCGTACGCCGCCGCCCGCCTTTGCAGCGCGGGCTGTCCCGGCAGGCACTGATCCTCGTCCTGCTGATAGCCATGGCCTTCGGCACCGCGATCTACATGGGCGTACGCCACCCGTACCAGAGCTCCGCCGCCCGGGCGGCCGAACCGCTGCGCATGACGGTGATCCCGCTCGCCCCGCAGACCGCCGTCCCCGGCTCCACCAGCACCGACCGGCTGTACACCGCCAGCCCCGCCGCCGAGTTCCGCACCGGTGCCGACGGCATCACCCTGCCCGCCGTCCGGCGCACCGCGCACTTCTCCGACAGCCAGGTCGGCATCGCCCTGACCACGGCCAGGGACTACCTCGTCGAGTCCTCCCTCGACCCGAGCGTCCTGACCGGAGGCGCCACCCGGCCCGTACGGATCCTGCTCGACCCGCGGCAGCTCGACCAGTTCGACCGGAGCTTCGACCACCCGGCCGCCGACGGACGGCACGCCCCGACCGGCTGGCTGATCCGCTTCGACGCGACCCGGACGCAGCTCGCCGACAACAGGATCCGGGTGCAGGGCACCCTCCAGGCCGCGGAGACCGACGCGAACACCCTGGAGGTCGTCACCGACCACACCTTCGTCTACGCCCTGAAGCCGGCCGGCGCGACCGCCCCGGCCAAGGCCTCCCTGTTCACCGTCCGGCGCGAGCTGACCTTCCGCTTCGACCGCGACGACCTGCGTCTGCACCAGGCCGAGCTGGCGGTCTCCTACGTCCAGGCCGGCCCGCTCGCCTGCTCGGACGACTCGGCGAGCCGGCTGCGGCCGCTGCTCGCGGGCGAGAAGGCCAAGGCGGGCGGCCCGGCCGGCACCGACCCGTACGCCACCGGCAGCGCCACCGCCGTGTGCGGTTCGCTGTCCAGGAGCGCGCAGCCGAAGGTTTAGCGGGCAGCGGGGCAGCGGGGCAGCGGGGCAGCTGAGCAGCCGGGCCGTGGGCGATGCGGCGGGGCAGCCGGGCCGCGGACGTGCGGTGGGACCGCCTGGTGCCGCCGCCGGGAAGAAGCGGCGGCGGCACCGGGCGGGGCGATCAGTCCCGGCCGTCGGTGTCCTCGTCCCCGGAGCGGTCCTCACGCGGCGCCTGTCCGGCACCGGTGTCCCCGTCGGCCGCGCCGTCCTTGGGCGCGCCGCCCGTGAAGCCCCCGAAGCCGCGCCGTACCCGGCCCCCGAGGTCGCCCGCGCCGCCCGCGATGTCGCTGACCAGCTTCATCAGCGGGTCCTTGGAGTTCTTCACGTCGCCGGCGTAGCTGGCCGCCGACTGCCGGAAGGAGTCCGACACGGAGGTGTCCTTGTCCGCGTCGCGCCGCGGGTAGTGGCCGTCCATGATCCGCTGGTAGTCGCGGGACTCGGCCCACTTCTTCAGCTCCGCCGCGCGGACCGCGGTGAAGGGGTGCGTGCGCGGCAGCACGTTCAGGATCTTGAGCACCGAGTCGCGCAGGTCGCCCGCCGACTCGTACTCCTCGGCCTGCTCCAGGAACGCGTCCACGTTCATCTCGTGCAGATGGTTGCCGCCCGCGATCTTCATCAGGGCGCGCATCGAGGCCCGCAGGTCCTGGCCGGCCAGCAGCCCGGCCCGGTCGGCGGACAGTTCCGACTTGCGGAACCACTCGCGCAGCGCGGTCACGATCGCCATGATCGCGAGGTTCCCCAGCGGGATCCAGGCGACCCGGACGGCGAGGTTGGTGAGGAACAGCAGGATCGTGCGGTAGACGGCGTGACCGGACAGCGCGTGGCCGACCTCGTGGCCGATGACCGACCGCATCTCCTCCTCGTCGAGCAGTTCGACGAGTCCGGTCGTCACCACGATGATCGGATCGTCCAGGCCGATGCACATCGCGTTCGGCTGCGGGTCCTGGTTCACGTACATCGGCGGGACCTTCTCCAGGTCCAGGATGTAACAGGCGTCCCGCAGCATGTCGTTGAGGTGCGCGAACTGGGCGTCCGAGACGCGCACCGAGTCGGACAGGAAGAGCAGCCGCAGGCTGCGCTCGGGCAGCAGACCGCTCAGTGCCTTGAAGACCGTGTCGAAACCGCTGAGCTTGCGCAGGGCCACCAGGGCCGAGCGGTCCGCCGGGTGTTCGTAGGCCCGCGAGGAGATCCCCGCGAAGCGCCTGCGCTGCCTGCTCGGCACTTTCTCGTGCCCGTTCCGCTCGTGGCCGTCGTCGGACATATGTGTTCCCCCATGCGTCTGAGTGCCTCATGCGCCCCCAAGGCAGTGCCCAGCCTAGGCGGAGATACCGTTGACGGGCAGTACAGAGAAGGAGTCGTACGACATGGAGCACATCCCCGCGGCCGCATGGCTCACGGAGGCCGCAGCGGCGGCAGACAAGCAGGGTCCGGGCAATCTGCTCCGCGTCGTGCTGATCGTCATGATCGTCGGCGTGGTGCTGACCGCCTGGTTCCTGCTGCGCGGCTACAAGCGCGACGACTGAGCGGCGCGGCCGACGCGGTCACGGTGAGCGGACCGGCCGGGGCGGGGCGGGCGGGCCCGCGGGACGGTCCCGCGACCGGTGTCCCCAACGGCGGAGTCGCCGTGTTCGCTGCGTGGGCGCCCGCATACGATGGGCCGACATCTTTATCCCGCACACACTGGATAGGTCCTGCCGAGATGAGCTTCCAGCACACTGCCGCACAGTTGGCCACCGTCGTCGCCGAGGGCGAGAACGGCGGCAACCACGAGAGCCTCAGCCCGTACCTGACCGGCGGCGGGGCCCTGTTCATCCTGCTTCTGCTGCTGTGGATCACCACGCGCTTCAACCGCGACCGCTGAGCCCCGAGGGCCCGCTCGGGGCCCCTGTCGGCCGGAGCCCCTCGGCCGGGCCGGTAGGGTCTGCACGCATGGGAGAGCAGGACATGCCTACCGGTCCGGCGAATGACACCGGCAGCGGCGCCGTCGGCGACGCCACGGGCGGCGCGGGCGCGGCGGCCGGCGGTGCGTCGAAGCGCCCGGCGACCGGCCCCGGCAACGGCCCCTCGAATCCGGGCAAGCGCCGGCTCGGCGTCATGGGCGGCACCTTCGACCCGATCCACCACGGACACCTCGTCGCGGCCAGTGAGGTCGCCGCGCAGTTCCACCTCGACGAGGTGGTGTTCGTGCCGACCGGGCAGCCGTGGCAGAAGACCGACCGCACGGTCACCCCGGCCGAGGACCGCTATCTGATGACGGTCATCGCGACCGCCGAGAACCCCCAGTTCTCGGTGAGCCGGATCGACATCGACCGCGGCGGCCCGACCTACACGACGGACACGCTCCGCGACCTGCGTGCGCTCAACCCCGACGCGGACCTCTTCTTCATCACCGGCGCGGACGCGCTCGGCCAGATCCTCACCTGGCGCTACACGGAAGAACTGTTCTCCCTTGCGCATTTCATCGGGGTCACCCGGCCCGGTCACACCCTGACCGACCCGGGGCTCCCGGAGGGCGGTGTCTCGCTGGTCGAGGTTCCCGCGCTCGCCATCTCGTCCACAGACTGCCGTGCGAGAGTCGCCAAGGGCGACCCCGTCTGGTACCTGGTGCCGGACGGTGTGGTGCGCTACATCGACAAGCGTGAGCTGTACCGCGGCCAGTGAGCCGAGAGGGGCACCCGGTGAACGACCGATACGACGGATACGCGGGCGGCGAGAGCTACGAGATCGTCGGCTACGACGAGTACGGGCAGCCTGTGTACCGGCAGGTCCCGCAGCAGCCTGCCCAGGGGTACGACGGCTACGACGCCCGGCAGCAGCAGGGCTACGGCTACGACCCCTATGCGACGGGCCGTCAGGAACCCGTCCAGCCCTACGACACGGGCCACCAGCAGCCTGTGTCGTCCTATGACACAGGTCAGCAGCAGACGGTGTCGCCTTACGACACTGGCCAGCAGCAGCCTGTGTCGCCCTACGACACCGGTCAGCAGCCGTCCGTCTCCTCGTACGACTCCTTCGACCCGTTCGGCACCGCCGCGCCGCGGCCCGGCGGGAGCGGTACCACCCAGGCGCCGTACGACGGCTACGGGCACGGCGCCGACACGGCGGGCGCCGCGAGCACCGGCCGGCAGCCCCGGGTCGCCGAGCAGACCGCCCGTGTCCCGCAGCAGGCCGGGCCGGCGGAGGACGACGCCCCCCGGGCCGACCGGGACTACCGCACCGAGCAGTTCGCCTTCGTGGAGGACCAGGAAGCCGAGTCCGAGGACGTCATCGACTGGCTGAAGTTCACCGAGAACCGCACCGAGCGCCGCGAGGAGGCCAAGCGCCGTGCCCGCAGCCGGGTCGTCGCCCTGGTCGTGGTCGTCGCCCTGGTCGTGGTCGGCGGCGCGGGCTACCTCTGGTACGCGGGCAGGCTTCCCGGCACCGCCTCGGACGCCAAGCCGGGGACCACGACGCCCGTCGCCGCGCAGAAGCGCGACGTGGTCGTCGTCCATCTGCACAACACCAAGGGCGGCGGCACCTCCACGGCCCTGCTCGTCGACAACACCACCACCCGGCAGGGCACCACCGTCCTGCTGCCCAACTCCCTCGCCCTGACGGACGACGACGGCTCGACGACCACGCTCGCCAAGTCCGTCGACGACGACGGCTCCTCCGGCACGCGGGACGCGCTCGACACCGTGCTGGGCACCAGCATCCAGGGCACCTGGCGGCTCGACACCCCCTATCTCGACAACCTCGTCGAACTCGTCGGCAACATCGAGGTCACCACCGACACCGCGGTGCCCGACCCCGCCGCCAAGAAGAAGGGCGAGGACCCGCTCGTCAAGAAGGGCGAGGACCAGACCCTCAGCGGCAAGATGGCCGTCGCCTACGCCACCTACCGCGCCCCCGGCGAGGCCCAGAACGCCCAGTTGGACCGGTTCGGACAGGTCATGCAAGGGGTGATGCGCAAGCTGTCCTCGGACAAGCAGGCCGCGACCACCACCGTGCAGACCCTGGCCCAGATCCTCGACCCGTCCCTGACCGACCAGGACCTCGGCGCCTTCCTCGCCAAGCTCGCCGACCTCGCCAAGGGCGGCGACTACAAGACCGCGCTGCTGCCCGTACAGCAGGACGGCACCCTGAGCGCGAGCGCCTCCAGCAGCGTGATCAAGGACGTCCTCGGCGGAACGGCGAAGAGCCCCGACGCCGGCTCGGCGGTCCGCGTCGGCATCGAGAACGCCACCGGCCTCAAGGCGGCCACGAGCCAGGCCCGTGTCGTCCTGGTCAACGGCGGCTACACGTTCCTGGACTCCGGTACCTCCGCCGCCGTCCAGAGCGTGTCCCGGATCACGTACGGCGACGCCGCCAGGAAGGCGGACGCCGTCGAGGTCGCCAAGACCCTGGGTCTGCCGACCAGCGCGGTGACGAAGGGCAAGGCCGCCGGCAACGCGGACGTGTCCGTAGTCCTCGGCCAGGACTACAAGATCATCAGCAGCCCGAAGGGGTGACCCGCGAGTGACCGGCATCACGCCCCGGGGTCCGGCCCCGGGGCGTGGCCGGAGAAACGCGTGGGGTGTCCTCGGCGGTCCGTGAGACCCTTGAGTCGTAACCGACCGCCGACGGAAAGCCGCGTAGTGACCGCCACGGACCGCTCCATCGAGCTCATTCAGACCGCCGCACAGGCGGCCGCAGACAAGCTCGCGCACGACATCATCGCCTACGACGTCAGCGATGTGCTCTCCATCACCGACGCCTTCCTGCTGGCGTCCGCGCCCAACGACCGCCAGGTCAAGTCGATCGTCGACGAGATCGAGGAGCGCCTGAACAAGGAGCTCGGCGCCAAGCCGGTGCGCCGCGAGGGCGACCGCGAGGCCCGCTGGGTGCTGCTCGACTACGTCGACATCGTGGTGCACGTCCAGCACAGCGAGGAGCGCGTCTTCTACGCCCTCGAGCGGCTGTGGAAGGACTGCCCGGAGCTGGACCTGCCCGAAGAGGCCAAGGCGACCCGGGGCAAGGCCGCCGAGCACGCCAAGTTCCAGGCCGAGGAGGACTCCGCCGGCATGGGAGAGCTCCGGTGAGCGCCGAGGTCCGCGAGGCCGCGGGCGCGGCCCCCGAGGAGAAACCGGGCCGGGGCCGTCGCATCATCCTGTGGCGGCACGGCCAGACCTCCTGGAACGTGGACCGCCGCTTCCAGGGCTCGACCGACGTCGAGCTGACCGAGGCGGGCATCGGGCAGGCCCGGCGCGCCGCCCGGCTGCTCGCCTCCCTGAAGCCCGACGCCATCGTCGCCTCGGACCTCCGGCGGGCCGCCGCCACGGCCGCCGAGCTGGCCGGCCTGACCGGCCTGGACGTCACCCACGACGAAGGCCTGCGCGAGACCTACGCGGGCGTCTGGCAGGGGCTGACGCACGAGGAGATCATCGCCCGCCACGGCGAGCAGTACGCCGCGTGGAAGCGCGGTGAGCCGGTGCGGCGCGGCGGGGGCGAGCTGGAGACCGAGGTCGCCGACCGCGCCGCCCCCGTGGTGCTGCGGCACGCGGACAAGCTCCCCGACGACGGCACCCTCGTCGTCGTCAGCCACGGAGGCACGATCCGCACCACCATCGGCCGTCTGCTCGGCCTGGAGTCCCGGGACTGGGAGAGCCTCGGCGGTCTGTCGAACTGCTGCTGGTCCGTCCTCGGCGAGGGCGCCCGCGGCTGGCGGCTGCTGGAGCACAACGCCGGCACGCTGCCCGAGCCCGTCCTCGGCGACGACGACTGAGGCGCGCCGGGCGGCTCTCCGTCCGGTCGCGCAGGCCCGGCGGGACCGGATTTCACTTTCCGGCTGGTCGCAGGCTAAAGTTCTTCTTGTTCGGCCCGCAGGGCGGGAAGAACGCAAGGGGCTATAGCTCAGTTGGTAGAGCGCCTGCATGGCATGCAGGAGGTCAGGAGTTCAATTCTCCTTAGCTCCACAGACCGACCCTCTCCGGAGTTGTCGGACAGAGTGGAGAAAGATCCCGTTCCCGTCAGGGAGCGGGATCTTTCATCGTCCGTCCACGAGTTGGGGACGCGTCCGAGAAGAACGCGCCGAAGCGGGCGCAGTTGGCGGACGAACGCCGAGGGCCGCGTGGTGGACCGTCGCCGGACGCACCCCCGGAGCCGGCCGCCACACCGTCAGGGGCCGCGCGCACGCTTCGAACCGGTGGGTGCCGTGGTCTTCGGCACACTCTTCTCGGATCCGCTTGAGTCACTTGGGGTCCCTGGGGCGTATACCTTTGCGGACGCGCTCCCGGCGTGCTCGTACGCGCCGCTCTGTACAGCCGCGCTGGGTGCCTGTGTCCGGACTGGTACGCAGGCGTCGCTGACCGTATTGCTCCGGCCGTGGCAGAATCAAACGGCCGGAAGGGGGCGCGGCCCGACGGGAGGGAGTAGCGATGCCTGCCAGCATCCTCGAGGAGGTCCACGATCTCCTCGAAGTGGCATTGAACAGTGAGAAAGCCACCCTCCTCGACTGCCCTTCCTGCGGATCGGTCCACGTTGCCCAGGTTCTCGGTGACAACGGTGGAATCTCCTACGTGTGCACGGCCTGCGGCCACAGCTGGAGCTGATTGATGGGTGCACACAGGCGGAAATGCGATTGGTGCGGCAGTGGTACGCCGATCGTCCGCGACATGGAGCCGGTCAACCACGACTACCAGTACTGGTGCGAGGAATGCGCGCGGGCGCTGATCATAAAAGGCGACCCGATCGAGACGTACCGGGAACTGGAGGGCGAGCCGATCTACGCACGGCTCCTCGACGAGCACTGCACCCTCAAGCGGTTCTACTCGTTCGCCACGGCCTGACCCGGGGCCGTGTGACCCCGGGGACGGGCCGTCCCCGGGGTTTTCCGGCTTCGGGGCCCTCCGGTCCCGGGGCCGTCGTGCCCGCCCGGCACGGAAACCGTTCCCGCCTCGGGGCTGCCCGCCCGGCGAGCCGTCCGCCCGGGGAACCGTCCAGCCGTCCGGCCGCCGCGGGCCGGCGATGTCAATGCGGTGCCGTTGCGGCGCAGTTCCGTCCGCCCGCGTGCCTCACCGGCCGCCGCCACGGCACGTACGCGTGAGCGGGACGCCGCATCGCCCTCGAGCGGCCTCGGCGCGCCCTTCGCGCCCAGGAACGCTCCTCAAGGCCGACGGGGCCGCAGCGAGCCGCTCGTGAGCCGCCGTGAGCCGCCGTGGGCCCCTGGAGCCCGCCAGGGGCCGCCGTGACGGCCCAGGGGCGTCCGCTCCGGCCTTCCCGGCCCCAGTAACCCGCCGCACCTCCGGGAACCGCGCGCCTTCGGTACCCCGTTCGGCCCAACCGCCGTATCGGGGCGGACGCGGTGCGCCGCAGGACCCGAAGAACGCGACATGAGGCACGAATCGGTACGGACGGGAAACGATTTGGTGGTTCACCAGGGGGACCGTGTAATGTTGGCGTCGCCGCCGGGGAAACCGGGCGACACGGTGAAAACGCGGTCTCGCCGCGTGGCCACGAGGGGCTATAGCTCAGTTGGTAGAGCGCCTGCATGGCATGCAGGAGGTCAGGAGTTCAATTCTCCTTAGCTCCACAGACGTTGAAAGCGGGCCACCCGATCAGGGTGGTCCGCTTCTTCGTTTTCCCGTACTCCGCGGAACGGTTCTCCGGCTGCGCGGAACGGCTCTCCGGTCACCGCGCGGAACATGCCGAAGGCGGGCCACCGTTCCTGGTGGCCCGCTCCTTCGTGTCAGCGGCCGCTGCCGAGCGCGCGGCGCCCGCGTCCCTGGGAGAGGACCGGCAGGTTCGGACGCGACGCCGACGCCCCCCTGGTGTCCTCCTCGATGCGCAGGGCGAGCGCCGGGCAGCGGCGTACCGCGCGCAGGGCCTTCGCCTCGGCGAAGGCGGGCACCGGGGCCTGCGCCACGGTCGGGAAGCCGTCGGCGCCCAGTTCGAAGACCTCGGGGAGGAGGTCGGCGCACAGGCCGTGCCCGCGGCACAGCGTCCAGTCGACGAAGATCTTCTGACGGCTGGGGCCCGCCTCCTGCTGGCCCGGGCCGGCAAGGATGCCCATGGGCACCTGACCGTCCTCGAAGAGCGGCAGAACGCCCTCCACGGGCCTTCCGCAGCCGTTTCCGAGGACGTGCGCGGCCAGGTCGTCCGTGAACGCCTTCAGGGTCGACTCGATGAACATCGCCGAGCCGTCCGGGTGGGAGCAGGCACCGCGCCGCTTCACCGACTTGGCGACCTGCTTCACCGCCTCGAGAGCCGCCGGGCCGCCGCCGTTGAGGATGTCCGCCAGGCCGCGTGCCGCGGCGGGCAGACCGAGGTAGCAGGGACCGCACTGGCCCGCGCTCTCGTCGGCCAGCCACTGCGCCACGCGCAGCGACTCGCCCAGGGGGCAGGTCTCCTGGGTGATGGGCAGGATCGCGCCGGCACCGAGCGCACCGCCCACCGCGGCCAGGGAGTCCCGCGAGACGATCGCGTCGTTGACCGTCGCCGCGTCCAGCCACTTGCCGTGGTAGCCGCCGGTCAGCACGCCCTGGGGCATCGCCGGGGCGCCGGCCAGCTGGAGCACGTACCGCAGGGGTACGCCCGTGGGGACCTCGATCACCATGGGGCGCGCGACCGCGCCCGAGACGGTGAGCATGACGGTGCCGGGCTCGTCGTACAGGCCCGTGTTGCGGTAGCGCTCCGGGCCGATGCGGGCGGCGATGGCCAGCTGCGCGAACGTCTCGGCGTTCGACAGCAGGGTGGGCGCACCCCCGACGCCCGACTGGGAGGCGCTGACCTTGCGGCCGGGCGGCACGGCCGGACCGCCGTCGATGGAACGGATCAGCGAGGCGGCGGCTCCGGTCACCATCCGCACCGGATTGCGCTGCACGCGCGCGCGAAGCGGCGATCCGCGCCGGTTGCTCAGCCCCCGCTCGGCCAGCGCGGCCTCCATGGAGCGCTGCGTGGACTCGCGGGTCACGCCGATCACCAGCGTGCGCGCGCCCATGGCCTCCGCGACCAGGAGGGCGCCGTCGAGGATGAGGTGCGGGGCACGGTTGATGAGCACCGTGTCCTTGCGGCAGGCGGGTTCGTCCTCGCTTCCGTTGACGACCACCACCGGGCGGATGCCCTTCTTGATGGCCGATTCGGCGACCGAGCGCAGCTTCTTGCCGAACGGGAAGCCCGCCCCGCCGCGTCCCTTCAGATTGATGTCCTCGGCGAGGCTGGCGAGGTCTTCTCCCCCCAGGGGTTCGAGCGGACCGTGCACCTTGAGGTGCATGGGCAGATCAAGGCGTTCAACCAGGTCGAAACCCGACGTGAGCTGCGGAAGTCCGACGACGCGGACTTCCGGGACGTCGGGCAGGGCCTCGTTCACTTAAAGCCTCCGGAAGGGGCATTCCATGATTCACCGGAGCCAGGAGCGTCGAAGGCGCCCGGCAGTACGTCAGTCGTGGGACCGCTGTCGTACGTGTCGTTGGTGTTGTACGTGCGGTAGGACGTGTTCGTCTCACCGGTGTTGTACACATCACTCGTGCCGTAGCTCCCGGTGGCCGGATTGCCATAGACGGGGGTGGTGTATCCGGTGTCCTGGAGCGGGTCGTACGCCGATGCCGGGGCCTCGCCGACGGGGGCCGACTGGGGGACGGGCCAGGCGCCCTGCGCGGCGCCGTTGCCGCCGCGGGGAAACGTCTCTGTGGGCTGCGCGTTCCCGGGCATCGGGAACTGCTGCGTCCCGGGGGCCGTGACCGTGGGCATCGTCCCGGTCCGGTAGGCCGCCGCGAAGCCGGCCGTGTCCGCCGCGCCCTGCGCGCCGCCGAACAGCGTGGACGAGGACTCCTTGCGCTCCTTGCGGGAGGACGGGGCGCCGTCGTCGCCCGCGGAACGTCGGTCGGAGCGGCCTCCCGGACCCTGCGGCGCCTCCATCGCGGCGGCACGGGACGCGTCCAGGTCCTCGCGGAACCCGCGGGCGCTGCCGCCGCCGGTGAGCGCCAGGATCCGCGCCGCGACCTTGTACTTGATGGGGTTCGGGGCGGCACGCAGTACGAGGGCGGCCATGACGCCGACCAGGCACAGCTCGTACGAGATCATGAAGAAGGGCTTCGCCGCGCGCCCGGCGAACAGGCCGTGGACCAGGGCCGCGCACAGTGCGGGGTAGGCCAGCATGTGCATCGCGCGCCAGCGGGCGGCGACCACGGCCGGTGCGGCGAACTGGTTGCGCAGCGCGCCGGTGATGCCCACGAAGATCATGAGCAGGCCGGCCAGCGAGCCGAGGCCGATGAGCCCGCCGAGGCCCGTGACGCCCAGGCTGAAGGGGATCAGCGCGGCGATCAGGACGGTGTGGTCCAGTGCCAGCTTGACGGTGATGTGCACCAGGAGGAACGCGATCGAGCCGACGGCGGTCACACGGTGGACGCCTTGCGCGATGATCCGCTGACGCGTGTCGAGGATGAGCCGGTCCTGGGCGACCAGGCCCCAGATCACCGAGCAGGTCAGGGAGACCAGCGACAGGACGCCGGCGCCGAAGTTCAGGAAGTCCTGGACCGCGTTGCCTCCCGCCAGCACGATCACGGGTATGAGGACCAGGACGGCAGCCGACGCCGCCCCGTAGGCCGAACGGCCCATCCGGGGAAGCGAGCTGTTGTTACGACGAGGGTTCATGAGGGGTACTCCCTACGGTTCGGGGAAGCGGTCCCGAAGGGGCACTCTAGGTCGAGAAATAGCGTCCAGCTCCGCGTTTGAGTTATTGCGTTGTTACCAAAGGGCAATGAGGTCTTTGTGTTGTCCGCAAGCGTCCGTTAAGCGAAGTAAAATTTGAACATCGTTCAACGTTTTTTCTGGTCGCTGTGCGTGACCCGGGGGAGCGAACGGGTCCGGAAGCCCGTCGCGGCCCGTGCGGGCGCTGCGGTACCCTGACGCCATGCGTGCCGTACGCCTTCTGCTTAGCGAGCCGCGCTGATCAGCACCGACCACTGACGCATCGTGGTCGGCATCGGCGCGGCGTCCCCTCCTGTGCGAGGGGATTTTTCATTTCTTGAGCGACTGAGCCGCTGGCAGAGACGATCGATGGAGCTTTGAGGACATGAGCGAGACGAACACCGCTGCCGCCGAGTCGGCCGCGCCGCACCGCTACACGGCCGCCCTGGCCGCCGACATCGAGGCACGCTGGCAGGACTTCTGGGACGCCGAGGGCACGTACGAGGCCCCGAACCCCACCGGCGACCTGGCCGGGGACCCGGAGCTGGCCGCCCGGCCCAAGAAGTTCATCATGGACATGTTCCCGTACCCCTCGGGCGCGGGCCTGCACGTGGGTCACCCCCTGGGCTACATCGCCACCGACGTGTACGCCCGGTTCCAGCGGATGACCGGCCACAACGTCCTGCACACCCTGGGCTTCGACGCCTTCGGCCTGCCCGCCGAGCAGTACGCCGTGCAGACCGGCACGCACCCGCGCGTGTCCACCGAGGCCAACATGGAGAACATGAAGGTCCAGCTGCGCGCGCTGGGCCTGGGCCACGACAAGCGCCGGTCGTTCGCCACGATCGACCCGGAGTACTACAAGTGGACCCAGTGGATCTTCCTGCAGATCTTCAACTCCTGGTACGACGACGAGGCCGCGAAGGCCCGCCCCATCTCCGCGCTGGTCGCCCAGTTCGAGAGCGGTGAGCGCGGCGTCCCCGCCATCGGCGGCGCCACGCGCGCGTGGAACGAGCTGACCGCCGGCGAGCGCGCCGACGTGCTGAGCGGCTACCGCCTGGCGTACGCCTCCGACGCGCCGGTCAACTGGTGCCCCGGCCTGGGCACCGTCCTGGCCAACGAGGAGGTCACCGCCGACGGCCGGTCCGAGCGCGGCAACTTCCCCGTCTTCAAGGCCAAGCTGCGCCAGTGGAACATGCGCATCACCGCCTACGCGGACCGCCTGCTGGACGACCTGGACGCGCTGGACTGGCCCGAGGCCATCAAGCTGCAGCAGCGCAACTGGATCGGCCGCTCCGAGGGTGCCCGCGTCGACTTCCCGATCGACGGCGAAGCGATCACGGTCTTCACCACCCGCCAGGACACCCTGTTCGGCGCCACCTACATGGTGCTGGCGCCGGAACACCCGCTGGTCGAGAAGTTCACCCCGGCCGCCTGGCCCGAGGGCACCCACGACGTGTGGACCGGCGGGCACGCGACGCCCGCCGAGGCCGTCGCCGCCTACCGCGCGCAGGCCGCCTCGAAGTCCGACGTCGAGCGCCAGGCCGAGGCCAAGGACAAGACCGGTGTCTTCACCGGCGCGTACGCCACCAACCCGGTCAACGGCGAGAAGGTCCCGGTCTTCATCGCCGACTACGTGCTGATGGGCTACGGCACCGGCGCGATCATGGCCGTCCCGGCGCACGACGCCCGTGACTTCGCGTTCGCGCGGGCCTTCGAACTGCCCATGCGCTGTGTGGTCGAGCCCTCGGACGACCGCGGCACCGACGCCTCCGCCTGGGACGACGCCTTCGCCTCGTACGACGCGAAGATCGTCAACTCCGCCGGTGAGGACGTCTCCCTGGACGGCCTGGGCGTCGTCGACGCCAAGGCGCGCATCACGGAGTGGCTGGAGCGCCGGGGCATCGGCGAGGGCACCGTCAACTTCCGTCTGCGCGACTGGCTGTTCAGCCGCCAGCGCTACTGGGGCGAGCCCTTCCCGATCGTCTACGACGAGGACGGCGTCGCCCACTCGCTGCCCGAGTCGATGCTGCCCCTGGAACTGCCGGAGGTCGAGGACTACTCGCCGCGCACCTTCGACCCGGACGACGCGAACACGTCCCCCGAGACCCCGCTGTCCCGCAACGGCGACTGGGTCCACGTCACCCTGGACCTGGAGGACGGCCGGGGCCCGCAGAAGTACCGCCGCGAGACCAACACCATGCCCAACTGGGCCGGTTCCTGCTGGTACGAGCTGCGCTACCTGGACCCGCACAACGATCAGAAGCTGGTCGACCCGGCCATCGAGCAGTACTGGATGGGCCCGCGCGAGGGTCAGCCCACCGGCGGTGTCGACCTGTACGTCGGCGGTGCCGAGCACGCCGTGCTGCACCTGCTGTACGCCCGTTTCTGGTCGAAGGTCCTGTTCGACCTGGGCCACGTCTCGTCGGCCGAGCCGTTCCACAAGCTGTTCAACCAGGGCATGATCCAGGCCTACGTGTACCGCGACAGCCGCGGTATCGCCGTACCGGCGACCGAGGTGGAGGAGCGCGACGGCGCTTACTTCCACCAGGGCGAGAAGGTCTCCCGGCTGCTGGGCAAGATGGGCAAGTCGCTGAAGAACGCCGTCACCCCGGACGAGATCTGCGCCGAGTACGGAGCGGACACCCTGCGCCTGTACGAGATGGCGATGGGTCCCCTGGACGTGTCCCGTCCGTGGGACACGCGCGCGGTGGTCGGCCAGTACCGCCTGCTGCAGCGGCTGTGGCGCAACGTCGTCGACGAGGCGACCGGCGAGGTCACGGTCGTCGCCGCCGAGCCGGACGAGGACACGCTGCGTGCCCTGCACAAGGCCATCGACGGCGTGCGCCAGGACCTGGAGGGCATGCGGTTCAACACCGCCATCGCCAAGGTCACCGAGCTGAACAACCACCTGACCAAGGCGGGCGGCCCCCTGGCGCGCCCGGTCGCCGAGGCCCTGGTGCTGATGGTCGCGCCGCTGGCCCCGCACATCGCCGAGGAACTGTGGCGCAAGCTGGGCCACGCCGACTCCGTTGTCCACCAGGACTTCCCCGTGGCCGACCCCGCGTACGTCGTCGACGAGGCCGTGACCTGCGTCGTGCAGATCAAGGGCAAGGTCAAGGCGCGCCTGGAGGTCTCCCCGTCGATCACCGACGCGGAGCTGGAGAAGGTGGCGCTGGCCGACGAGAAGGTCGTCGCGGCGCTGGACGGCGCGGGGATCCGCAAGGTGATCGTGCGCGCGCCGAAGCTGGTCAACATCGTCACGGCCTAGCCGCGCAGGTCCGGGCCGCGCACGGCGGCTCGGGGTAGTCCCCTACGGGCAGGTTCGGGGTCCTTTCGGAACTCCGAACCTGCCCGCAGCGTTTACCGTTGAGAGCACGGCGGCAGTTGCCGCGGCCTGTCGGAGGAGGAGTGTGATGGGGACCGTGATCACCGTGATCGCCTTGCTCTTCCTGCTGTTCGTGGTGTTCGGCGCGTACGCGACGGTGAAGGTGATCGGCGCCGCCAAGCGCGGCGTGGACCGCACCATCTCGCAGGCCCGCCGCACGGTCGAGGACACCACCCTGCGCGCGAAGACCCTCGCCCAGCCCGGCCCCCAGGGCGAGCTCGCCCAGCTCAGACTGACGCTGCGCACATCGATGCGCGCCACCCAGGACGCGCTCCAGGCGAGCGCCCCGGAGGACGAGTCCCTCAAGGAGTCCCTGAGCCTCTTCGAGCGGCTCAGCGCCCACGGGCACGAGCTGGACGCCGAACTGAAGCGTCTGGAGGCCGAGCCCGACCGGGACACGCTCGCCACCCGGCTGCCCGGCCTGCGCGAGCGCACCCGGCGGATCACGAAGTCGGCGGACTCGCTGCGCTGGGCCGCCCGCGACCGGGCCCACCGCTTCGCCGGCGACGACCTGGACACCCTGAGCGCCCAGATCGACGTGGAGGCCGGCGCGCTGCGTCACTGGACCGAGGAGCCGGGGCCCGCCACGTCCCGGCCCGACGCTCCCGGCAGGGACGCGGGCACCTCCGACGGACAGGCCCGGCCCACGAGCCCGCAGCCCCGTCCCGAGGACCGGTCGAGGCGCTCGGCCATCACCCCGCCCGGCCAACGGCCCACCTACCCTTGGCAGAAGAAGCCCCGCCCCGAGAGCACGACATGATCCGGCCGTCCCGACCACGGGCCGAAGGGGCCGGGCTGCCGAGTACCCGCCCCGCCAGGTAATCTCCAGCTCATGTCCCGCCATGTCGCGATCGTCACCGATTCAACGGCCTACCTGCCGCCGCGGACGATGGAGCGCCACGGCATCACATCGGTTCCCCTGACCGTGGTCCTCGGGGACCAGGCGCTCGAGGACGGCACCGAGATCTCGGCCCGCTCCCTGGCCCAGGCCCTGCAGAAGCGGCGCCCCGTCACGACGTCCCGGCCCAGCCCCGAGACGTTCGCCGCGACCTACCGCGAGGTCGCCGAGTCCGGCGCCACCGGAATCGTCTCGCTGCACCTGTCCTCCGAGTTCTCGGGCACCTACGACGCCGCGGTGCTGGCGGCGCGCGACGCCCCGGTGCCGGTGCGCGTCCTCGACACCGGGATGGTCGCCATGGCCCTCGGGTTCTGCGCGCTGGCCGCCGCCGAGTCCGCCGAGGCGGGCGGCACCGTCGACGACGCGGTCACGGCGGCGGAGAAGCGGGCCGCGGGCACGTCCGCGCACTTCTACGTCGACACCCTCGACTACCTCCGCCGCGGCGGCAGGATCGGGGCCGCGCAGGCCCTGCTGGGTTCCGCGCTCGCGGTGAAGCCGCTGCTGCAGCTCCACGACGGCCGTATCGAACTCCTCGAAAAGGTCCGCACGTCGTCCAAGGCGATCGCCCGTCTGGAAGAGATCGTCGCCGACCGGGCGGGCACCGCGCAGGTCGACATCGCCGTTCACCATCTCGCGGCCCCCGAGCGGGCGTCGGCCCTCGCGGACCGTCTGCGGGCGCGGGTGCCAGGACTGGTCGAACTGCATGTGAGCGAGGTGGGCGCGGTGATCGGAGCCCACACCGGCCCCGGGCTGCTGGCCGCGGTCGTGTCGCCCCGATGAGGGGGCCGACGGCCGTGTCGTCCCCATGCGTCGCTCGTGTGAGTGAAGGACTTATCCACAACTGGGCCGGTTTCCACCGGAATTGAGCAAGATCATCGCGAGGGTGCCGGGATGCCGGATCCTCGCCGCATGGCACTTCGATCGAGCTCACGCACCGCGACCCCGACCAGCGGCCCGGGTCGTGGACCCCTCTCCGACAGCCGCAGCCGGCATCGCCGTCGCGACAGGCCGAGCCGGACCGGCCGCCACGAGGCTTCGGCCGCGGCCCTCCGTCTGCGCGCCGACGCGCTGTTCACCGAACGCGCCCGTGCGTGGCGCGAGTCGGGCCACGGACCGCCGGGCGCGGACCGCGATGCCGGGGACGTCCCCCGGGCGAACACGGCGGTGGGCACGGGAGTTCTGACCGATGACCTCGCCCGGGGTCCCCGGAACCCCGGGAGCCGGGCCCCGGGCCGCGGCACCGGAACGGACAGGGAACCGGGTGCCGGAGCGGACACCGGGCCGGGCGTCGGCCGAGGAGGGCGGACCGGCCGGACCCTGCGCGCCGCGGACGTTTCGGCCGCCGGCAGGACGGCGGCCGTGAGCGCGCCGACGTCGAGCGAGCCGATCTCAACCGTGCCGATCTCAATCGCGTCGATGTCGAGCGAGCCGACCGTGAGCGAGCCGGCCTCGCATGATCCGGCCGGGGAGGCGGGCACGTGGCGGGACCGGGCCGGGCTCGCCGTGCGGGAGCGGCTCCCGTTGTGGCTGCAGTCGAGGTGCGGTCTGGAACGCGGGAGCGTGGCCGCGCTGACCGTGCTGCTGGTCGTGGCCGCCGTCTTCGCCGTGCAGCACTTCTGGGCCGGCCGGACGCGGCCGGTCCGGGCTCCCGAGGTGGTGAGCGCCGCGGCACCGTACGGCGGGAAGCACACGCCGGGCGGCCGACAGGGCGTGGAACCGGGTGCCCCGGCCGGAGCGCCGAGCGTCCCGGACGCCGGCGTGAGCGCGGTCGTCGTGGACGTGGGCGGAAAGGTGCGCGCCCCCGGACTCCAGCGGCTGCCGGCCGGGTCCCGTGTCGAGGACGCCCTGCGAGCCGCCGGCGGGTTGCGGCCCGGCACGGACACCGACGGCCTCAACCGCGCCCGGCTCCTCGTGGACGGCGAACAGATCGTGGTCGGCGCGTCCGCGCCCCCGACGGGAGCCGGATCGGGCGGCTCCGTCCTTTCCGGGCCGTCCGGCACCGGAGCAGCCGAGGCGGGGGCGGTGCCCGCCGCGCCGATCCCCCTCAACACGGCCACGGTCGACCAGTTCGACAGCCTGCCCGGTGTCGGACCTGTCCTGGCCCGGCACATCATCGACTACCGCACGGCGCACGGCGGTTTCCGCTCGGTCGACGAACTGCGCGAAGTGTCCGGGATCGGAGACCGCCGCTTCGCCGATCTCCGGAAACTGGTACGGCCATGAAGGGTCCGGAGACGATGGGCACGGGGGAGCCGCAAGCCTCTCCGACGGGCCCTGAGGGGCTGCCCGGCGCCACCGGCCGGAGGCACGTGCACGCGGCCTCGGGGAGTCGGCTGGGGGCTTCGCACCCCAGGACGGAGGGGCCGGCCGACCTCCGGCTCGTGGCACCCGCGGCGGCGGTCTGGATCACGGCGGCCGTGAGCGTCGGAGCGTCGCCGGGCCGGGTCACCGCCGTCGTGGCCGTGTCCCTGGCCGCGGGTGGCGTACTGCTGGCGGCCGGGCAGGGGCGAGGGACGGCGCGACCGGGGTTGCGGGTGTCCCTCGCCGCCGTGCTCCTCTGTATCGGCGCCGCCGCGGCCTCGGCGGGGCTGCACGCGGCGGACCTGCGACGCGGCCCTGTCCCCGCGCTCGCGGAGAAGTTCGCCGAAGTGACCGCGGAGGTGGAGATCACCTCCGATCCCCGGCTCACCAGGCCCCGGGTCACAGGGGACCGCATCGCCCCGACGGCTCTGCTGTTCGACGCCGACGTCACCCGGGTCGTACAGGCGAACGGCACGGTGCTGGCCACCCGGACGCCGGTGCTGGTGATCGTCGACGCCCGCTCGCGACGGGCCGTGCCCGGGAAGGCCGGCGGACGCCCGCGACCCGGTGCGCCCGGGGCCGCCGGAGGGCGTTCGGGACGGGGTGTGCTCCGGGAGGCGGACCGGCGCTCGCCGTGGCTGTCGTTGCTGCCGTCGACCCGGCTGCGGGTGGCGGCGCGGGTCGTGCCCGCCCTGTCGGACGGGGACGGCACCGCGGCGGTGCTGCGGGTACGGGGGAGCGCGCCGCCGGAGGTGGTCGGGGTGCCGTCCGGTCCGCAGCGGTTCGCGGGCCGGCTGCGCGAAGGGCTGCGGAAGGCGACCGACGGTCTGGACACGGACGCGCGGGCACTGCTGCCGGGGCTCGTGGTGGGGGACACCTCACGGGTCACGCCGGAGCTGGACGACGCCTTCAGGGCCACCGACCTCACCCACCTCCTCGCCGTCAGCGGGGGCAATCTCGTCATCGTCCTCGCGCTGTTCATCGGGCCGCCCGGCCTCGCCCAGCGGGTGGAGCGCCGGGGACTCGCCTCCCGGCTCGGGGTCCCGCTCCGGGCGACGGCCCTGCTCGGCGGAGCACTCACCCTCGCCTTCGTGGTCGTGTGCCGGCCGGACCCGAGCGTCCTGCGGGCGGCGGCCTGCGGATCGGTCTCGCTGCTCGCCGTCGCGACCGGGCGCCGCAGATCGCTGATCCCGGCCCTGGCCGCCGCGGTGCTGCTCCTGGTGCTGTACGACCCCTGGCTCGCCCGCAGTTACGGATTCCTGCTCTCCGTCCTCGCGACCGGAGCGCTGCTCACGCTCGCCCCGCGCTGGAGTGCCGCGCTCCGGAGACGTCGTGTGCCTCCGCGTCCGGCCGAGGCGCTGGCCGCGGCCGCCGCCGCACAGGCCCTGTGCGCCCCGGTGGTCGCCGTGCTGTCGGCCCGGGTGAGTCTGGTGGCGGTGCCGTGCAACCTCCTCGCGGAGTTCGCGGTCACGCCGGCCACGGTGCTGGGGTTCGCGACACTGGCGACCGCCTCCGTGGCGATGCCCCTGGCCAAGGTCCTTGCTTGGTCGGCGAGTTGGCCCGCCCGGTGGATCGCGGGCATCGCGCGCACGGGGGCGGCCCAGCCCGGCGGGGGAGTCGACTGGCCGGGCAGCTGGACGGGCGCGCTGCTGCTGGCCCTCGTCGTGTCGGTGGGCATGGCCGCCGGCCGACGGCTGCTCAGGCATCCGCTGCCGACCGCGGTCGCGGCGGTGCTGCTCCTGCTGTTCGTGGTGCAGCCGCCGCCGCTCACCAGGGTGATCACGGGGTGGCCGCCGCCCGGCTGGAGGTTCGCGATGTGCGATGTGGGGCAGGGCGACGCGAGCGTGCTCGCGGTGGGGGACGGCAGCGCGGTGGTGGTGGACGCCGGGCCCGACCCGGTGCTGGCGGACCGCTGTCTGAGCACGCTCGGGGTGACCAGGATCCCGTTGATCGTCCTGACGCACTTCCACGCCGACCATGTCGCGGGCCTGCCGGGTGTGCTCCGGGGGCGTTCGGTGGGCGCGATCGAGACGACCGGCTTCGAAGAGCCCGTGGAGCAGGCCGAGTTCGTACGAAGGGAGGCGGCCGCACGGCACATTCCCCTGACCCGGGCCGTGGCGGGGGAGCGGAGGCGTGCCGGGCGCCTCGACTGGCGGGTCCTGTGGCCGCCGCCGGATCCGGCTCCGCCGCCGGACGACCCGAACGACGCCAGTGTCACCCTGTTCGTACGGTCCGCGGGGCTGCGGCTGCTGCTCCTCGGCGACCTGGAGCCGCCCGCGCAGCGGGTCTTGGCGAGATCGCCGAAGGCCGCGGAACTGGACGGTGTCGATGTGCTCAAGGTCGCCCATCACGGTTCCGCGTACCAGGACCCGGAGCTCATACGCAGGGCGGCTCCTCGGCTGGCGCTCATCTCTGTGGGCAGCGACAACCCTTACGGACATCCTGCCCCGAGCACGGTCGAGGCCTTGCGGGCGAGGGGCGCGGTGGTGCTGCGTACCGACGAGGACGGTGATCTCGCCGTCACGGGTGCGGGCGAAGGGCTGGGTGTGGCGCGACACTGAAGTCATGAATTCCGCACAGGCCGACGCCTACCTTCGCCGCATCGGGGCCCAGCACCCGGCGTGGCCCACGTCCGATGTGCTCCGTGAGCTGCAGCTGTGCCATCTGCGGACAGTGCCGTTCGAGAACCTGTCGATCCACCTCGGCGAGGAGATCGTGCTGGAGGAGAAGCGCCTTCTGGACAAGGTGGTGGGCGCGCGCAGAGGGGGCTTCTGCTACGAACTCAACGGCGCGTTCGGGGCGTTGCTGGGGGCGCTGGGCTTCGACGTGACGTTCCTCGCGGCGCGGGTGTACGGGGACGACGGGAAGCCCGGGATCCCCTACGACCATCTCGCGCTGCGGGTGCGGACGGTGGACGGGGGCGACTGGCTGACCGACGTCGGTTTCGGGGCGCACAGCCACTACCCGCTGTCGTTCACGGAGCGGGGCGAACAGCGGGATCCCGGCGGGGTGTTCCGGGTCGTGGAGTCGGCGCCGGACGCGGCGGGGGTGCGGGGGGCCGGCGGTTCGCGGGAACACGAGGACCTCGATGTCCTCCTGGGCGACAAACGCCAGTACCGGCTGGAGGTACGGCCGCGCGTGCTCGGGGACTTCGTCGCCGGGGCCTGGTGGCACGGCACCTCGCCGCAGTCGCACTTCACCCGGTCTCTGGTCTGCTCGCGGGTGACCGAGGACGGTGGACGGATCACGCTCAGCGGCCGCAGGTTCACCGTGTCGACGGCCGACGGGACCAAGGAGGTGACGGAACTGGCAACGGACGAGGAGGTGCTGGCCACGTACCGGGAGCGCTTCGGGATCGAACTGGACCGGGTGCCGGAGGTCGGGGCGGCCCGGTAGCCGCGGCCGGGCAGCCGCACAGATCACATGCGCCGGACCCCGATCCCGGCGTCGGCCGCGTCCGCCGTAGCGGAAAATGTTCGGGTGAGCGATGTGAGACATGTACTGGTGCTGCCCGACCGTGACGCCGCGGAAGAGGCGGCGGAGGCCGTCGGTGACCGGTTCGGGCTGCCGGAGGAACCGCAGCTCGTCCGGGACGCCCTCGCGGGCGAGGACGACGCCGAGGACGCGCAGTGGCTGGTGGTCCTGACGGACCCCGAGGGACAGCTGGACCCGAAGGAGCTGGACGAGTTCGCGGCCGAGTGGGACGGCTGGCACGAGGAGCCGTAGCCCGGGCCCACCCCGTGGCCCGGGACTGCCGCGAGCCGCGGGTCCGCCCCGTGGTCCGGGACTGCCGCGAACCGCGGGTCCGCCCCGTGGCTCGCGGCGGTGTGGGTTGTCGGTGGCGCGTGGGATGCTTTCGGGGATGGCCAAGAAGACCGCACAAGACGACCCTCTCGCCCCTGTCACGCTGGCAGTGGGCCAGGAGGATCTCCTGCTCGACCGTGCCGTGCAGGAGGTGGTGGCCGCCGCCAGGGCCGCCGACGCCGACACGGACGTCCGGGACCTCGCCCCGGACCAGCTGCAGCCCGGCACGCTCGCCGAGCTGACGAGTCCCTCGCTCTTCGCCGAGCGCAAGGTCGTGATCGTACGCAACGCCCAGGATCTGTCGGCCGACACGATCAAGGACGTCAAGGCGTATCTGGGGGCGCCCGCCGAGGAGATCACCCTGGTGCTCCTGCACGCGGGCGGTGCCAAGGGCAAGGGGCTGCTCGACGCCGCGCGCAAGGCGGGCGCGCGGGAGGTGGCCTGTCCGAAGATGACCAAGCCGGCGGACCGGCTGGCGTTCGTGCGGAGCGAGTTCCGCACGCTCGGCCGGGCGGCCACTCCCGAGGCCTGTCAGGCTCTGGTGGACTCCATCGGGAGCGATCTGCGGGAGCTGGCGTCCGCCGTGTCGCAGCTGACCGCGGACGTCGAGGGGACGATCGACGAGGCCGTCGTCGGGAGGTACTACACCGGGCGCGCCGAGGCGTCCAGCTTCACCGTGGCCGACCGGGCCGTGGAGGGACGGGCGGCGGAGGCGCTGGAGGCGTTGCGGTGGTCGCTGTCGACCGGCGTGGCTCCCGTCCTGATCACCAGCGCGCTCGCGCAGGGAGTGCGGGCGATCGGGAAGCTGTCCTCCGCGCGGGGCGGCAGGCCCGCCGACCTGGCCCGTGAGCTGGGGATGCCGCCGTGGAAGATCGACCGGGTGCGGCAGCAGATGCGGGGCTGGACGCCGGACGGGGTCGCCATGGCGCTCACGGCCGTCGCGAAGGCGGACGCCGGGGTCAAGGGCGGCGGGGACGACCCCGAGTACGCCCTGGAGAAGGCGGTCGTGGCTGTCGCCCGTGCCGCTCGTTCCGGTCGTCGTCCTTAGCCGGGCTGTCGTCCGTGCCGTTCGTTCCAGTCGTCGTCCGTGGCCGGGCCATCGCCCGCGCTGCTCGTTCCGGTCGTCGTCCTTAGCCGGATCTGCCGTGGCCGGGTCGCACGTACGCGGTGTTCGCCACGACACCGACCAGGGACCGCCGCCGTACACCGAAGGCCCCGCTCGTTCTCCCGGGGAAGGGAGGGAGCGGGGCCTTCGGTTCAAGCCGGTGGACTCACGCCCGCGTGGCGAACGCAGATCGTGCGTGAATCCGGTACGTCGGTCGGGAGCGGAGAGAGAGGGCCCGCTCGGGTCCGGCCGACGGTCAAGTCAGGGGTTGAGCCCAGAAGGGCTCAGCCGACTCAGCCCTGGAGCGCGGCGACCTTCGAAGCAAGCGCCGACTTCTTGTTGGCGGCCTGGTTCTTGTGGATGACGCCCTTCGAGACGGCCTTGTCGAGCTTGCGCGAAGCCTCGCGCGCCGCGACGGTGGCCTTCTCGACGTCACCCGCGGCAGCAGCCTCGCGGGCCTTGCGGATCGCGGTCTTCAGAGAGGACTTGACGGCCTTGTTGCGCAGCCGGGCCTTCTCGTTGGTCTTGATCCGCTTGATCTGGGACTTGATGTTCGCCACTGAATGAGCCTTTACAGGTTCAGGCGCGTGAGACGTCATGCCTCACCCGCCGTTTGATTTTCTGGGGTGTGTCCCCTGCTGAGAGGGCATGAGACACAGCCACCCAGGCTACCAGCCCCCGTGCGACCGGCCCAAACCGGCCGTACTCCCCGTCCGGGGACAGGGCGGGGATGCCCTGGTCGGGGACTCCGAACCGGTCGCCGCCGTCGCGCTCACGCGGCCCAAACCGGTCGCAGGCCGCCGCGCGTGGGACCATGGAACCTACGTATCGATCCGACCCGAGGCGACAGGCGCCTCAAGAGACAGGACCCTGCGTGCCCGCGACCCCTAACAATGCGCCCGAGCCGAGCCGTACCGACCCGGCGCTGATCCGCAATTTCTGCATCATCGCGCACATCGACCACGGCAAGTCCACGCTCGCCGACCGCATGCTCCAGCTGACCGGGGTGGTTGATCAGCGGCAGATGCGCGCCCAGTACCTCGACCGCATGGACATCGAGCGTGAGCGCGGCATCACGATCAAGTCCCAGGCGGTACGGCTGCCCTGGGCCCCGACCGAGGATCCGGGCCGCACCCACATCCTCAACATGATCGACACCCCCGGGCACGTCGACTTCACGTACGAGGTGTCGCGGTCCCTGGCGGCCTGTGAGGGCACGGTCCTGCTCGTCGACGCCGCCCAGGGGATCGAGGCCCAGACTCTCGCCAACCTCTACCTGGCGATGGAGAACGACCTCAAGATCATCCCCGTACTGAACAAGATCGACCTGCCGGCCGCCCAGCCGGAGAAGTTCTCCGAGGAGCTCGCGAACCTCATCGGCTGCGACCCCGAGGACGTCCTCAGGGTCTCCGCCAAGACGGGACTCGGTGTCGAGGCGCTGCTCGACAAGGTCGTCGCCGAGATCCCCGCCCCGGTCGGCGTCCAGGACGCCCCCGCCCGCGCGATGATCTTCGACTCGGTCTACGACTCCTACCGTGGTGTCGTGACGTACGTCCGTGTGATCGACGGGCAGCTCAACAAGCGTGAGCGCATCAAGATGATGTCCACCGGCGCCACCCACGAGCTGCTGGAGATCGGCGTCTCGGCCCCCGAGATGAAGGCGGCCGACGGGCTCGGCGTCGGTGAGGTGGGTTACCTCATCACCGGCGTGAAGGACGTCCGCCAGTCCAAGGTCGGTGACACGATCACCACCCTGCACAAGGGCGCCACCGAGGCGCTCGGCGGGTACAAGGACCCCCGGCCCATGGTCTTCTCGGGCCTGTACCCGCTGGACGGCTCCGACTACCCCGAGCTGCGCGACGCCCTGGACAAGCTCCAGCTCAACGACGCCGCGCTCGTCTACGAGCCGGAGACCTCCGCGGCGCTGGGCTTCGGCTTCCGTGTCGGCTTCCTCGGACTGCTGCACCTCGACGTGATCCGTGAGCGGCTGGAGCGCGAGTTCGGGCTCGACCTCATCGCGACCGCCCCGAACGTGGTCTACCGCGTCGAGATGGAGGACCGCAGCGAGCACATCGTCACCAACCCGAGCGAGTTCCCCGAGGGCAAGATCGACAAGGTGTACGAGCCGGTCGTGCGGGCGACCATCCTCGCCCCCTCGGAGTTCATCGGCGCGATCATGGAGCTGTGCCAGACCCGGCGCGGCACCCTGCTCGGCATGGACTACCTGTCCGAGGACCGGGTCGAGATCCGCTACACCCTGCCGCTCGCGGAGATCGTCTTCGACTTCTTCGACCAGCTCAAGTCCAAGACCCGCGGCTACGCGTCGCTGGACTACGAGCCCACCGGCGAGCAGAGCTCCAGCCTGGTCAAGGTCGACATCCTGCTGCACGGCGACAAGGTCGACGCCTTCTCGGCGGTCACGCACAAGGACGCCGCGTACGCGTACGGCGTCCGGCTGGTCGCCAAGCTGCGCGAGCTGATCCCGCGGCAGGCCTTCGAGGTGCCCATCCAGGCGGCCATCGGCTCCCGGGTCATCGCCCGCGAGACCATCCGCGCCATCCGCAAGGACGTCCTCGCCAAGTGCTACGGCGGTGACATCTCCCGCAAGCGGAAGCTGCTGGAGAAGCAGAAGGAGGGCAAGAAGCGGATGAAGATGGTGGGCTCTGTGGAAGTTCCGCAAGAGGCCTTCATCGCCGTGCTCTCCAGTGACGACAGCGGTGGTTCGGCCAAGGGCAAGAAGTAGCCACGCCGAATCCCGGAATTCAGGGCCCGTCGCGCTTCGGTGCGGCGGGCCCTGTGCTTGTCTCATGTGTGTGTCCTGCAAGAAGTGACCGGCCGTCGCCTCTTACGCACCGGCCGGACGCGCTCTAGTCTGATCTCTGCTCGGTAGTTACTCGCGAGTTAAACAACAGCCGCAATTGAGCCAGCCGCACTGCCGCGGGCCCCGGAGGATGTCGTGAGCGACACACAGACCCTGATCGAGAACCGTCCGCCGTCCGTCGCCGCCCTCTTCCTGGAGCGCGTGGCGGCCACACCCGGCGCCGAGGCATACCGTTACCCGGTACCGGCCTCGGGTGACGGGCCGGACGCGTGGAAGTCGCTGACCTGGGCGCAGGCCGCCGAGAGGGTCTACGCCGTCGCGGCCGGTCTGATCGAACTCGGTGTCGAGCCGGAGCAGCGCGTCGCGCTCGCCTCCTCGACCCGCGTCGAGTGGATCCTGGCCGACCTCGGCATCCTCTGCGCGGGCGCGGCCACCACGACCGTGTACCCGCAGACCAACGCCGAGGAGTCGGCGTTCATCCTCTCCGACTCCGCGAGCCGGGTCCTGATCGCGGAGGACGCGGCCCAGGTCGCCAAGGCCCTGGAGAAGCGTGCGGAGCTCCCCGAGCTCACGCATGTCGTGGTCGTCGACCCGGAGGGCGTGGAGACCGGGGACTGGGTCCTGACGCTCGCCGAGCTGGAGGCGCGCGGCGCCGCGTACCTGGAGAAGCACCCCGAGCTGATCAAGGAGCGCGTCGGCGCGATCACCGCCGACCAGCTCGCCACCCTCATCTACACCTCCGGCACCACCGGCCGGCCCAAGGGTGTCCGGCTGCCGCACGGCAACTGGTCGTACATGGCCAAGGCGATCGCCGGGACCGGTCTGATCACCCAGGCGGACGTCCAGTACCTGTGGCTGCCGCTCGCGCACGTCTTCGGCAAGGTCCTCACCTCCGGCCAGATCGAGGTCGGGCACGTCACCGCCGTCGACGGCCGTGTGGACAAGATCATCGAGAACCTGCCGGTGGTGCAGCCGACGTACATGGCGGCCGTGCCGCGCATCTTCGAGAAGGTCTACAACGGGGTCGCGGCCAAGGCGCGGGCCGGCGGCGGCGCCAAGTACAAGATCTTCCAGTGGGCCGCCGAGGTCTCCCGTGAGTACGCGAAGGCCAGCCAGGACAACTTCCGCCGCACCGGCTCGCCCTCGGTGCCGTTCGCGCTCGGCGCCAAGCACAAGGTCGCCGACGCGCTCGTCTACGCCAAGATCCGTGAGGCCTTCGGCGGCAACCTGCGCGCCTGCATCTCCGGCTCGGCCGCGCTCGCGCCGGAGATCGGCTACTTCTTCGCCGGCGCCGGCATCCACATCCTGGAGGGCTACGGCCTCACCGAGTCCTCGGCCGCCTCCTTCGTGAACCCGGGCGAGGCCTACCGCACCGGCACGGTCGGCAAGCCGGTGCCCGGCACCGAGGTGCGCATCGCGGACGACGGCGAGATCCTGCTGCGCGGCCCCGGCATCATGGAGGGCTACCACGGGCTGCCCGAGAAGACCGCCGAGGTCCTGGAGGCCGACGGCTGGTTCCACACCGGCGACATCGGCGAGCTGTCCGCGGACGGCTACCTGCGGATCACCGACCGCAAGAAGGACCTCATCAAGACCTCGGGCGGCAAGTACATCGCGCCCGCCGAGGTCGAGGGCCAGTTCAAGGCGGTCTGCCCGTACGTCTCCAACATCCTCGTGCACGGCGCCGACCGGAACTTCTGCACCGCGCTCATCTCCCTCGACGAGCCGTCGATCCTGGAGTGGGCGAAGGGCAACGGCCTGGAGGGCAAGTCGTACGCCGAGGTCGTCGCGGCACCCGCGACGGTCGCCCTCGTCGAGGGCTACGTGAAGGAGCTCAACGGTGGCCTGCAGCGCTGGCAGACCATCAAGAAGTTCCGGCTGCTGCCCCGCGACCTGGACGTCGAGCACGGTGAGATCACTCCGAGCCTCAAGCTGAAGCGCCCGGTCGTCGAGAAGGCGTACAAGCACCTCATCGACGAGATGTACGCGGGCTCCCGCGAGGCGTAGCCCCCGGCCTCAGGCCCGGCCCGTGCGGGGTGCGGGGCCTGAGGCACACGGGAGGGACTCCACCGTTCGCCGAGCGGTGGAGTCCCGCGCGTCCCCGCCCCGTCCCGTGACTCCTTGCCGCTCCACCGTCCCGCGTCCGTTCTGCGGCCGGCTGCGGTTCAACCGCCCCACCTTTGCCGCATCCTGCCCAGCAGCGCGTCCATCTGCCGTACCTGGTCGCGGAGTTCGCGCACGTCCGGGACGGCTTCGGCCGCCAGGTGCGCGTCCATCCTCCCCAGGCGGGCCGCGAGTTCGCCGAACCGGTCCTGTTCGCGGGCGAGCAGACGCTCCAGCTGACGGTTCTTGCGGTGCAGGTCGAGGAAGACGGTGACCTTGGCGCGCAGGACCCACGGGTCGAACGGCTTCGTCAGATAGTCGGCGGCACCCGTCGCGTATCCCCGGAACGCGTAGCCCGCGTCGGTGTCCGTGTCCGTCAGGAAGATGATGGGCACATCCTTGGTCCGGTCGAGCCGCTTGATGTTCGCGGCTGCCTCGAATCCGTCCATGCCCGGCATCCGGATGTCGAGCAGGACGACCGCGAACCGCTGCCGCAGCAGCGCCTTCAACGCCTCCTCGCCCGAACGCGCGCGCACCAGCGGCTCGTCGAGGGAGCGCAGGACGGCCTCCAGCGCGACCAGGTTGTCCTCCATGTCGTCGACCAGGAGGATGCTCGCGCCCTCGTCGGCCGTCGTCTCGGCGCTCATGGTGTCGGTGCCTCACTCGGTCCGCCGATACGGACCGGATGCTCGATTCTGTCCGTCTTCGAGCACATCCATACCACCGTTCGCACTCATGGCGGCCCAGTTCGGTGACTCGGTGCTTATGAGTGCCGCCGGTCTGTCACCCTGGCCGCATCGTCCGAGGTGTTTTCGTCCGAACTGCCCAGGGAGCCGCACAGTGGGGGCCATTCCGACGCAACGGGAGTCCACGGCGTGCGCACCGGACGCGCTCGCGCACCACCGGGCCGGCCAGGACGTCGTGTCGCGCACATCGTTGCCGGGCACTCCGCTCGCCCCCGCGGCCGCGCGCCGATTCCTCCGGGACACACTCCTGAGCTGGACCGAAGTGGCCCTGCCCGGCGCGGAGATCATCGACGACCGGCTCACCGACGACGCGGCCGTGGTGGTCAGCGAGCTGGTCACCAACGCCGTCGTGCACGCGGGCACCGACGTCGAGCTGGTGTGCCGCCTGGAGCGTTCGGCCGACGGCCCGCCCGGCCCGCTGGTCGTCGAGGTCTCCGACCACCACCCCTCGCGCGCCATACGGGAGGACAGCGCCGAGCCGCCGTACGGGACACCGGAGTACGGGCGGGGTCTGCGCCTGGTCTCCGCGCTCTCCGAGGCCTGGGGAATCACCTATCGTCCGGGCGTCAAGACGGTGTGGTCGAGGCTGCTGGTCGACGGGGCCGCCGGCGCCCTGGCGGGGACGGACGTCCTCGCGGACGCCGGCGACCCGCGCCTGCCGGGCGGGTTCGCGGACCCGGGCGCTCTCCTCGGACCGGGCGGATTCGCGCGCACGGGCGGGCTGCCGGCGGCGGGAGGGTTCACGGACGCCGACGGCTTTCCCGGACCGGGGGAATTCGGGGACGCCGGGGATCTCGCGGGAACGAGCGGGTTCGCGGACCCGGGCGGCTGCGCGGGGTCCACGGGCGGTTCCGAGCCGGCCGGGCCCGGACCCTGCGTGTACGCCGAAGGGCGGGTTTCGGGGTACGGGCCGGGGGCCGGCCAGGAGCCGTACCGCGCCGGCCGCGCCCCGGGCACCGCACGGGGCCACGACTGGCTCGACCGGGGTGCCCTCTCCTTTCTCGCCGAGGCCTCGGACCTGCTCGCCGGGCAGCTCGACGAGGACCTGGTCGCGGCGCTGGCCGGACAGCTCCTCGTCCCGCGCCTCGCCGACTGGTGCGCCGTATGGCTGGAGGACGAGGCCACCGACCGGGCCGGCGGTCTCGGCCTCGCCCTCGGCCCCCGCCTCGCCCGTGTCTGGCACGGCAGCGAGAACCTCGTCGAGGGGCTGCGCGACGCCCTGGAGAAGGACCCGCCGCGGCTGCCCGACGCGGTGCGCTCCCGGGCCGTCCCGGTGCCCTGGCCCGGCGAGGTGCTGGGCGCCCGCGGGGTGAGCGGGGCGGCACTGGCGTACCGGCTGATCGCGGGCGGCCGGCCGCTGGGCACGCTCGTCATCGGGCGGGCCGGACCGCCCGCCTTCCCCGACGAGGTCACCGGACTCGTCGAGGACCTCAGCCGCCGTATCGCCCTGGCCATCGGCGCGGCCCGCCAGTACGCGCGCCAGGCCACCATCAGCCGGGTCCTGCAGCGCGGGCTGCTGCCGGGTGCGGTCGCCGAGATCCCCGGGGTGCGCAGCGCCCTCGTCTACGAGCCGCTCGACAAGGGCGGGCCGAGCGGTGACTTCTACGACGTGTTCCCGGCCGGAGACGGGCGCTGGTGCTTCGCCGTCGGCGACGTCCAGGGCAAGGGGCCGGAGGCCGCCGTCGTGATCGGCCTGGCCCGGCCCTGGCTGCGGCTGCTGGCCCGCGAGGGCTACGACGTCGCGGACGTCCTCGACCGTCTCAACCAGCTCCTCCTCGACGACGCGACGGAGACGGCGGACGCGGCGGCCCGCGCGCTCGTGGCCGCGGGCGGACCCGGGCTCGGCACCGACCTCGGCCCGCAGACACGTTTCCTTTCCATGCTCTACGGCGAGCTGGTCCCCTTCGACGGCGGTGTGCGCTGCACGCTCGCCTCGGCCGGACACCCGCTGCCCCTGCTGCTGGCCCCCGACGGCTCGGTGCGGGAGATGGCGAGGCCGCAGACCCTGCTCGGCGTCTTCGAGGACCCCGAATACACCTCCGAGTCCTTCGAGCTGTACCCCGGTGACACCCTCCTGTGCGTCACCGACGGGGTGACGGAGCGGCGCGACGGGTCCCGCCAGTTCGACGACGACGACGGTCTCGCGCACGCCCTCGCGGGCTGCGCGGGCCTGAACGCCGAGCTGATCGCGGAACGGATCCGAGCACTGGTCCACGCGTTCGGCACCCGTCCGCCGGAGGACGACATGGCCCTGCTGGTGCTGCAGGCGGAGTAACGGGGCTCACCCGGACCGGGGCCGCCGGACCCCGTCCGTGCTGGACAATGGAAGGCATGCCTTCCACACTTCCCGACGGTGAGCCCGTCCCCGACGACGGGGCGCTGCCCGCGCACGCCCTGGCCGGGGCCGCCGAGCGGCCCCTCGGGTTCTATCTCCACGTGCCGTACTGCGCGACCCGCTGCGGCTACTGCGACTTCAACACCTACACGGCGACCGAGCTGCGCGGCAGCGGAGGTGTGCTCGCCTCCCGCGACAACTACGCGGACACCCTGACCGACGAGATCCGGCTCGCCCGCAAGGTCCTCGGCGACGACCCCCGCCCGGTCCGCACGGTCTTCGTCGGCGGCGGTACCCCCACGCTGCTGGCCGCCGACGATCTCGTCCGGATGCTGGGCGCGATCCGGGACGAGTTCGGGCTCGCGGACGACGCGGAGATCACGACGGAGGCGAACCCCGAGTCGGTCGGCCCGGAGTACCTCGCGACCCTGCGCGCCGGAGGCTTCAACCGGATCTCCTTCGGCATGCAGAGCGCCCGGCAGCACGTCCTGAAGGTGCTCGACCGCACGCACACCCCCGGCCGTCCCGAGGCCTGTGTCGCCGAGGCCCGCGCGGCCGGCTTCGCACATGTGAACCTGGACCTGATCTACGGCACGCCGGGGGAGTCGGACGACGACTGGCGGGCCTCGCTCGAAGCGGCCCTCGGTGCCGGTCCCGACCACATCTCCGCGTACGCGCTCATCGTCGAGGAGGGCACACAGCTCGCGCGCCGCATCCGCCGCGGCGAGGTCCCCATGACGGACGACGACGTGCACGCGGACCGCTATCTCATCGCGGACGAGGTGATGTCGGCGGCGGGCTTCGACTGGTACGAGGTGTCGAACTGGGCCACCTCCGAGGCCGGCCGCTGTCTGCACAACGAGCTCTACTGGCGGGGCGCCGACTGGTGGGGCGCGGGCCCCGGCGCGCACAGCCATGTCGGCGGTGTTCGCTGGTGGAACGTGAAGCACCCGGGGGCGTACGCGGCGGCACTGGCCTCCGGCCGTTCCCCGGGGGCGGGGCGTGAGCTGCTGTCAGACGAGGACCGCCGGGTCGAGCGGATCCTCCTCGAACTGCGGCTGCGCGAGGGCTGCCCGCTCTCCCTGCTCCGCCCGGACGGCCTCGCGGCCTCCCGCCGCGCGCTGTCCGACGGACTCCTCGAACCGGGCCCGTACGACGCCGGCCGTGCCGTCCTCACCCTGCGCGGCCGCCTCCTCGCGGACGCCGTCGTCCGGGATCTGGTGGACTGAACAAACGTTCGCGTACAGTCCGCGGCCATGATCGCTGATGTATGGCCAGCCGAGGACGCGACCGTTCTGCGCTACGGCCTGCGCAGGCTGCTGACCGCGATTCCGGGCGTGCTGCTGCTGCTCGGGGGCGGCGTGCTGGGCTGCTGGATCGCCGCGACGGGCGAGGACATCGGCCTCGCGTGGATCCTTGTCGTGATCCTCATGGCCCTGGGGCCCGCCGGGGTGATCCTGTTCGTCTCCCGCTGGAGGGCGCGCCGCTGGACCGTCGCCTTCGACGCCACGGGGTTCTGGTGGGTGCGCGGCAAGGAGGCCGCGCTGATCCGCTGGGACTCGCTGGCGGGAGTGGGCGTCTACTGGGCGCGGAACCGCAATCAGGTCGTCTTCACGCTCGAACTGTGTCCGAGCGGCGAGATCGACCGCGACGACCCGCTGCTGTGGACGTTCGTCCGCGACGCGGACCCGCTCCGGCCCGAGCTGCCCCGGCTCCGGTACCGCTTCGATGTCGGCGGGGCCCACAAGAAGTACGAGAACGCGCTGAACCAATGGGCGCCCGAGCTGTGGTTCGGGCGCAAGGAGCAGCCGATGTCGTACCTGGGGTCGCCGGACGAGAAGGGCCACCGGGAGCGGACGGCCGCGCAGCCCGGCTCCGCGGCGCGCGAACCGGTGGTGTTCGAGCCGGTCGACATCGGGGACACGGTGGTCGTCCACCGGGGTGTGATCCTGGCCCGTCGGCGCATCGCCGTGGCCCTGCCGACGATCGCGCTGTACGCGTGGATCACCTGGCTGCTCGTGCACGGGCACGCTCACGGCGTGGGCGCGTTCGTCCGGTACGCGGTCGCCGTCCTGCCGGTGCTGCTCACCGGGGTGGTCCTGCGGTTCGTCGTCCGAGGCCTGCGATGGCAGTGGAGCCGTCGCGTCACGATGGACGCGGCCGGGTTCCACGTCTCCTGGCGCGGGCGGTCCACGACCGTGGCGTGGGACTCGCTGGCCGGCGTCGGCATCTACGAGGAGGGGTGGCTGCGCACGCTCCAGCTCTGTCCGAAGGGCGGGATCGACCGCGACGACCCGCAGCTGTGGCTGTTCGTCCGTGACAGCGAGCCGCTGCGGCCGGACCTGCCCCGGCTCCGGTACAGCGTCTCCCTCCAGCCCTCCGACGCTCGGCACGCCGTGGCGGCGGGCTGCCTCCGGTGGGCACCGGACCTCTGGTTCGGCGGGCAGCGGATGGCGTCCGGCCACAGCGGGGACCCGGATCTGAAGGGGCACCGGCGCCGGACCCGGGGCACCGGAGGCCGGGCGGTCACTCCGGCGCCGTGACGAAGTCGATCAGTTCCTCCACCCGGCCCAGGAGCGCCGGTTCCAGGTCCTTGTAGGAGCGGACCCGGGACAGGACGTGCTGCCAGGCCGCGCCGGTGTTCTCCGGCCAGCCCAGGGCCCGGCAGACGCCCGTCTTCCAGTCCTGGCCGTGCGGGACGCGGGGCCAGGACGGAATGCCGACGGAGGACGGCTTCACGGCCTCCCAGACGTCGATGTACGGGTGGCCGAGCACCAGGGCGTGCTCGCTCGTGACCGCCTGCGCGATCCGGGACTCCTTCGAGCCCGGGACCAGGTGGTCCACCAGGACGCCGAGCCGGGCGTCGGGGCCCGGGGCGAACGCGGCGACGACCGCCGGGAGGTCGTCGACACCCTCCAGGTACTCCACGACGACGCCCTCGACGCGCAGGTCGTCGCCCCAGACCCGCTCGACCAGCTCGGCGTCGTGGCGGCCCTCGACGTAGATGCGCCCGGCGCGCGCGACCCGGGCGCGGGCGCCGGGGACCGCCACCGAGCCGGATGCCGTCCGGCCGGGCCGGACCGGTGCCGCGGCCGCCGGGCGGACCAGCGTCACCGGCTTCCCCTCCAGGAGGAAGCCGCGCGGCTCCAGCGGGAACACCCGGTGCTTGCCGAAGCGGTCCTCCAGGGTCACCGTGCCCGCCTCGCAGCGGATCACCGCGCCGCAGAAGCCGGTGCCGGGCTCCTCGACGACCAGACCCGGGTCCGCCGGGACCTCGGGCACGGACGAGGGCTTCTTCCACGGCGGGGTCAGGTCCGGAGAGTACTGGCGCATTCGGATGACGATAGGAGAAGTCCGGCGGGGCTCACCGCGACACGCCGGAACCCGCCGTGCCCGGCCTCTCCGGACCCGGACCCGGACCCGGCCCCGGCCTCCCCGGCCCCGGCCTCCCCGGCCCCGGCCTCCCCGGCCCCGCCGAGCCGGAACCCGGCGTGCCCGGCCTCCCCGTGCCGGACCCGCCTAATCCGTCGTGCGACCCGTCGTGCCGAAGCGCGCCGCCAAGGCGTCCCGTTGGGCCCGTACGAACGCGGCGTCCACGACCGCCCCGTGCCCGGGGACGTACAGCGCGTCCTCGCCGCCCAGTTCCAGCAGCCGGTCGAGAGCCGTCGGCCAGCGCGACGGCACGGCGTCGGGGCCCGCCTGCGGTTCGCCCGACTCCTCGACCAGGTCGCCGCAGAACACCACCGTCGGGTCGCCCGGCACGACGACCGCGAGGTCGTGGGCGGTGTGGCCCTCGCCCGTCCGCACCAGCCGGACCTCGACGCCGCCGGCGAGCTCCAGCTCCCAGGTGCCCCGGACGAAGTGCCGCGGACGTACGAGGGTGTCGGCCGCCTCCTCCGCCGCCCGCGGGTCGAGACCGTTGCGCACCGCGTCCGCGCACAGTTCCCCGCGGCCGCGTTCGTACCCCTCGGACGAGCCGCCGGCGGCGAAGATCTCCACGCCGGCGAACGCCGCGGCACCGAAGACATGGTCGAAATGCGGGTGGGTGAGCGCGATATGGGTCACACGTGCGCCGGTCAGGGCCAGCGCGTCGGCGCGCAGCCGGGCGCCCTCCGCGAGGCTCGACCCCGCGTCGATCATCAGCGCCGCCCCCTCGCCGACGACGAGCCCGGCCGTGCAGTCCCAGCCGGGAAGCCGCCGTCGCCCCACCCGGGGCGCCACCCTTTCCCATCCCAGCTCTTCCCAAGTCAGCCTCATGCGGCGACGCTAACGGTGACCGGGTGCCGTGCACGACATCGCAGGCCCGCCCTTGCCCGGGGCGTGCCTCACCGCCGTACACTGGGCGGGGGACGTTGGCACTCGCGTGCGCTGAGTGCCAGACGAATGCCGCGAAGGCCACGAAGACCACCGAGTCGACTTCTGGAGGTGCGCGATGCTCAGCGAACGCAGGCTGGAGGTGCTGCGCGCCATCGTCCAGGACTACGTGGGCACCGAGGAGCCGGTCGGCTCCAAGGCGCTGACCGAGCGGCACCGTCTCGGCGTCTCGCCGGCGACCGTCCGCAACGACATGGCGGTCCTGGAGGACGAGGGGTACATCGCCCAGCCGCACACCAGTGCCGGGCGCATCCCCACGGACAAGGGCTACCGCCTCTTCGTCGACAAGCTCGCCGGCGTCAAGCCGATGACCGCGCCCGAGCGCCGCGCCATCCAGAACTTCCTGGACGGCGCCGTCGACCTGGACGACGTCGTCGGACGGACCGTGCGGCTGCTCGCGCAGCTCACCCGGCAGGTCGCCGTCGTGCAGTACCCCTCGCTGACCCGCTCGACCGTGCGCCACGTGGAGCTGCTGTCGATGGCTCCCGCACGGGTGATGCTCGTGCTGATCACGGACACCGGCCGGGTCGAGCAGCGCATGATCAACTGCCCGGCGCCGTTCGGTGAGACGTCGCTGGCGGACCTGCGCGCCCGGCTCAACAGCCGGGTCGCGGGGCGCCCCTTCGCGGACGTCCCGCAGCTCGTCCAGGACCTCCCCGAAGCCTTCGAGGCGGACGACCGGGGTACGGTCTCGACAGTGCTCTCCACCCTGCTGGAGACACTCGTCGAGGAGACCGAGGAGCGTCTGATGATCGGCGGCACCGCCAATCTCACGCGTTTCGGACATGACTTCCCTCTCACCATCCGGCCGGTGCTCGAAGCGCTGGAGGAGCAGGTCGTGCTCCTCAAGTTGCTTGGGGAGGCCGGAGATTCGAGCATGACCGTGCGAATCGGGCACGAGAACGCGTACGAGGGACTCAACTCCACGTCCGTGGTCTCCGTCGGCTACGGTTCGGGCGGCGAGGCAGTAGCCAAACTCGGCGTGGTCGGCCCGACCCGCATGGATTACCCGGGAACGATGGGAGCGGTACGAGCGGTGGCACGGTACGTCGGACAGATCCTGGCGGAGTCGTAAGTGGCCACGGACTACTACGCCGTACTCGGCGTGCGCCGCGACGCGTCCCAGGACGAGATCAAGAAGGCGTTCCGGAGGCTCGCTCGCGAGCTGCACCCGGACGTCAATCCCGATCCGAAGACGCAGGAGCGGTTCAAAGAGATCAACGCCGCGTACGAGGTGTTGTCGGACCCGCAGAAGAAGCAGGTCTACGACCTCGGCGGCGACCCGCTGTCCCAGCAGGGCGGCGCCGGCGCCGCCGGCTTCGGCCAGGGCGGCTTCGGGAACTTCTCGGACATCATGGACGCGTTCTTCGGCACGGCGTCGCAGCGCGGACCGCGCTCGCGCACCCGCCGCGGCCAGGACGCCATGATCCGGTTGGAGATCGAGCTCGACGAGGCGGCCTTCGGCACCACGAAGGACATCCAGGTCGACACGGCCGTCGTCTGCGGCACCTGCAACGGCGAGGGCGCAGCGCCCGGCACCGCCGCGCAGACCTGTGACATGTGCCGCGGTCGCGGCGAGGTGTCCCAGGTGACGCGGTCCTTCCTCGGCCAGGTCATGACCTCGCGGCCGTGTCCGCAGTGCCAGGGCTTCGGCACCGTCGTCCCGACCCCGTGCCACGAGTGCGCGGGCGACGGCCGGGTCCGCTCCCGCCGCACCCTCACGGTCAAGATCCCGGCCGGTGTGGACAACGGCACCCGCATCCAGCTCGCGGGCGAGGGCGAGGTCGGCCCCGGCGGCGGCCCCGCCGGCGACCTGTACGTCGAGATCCACGAGCTGCCGCACTCGACCTTCCAGCGGCGCGGCGACGACCTGCACTGCACGGTCACCATCCCGATGACGGCGGCGGCCCTCGGCACCAAGGTGCCGCTGGAGACCCTCGACGGCATGGAGGAGGTCGACATCCGTCCGGGCACGCAGTCCGGCCAGTCGATCCCGCTGCACGGCCGGGGCATCACGCACCTGCGCGGCGGCGGCCGCGGCGACCTCGTCGTGCACGTCGAGGTCATGACGCCGACCAAGCTCGACCCGGAGCAGGAGCGGGTGCTGCGCGAGCTGGCGCAGATGCGCGGTGAGGAGCGGCCCACCGGTCAGTTCCAGCCCGGTCAGCAGGGGCTCTTCTCCCGGTTGAAGGACGCCTTCAACGGCCGGTGATCCAGGCGGAGGCACGGGGCGGGAGACGCCCCGTGCCCTTCGTACGGAAGGCCGGTTCCGGGCGGACTGGCGGATTCGGACTTGTCCGGGGGACGTGACAACATGCCGTCATGTCCTCCGCGCTGACCGATCTCTTCCCTCACCCGATCGTGCAGGCCCCCATGGCGGGCGGAGTCTCCGTCCCGCAGCTCGCGGCCGCCGTGTCCGAGGCCGGAGGGCTCGGCTTCCTCGCCGCCGGGTACAAGACCGCCGACGGCATGTACCAGGAGATCAAGCAGCTGCGCGGGCTGACCGGCCGTCCCTTCGGCGTCAACCTGTTCCTCCCGCAGCCCGAGCACGCGGACGCCGCCGCGGTCGAGGTGTACGCCCACCAGCTCGCCGGCGAGGCCGCCTGGTACGAGACCGAGCTCGGCGACCCGGACAGCGGCCGCGACGACGGCTACGACGCCAAACTCGCCGTCCTCCTCGACAACCCGGTCGCGGCGGTCTCCTTCCACTTCGGCGTCCCGAAGCCGGAGGTGCTCCGGTCGCTGCGCCGCGCCGGCACCCTCACCCTGGTCACCGCCACCACCGCCGAGGAGGCCCTGGGCGTGCAGCGGGCCGGCGCCGACGCGGTCGTCGTGCAGGGCATCGAGGCCGGCGGACACCAGGGCACCCACCGGGACAACCCGGAGACGGACGGCACGGGCGTCGGCCTGCTCACCCTGGTCGCGCAGGTCCGCGAGACGGTGGACATCCCCGTCGTCGCGGCGGGCGGCATCATGCGCGGCAGCCAGATCGCCGCCGTCCTCGCCGCGGGCGCGAACGCGGCCCAGCTCGGCACCGCCTTCCTCGCCACCCCCGAGTCCGGTGCGAGCGCCGTGCACAAGCAGGCCCTGACCGACCCCCTGTACGTCCGCACGGAACTCACGCGCGCCTTCACCGGACGTCCGGCGCGCGCGCTGGCCAACCGCTTCATGCGCGAGCACGGCCCGTACGCCCCCGCCGCCTACCCCGAGATCCACCACCTCACCCTGCCGCTGCGCAAGGCCGCCGCGAAGGCGGGCGACGCGCAGGGCATGGCACTGTGGGCCGGGCAGGGGCACCGCATGGCGCGTGACCTGCCCGCCGGGCAGCTGGTGGAGGTACTGAACGCAGAAATCGCGGCCGCCGGGACAGCGTTGTCGGCCGCCGCCGAGATCCCGGAAGAGGGTGCGGCCCGATGACGGCACCGGTGTTCCTGGTCGAGCACTTCGACACGGACGGCGAGGGACACCATGTCCTCGACGGACCCGAGGGACGGCACGCCGTCTCCGTGAAACGGCTGCACAGCGGTGAGGCGGTCACGCTCACCGACGGGGCCGGACGCCGGGCGGACGGTGTGGTCGTCGCCGCCGAGGGCAAGGACCGGCTGATCGTACGGATCGGCGCGGTCACCGAGGAGGCCGCCGAGGAGCCGCGCATCACGGTCGTCCAGGCCCTGCCCAAGGGGGACCGGGGCGAGCTGGCCGTCGAGACCATGACCGAGACCGGCGTCGACGCGATCGTCCCCTGGGCCGCCTCCCGCTGCATCACGCAGTGGAGGGGCGAGCGGGGGCTGAAGGCGCTCGGCAAGTGGCGGGCCACCGCCCGGGAGGCCGGCAAGCAGTCCCGCCGGGTGCGCTTCCCGGAGGTCGCGGACGCCATGACGACCCGGCAGGTTGCCGCACTTCTCGCCAAAGCCGATCTCGCCGCCGTGCTCCACGAGGACACCGCGCTGGGCACCGAACCCTTCGCGACCGCCGCGCTGCCCGCCTCCGGTGAGATCGTCCTGGTCGTCGGCCCCGAGGGCGGGATCTCCGCCGAGGAGGTCGCCCTCTTCACCGAGGCCGGCGCGAGGACCTTCCACCTGGGGCGCACGGTGCTGCGCACCTCGACGGCCGGGACCGTGGCCGCCGCGCTGCTGCTGGCCCGCACCGGCCGCTGGTCCTGACCCACCGCCCGCCGACCGGCCTCACCGCCCGCACCTCACCGGGGAATCCATGGAACTCGCTCAGGTACGACTGCTCGTCTCCGACTTCGCCGCCTGCTATCGCTTCTACTGCGAAGTCCTCGGCCTCAAGCCCCAGTCGGGCGCGGCCGAGGGCCCGTACGAGAAGTTCAGTCCGGTCACCGGGTCGGCGGGCATCGCCCTCCAGGACCGCGCCATGATGGCCGAGATCCTCGGAGAGCTCGGCGACACCGTGACCGGACACCGGTCGCTGGTGGTGCTGCGGGTGGACGACCTCGACACCTACTGCGAACAGGTCGTCTCGCGGGGCGCCACCCTGCTGCACGGTCCCGCGCCCATGACGGACCGCATGCGCGTCGCCCACCTCAAGGACCCCGAGGGCAACCTGGTGGAACTCCAGGAGTGGCTGCTGATGCTCGGCTGACGGCCGGTCAGAAACCCGCCCGGGGCCGGGAAAGCGGGAACTCTACGACCTCCCCGGCCCGCCGGGCAACACCTTCGGGTGGTTGTACCCCCGATGGCCGCATGCGGTCTACCGCGTGCTGCCGCGCGGTGGCACGCTGCCATTCATGGGGGCTTTGAGGCATTTCAAGCGCCGCACGAGGCGCGGACGGGTACTGACGGCCCTCGGGCTGGGCGCGGCCGGGGTGTTCGCGGTGACCGCGTGTCAGCCCGTGGACGGACTCAGCACCGCGACCGTGTCCTACACGACCGACCAGACGGCGACCAAGGAACTGAAACGCCGGCACGTGGACGTGAGCTGGCTCACCTGCACCGCCCGTGTCGGTACCGCCTCCACCGCGGGCAGGTCGCCCTCGCCGAGCGAGAAAACCGTGGCCACCGTCGACTGTCAGGGGAAGACCGGTGACGGCCGGGCCATCGTCGTCAAGGGCAAGGTGACCCGGGCCGTCAACGGCGCCTGCGTACGCGGCGATCTGCGCGCCACCGTCGGCGGCCGGCAGGTCTTCCGCGTGAGGGGCCTCGGCGACTGCGGCGCGGGACCCACCCCGCCGGTCACCTACCACCCCACGTACGGCGGCCCCAACCCCACCGTGACCGTGACCGTGACGAAGACGATGTGGTGCAAGGGCGACCCCACCTGCTGGCCCTCACAGGGCAAGTGACCTGCCCACTCCGCCCGGCCGGGGGCCGGACCGTACAGGGATCAAGTGATCCGAACCTCTGTCGGGCCGCGCGTGCGCTGCATAGGGTGATCGGGTGACCGATTCCGCAGCCTCCGCGTACATCCGGTTTCCGCATCTGCACGGCGAGTTGGCCGTCTTCACGGCCGAGGACGACATCTGGGCCGCACCGCTCGACGGCGGGGGACGCGCCTGGCGGGTCAGCGCCGACAACGTACCGGTCAGCCATCCACGCATCTCCCCGGACGGTACGACCGTCGCCTGGACGTCGACGCGTGACGGAGCCCCTGAGGTGCACGCCGCCGCCCTGGACGGCGGTCCCGCGAAACGGCTGACGTACTGGGGCAGCGCGAAGACCCAGGTACGCGGCTGGACCCCCGACGGACAGGTGCTCGCCCTCAGCACCCACGGCCAGGCCAGCCTGCGCCGCACCTGGGCCCGGGCCGTCCCGCTCGACGGCGGCCCCGCGACGACCCTGCCGTACGGGCCCGTCGGCGACGTCGCCCACGGCGAGGGCGGCGTCGTCCTGCTGTCCGCCCCGATGGGACGCGAGGCCGCCTGGTGGAAGCGCTACCGCGGCGGCACGGCGGGTAAGCTGTGGATCGACCGGGACGGCGACGGTGAGTTCGTCCGGCTGCACGAGGACATCGACGGCAACCTCGAACACCCCTTCTGGGCCGGCGAGCGGATCGCGTTCCTCTCCGACCACGAGGGCGTAGGAGCCCTGTACTCCTCCCTCGCCGACGGATCCGGCCTGCGCCGCCATACCCCCCTTGGGGGCACCTCCCGCTCGAGCGAAGCCGAGAGTGGGGGATCGTTCTACGCCCGTCACGCGGCCACCGACGGCACTCGCGTGGTCTATGTCTCCGCCGGTGAACTCTGGCTCCTGGACGACCTCGACGGCGCCGAACCGCGCCGCCTCGACATCCGGCTCGGCGGCCAGCGCGTCGACCAGCAGCCGCACCCCGTGAGCGCCTCGCGCTGGTTCTCCGCCGCCGCGCCCGACCACACCGGACGCGGCAGCGCGGTCTCCGTGCGCGGCGCCGTCCACTGGGTCACCCACCGCTCCGGCCCCACCCGCGCCCTCGCCGACGGGCAGGGCGTCCGCGCCCGGATGCCCCGCGCCTTCCGCGCCGAGGGCGAGGAACACGTGGTGTGGGTGACCGACGCGGAGGGCGACGACGCCCTCGAGTTCGCCCCCGCCACCGGCGTCGCCCCCGGAGCCACCCCGAGACGGCTCGCCGCCGGCGCGCTCGGCCGGGTCCTCGGCCTCGCCGTGGCGCCCGACGGAAGCCGCGCCGCCGTCGCCTCGCACGACGGGCGCGTGCTGCTCGTCGAGCGCGAGAGCGGCGAGGTCCGCGAGGTCGACCGCAGCGAGGACGGCGAGGTCACCGGCCTCGTCTTCTCGCCCGACTCGGCGTGGCTCGCCTGGTCCCACCCCGGCCCCCGCCCGCTGCGCCAGCTCAAGCTCGCCAACACCACCGACCTGTCGGTCACCGAGGCGACCCCGCTGCGCTTCCGGGACTACGCGCCGGCGTTCACCCTCGACGGCAAGCACCTCGCCTTCCTGTCGGCCCGCGCCTTCGACCCCGTCTACGACGAGCACGTCTTCGACCTGGCCTTCGTCGGCGGCTCCCGGCCGTATCTGATCACCCTGGCCGCGACGACCCCGTCCCCCTTCGGACCGCAGCGGCACGGCAGGCCCTTCGAGGCCCCCGACAAGGACGAGACGCCCGACAGCGAGGGCGCCCCCAGCACCCGTATCGACCTGGACGGACTCGCCGACCGGATCGTGCCGTTCCCCGTCGAGGCCGCCCGCTACTCCACGCTGCGCGCCGCCAAGGACGGACTGCTGTGGCTGCGCCACCCGGTCCGCGGCGTGCTCGGCGCCTCCCGCGCCACCCCGGACGACCCGGACCCGAAGACCGAACTGGAGCGGTACGACCTCGCGCAGCAGCGCATCGAGCACCTCGCCGCCGACGCCGACCACTTCACCGTCACCGGCGACGGCAAGCGGGTCCTGCTGTGGACCGACGGCAAGCTCAAGGTCGTCCCCAGCGACCGGCGCGCCTCGAACGACGACGAGAGCGACACGAACATCACCGTCGACCTGTCGCGGGTGCGCCAGTACGTCGACCCGGCCGCCGAGTGGCGCCAGATGTACGACGAGACGGGCCGCCTCATGCGGGACAACTTCTGGCGGCCGGACCTCGGCGGCGTCGACTGGGACGGCGTCCTCGACCGGTACCGGCCGGTGCTGGACCGGATCGCCACCCACGACGACCTCGTCGACCTGCTGTGGGAGGTGCAGGGCGAACTCGGCACCTCGCACGCGTACGTCACCCCGCGCGGCGGATGGGGCGGCGGCGACCGGGCGCAGGGGCTCCTCGGTGCGGACGTCTCCCGTCACGAGGACGGCAGTTGGCGCATCGACCGGATCCTCCCCTCGGAGACCTCCGACCCCGACGCGCGGGCCCCGCTCGCCGCGCCCGGCGTCGCGGTGCGCGCCGGGGACGCGATCGTCGCGGTCGGCGGCCGGCCGGTGGACCCCGTGGCCGGGCCGGCGCCCCTGCTCGTCGGCACGGCGGGCAAGCCGGTCGAGCTGACGATCTCGCCCTCGGGCGGCGGCGATCCGCGGCACGCGGTCGTCGTGCCGCTCGCCGACGAGGAGCCGCTGCGCTACCACGCGTGGGTGGCCGACCGGCGCGCCTACGTCCACGAGCGGTCCGGCGGACGCCTCGGCTATCTGCACGTGCCGGACATGGTCGGCGCCGGGTGGGCGCAGCTCCACCGCGACCTGCGGGTCGAGGTGGCCCGTGAGGGACTGGTCGTGGACGTCCGCGAGAACCGCGGCGGCCACACCTCGCAGCTCGTCGTGGAGAAGCTCGCCCGGCGGATCGTCGGCTGGGACCTGCCCCGCGGTCTGCGCCCCTACAGCTACCCGGAGGACGCGCCGCGCGGTCCCGTCGTCGCCGTCGCCAACGAGTTCTCCGGCTCCGACGGCGACATCGTCAACGCGGCGATCAAGGCGCTCGGTATCGGGCCCGTGGTCGGCACCCGCACCTGGGGCGGCGTCATCGGCATCGACAGCCGCTACCGCCTCGTCGACGGCACCAGCGTCACCCAGCCCAAGTACGCCTTCTGGATGGAGGGTTACGAGTGGGGTGTCGAGAACCACGGCGTCGATCCCGACGTCGAGGTCGTCCAGACGCCGCAGGACCACGCGGCCGGGCGTGACACCCAGCTCGACGAGGCGGTCAGGATCGCGCTGGCCGCACTGGAGGAGAACCCGGCGAAGACCGCGCCCGTCCTGCCGCCGCTGTGACCCGGAGCCACTGCCCGGCGCGGGCGGACGGCGGCGCGAGCCGTTCGCCGGGTCGGGCGGCTAGCATGCGGAGGTGATGATCGGCCGGCGTGAGGAGGCACACGCATGACGCAGGAGCCCAGGCCCGGCGGGGGCGGGGAACCGCAGGACGACTGCCTGTTCTGCAAGATCGTGGCGGGGCACATCCCGGCGACGCTGGTGCGCGAGACCGACACGACCGTGGCGTTCCGCGACATCAACCCGCAGGCGCCGACCCACATCCTGGTCATCCCCAAGGTGCACTACCCGGACGCGGCCTCCCTGGCCGCAGCCGAGCCCGCCGTCGCGGCGGACGTGCTGCGCGAGGCGGGCGAGGTCGCGGCCGAGGAGAAGCTGGAGAGCTACCGCGTCGTGTTCAACACGGGCAGCGGTGCCGGCCAGACCGTCTTCCACGCGCACGCCCACCTCCTGGGCGGCCGCGGCATGCAGTGGCCTCCGGGATAGCCGGCCTTGTCCGCCCGTGAACTGGTGGTCCTCGGCACCGCCAGCCAGGTCCCGACCCGGCACCGCAACCACAACGGCTATCTGCTGCGCTGGGACGGCGAGGGTCTCCTCTTCGACCCCGGCGAGGGCACCCAGCGCCAGATGCTGCGGGCCGGAGTCGCCGCGCACGACCTGAACCGCATCTGCGTCACCCATTTCCACGGCGACCACGCGCTCGGGCTCGGCGGGGTGATCCAGCGCATCAACCTCGACCGGGTGCCGCACGAGGTGACCGCGCACTACCCGCTCTCGGGAGCGCACTTCTTCGAGCGGCTGCGGTACGCCACCGCCTACCGCGAGACCGTGCCGCTGACCGAGGTGCCGGTCACGGAGGACGGAGTCCTGGCGACGACCCCCGCGTACACCCTGGAAGCCCGCAGGCTCTCCCACCCCGTCGAGTCCTTCGGATACCGGCTGGTCGAGCCGGACGGGCGGCGGATGCTGCCCGAACGGCTCGCCGAGCACGGGATCAAGGGCCCCGACGTCGGCGTGCTGCAGCGGGAGGGCTCGCTGCGGGGCGTCACGCTGGACGACGTCAGCGAGGTCCGGCCGGGACAGAAGTTCGCGTTCGTCATGGACACCCGGCTGTGCGAGGGCGTGGACGCGCTCGCCGAGGGCTGCGACCTGCTGGTCATCGAGTCGACCTTCCTCGACGGGGACCATCAGCTCGCCGCGGACCACGGCCACCTGACGGCCGGCCAGGCGGGCCGGGTGGCCAGGGAGGCGGGCGTGCGGCACCTCGTGCTCACCCACTTCAGCCAGCGCTATCCCGACGCCGGGGAGTTCGAGCGCGAGGCCCGCGCGGCGGGGTTCGACGGGGAGCTGACGGTGGCGCACGACCTGGTGCGGGTGCCGGTCCCGAAGCGGCACTGAGGACACGGCGGACCGGTGCCGGGTGTCCCGGTGCCGGGAAGATGCCGTTTTCGATACACCGGTGGACGGACCGTACGATGCTTCGATGTCCATCCCCAAGGCTGAACTGCACCTGCACATCGAAGGCACCCTCGAACCCGAGCTGGCCTTCGCGCTCGCCGCGCGCAACGGCGTCACGCTGCCGTACGCGGACACCGAGGAGCTGCGCGAGGCGTACCGCTTCGACGACCTCCAGACCTTCCTGAACCTGTACTACGAGCTCATGGCCGTCCTGCGGACGGAAGCGGACTTCGCCGACCTGGCCGACGCCTACCTCGCCCGCGCCGCCGCGCAGGGCGTCCGGCACGCGGAGATCTTCTTCGACCCGCAGGCGCACACCACCCGGGGCGTGCCGATGGGGACGGTCGTCGAGGGGCTGTGGCGGGCGCTCGGGCGCAGTGAGGAGACCCATGGCGTCTCCACCCAGCTGATCATGTGCTTCCTGCGCGACGAGTCGGCCGAGTCCGCCATGGAGACCCTTCGGGCGGCGGAGCCCTACCTCGACCGGATCACCGGCATCGGCCTCGACTCCGCCGAGGTCGGCCACCCGCCCGTCAAGTTCCGGGCGGTGTACGAGGCCGCGGCGGAGCTGGGGCTGCGGCGCGTCGCGCACGCCGGGGAGGAGGGGCCGCCCGCGTACATCACCGAGGCCCTCGATGTCCTCGGAGTCGAGCGCGTCGACCACGGGCTGCGCTGCATGGAGGACCCCGAACTGGTCGAGCGGCTGGTCCGGGAGCGGATTCCGCTGACCCTGTGCCCGCTGTCGAACGTACGGCTGCGTGCCGTGGACGTGCTGGCGGAGCACCCGCTGCCCGCCATGATGGACGCCGGTCTGCTGTGCACGGTCAACTCCGACGACCCCGCCTACTTCGGCGGCTACGCCGGCGACAACTTCGGCGCCGTGCGCGAGGCCCTCGGTCTCGGCGAGGAGCGGCTGCGGGAGCTGGCGCGCAACTCGTTCGAGGCGTCCTTCCTGGAGCACGACGAGGAGCGGCGGGCGCGGTACATCGCCGAGGTCGAGGCGTACGAGTTCCCGTAGCCCGTCGAGCACCCGCCCACCCTCCCCTCCTCGGGGCGGGCGGGCGCCCGCGGGAGTCAGGCGCTCACGGGTCCGAGCGCGGGCGTGGCCGCCGTGTGCCGGGGCCCCGCCGTCCCGTACGCGTTCCGCTGCGCGGGCACGCCCTCCAGTGGGATCCCCACGACGGGGATCTCCGCCACGGCGATCTCCACGACGGGGATCTCCACGACGGTGATCTCCTGCACCGGGATCTCCGCGGCGGCGGCCTCGGCCACGGGGAGCTCCACGATCTGGCCGGCGTGCCGCGGGCGCAGGGCCACGAGCGTCATCGGGACGCCGACCAGCAGCAGGCCGGCCGCCAGGACCGTTCCCATCGCCGGGTAACCCGCCCGGGCGGACAGCAGGCTGCCGGTGAGCGGTCCGCACGCGGTGCCGAGCGAGGAGGCGGAACCGACGAGGACCGCCCACCGGCCGCGCGGGTCCATGGACGCGGCGAGGCCGATCACGTACGAGAGCACGACCGGGTACAGCGCGTTCCAGGTGATCTCGCCCGCGGCGAAGGACGTCAGATCGCCGGCCGCCGCGCTCAGCGCGATACAGCCGGCTATCAATGCCGTGCCCCCGCCGATCGGCAGCGCCCGGCCGAGCCGCGGACCGAGGGCGCCCGCGCCGACGGTACCGAGCAGTCCGGCGCCGAGCGCCACCGCGAAGACCACGCCGACCTCGACCTCGGTGAGGCCGGCCTGGGTCAGACCGATCCGGCCGCTCACACCCCACAGGGAGTTCTGCGCGAGGGACCAGAGGAGCATCGCGCCGGCGAGCGGCAGGCCGGAGCGGCGGTGCGGGAGCGGGGCGGCGGCGCGCACGGCGTGGGCGGCCGGGACGCGGGCGGGGAGCCGCCCCGTCAGGCACAGCGCGAGCAGCGCCGTGCAGGCGACCGCGGCGAGCGGGTATCCGTGCCCCGGGCCGAGGTGGGGGATGGTCAGGTACAGCGCGCCCGCGAGTCCGGAGACGCCGAACAGGCCCAGGGTGGTGACCCGGTGGGGATCGGGCCGGCCGGCGATCCCGGTCGCGGCGACCGTGGTGGCCGTACCGGAACCGAAACCGCCGACGATCGCGCCGCCGACCACGAGAGGCAGCGCCGACGTGAGCGCGGCGGTGCCGAAGCCGGCGGCCGCGAGGAGCAGTCCGGCGCGGGCCAGCGCGCGCGGGCCGAACCGGTCGACGCGCGAGGCGAGCAGGAAGCCGGCCGAGGCCGAGCTCAGCAGCAGGACGCTGCCGACGGCACCGGCCTGGGTGGCCGACAGCGGGAGTGCCGCGTCGAGGCGGCCGACGGTGGTGGGGAGGAGGTACGCGGCGAGGTACCCGGCCGTGAAAAGGGCGACGAGGGGCCAGGGCGTGGGGGTGCGGGCGGACACGGGCGTTCCCAGGGCATGCGAGAGCGGCTCAAGAAGAGGGGGAGGGGCGGCTGTCGACGGACAGGAACGCGCGGGCAATTTGTATCAAGGTGGGGGGTCCGCGAAGAAGGCGTGATGATGTGATCTGAGGCACTCTTTGTTTGCGGCGGAGTCCCTGGTCAGGGGCGTTCTCTTTCGGACGCCGGGCGCGAAGTGGGGCCGGTACCGGGTTCGGGCCGGTGGGTGGGGCGGGGCCGTGCCGGTACATCAGCCCGTCGCCGTTGGGCGAGATGTGACCGTCGGTGGCGACGGGCATCGATGTACCGGCACGGCCCCTCCCGTGCGTCGCCGACCGCGGGTGCGTCGTGGTGGCCGGTCCGGTCCGTTCCGTGCGTGGCTGACTGCGGGTGCGGGTGCGGGTGCGGGTGCGGGTGCGGGTGTGGGGTCGTTCGGGCGGGCGGGACATGTCCCGCCCGCCCCACGGACCGCGGACGCCCCGGCGTGATCACGGGCCCGTGTGGCCGGTGTGGTGCACACTGGCCAGATCCGGACCACCCCCAGGGAGCACACCGTGATCAACGGAGAGGGACCGTTCCGCGAGGCCCATGTCGACCCGCTCGCCGGGCTGCGCACGGCCGACGACCCGCCCTGGGACGTCTATCTGACGGGCACCGTCTTCCTGGACATCATCTTCACCGGGCTCGACTCCGCGCCCGTGCGCGGCACCGAGTCCTGGGCGCGCGGCATGGGATCGAGCCCCGGCGGCGTCGCGAACATGGCGACCGCCCTCGCCCGGCTCGGCCTGCGGACCTCCCTCGCCGCCGCCTTCGGGGACGACCACTACGGCGAGTACTGCTGGGACGCCCTGGAACAGGGCGAGAACATCGATCTCACGCCGTCGCGGACCGTGCCCGGCTGGCACTCGCCGGTCACCGTGTCGATGGCGTACGAGGGCGAGCGGACCATGGTCAGCCACGGGCACGAGGCGCCCTCGGAGGAGGCGGCGCCCGACTGCCCGCCGCGCGCCCGCGCCGCCGTCGCCTCGCTGACCCCGGGGGTCCGCGCGTCCTGGATCGAGCAGGCCGCGAGCCGCGGCACCCGGATCTTCGCGGACGTCGGCTGGGACGACACCGGCCGCTGGGACCTGGCGGGACTCGCCGATCTGGCGCACTGCGAGGCGTTCCTGCCGAACGCCGAGGAGGCCATGCGCTACACCGGCGCCGACTGCCCGCGCGCGGCGGCGCACGCGCTGGCCGAACACGTGCCGCTGGCGGTCGTCACCCTGGGCTCCGACGGTGCCTACGCCGTGGACGGGCGTTCCGGGGAGAGCGCCGAGGTCCCGGCGATCGCCGTCGAGGCGCTGGACCCCACCGGAGCCGGGGACGTCTTCGTCGCCGGTTTCGTCACGGGGACCCTGGCCGGCTGGCCGCTGGCCGACCGGCTCGCCTTCGCCGGGCTGACCGCCGCGCTCTCCGTCCAGGAGTTCGGCGGATCGCTGTCGGCGCCCGGCTGGTCGGAGATCGCCGCCTGGTGGCGCCGGGTCCACTCGGTCGCCGACCAGGACCCGGCGGCCCTGAACCGGTACGCCTTCCTGGAGGGCCTGCTCCCGGAGGTCACCCGCCCCTGGCCGCTGCGCCGGGCGGTCCCGACGATCGGCTTCGGCCGCTCGGCCTGACGGTCGGTCTTCGGCCGCTCGGCCTGAGGACGCCCGCCGTCACGCTGTCCTGCCTGCCTGCCTGCCTGCCTGCCTGCCTGTCGGCCGGCCTGCGCGTCCCGCGTTCCCTGCGCGTCCCCGGCATGTCCGCGAGGCGTCCCCGGCGTGCCCTCAGGTCACGACCTCGTCACCGCGGGAAAAGCCCTACGGCTCCGTGAGCACCGCGACGTACGCTGGGAACCGCAAGGCTGCCCGTGTGGCAAGCGTGCCGACCGAGGAGGATACGCAGGCCTACAGAGCCGGCCCATGACTCAGACACCCACAGCTCACGGCCCCGTCCAGGGGCAGGCGCACGCGCACTTCACCGTCCCGGCCAAGCACCCCATGGTGACCGTTCTCGGTTCCGGAGACGCCCTGCTGCGCGTGATCGAGAAGGCCTTCCCGGCGGCCGACATCCACGTCCGGGGAAACGAGATCAGCGCGGTGGGCGACGCCGGTGAAGTCGCGCTCGTCCAGCGACTGTTCGACGAGATGATGCTGGTGCTCCGCACGGGGCAGCCCATGACGGAGGACGCAGTGGAACGCTCGATCGCCATGCTCAGGGCGAGCGGGAACGGGGAGGGCGACGGCCAGGAGACTCCGGCCGAGGTGCTCACGCAGAACATCCTGTCCTCGCGAGGCCGCACCATCCGCCCCAAGACGCTCAACCAGAAGCGCTACGTCGACGCCATCGACAAGCACACCGTCGTCTTCGGCATCGGCCCCGCCGGTACCGGCAAGACGTACCTCGCCATGGCGAAGGCCGTCCAGGCGCTCCAGTCCAAGCAGGTCAACCGGATCATCCTGACCCGCCCGGCGGTCGAGGCCGGCGAGCGTCTGGGCTTCCTGCCCGGCACGCTCTACGAGAAGATCGATCCCTATCTGCGCCCGCTCTACGACGCGCTGCACGACATGCTCGACCCGGACTCGATCCCGCGCCTGATGGCGGCGGGCACGATCGAGGTCGCGCCGCTGGCGTACATGCGCGGCCGGACCCTGAACGACGCCTTCATCATCCTGGACGAGGCCCAGAACACGAGCCCCGAACAGATGAAGATGTTCCTCACCCGGCTCGGCTTCGAATCGAAGATCGTCATCACGGGTGACGTGACGCAGGTCGACCTCCCGAGCGGTACGAAGTCGGGTCTGCGGCAGGTCCAGGACATCCTGGAGGGTGTCGAGGACGTCCACTTCTCGCGGCTCACGTCCCAGGATGTCGTCCGGCACAAGCTGGTCGGCCGTATCGTCGACGCGTACGAGAAGTACGACAGCGAGAACGGCACCGAGAACGGCTCCCACAAGAGCCGGGGCCACAAAGGGAAGTAGACCAGCACCGCCATGTCGATCGACGTCAACAACGAGTCCGGAACCGAGGTCGACGAGCAGGCGATCCTCGACATCGCCCGCTACGCGCTCGCACGGATGCGCATCCACCCGCTCTCCGAGCTCTCGGTGATCGTCGTGGACACCGACGCCATGGAGCAGCTCCACATCCAGTGGATGGACCTGCCGGGCCCCACGGACGTCATGTCCTTCCCGATGGACGAGCTGCGTCCGCCGTCCAAGGACGACGACGAGCCGCCGCAGGGTCTGCTCGGCGACATCGTGCTCTGCCCCGAGGTCGCCGAGCAGCAGGGCAAGGACGCTCCGACGCAGCACTCCATGGACGAGGAGCTCCAGCTCCTCACCGTCCACGGTGTGCTGCACCTCCTCGGCTACGACCACGAGGAAGCCGACGAGAAGGCCGAGATGTTCGGCCTGCAGGCCGCCATCGTGGACGGCTGGCGTGCGGAGAAGGGCATCACGGGTCCGTCTCCGGCCCCGACCGTGTCATGAGTCCACAGCTCGTCGTCGGTGCCATCGTTCTGGTCGTCGTCGCCTGGCTCGCCGCCTGCGCGGAGGCGGGCCTCGCGCGCGTCTCCAGCTTCCGCGCCGAGGAGGCGGTCCGCGGCGGCCGGCGCGGCAGCGCGAAGCTCGCGCAGGTCACCGCGGACCCGACGCGCTATCTGAACGTGGCGCTGCTGGTCCGCGTGGTCTGCGAGATGGCGGCCGCCGCGCTCGTCGTCTACGCCTGCCTGAAGGAGTTCGACAAGACCTGGCAGGCCCTCGCGGTCGCGATCGCCGTCATGGTCCTCGTGTCGTACGTCGCGGTCGGTGTCTCGCCGCGCACCATCGGCCGCCAGCACCCGCTGAACACCGCGACCGCGGCGGCGTACGTCCTGCTGCCGCTGGCCCGGATCATGGGCCCGATCCCGCCGCTGCTGATCCTCATCGGCAACGCGCTCACCCCCGGCAAGGGCTTCCGGCGCGGCCCGTTCGCCTCCGAGGCCGAACTGCGGGCGATGGTCGACCTCGCCGAGAAGGAGTCGCTCATCGAGGACGAGGAGCGCCGCATGGTGCACTCCGTCTTCGAACTCGGCGACACCCTCGTGCGCGAGGTCATGGTGCCCCGCACCGACCTCGTCGTCATCGAGCGCTACAAGACCATCCGGCAGGCCCTCACCCTGGCCCTGCGCTCCGGCTTCTCGCGCATACCCGTGACCGGCGAGAACGAGGACGACATCGTCGGGATCGTCTACCTCAAGGATCTGGCCCGCAAGACGCACATCAGCCGCGACGCCGAGTCGGAGCTCGTCTCCACGGCCATGCGGCCGGCCGCGTTCGTGCCCGACACCAAGAACGCCGGCGATCTGCTGCGCGAGATGCAGCAGGAGCGCAATCACGTCGCCGTCGTCATCGACGAGTACGGCGGCACGGCCGGCATCGTCACCATCGAGGACATCCTCGAGGAGATCGTCGGCGAGATCACCGACGAGTACGACCGCGAGCTGCCGCCCGTCCAGGAACTCGGCGACGACCGCTTCCGGGTGACCGCCCGTCTCGACATCGGCGACCTCGGCGAGCTGTACGGCTTCGAGGCCTACGACGACGAGGACGTGGAGACCGTCGGCGGGCTGCTCGCCAAGGCGCTGGGACGGGTCCCCATCGCCGGTGCCTCCTCGGCGGTCGAACTGCCCGACGGGCGCGAGCTGCGGCTCACCGCGGAGGCCGCCGCCGGACGCCGGAACAAGATCGTCACGGTGCTGGTCGAGCCGGTCGGCCCGACGGGCTCCCCGCAGGAGGAGAAGCCAGCGTGACCCCGCAGCAGCTGCGCGCGTTCTGCCTGTCCTTCAACGCGGCCGTCGAGGACTTCCCCTTCAACCCCGAGACCTCGGTCTTCAAGGTGCTGGGCAAGCTCTTCGCGCTGACGAACCTGGACGGACGCCCGCTCACGGTCAACCTGAAGTGCGACCCGCAGGACGCGATCCGGCTGCGCGAGCAGCACCCGGGGCTGATCGTCCCCGGCTATCACATGAACAAGCGGCACTGGAACACGGTGACCGTGGACGGCGGACTCCCGGACCGCCTGGTCCGGGAGCTGGTCGAGGATTCCTACGATCTCGTCGTGGCCGGTCTGCCGCGCGCCGAGCGCCTGCGCCTCGACCGCCCCTGACCGGGGCCGACCGCCCCTGACCCGCCGGCCGCCCGGCGCCGCCCTCAGCTGGTGCGCGCCGTGCCCCGCCGCCCGAGTCCGACGGCGACCAGCGCCGCCGCCGCGAGCACGATCGCCGCGTCCAGACCGAGCACCGTGCGGACGCCGCTCAGCAGGTCGCCCGACGTGGTCGCGAGGACCCCGAGGAGCGGGATGCCGACGGTGATGCCCACCTGCTGGGTCGAGGTCACCAGACCGGTGGCCAGACCCTGCTCCTCGTCGGGGACGCCCGAGGTGACGGTGAGGCCGTACGAGATGATCGCGCCCAGGTGGAACATGCTGGCCAGGGACACCCCGGCGGCGGCGATCCAGACGGACCAGGTGTGCGCGTTCAGCAGCAGCATCCCGGCCACGAACAGGCCCTGGCCCGTCAACGAGGCGGCCAGCGTGCGCCGGGCGCCGAAGCGGCCGATGACCTTCGGGGCGTACATCCCGGCGACGGCCGACAGCGCGCCCTGCACGCCGAAGACCAGACCCGTCTCGAAGGCGGAGAGACCGAGCGTCTCCTGGAGGTAGAGGGTCAGGACGAAGACGACCGTCGACATCATCGAGAAGGTGACCAGGCCGCCGAGGTTGCCCCACGCCACCGTGGGGCGGCGCAGCATCTTCAGGCTGACGAGCGGGGCGTCGGCGCGGGACTCGATCCGGACGAAGGCGCCGAGCAGCAGCACGCCCAGGGCGAGCGTCGTGACGACGTCCGCGCCGCCGAAACCGCGCTCGGCCGCCGTCGACAGGGCGTAGATCAGAGCCAGCAGACCACTGGTGACGGTGACCGCGCCGGGGACGTCCAGGCGGGGGCGGCCCTTCGCACCGGCCGTGTCCGCGCCGGCGTGCCGCGCCCGGGACGTGGGCAGCAGACCGATCGCGAGCGGCAGCACGACCAGCGCGAACAGTGACAGCAGGCCCATCGTCGAACGCCAGCCCAGCACGTCGGTCAGGACACCGCCCGCCACCATGCCGATCGTGAAGCCGAGCGACAGGAGCGTGCCGGAGATGCCGAGCGCGCGGTCACGTGCGGGACCCTCCGGGAAGGTCGTGGTCAGCAGCGACATGCCGGTCGGCACGATCGCCGCCGCGGCGAGCCCCTGCAGGGCCCGTCCGGCCAGGAACGACGCCGGGTCCCAGGCGAGGGTCGCCAGCAGCGAGGCCGCCCCGAACAGGGTCAGTCCGGTGAGGAAGAGCCCCCGGCGGCCGAACAGGTCGCCGATGCGGCCGAAGAGGAGCAGGAAGCCGCCGGAGGGCAGCGCGAAGGCGGTGACCGCCCACTGGAGCGCGGACGGGCTCATGCCCAGGTCGCGGCCGAGCACGGGCAGCGCCACGTTCAGGACGGAGAAGTCGAGCGCGACCATGAACTGGGCGGCGCACAGCACGAAGAGCACGAGTGCGTCGCGCCGGGACAGCCGGTCGGGGCGCGGTGGCCGGCCGTCCTCAGGGCGGGCGGACCGGCCGGGACGGGCTGTGGAGGTGTCGGCCCGGGGGCCGTTCGTGGTGGACGGATCGATGCCCGGCGTGCCGTCGCCGGGGGTGCGGGTGGCGGACTCGGTGGTCGTGTTCGCGGTCATGGCAAGAGCGTGCGGCGGCCGGAATATCCGTGGGGAGCCGGAACTTATGCTGGTGGCCGCACCACCAGTCACCGAAGGGGGAGACACGTGACGGTCGAGGCGCCGAAGACCCAACGACGCCCGGAACTGCGTGAGTTCCTGATGAGCCGCAGGGCGCGGGTGTCACCGGCCGAGGCCGGGCTCCCGGACGGCGGTGCCCGCCGCCGCACTCCGGGGCTGCGCCGCGAGGAGGTCGCCGTCCTCGCGGGTGTGGGCGCCTCCTGGTACCAGTGGCTGGAACAGGGGCGGGACATCTCCGTGTCGCCGCAGGTCCTCGACTCCGTCGCCCGGGTGCTCAGGCTCAGCAACACCGAGCGGCGCCATCTGTACACGCTGGCCGGGCTGAACCCGCCCGCGCCCGAAGTCGCCCCCGGGAACCGGGACATGTGCGACGGGCTGCGGCGGCTGATCGACACGTGGATGCCGTATCCGGCGCACATCATGGACCCGTACTACAACTGCGTCATGTACAACGACGCCGCCGCGGTGGTCCTCGGGATGCGTCCGGAGAACACCCAGAACTGCATCGTCGACTTCTTCACCGACCCGCTGTACCGGGGCCGTTCACGTACCTGGGAGCACAACGCCCGTACGGTCGTGGCCCAGTTCAGGGCCTCGTGCGCCGCCGCGCCGGACGACGAGGGGTTCCGCGAGCTGCTGGCCGAACTGACCGACGCGAGCACCGAGTTCGCTGAGCTGTGGGAGCGGCGGGACATCGAGGACGCCGGGCAGATCCGCAAGGAGCTCGACCATCCGCTGGTGGGACTGCTCGCCGTCGAGTCCACCGCGATGAAGGTGCCGGTCCGGCCCGACCTCACGATCGTGCTGCACACGCCGCTGCCGGAGGAGAACACGGCCGCGAAACTGGAGTGGCTCGCCTCGCCGGAGGGGCGCCGCGGTTCGATGTACCCGGTGGCCGGGTGACCCTTCGGCGGGGGACGGCGTCGGCACTTCGTATGCTCTGGTCATGACCGACAGCAGCGCGCTCGACCCCGAGGACCGCAAGATCGTCACCCTGGCCCGTTCCGCGCGGGCCCGCAACGGTGTGCCCGAGGGCGCGGCCGTACGCGACGAGACGGGACGTACGTACGTCGCCGGGACCGTGGAGCTGGAGTCCTTGCGGCTGAGCGCCCTGCGGACGGCCGTGGCGATGGCCGTGGCGTCCGGGGCGAAGTCCCTGGAGGCGGCGGCCGTGGTGTCCGAGGCGGAGGCCGTCGGCGACGCGGACCGCGCGGCCGTACGGGATCTCGCCGGGCCCGGGACGCCGGTGCTGCTGGCCGGGCCCGACGGCGTCGTGCACACGACGGTGACCGCGGGCTGAGAAGCCCCTCCTGCCGGAAGATTAAGGACGGCCCGGACGACACCGGGCCGTCCTCGAGGCCCGAACCGGCTCAGAAGCCGAGCTTGCGCAGCTGCCGGGGGTCGCGCTGCCAGTCCTTGGCGACCTTCACGTGCAGGTCGAGGAAGACCGGCGTGCCCAGCAGGGCCTCGATCTGCTTGCGGGACTTGATGCCGACGTCCTTCAGGCGCTTGCCCTTGGGGCCGATGATGATCCCCTTCTGGCTGGGGCGCTCGATGTAGACGAAGGCGTGGATGTCCAGGAGCGGCTTGTCCGCGGGACGGTCCTCGCGCGGCAGCATCTCCTCGACCACGACGGCGATGGAGTGCGGAAGCTCGTCCCGGACGCCCTCCAGGGCGGCCTCGCGGATCAGCTCCGCGATCATGACCTGCTCCGGCTCGTCCGTCAGGTCGCCCTCGGGGTAGAGGGCGGGCCCCTCCGGCAGCAGCGGGACGATCAGGTCGGCCAGCAGACCCACCTGCTTGTCCCCGACCGCGGAGACCGGGACGATCTCGGCCCACTCGAAACCGAGCTCCCGGCCGAGCTGGTCGATCGCGATGAGCTGCTCGGCGAGGGTCTTGCTGTCGACGAGGTCGGTCTTGGTGACGATCGCGATCTTCGGCGTCTTCTTGATCGACGCCAGTTCCTTCGCGATGAACCGGTCACCCGGGCCGAGCTTCTCGTTCGCGGGCAGGCAGAAGCCGATCACGTCGACCTCGGCCCAGGTGGTGCGGACGATGTCGTTGAGCCGCTCGCCCAGCAGGGTGCGCGGTTTGTGCAGGCCGGGGGTGTCGACGAGGATCAGCTGCGCGTCGGGCCGGTGCACGATGCCGCGCACGGTGTGCCGCGTGGTCTGCGGCTGGTTCGCGGTGATCGCCACCTTCTGGCCGACCAGAGCGTTCGTGAGGGTGGACTTGCCCGCGTTGGGGCGGCCCACGAAACAGGCGAAGCCGGCGCGGTGGTTCCCCACCGCGTCGAGGGCGCCGGAGGCGCCCCCGCCCTTGGACGGCTCGGATGACTGGTTGCGAACGCTCATGGCGCCCATTGTCCCTGATCGTCGGGTGCCCGCCGTACCAAGGTGTTCGACAGCCCCGGGGCGGCCGCCCCGGTACGCGTGAAGCAAGCGTTCCGGTTCTGCCGCACGGGGCGTTCCGGGGCCCGCGCCGCCCGCCTCCCCGGTGAGGAATCGGAAATCACGGCGCAATGAAACATGGCGGAAACGTCGGCGTGCGCAACCGGAAACGCACGCCGACGACGCTCTGACGACGCCCCCGCCCCGTGCCCCCCCACTCCGCTGGAGAGACCGTGACCCTGGCCGCTTCCCGGATCGACACCGGCGACACCGCCTGGCTGCTCGCCGCCACCGCGCTCGTCCTCCTGATGACCCCCGGCCTCGCCCTGTTCTACGGGGGCATGGTCCGGGCGAAGAGCGTGCTCAACATGCTGATGATGAGCTTCGTCTCGATCGCCCTGGTCACGGTGGTGTGGCTGACCGCCGGCTACTCCCTCGCCTTCGGCCCGGACGCGTTCGGCGGGCTCGTCGGCGGTCTCGAGCACGCCGGGATGGCCGGACTCGGGCCGGACAGCGTGCAGGGGAGCGTCCCCACCCTGCTCTTCGCCACCTTCCAGCTCACCTTCGCGATCATCACCGCCGCGCTGATCAGCGGGGCGGTCGCCGACCGGGCGAAGTTCGGGGCCTGGCTCGTGTTCGTGCCCGTCTGGGCCCTGCTCGTATACGTTCCCGTCGCGCACTGGGTGTGGGGTCCGGGTGGCTGGATCCACGACGGTCTCGGCGCCCTCGACTTCGCGGGCGGCATGCCGGTCGAGATCGCCTCGGGTGCCTCCGGGCTCGCGCTGTGCCTGGTGCTCGGACCGCGCCTCGGCTTCAAGAAGGACGCCATGCGGCCGCACAACCTCCCCATGGTCGTGCTCGGCGCCGGTCTCCTGTGGTTCGGCTGGTTCGGCTTCAACGCCGGGTCCGCCCTCGGCGCGAACGGCCTGGCCGCCGCGGCCTTCCTCAACACCCTCGCCGCCGGCTGCACCGGCCTGCTCGGCTGGCTCCTCGTCGAGCAGCGCCGCGACGGCCACCCGACGACCCTGGGCGCCGCCTCGGGCGCCGTGGCCGGTCTGGTGGCCATCACCCCGTCGTGCGGGGTGGTGTCCCTGCTGGGCGCGCTCGCCGTCGGGCTCGCCGCCGGTGTCGTCTGCTCGTACGCCGTGGGATGGAAGTTCAAGCTGAACTACGACGACTCGCTGGACGTCGTCGGTGTCCATCTGGTCGGCGGGATCATCGGCACGCTGCTCATCGGCGTCTTCGCCGTCCACACGATGACCGGCGGCGCCGAGGGGCTGCTGTACGGCGGAGGACTCGGTCAGCTCGGTCGGCAGCTGGTCGCCGTCCTGGCCGTCGGCGCGTACGCGTTCGGTGCCACGTACGGCATCGGCACCGCGATCGACCGGTTCATGGGGCTGCGCGCGGACGAGGAGCAGGAGCGGACCGGCCTGGACCTTACGGTGCACGCCGAGAGCGCCTACGATCACGGGGTCCTGGGCCACGGCGCCCCGGTGTCGTCGTCCCTTCCCCTCGCGCAGAAGGCCAAGCCCCAGGCATGAAACTCATCACCGCGATCGTCAAGCCCTTCCGCCTCGACGAGGTCAAGACCGCCCTGCGGGAGATCGGTGTGCACGGGATGACCGTCACCGAGGCCAGCGGGTACGGGCGCCAGCGCGGGCACACCGAGGTGTACCGCGGCGCCGAGTACCAGGTCGACCTGGTCCCCAAGGTCCGGATCGAGGTCGTCGTCGAGGACGCGGTGGCCGACGCGGTCATCGACGCGGTGGTCAGGGCCGCGCAGACCGGGAAGATCGGGGACGGAAAGGTGTGGTCCGTACCCGTGGAGACGGTCGTACGGGTACGGACGGGCGAACGCGGGCCCGACGCACTCTGAGCGTCACCACGACCGCGGTGGCCGCGGCCACCGCCAGCACGGCCACGAGCCACGGCAGCGCGAGGAACGACACGCTCGCCGACTCCTTCGTCCCCGGCGCGCTGGCCGTCAGCGTCACGTCGCACCGGTCGAGCTGGGGCGACCCGTGCCAGGAGGCGGTGAGCCGGACCCGCTGGCCCGGCAGCAGTTCCGAGGGAATGCCCGTGAGCTCGCGGGACAGCAGGGTGCGCCCGAAGAGGCCCTCGGCCCTCAGCCGCACCTTCGGGTTCAGCGTCACGTTGCCCGTGTTGTGGAGCGTGTACGAGACGGTCGCCACGGTGGAGCCCGTGCCCGGGACCAGCGGCTGGTGGTGGGTGAGGCGGACCTTCTCCACGGCCAGGGCGGGGACCGTCGGGCCGCCTACCCGGAGGTAGACCCGGGCGGCGACGGCTCGTCGCACCCCCACCGAGAGGGAGCCCGAGCCCTTCTCGATCCGTTCGTCGAGCGCCACGAGCGCGCCCGGGTGGTCGCCGGGTTCGGCCCGCTCGGGGACCCGCAGCGTGAACGGCACGGTCACCTCGCCGTGCGCGGGCACGGTGATCCGGGAGCGTGCCGGCCGGGCCCACGCCCCCACCCCGCGCTGCTTCTCGGCCAGGGTGCGGACGGCGAAACCGCCGTCGCGTGCGGTGTTGTAGGCGTCGGCCGCGTACAGCCGGAACGTCAGCGGATCACCGGTCTTGTTGGCGACGGTGACCTTGTCCCGGAGGGTCTGGCCGGGGTCGGCGGAGAGGTAGAAGTAGGGCCGCGCGGCGATGCGCGAGGAGACGGGATAGACCGACCAGCTGCCGTTGTCGGCCGCGTACGAGGGCGTGGCCACGAGGGCCAGGAAGGCCGGCAGGACCAGGAACACGCTCAGGAGGAGGGCGTACGGCTTGCGCATGGGTGCGGACCCCCGCGGACGGCATCGGCGAACGGGCGGCTGTCGTCGTGACAGCCCCTGTGTGGACGGGCGGGTGCGCGCCCGGCCACCGGGGTGCGGAAGACCGGTCGGGTGGCGGACCGGTCAGCTGAGCGTCAGCGTGAGCACACCGGAGTAGGAGCCGGGAGGCGTGAACTCCGGTACGTTCAGCGACAGTCCGGCGTCGACGGTGAACTCACCACTGGTGAGCGTCCCGTTGGGGGTGGACGCCAGGGTCGCGCCCGAGGTGCCCACCGTGCCGGACGAGCCGGCCTGGCAGGTGCTCGGGCTGCCGGCCTTGGTCGCGCAGGCCGGGGTCCAGCTCAGGGCGCCGGCGCCGATCTTCGCGCCGGGGCCGGTGAAGTCGGTGACCTTGCCGGTCAGGGACCAGCCCGCGGGCCCGCCGCGGAAGTCCTTGACCGTCACCGTCTGCAGGGAGCCCGTGGAGGCGCCGCCCTTGCCGTAGTCGACCGCCGACAGCGCGACGGCGTCCCCGGCCTGGGTCATCGACAGGGTTCCCGCCTTCACCGTGGTGGTGAGTTTCTGGCTGCCGTCGGGGACGGGCGTGTTGTCGATGACGACGTACGCGGCCGGACCCGCTCCGGTGTCCGCGTTCCAGCTTCCTCCCTCGTACGCGACCACGCCGGTCGTCGTCTTGTCGTTGACGACGAGCGAGCCGCTGATGGAGCCCTGGGCGTTCGCGGTCACGGTCGCCGTGTCGGCGGTCTGGGTGGCCCCGGACCGTCCGGCGAGGGTGACGCTCGCGCCCGGGGTGAAGCCGCTGCCGGTGACGGTCACGCTGTCACCGGGGTTCCCGGAGGCCGAACCGAGCTGGATGGCCCGGGTGTTGCTCTGTCCGCCGGTCGCGGTGACCGTCTCGGACACCGGGGCGGGCGGATTGGTGACCGTGCACGGGGTGTCCAGCTCCATGATGTAGCTGGTGTGGATGTTGTAGTCACCGGGCGACAGGGTGATCGCGCCGGGCGCGGTCACGGTGAACGTTCCGGTCATGCTGAACGACGGGAAGGCGCCCTTGGCCGGCACCGGGTCGTTCTTCTTGGGACCGGCGACGGTGACGCTTCCTGTCTGTGCCCCGCCCAGCGCGACCTTGCCCGTGGGGGTCATGATGTCGGCCGGCAGCGCGAGGTCGACGGGGTTGCTGGCGGCGGGACTGACCACCGTGTAGGTCACGGTGACCGTGTCGCCGACCTTGGGACTGGCGTTGTCGACCGTGATCTTCGCCGTGGTGGTGCCGTCGATCGGCGGGATGCCCGCGATCGCCGGCGGGATGCAGTGCGTGGCGAAGTCCACGTTCACGGGTGCGGCTCCGGCCGGAGCGGCCAGCGCACCTCCCACGGTGAGCGCGAGTACGGCTGCCCCGAGCAGTGCCGCGACGCGGCGTCTTCGGGTTGTCGGACCCTTGGTTGACATGGGGTGTTGCCCCCCTCCTGAGGGATGCGGGCGCAGCGGCTCGTCTGCGCCGCCAGGGGGACATTGATGTGCCGGTCGTGTGAGAAGTCAATGGAGACCCGGCGCACTGACTGATGGCCCATCAGTTTCTGTCATGGTCACCGGCGCGGTTCGCGGGCGGCGGAGTCGCCGGCCGGACCGGGGACCGCGGGGCCGCCGGGGGGCCGGGCCGGTGTCGCTGCGCGCGGGCGGCACCGGCCCTCTTCACGTCAGGGCGCGGCGGGTCAGTCGAAGACGAACGGACCCGGGGACTGCGGTGTGTCCGCCGTACAGGTGATCGTGATGCCGAAGATGGTCATCTTCAGGGAGCCGCCGTAGAACTCCAGGCTGTCGCCGGAGGCGACGGTGCCGTCGAGGGGGCCCACCGAGACTCCGCTGCCGGTGGCCATCGCGGGGTTCTTCTTGCCGCTGAAGGCGGTGGTCCCGCCGCTCGCGTTCACCATGGAGAGGGTCGAGGTGACCGAGTTCGCGGCGATCGGGATCGGGGCCGTGATGGCGGTGGAGCTGAGGGTGATGGTCGCGGCCGTGCCGTCCTGCGTGGCCGTGAGGGTGGCCGCACCGCCGCCACCGATGGTGCAGGTCGCGTTGATGGTGGCCGTCTGGGGAGTGACGGCCGCGGCGGCCGGCGCGAAGGCCAGTCCGGTCGCGGCGAGGGTGCCGGCGGCTAACGCCGAGACCGTTGCGAGTCGCTTGCCTCTCATCGAAATCCCTTCCCGTGTGGGGGAATTGCCATGTGGGGATGGTCGGGACGGAGCCGTCCGCCCTGGTCCGGGCACACGGGTTTCTCACCTTCGTGCCGGTGAGGGTGCGGGAAGACGTGTACGCGGACCGTCCGCGTGCGGGGGTGCGGGACGCCGTGCGGAGGCGTATCTGACGGTCCGTCGGAATGTGCGGTTCCATTGAGGCGCGGGCGCCTCACGATTGCAAGGGAAGCGGGCCCCTTTCCGCAACGGTCGTGAAAAGTGGCCGAAGTCGGCCCCCGGGAAGCGGGCCCGCCGGGGAGGGCGGCCGGTGCCCTCAGTCCACCCCCTTGATCCGCACCACCAGCACCGCCCCCGCCAGGCCGATCACCGCCGCGAGCAGGTACAGGACCCGGTAGCCGCCCAGGTACGTCACGACCGGGGCCGCCAGGACCGGGGCCGCGACCTGGGGAAGGGCGTTGGCGATGTTGATGACGCCGAGGTCCTTGCCGCGGTCCAGGGCCTTCGGCAGGACGTCGGTCATCAGGGCGAAGTCGACGGAGGTGAAGACGCCGAAGCCGACGCCGAGGACGGCCGCGGCGGCGATCGCGCCGGGCCAGGTCTGCCAGCAGGCCAGCGCCGCGGTGGCCACCGCCATCAGGACACCGGACCAGATCACGAACGGCTTGCGGCGCCCCAGCCGGTCCGACCACACCCCGCCCACCACGACCGTGGCGAGGAGCGTGATCCCGTTCACCGCGGTGAGGACCAGAACCCCCTGCTCGGGGTCGTCGAGGTGGAGCCGGTCCCGCAGGTAGTAGAGCAGGTACAGCAGCACGAGGGCGTTGCTGAGGTTGATCAGGAAGCGGGTCAGCCAGGCCCACGCGAGGTCGGGGTGTTCGCGCGGACTCAGCCGGAAGGAGGCGAGGAACGCCCGCCCCGACCAGGGCGGCCGGGCCGACTCGGGCAGCCGCAGGTCCTCGAAGCGCAGGACGTACGGCAGGACGCCGACCAGCGTGAACACCGCGCACGCCGCGTACCCGCCACCGGTGCCCCCGGCCACCGTCGCGAGCCCCGTGCCGCCGACCACGCCGAGGATCTGCGCCGCGCCCAGCCAGCCGCCCACGCTGCCGCGCTGGAGCCGGGGCACCCGGTCGGGCACGGCCGCGGTGACCGCGGCGAACGCGGCGTTCAGGGTCAGCTGGACCAGGCACCAGCCCGCCGCCATCGTCCACACGCCACCCGCTCCCGCCAGGAGCAGCAGGGACAGCGCCCCGCCGGCCGCTCCGGCCACGATCCACGGTGTACGGCGGCCCCACCGTGCCGTCGTCCGGTCGGACAGCGCGCCGAAGAGCGGGTTGGCGACCAGCGAGACGACCGCGCCCGCGCCCGTCACCCAGGCCAGCATCGTCTCCTTGGACATGCCGGAGCCGGGCGCGAAGTCCTCAGCCTGGGAGGCGAGGAGGATCTGCAGGGGGCCGTACCAGCCCACCCAGATCGCCCCGTTGGCGAGCGAGAGCGCCGAGGTCCAGCCCCGGCCCACCCGCTCGACGGGCTCGGCGAGGGCGGACACGGGGACGACCGCGTCGGCGGCGGTCATCTCTGCGCCCGCAGGGCGTCCCGCAGCCAGGCGTACGAGGCCTTCGGGGTCCGCTCCAGGGTGTCGTAGTCGACGTGCACGAGGCCGAACCTGCGCGCGTACCCCTCCGCCCACTCGAAGTTGTCCATCAGCGACCAGACGAAGTAGCCGCGTACGTCGACACCCTGCTCCGACGCCCGGTGCAGCGCCCGTATGTGGCCGTCCAGGAAGGCGATCCGCTCCTGGTCGTCGATGCCGTCGTAACTGCAGCCGTTCTCGGTGACGACGACGGGCGGGAGCCGGTCGCCGTAGCGCTCGCGGAAGCCGGTGAGCAGCTCGGTGAGCCCCTCGGGCACCACCGCCCAGCCGAAGTCGGTGACCGGGTACCCCTCCAGTTCCTTGACGGTGAAGGGCAGTTCGGCGGGCAGGGTCAGTCCGCCGAACTCGATCTCCGCTCCCTCGGGGGCGCCCACCCTGGTCGGCTGGTAGTAGTTGATCCCGTACCAGTCGACCGGCTCGCCGATGATCTTCAGGTCCGCCTCGACGTCACCGGGCATCAGTTCGGCGATGCCGTCGGGGTAGCGGCCCAGCAGGACGGGGTCGGCGAAGAGCCGGTTGAGCAGGAGGTCGTAGAAGTCGGCCGCCTCCACGTCCTCGCTGCGGTCCGAGGCCGCCCAGGTCGGTCCGTGCGAGTTGGCGATCCCGATGTCGCCCGCCCCGGCCGCGCGCAGGGCCCGTACGGCCAGACCGTGGGCGAGGAGCTGGTGGTGGGCCACCGGCAGGGCGTCGAACATGAGCTGCCTGCCGGGGGCGTGCGCGCCGAGCGCGTGCCCGAGCAGGGTGTGCTCGGCGGGTTCGTTGAGAGTGATCCACTTCTTGACGCGGTCGCCGAGGCGGCCGGCGACGACGGAGGTGTACTCGGCGAACCGCTCGGCGGTGTCCCGGTCCATCCAGTCCAGCTCCGCCGGCAGGTCCCAGTGGAAGAGGGTCGGCACCGGTCGTACGCCCGCCGCGCACAGCGCGTCGACCAGGCGGTCGTAGAAGTCGAGGCCGCCGGGGGAGTTCACCCGGGGCCAGGACACGGAGAAGCGGTACGCGTCCACGCCGAGGCCGGCGAGGAGCGCCACGTCCTCGGGGTAGCGGTGGAAGTGGTCGCAGGCCACCGCCGCCGTGGAGCCGTCCTTGACGTGTCCGGGCGCGGCCGTGAAGGCGTCCCACACCGAGGGACCGCGTTCGTCCACGGCCCCCTCGATCTGATGGGCCGAGGTGGACACACCCCAGAGGAAGCCGGACGGGAACTGCGGGAGAGGGTTCGTCGCCATGCGCGATCATCTGTACCGCCGGTAACGGAAGTCAACGGTTCGGCGTGAACCCGCGGCCGGGCGGCCGGGCACGCCGCCGGGCTCCCGCCTTCAGGCGTCCCCCGCAAGTGCCTTCCCGCGAGCCTCTCCTCCAGCCCTCTCCTTCAGGCCCCTTCCTTCAACACCCGGGAGATCAGCTCGCGCTGGTCCTCCGTGAGCCTCGGGTCGGCGGCGTGGACCGTCCTGCCGTCCACGGTGATCTCGTAGTGGAAGCCGTCCGGGACGCCGGCCGGGGGTGTGCCGTGGCCGGCGGCGAGTGCCCGTTCGGCCAGGGCGTGCCACTCGGGGGCGTCGGGCCGTGCCGAGGTGTCCACCTCGGCACGGCGCTCGATGCCCGCGAAACCGCCCGTACGCCGCACTTCGATACGCATGGGGTCCTGTCTAGTACGAGTCGGGCGCCCGCGGCTACGGCGCTTTCCGCCGGGCCTACGCGGACGGCACCCCGACCTGTTCCCAGGCCTTCGTCACCGCCTGCAGTTCCTCCCCCTCGTTGTACCGGGTCCGTGCCGCGGCGAGCGTGAGCCGGGCGAAGTCCGCGAAGAGGGCCTCCTCCGGCAGTTCCCCGCCGGTCAGTACGTCGTACCAGATCTGTCCGGCCCGCTCCCACGCGTGGCCGCCGAGGGCCTGGGCGGCGAGGTAGAAGGCGTGGTTGGGGATGCCGGAGTTGAGGTGGACGCCGCCGTTGTCCCGGCCGGTGGAGACGTAGCCGTCCATCGTCCCGGGCTGCGGGTCCTTGCCGAGCACGTCGTCGTCGTACGCGGTGCCCGGCGCCTTCATGGAACGCAGGGCGGTGCCGGTGACCCGTGGGGCGAGCAGCCCGGCGCCGATCAGCCAGTCGGCCTCGGCGGCGGTCTGGCCGAGCGCGTACTGCTTGATCAGCGAGCCGAAGACGTCCGACATGGACTCGTTCAGGGCACCCGACTGGCCGTAGTAGGCGAGGTTCGCCGTGTACTGGGTGACGCCGTGGGTCAGCTCGTGGCCGATGACGTCGACCGGGATGGTGAAGTCGAGGAAGATCTCGCCGTCGCCGTCCCCGAAGACCATCTGCTCGCCGTTCCAGAAGGCGTTGTTGTAGCCCTTGTCGAAGTGCACGGTGGCGTCCAGCGGCAGGCCCTCGCCGTTGATCGAGGTGCGTCCGTAGACGTTCAGATAGAGGTCGAAGGTCGCGCCGAGGCCGGCGTAGGCGCGGTTGACGGTGGCGTCCTTGCCGGGCTTGTCGCCCTCGCCGCGGACCTTCCTGCCGGGGAGGTCCTGGCGGTGGCGGGCGTCGTAGATCGTGCGGTGCGGCGCGCGGCCGTCGGCCCCCGCGGGCGCGGCGACGGCCGGCGCGCCGATGACGGTGGTCAGCCGGCGGTGGGTGCGCTCGTACGCGTCGCGCTCCAGGGTCTGGCGGGCGGGACCGGAGAGCGCGGGGTCCTCGTGCCGGGCGAGCTTGTCGAGGACGTGGGGCGGAACGATGGTGCAGTGGACGGGCTCGAAGCCCCCGTTGGTCGTCATGCCCGGCACCCTTGCACTGAGTGATTCACATGTCACTACGTGCAACCATGATTGGTGAAATGGGGAGACAACGGGCCGAGGGATTCGCCCGGAAGTGGTATAGCGCACTTTTTGTCCCTTTCGGGGCATGCGATCCCGCATACTGATACAGCCCTCCGCACGGAGCGCGGCTCGGCTACGCTGCGGAGCATCATGCGTTTCGGGCTGCTTCTTCTTAGCTGCCGCGGCGAGGGCCTGTAGTCGAGGCCGACCCCCTCCCCGCGGAGTCTGGCGTTGCGCCGTCGGCCGTCCTTTCGGACATCCTGAGGAGCCTACGCATCATGGCGGACAGCCAGAGCAGCCAGCACGCCCGTACCAACCGTCAGCGCCCCACGTCGATGCCGGTCCACAAGTACGGCCGGTACGACCAGGTGGACATCCCCGACCGGACCTGGCCGGACAAGCGGATCACCGTCGCCCCCCGCTGGCTCTCCACGGACCTGCGCGACGGCAACCAGGCGCTGATCGACCCCATGTCGCCCGCGCGCAAGCGTGAGATGTTCGACCTGCTGGTCAAGATGGGCTACAAGGAGATCGAGGTCGGCTTCCCGGCTTCGGGCCAGACCGACTTCGACTTCGTCCGCTCGATCATCGAGGACGAGACCGCGATCCCGGACGACGTGACGATCTCCGTGCTGACCCAGGCCCGCGAGGACCTGATCGAGCGGACCGTCGAGTCGCTGAAGGGCGCCAAGCGCGCCAACGTGCACCTGTACAACGCCACCGCCCCGGTCTTCCGCCGCGTGGTCTTCCGCGGTTCCAAGGACGACATCAAGCAGATCGCCGTCGACGGCACACGGCTGGTCGTCGAGTACGCGGAGAAACTGCTGGGCCCCGAGACCGAGTTCGGGTACCAGTACAGCCCCGAGATCTTCACCGACACCGAACTGGACTTCGCCCTGGAGGTCTGCGAGGCGGTCATGGACGTCTGGCAGCCCGGTCCGGGCCGCGAGATCATCCTCAACCTGCCCGCCACGGTGGAGCGTTCGACGCCGTCCACGCACGCCGACCGGTTCGAGTGGATGCACCGCAACCTGTCCCGCCGTGAGTACGTCTGCCTGTCGATCCACCCCCACAACGACCGCGGCACCGCCGTCGCCGCCGCCGAACTGGCGCTGATGGCCGGCGCCGACCGCGTCGAGGGCTGTCTGTTCGGCCAGGGCGAGCGCACCGGCAACGTCGACCTGGTCACCCTGGGCATGAACCTGTTCTCCCAGGGCGTCGACCCGCAGATCGACTTCTCCGACATCGACGAGATCCGTCGCACGTGGGAGTACTGCAACCAGATGGAGGTCCACGCGCGCCACCCGTACGTGGGCGACCTGGTCTACACGTCCTTCTCCGGCTCCCACCAGGACGCCATCAAGAAGGGCTTCGACGCGATGGAGGCCGAGGCGGCCGCCAAGGGCGTCACCGTCGACGACATCGAGTGGGCCGTCCCGTACCTGCCCATCGACCCCAAGGACGTCGGCCGCTCCTACGAGGCCGTCATCCGGGTCAACTCGCAGTCGGGCAAGGGCGGTATCGCGTACGTCCTGAAGAACGACCACAAGCTGGACCTGCCCCGCCGGATGCAGATCGAGTTCTCGAAGATCATCCAGGCGAAGACCGACGCCGAGGGCGGCGAGGTCACGCCGAAGGACATCTGGGCGACCTTCCAGGACGAGTACCTGCCCAACCCCGAGAACGCCTGGGGCCGTATCCAGGTCAGGACCGGTCAGTCCACCACGGACAAGGACGGCGTGGACACCCTGACCGTCGAGGCCACGGTCGACGGCGCCGACACCGTCCTGAGCGGCACCGGCAACGGCCCGATCTCCGCCTTCTTCGACGCCCTGCAGTCCATCGGCATCGACGTACGCCTGCTGGACTACCAGGAGCACACGATGAGCGAGGGCGCCTCCGCGCAGGCCGCCTCGTACATCGAGTGCGCGATCGGCGACAAGGTCCTGTGGGGAATCGGTATCGACGCGAACACGACACGTGCCTCGCTGAAGGCCGTCGTCTCCGCCGTCAACCGCGCGGCCCGCTGACCTCGTTCACCTGGTTCTTTCCGGCCCCGTCCGCCTTTCGAGGCGGGCGGGGCCGGGTCGTGTCCCGGCCAAATCGTGTGCAGGTCACAAGCAGGTCTCGTCCCAGGTACTGACTACACCTCACCTATGTGGCTAACATCACGCCAGCACGGCGATGTTGCCGTGGCATTACGGAGGTGTGCGACGTGCTGCCAGGATGGGGACGAAACGGTCGTGCAGTTCAGGTTCCCCGCATCCTGGGCACCCGTACGGCGTGGAGCACCGTCGGCGACGGGGAGTTCTTCTGCCCCGGCTGCGGCGGTGACCGCAACTACCAGCGGCTCACCGGCCGGCGCCGCTTCACTCTTCTGGGTGTTCCCGTCCTCTCGCGCGGCGAGACGGGGCCCGTCGTCGAATGCGCGGCCTGCCGGAGCCACTACGGCGCCGACGTCCTGGACCACCCCACCACCACCCGCTTCTCCGCGATGCTCCGCGACGCCGTCCACACCGTCGCCCTCGCCGTCCTCGCGGCGGGCGGCTGCTGCGCCCGAGCGTCCCTGGAGACCGCCGCCGCGACCGTCCGCTCGGCCGGCTTCGACGACTGCACCGAGGACCAGCTGAACGCCCTCGTCGAGGCCCTCGCCGCCGACACGGGCCGCTTCTTCGGCGAGCCCTGCGGAGCGAGCCTGGCCATAGAGCTCCACGAGGCCCTGGACCCGCTGGCCCCGCACCTCGCCCCCACCGGCCGCGAGGCGATCCTCCTCCAGGGCGCCCGCATCGCCCTCGCCGACGGCCCCTACACCCCCGCCGAACGCGACGCCCTCGCCACCGTGGGCGCGGCCCTGACCATCTGCTCGGACGACGTGACCCGCCTCCTGGCGACGGCCCGCACCCCCTCGTAGGACGACCCCGTCCTCCTCGGCGCCCGCCGCACTACTCCCCGGGGAGTAACGGCCGACCCGGGACACCCCCCGCAGTAGGGCCCGGCTCGCTCCCGCGGCCGACGAAAGCCGCCTCCCGGACCGGAAGTCTGGATCAGGAAACAGACATCCGGACCGAAGGGAGGCCCTGTCCATGGGGGCCGGAGAGACAAGAACGCGGTCGCGCCGGCGGGCCGTGCCGTGGGCGGTGCTCGCGCTGTGGATCGGGCTGCTGGCCGTCGTCGGCCCGTTCGCGGCGAAGCTGTCGGACGTGCGGCACGACCGGGCCGTCGACTATCTGCCGTCGAGCGCCGACTCCACGCGGGTCGCGAAGACCGAGGACCGGCTGCCCGGCGGCGAGGCCACCGAGTTGGTGCTCGTCTACCACCGTGACGGGGGGCTTAGCCCGGCCGACCGGGACACCGCGGCCCGCCAGGTCGCCGCGATCGCCCGGGCGAACCCGCTCACCGGCACTCCCCGGGCCGTGCCGTCGGCCGACGGCACCACCCTGATGTACCCCCTCGCCTCCACCGCGCCCGGCACCGACGAGAAGAAGCGCGACGCGTTCGTGCACGCCGTCCGCGACACCGCCCGGGGAACGGACGGGATGAGCGCCGTCGTCGGCGGGCCCGGAGCCCTGGCCACCGACGCGGGCGAGGTCTACAACTCCCTCGGCGGACCGCTGCTCTACACCACCGTCGCCGTCGTCGCCCTCCTGCTGATCCTCATCTACCGCAGCCCGCTGCTGTGGCTCGTGCCGCTCGCCGTCGCGGGCGTCGCCGACTATCTCTCGATGGGTGTCACCTACGGCCTGCACCAGGCGTTCGGCACCAGCGTCTCCGGCCAGAGCACGGGCGTGATGACGATCCTCGTCTTCGGCGCCGGGACCGACTACGCCCTGCTGATCATCTCCCGCTACCGGGAGGAACTGCGGCGCGTGGAGCGGCCCTACGACGCCATGAAGGAGGCCCTGCGCGGCTGCGGGCCCGCCGTGCTCGCCTCCTCCGGGACCGTCGCCGCCGGACTGCTGTGCCTGCTCGCCGCCGACCTCAACAGCAGCCGGGGCATGGGTCCGACCGGCACCGTCGGCGTGCTCTGCGCCCTCCTGGCCATGCTGACCCTGCTGCCCGCCGTGCTCGTCCTGCTCGGGCGGCGGGTGTTCTGGCCGCTCGTCCCGGCCCACGGCAGCGAGCCCCGGCAGCGGCGGAGCCTGTTCGCCGCCATGGGATCCTCCGCCGGCCGCCGGCCGCTCGTCGTCCTGGCCGTCGGAGCCGCCCTGCTCGGAGCGCTCGCCCTCGGCACACTGAACCTGCCGGGACCGCTCAAGCAGCAGGACTCCTTCGCCCACCGGCCCGACTCGGTCACCGCGATGGAGACCCTCGCCCGCGCCTACCCCGGGCGGGGCACCCAGCCGATCACCGTGATCACCCCCACCGGGCGGGCGGACGCGACGCTGTCCGCCGTGCGCGGCCACACCGGGGTCGCGAGCGCCGAGCGCGGACGCAGCGGCGGGGGCTGGACGGAGATCTCCGTCATCGCGCGCGGCGCCCCGCAGTCCGCGGCCGAGACCGCCACGATCAAGGCCCTGCGAGCGGACCTCGGCGGATCGTACGTCGGCGGTCCGAGCGCCCAGCAGATCGACCTCCAGGACACCGACGCCCGCGACCGGCTCGTCGTCGTCCCGATCGTGCTCGTCTCGGTGCTGCTGATCCTGATCCTGCTCCTGCGCTCCCTCGTCGCGCCGCTGCTGCTCGTCGCCGCCGTCATCGCGGTGTGGGGAGCGGCGCTCGGCATCGGCGGCCTCGTCTTCGGCCCGCTGCTCGGGTTCGAGGGGACCGATCCCGGTCTCGGCCTGCTGTCCTTCGTGTTCCTGGTCGCCCTCGGCGTCGACTACGGGATCTTCCTCATGCACCGGATGCGGGAGGAGTCCCTCTCGGGCGCCGAACCGGCCGCCGCCGCGCTGACCGCGCTGCGCACCACCGGGGGCGTGATCGCCTCGGCCGGCCTCGTCCTCGCGGCCACCTTCGCGGTGCTCACGAACATGGGGCTCCTCCAGCTCGTCGAACTCGGCTTCGTCATCTCGGTCGGAGTGCTGCTCGACACCTTCCTCGTCCGTACGTACCTGGTGACCAGCGCGAGCGTGGCCCTGGGACGCAAGGTGTGGTGGCCGGGCGGCCTCTCCCGCGAGCCGGACCCCGAGACGGCCGGACGGCAGGACCCCGTCCCCGTCGGCTGACCGCACACCGGACGACCGACAACAGTCATCGGGCGACAGTCATCGGGCGCCCCCGCCTCCCGCGGGGGCGCCCCCTCACGGAAGATGAAGCGGTGGACGTCAAACGCATGCTGCACCTCACCGGCTTCGGATACCGGGGGAACGTCGGCCGGACGCAGATCCTGCGCCAGGACGCGCTGCTCGCGGGCGTGCTGCTGATCCTCGACACCGCTGTGGCGCTCACCCTGCACACGGACGGCCGGCGACCCGACGCGCTCGGCTGGACCCTGCTGATCGCCGCGCACCTCGCGGTGGTCTTCCGGCGGTGCGCCCCGCTCCCGGCGTTCCTCCTGCTCGTCGCCTGCGTCGCCCCGTACCACGCGCTCGACTTCGACCACAGCGCGCCGCTGCTCGTCTCGATGACCGCGCTGTTCACGGTCTCCGTCACGGGAAGCCCCCTGCGATCGCTGATCGTCGGCGGCGGTGTCATCGGCATCATGCTCGCGGTCAAGTTCGGGCAGGGCACCGCCGAGGGCACCCAGGCGCTGCGCGTCACCGGCTGGATCGTCGCGTTCATCGTGCTCGGCGTGTACGTCCGGGTGCACGGGCAGTACTTCGCCTCGGTCGTCGAACGCGCCGAGCGCGCCGAGCGCACCCGCGAGGAGGAGGCCCGCCGCAGGGTCGCCGAGGAACGGCTGCGCATCGCCCGGGACCTGCACGACCTGCTCGCCCACAGCATCACCCTGATCGGGGTGCAGACCTCCGTCGCCGCCCACGTCCTGGCCGCCGACCCCGACCGCCTGGACCGTACGGCCGTCGCCAAGGCCCTCGACGACATCTCCGAGACCTGCCGGAGCGCGCGCGGCGAACTGCGGACCACACTGGAGGTGCTGCGCGACGGCGAGCACGGCGGCGGCGAGGGCCGGGGGCCGCTGCCCGGCCTCGACGGGGTGCCCGATCTGGTGGCGGCGGCCCGTTCGGCGGGCACGCGGGTGGAGTCGGCGGTGGTACGGGCCGACGGTGTTCCCACCGCCGTGGGCGCCGCCGCCTACCGCATCGTCCAGGAGGCGCTGACCAACGCGGTACGGCACGCGGGTCCCGGGGCGTGCGTCCGGGTGGACCTGAGCACGGACGGCCGGGCGCTGCGGGTGCGGGTCACGGACGACGGCGTCGGCGACGCGGGCGGACCGCCCGGCTTCGGCCTGGTGGGGATGCGGGAGCGGGCCCGCAGCGTGGGCGGCACGGTGGAGACCGGGACGCGGGAGGAAGGCGGGTTCGCGGTGGTGGCGGTACTGCCCCTGGGCACGACGGTGCCGGACCGGCGGCCGGAGCCGGAGCCGGGCACACCGGCAGGAGGCCCGGACCCGTTCCGGGCATCGGCGGCATCGGCGGCACCGGTCGCCCCCGGTTTCGTACGGGATTCCGGTGCCGTGCGCGACAGCGGTCCCGCACGGGAACCCGAGGCCGTACCCGGTCCCGGGCCCGGTCCGGCGGTCGGGGCCGAGCCGGGACGGGGCGGGACGCGATGACCATCCGTGTGGTCCTCGCCGACGACCAGAACCTCGTGCGGGCCGCGTTCGCCATGCTCGTGGAGTCGGCGCGGGACATGGAGGTGGTCGGGCAGGCCGCCACCGGGCGGGAGGCCGTCGAGCTGGCCCGCACCGGGCGCGCCGACCTGGTGGTGATGGACATCCGCATGCCCGACCTGGACGGCATCGAGGCCACCCGGCTCATCGCGGCCGACGAGGACCTCGCCGGGGTCAGGGTGCTCGTGCTCACCACGTACGACACCGACGAGCACATCGTGGAGGCCCTGCGCGCGGGCGCCTCCGGCTTCCTGGTGAAGGACACCCGGCCCGCCGAACTCCTCGACGCGATCCGCACGGTGGCCGCCGGGGACGCGCTGCTCTCGCCCGGCCCCACCGCCCGCCTGGTCGCCCGCTTCCTGCGCGCCCCGTCCGTCCCCGCGCTCACGGTGGGCGGCCCCGAGGGGCTCTCCGAGCGCGAGCGCGAGGTGCTCACCCTGGTCGCGCGCGGCCTCAACAACACCGAGATCGCCGCGGCGCTGGGGCTCAGCCCGCTCACCGCGAAGACCCATGTCAGCCGGATCATGGGCAAGCTGGGCGCCCGCGACCGGACCCAGCTGGTCATCGTGGCGTACGAGTCGGGCCTGGTGACCCCGGGAGACACGGGCCGGGCCTGACCCGGCGGCCCCGAAGCCCGGCCGGGAGCCGCCGGCGTCCCGCGCCCGGCCGGGAGCCGACTGACGCCCCGTCACCGTGCCGTGCGGGCACGGGTATCACCGTGGCCCCCGGGGCACATTAGGTGCACCGGGACGTCCCACGTCCCACGTTCCATGCCCGACGCAGCCGACGCAGCCCAGGGAGTGCCATGACCAGCATGAGCCGCATGCTCGCGTTCGCCGCCGCCGGACTCCTCACCGCCCTCGCCACCGCCGGCCCCGCCGCCTCGGCCGTGCCCCGGGGCGGCGGGGGATGCGCCTCCTCCGTCCCGTACGCCGCGGGCCGGGACGGCTACGACACGTACCGCATCCCGGCGACCGTCATGACCGGGGCCGGCACGCTGCTCGCCTTCGCCGAGGGGCGGCACAGCGGCGCCGGCGACACCGGGAACATCGACGTCGTCCTCAGACGCTCCTCCGACGGCGGCTGCACCTGGGGTCCGCTGCGGGTCGTCGCCGCCGGTGACGGTGACACCCGCGGCAACCCGGCGCCGGTGGTGGACCCCCGGACCGGCCGGATCGTCCTGCTGACCTCCTACAACAGCGGCGCGGTGACCGAGGCGCAGATCATGCGGGGCGAGGCCACGGCGGAGCAGAGCCGACGCGTCTTCGCGCAGACCAGCCGGGACGACGGGCGGCACTTCACCGCCCCGCGGGACATCACGGACCAGGTGAAGCCGCCGGGCTGGCGCTGGTACGCCACCGGGCCCGGCCACGCGATCGCCCTGCGCCACGGACCGCACGCCGGACGCCTGGTCGTGCCCGCGAACCACTCCGCCGCCCCGCCCGCCGGGTCCGCCGACACCGGCCAGGAGGCCAGGTACTACGGGGCGCACGCGCTCTGCAGCGACGACGGCGGGCGCACCTGGCGGATCGGCTTCGTCGACGACTCCTACGACGGGACCGACAACGCCAACGAGAGCTCGGCGGCCGAACTCCCCGACGGGCGGCTCTACTTCACCTCGCGCGACCAGAACGGCACGAGCCCCGGCAACCGCCTCGACTCCTATTCGAGCGACGGCGCCGAGACCCTGGACCGCCCCTTCGCCGTACAGCCCTCCCTGAACGACGTCCCCGTCGTCCAGGGCAGCGTCCTGCAGCTCACCGGCCGCCACGCGCCGCTCCTGTTCTCGGGCCCGTCCGTCCCCACCGTCCGGCAGTCCATGGCCGTATGGCGCAGTACGACCGCCGGCGCGGACTTCGTGAAGGCGGCCACCCTGTCCACGCGGCGGGCCGCCTACTCGGACCTCGTCCAGCTCGGTGCCGGCCGGGTCGGCATCCTCTACGAGACCGGCGACACGGGACCGTACGAGTCCATCGAGTTCCGGCGCCTTCCGGTCCGCGGACTCCTCGGGTAGCTCAGAGCAGCCCCGCCGACGCCAGGTACTTGCCCACGCGTTCGACCTCGCCCGGCGACAGCGGCACCTGGGGCTCCGCCGTCGCGGCGCAGTCGATGACGCCCCGCAGGTGCAGCGCGGCCTTGAAGGCGCCGAGCGCCGAGGAACTGCCGCCCATCCGGGCCGGGTCGCCGACGCCCACCAGACCGAACAGCTCGCACAGCCGCTCCTGCTCCGCCCGGGCCCGCTGCCAGTCGCCCGCCGCGCACAGCTCGTACAGCCGTACGTAGCCCACCGGGTCCACATTGGCCAGACCGGGGACCACGCCGTCCGCGCCGAGGGCCAGCGCCGAGTCGACGACCACCTCGGAGCCGGTGAGCGCGGTGAAACCGCTCACCCCGGGGCGCGTCCGGGCGCCGGTGACGACCGTACGGAAGCCGCCGAGGTCGCCGCTGGAGTCCTTGAGGCCGGCCAGGACGCCCTCGGCGGCGAGTTCGAGGACCAGGTCGGGGCTCAGCTTGCTGTGGACGGAGGCGGGCAGGTCGTACGCGAACACGGGGAGCGCGGCGCGGGCGGCGACGAGACGGAAGTGGCGGGCGATCTCGGCGGGATGGGTGCGGGTGTAGAAGGGGGCCGTGACGACGATCGCGTCCGCGCCCGCGGCACGGGCCGTGTGCGCGTGGTCCAGCACGCGGGGCGTCGTCATGTCGATCGCGCCGGCCAGGACGGGCAGCCGGCCGGCGACATGGGCCACCGTCGTCTCCACCACGAGCCTGCGCTGCGCGTCCGTCAGATAGGCCACCTCGGACGTCGAGCCGAGGACGAACAGGCCGTGCACCCCGGCGTCCACCAGATGGTCGATCAGCCGTGTGAGCGACGGGACGTCCACCTCGCGGTCCGGTGTCAGGGGCGTGCAGACGGGCGGTACGACACCGGTCAGCGGGGCGGGGAAGGTCATGAAGGCTCCCGGATGTGCTGCTGGGGCGGAACGTCGGCCGGGGCGGCGGACTCGGCGGCGGACTCGGCCTGGGCGAATCCGGCGTGCGCGGATTCGGCCTGCGCGACGAGGGTGCGCGTCGACCGGCCCTCCTCGACAGGATGGTGACACCGGAAGCGGTGCCCGGGGGCCGACGCGGCCGTGAACTCCGGCATCCGGGTCGCGCACTCCTCGTCCGCCCTCCAGCACCGGGTGCGGAAGGGGCAGCCGCTCGGCGGGCGCGTCGCCGAGGGGACGGGTCCGGTCAGCGGGATCGGCTCGACCGGGTCGAGCAGGCCCGGGGTCGCCGAGAACAGCGCCCGGGTGTACGGGTGACGGGAGCCGTCGGTGACCTCGCCGGCCGGGGCCTCCTCGACGATCCGTCCGAGGTACATCGTGATCACCCGGTCGCTCATCCGGCGCACCGTCTGGATGTCGTGGGACACGAACACCAGGGCCAGGCCGAGGCGTTCCCTCAGATCGAGGAGGAGGTTGAGGATCTGCGCGCGCACCGACACGTCCAGCGCGCTCGTCGGCTCGTCGGCCACCACGAGACCGGGGTCCAGGGCCAGGGCGCGGGCGATCGCCACCCGCTGGCGCTGACCGCCGGAGAGCTGACCCGGCAGCGCGTCCGCGAGGGCCCGGGGCAGACCGACCAGGGACATCAGCTCCCGCACCCGGTCGGAGCGTTCGGCCGCGCCGCCGCGCCGGTGCACGTCCAGCGGGTCGCGCAGGATCCGGCGCACGGGCAGCCGGCGGTTCAGGGCCGTCGACGGGTCCTGGAAGATCATGCCCGTGCCGGCGCCGACGGCCGTGCGCCGCTTGTCCGGTTTCAGGGACCACAGGTCACGGCCGCCGAAGGTCACCGTGCCGGACGTCGGCCGCTGCACCCCCACCAGCACCTTCGCGAGGGTCGACTTGCCGCAGCCCGACTCGCCGACGACCCCGATCGTCTCGCCGGGCAGGACGGCGAGGTCGGCGCCGGTCAGGGCGTACACCCGGTCCCGGGTGAACACTCCGCCGCTGCGCGCCTTGTGGACGACGTGCGCGTCGGTGAGCCGGACGAGCGCCTCCACCGGGGATGAACTCATGTCACGGCCTCGCTCTCCGTGGTCACCAGGCCGACGGCCGGGTGGTGGCAGGCCGCCGTGTGCGTGGGCGTGCCGAGGAGGCCGGGCGCCGTCGTCCGGCACGTCTCGTCGGCCATCGGGCACCGGTCGGCGAACCGGCAGCCGGCCGGGAAGTCGGCGGGGGAGGGGACGACCCCCCTGATCTGTGTCATGCGCTCCGCCGCCGACTCCAGGGACAGGACGCTGCCCAGCAGCCCGCGGGTGTAGTGGTGGGCCGGGGACTCCACCAGGTCCGCCGTCGCCCCCGTCTCGACGATCTGCCCGCCGTACATCACGACCACCCGGTCGGTCACCGCCGAGATCAGCGCCAGGTCGTGCGAGACGAGGACCAGGGCGAAGTCCAGTTCCGCCCGCAGCCGCAGCAGCAGCTCCATGACCTGCGCCTGGACCGTCACGTCCAGGGCCGTCGTCGGTTCGTCCGCGACGATCAGCGCGGGCTCCCGGGACAGCGCCATCGCGATCAGCACCCGCTGGCGCTGGCCCCCGGACAGTTCGTGGGGGTAACTGCGCAGGGTGCGTTCGGGATCGAGGCCGACCAGGGCGAGGAGTTCGGCCGCCGTGCGCCGGCCGCCCCGCCGTATCACCTGCTTCAGCTGCGCCCTGATCGTCATCGCCGGGTTCAGGGACGACAGCGCGTCCTGGTAGACCATCGCCATCTCGTGGCCCAGCAGCCGGCGCCGCACCCGCATCGGCTCGCCCACCAGCTGCCGCTGCCGGAACCGGACCTGGCCGCGCACCCGGGCGCCCTTGGGCTCCAGGCCCATCACCGTCAGGGCCGTCAGCGACTTCCCGCAGCCCGACTCGCCCACCAGGCCCAGGACTTCCCCGGGGTACACCTCGAAGCTGATGCCGTCGACGATGTCCACACCGCCGTGCCGGTGGTCGAAGCCGATGGCCAGACGCTCGACGGCGAGCACGGGCTGCCCGCCCGTCACCGGCGGCCGGGCCCGTGCGCGCAGCCGGGCCGCGGCCTCGGCCAGGCCGGGCAGTTCGACGACCGTGCCGCCGCCCGGTTCCGGGGCTTCGAGCCGGTTCTCGGCGGGAGGCACGGACACCTCCCGGGCGGCCGGCGCGGCCCACGCGTCGGAGACGCCCTCGGAGAGGACGTTCAGCGACAGGACGGTGAGGAGCATCAGCAGACCGGGGAAGACGGTGGCCCACCAGCCGCCGGTCAGCACCATGTTCTTGCCGTCGGCGATGACACTGCCCCAGGACGGGTCCGGGGGCCGTACCCCCGCGCCGATGAAGGACAGCGAGGCCTCGAACACGATCGCCTCGGCGACCTGCACGGTGCAGAACACCAGGACCGGGGCCGCGCAGTTGACGGCCACGTGCCGGAGCACGATGTGCGGGGTGCGGGCGCCGATCACCTGCTCGGCGGTGACGTAGTCCTCGCCGTACTGGTCGAGCACGTTCGCCCGGACGACCCGGGCCACGGGCGGGGTGAACAGGAACGCGATCGCGCAGATCAGCACGGTGATGCCGCCGCCGAAGACGGCGACGAGCACGGCGGCGAGCGCGATGCCGGGGAACGCCATGACCACGTCCAGGCAGCGCATCAGCGTCTCGTCGACCGCCTTGCGCGAGGTCGCGGCGAGCGCGCCGAGCAGCGCGCCCACGACCAGGGCGAGCGCGGTGGCGCCGAGGCCGATGGCCAGGGACCAGCGGGCCCCGTACATCAGCCGGCTGAGGATGTCCCGGCCGAGGCTGTCCTGCCCCATCCAGTGGGCGGCCGACGGATGCCCGGTGCCGTCCGCCTGCGGCTGCTGGTCGAGCGGGTCGTGCGGCGCGAGCAGCGGGGCGAACAGCGCCGTCACCAGGACCACGGCCAGGAAGCAGACCGCGATCCTGGACAGCGGCGGCAGCCTGCGCAGGCCGCGCAGCCGGATTCCGGGCCGGACGAGGGCACCGGCCAGATCCTTCCGCGTGATCATCGGGTCGCTTCCCTCAGCCGTGGGTTGACCAGCAGATACAGGATGTCGATGACGAGGTTCACGACCACGAAGCCGAACGCGGTGGTCAGGACGACGCCCTGCACGACGGCCGGGTCCCCGTTCTGCACGGCGTCGATCATCAGCTTGCCCATGCCGGGCAGCGAGAAGATCGTCTCGATGACGACCGCCCCGCCCAGCAGATAGCCGACCCGCAGGCCCAGCACGGTCAGCGGGTTCATCAGGGCGTTGCGCAGGACGTTGCGGCCGACGACCACCCGGGGCGGCAGCCCGCTGCCGATCGCGGTGCGCACGTAGTCCTTGTCGAGCTCCTCGACCACGGAGGTCCGGACGATCCGGGTGAGCTGGGCGGCGACCGGCAGGGACAGTGCGAGCGCGGGGAGCGCCATGGTCTTCAGCCAGCCGGTCAGCGAGTCGGCCGGGTTGACGTAGCCGCCGGTCGGGAACCAGCCCCGGTCGACGGCGAGGTACTGGATCATCAGCAGGGCCAGCCAGAAGCCCGGTGCCGCGACCCCGGTCAGGGACACCACCCGGATGATCTGGTCGGGCAGCCGGTCGCGGTGGATCGCGGCCGTGACCCCGCCGAGCAGCGCCAGCACCACCGCGATGCCGAGTCCCAGGAAGGTGAGCTGGAGGGTGAGCGGCAGTGCGGTGGTGACCTGGTCGACGACCGGCGCCCTGGTGAGCGCGCTGGTGCCCATGTCGCCGTGCAGCAGGTCTCCCACGAAGTGGACGTAGCGCACGGGCAGCGGATCGAGCAGCCCGTTCCGCTCCCTGAAGTCGTGCAGCTGCCGCGGGGTCGGGTTGGCGCCCTGGAAGAACGCGGACGCCGGGTCGACGTCCGAGAACCGCATCACCAGGAACACGAACAGGACGATCCCGAGCATCAGCGGTACGAGCAGCGCGATCCGGCGCAGCAGGATCCTGACGACGGTGACCACGTACGGACTCCCCTGTCGCCTAGACCCACTTGGCTTGCAGCAGGTTGATGCCCGGATAGGGCTGGGGCCTTATCCCCGCGAGGCGGCGCGGGTTCCACGCCGTCATCAGCTCGTTGTGCACGACCGGGTAGAGCACGGCCTGTTCGGCGACGACGTCGATGTAGTCCTGGATCATCGTCTTCTTCCTGTCGGCGTCCGGTTCCCGCGTCGCCCGGTCCATGTCCTTGAAGAGCTGCCTGGCGACCGGGTCGCCGGCCCAGCGGGCGTAGCCCATCCAGAGGTTCTGGGGGCCGTAGTTGTAGTGCATGATCAGGTCGGCGTCGAGGCCGAACTGGTTGGGGTTCGAGGCGGCGGCGACGACCTGGTAGTCCTGCTTCTGGTCCATCTTGGTGAACACGGCCGTGGTCTCCTGCGGGGACAGCGTCGTCTCGACACCGATCGCGTCCCAGGACGCCTTGACGGTCGGCAGGCAGTCCACGATCCAGCTGACGTTCACCGACAGGATCTCGATCTTCAGCCCCTTGACCCCGGCCGCCTTCAGGAGCTTCTTCGCCTTCTCCGGGTCGTAGGAGTAGACGGTCTTCGCGGGCCGGTAGGCGGGGTTGGCCTCGTTGAGGAAGGAACTCGACGGCTTCCCGTGCCCCTTGAGCGCGACCTCGACCATCTTGCCGGTGTCGATGGCGTAGTGCAGCGCCTGGCGGACGCGGACGTCGTCGAACGGCTTGTGCTTGGTGTTGAACATCAGGAACAGGTTGTTCATGCCCGCGCCGCCCTGGACGGTCATGCCGCCCTTGCGGAGCTGCGCGATGTTGGCGTACGGGATGTTGTCGGCGATCTGGGCCCCGGCGCTCGCCCCGGAGATCCTCGCGACGCGGGGCGCGGCGTCCACTATGGTCAGCCAGTTCATCTTCTTGAAGGCGGGCCTGCGCGGTCCGTTGTAGGCGGCGAACGCCTCGAAGGTCGTGTTGGACTTCGGGTGGTGCGCGGTCTGCCGGTAGGGGCCCGAACCGATCGCCTTGCCCTTGATCGCGTCGTCCCAGGCGCCCGGCAGGGAGAAGACGTGCTTGGGCATGATCTTTGCCAGGGTGAGCCGGGAGATTCCCTCGGGGAACGGGAACTTGAGGACCAGCTCGACGTTCTGCCCGTCGATCCTGCGGACCTCCTTCAGCCAGGGGGCGAAGAAGCCCTTGGCGAGCGTCTGGGTCTTGGGATCGAGGATCCGGTCGAAGACGAAGACCACGTCGTCCGCGGTGACCGGCTTCCCGTCGTGGAACGTGGCACCGGCGCGCAGCGTGAACTTCCAGGACGTGCCGGTGAGGTCGGCGGGCACCTGGGTGGCGAGCGCGGCGTAGGGCTCGCGGGAGATCGGGTCGGTGTCGAGCAGACCTTCGTAGACATGGTTGTTGGCGGCCATGCAGAAGGCGGACGCGGTCTGCGTCGGGTCCCAGCTGCCGTCGTTCCCGTAGCCGATCACGGCGGTCAGCGTGGCGTTCGCGCCACCGCCCGAACCACCGGTGTCGTTCGTCGACTCCGGTCCGGACGAGCAGGCGCCGAGCGTCGAGGAGAGGGCGGCGGCCGCGCCCAGGGCCCCGGTGTACTTCAGGAACGACCGGCGGTGCGGCGTCGGAGTGGGGTTCACGTCGCGCACGGTTCCTCCAGCAAGGAGTGGTCCAGTTGAACGGTCCGGTGAGGTGGTGGAGCGGTCGGTGCGGCCGGCCCGGGACACAGGAGATACGACGTCCTACGTCATGGGGGGCAGCGCGACCATAGGAAAGGGGACGGAGGGGGTCAAGGGCCCGCACACGAATGGCGTATCTTCCACAGGCGCGACCAATGGCGGTAAGAATCAGGGGCAGTTGGCCGAAGTTGACGTTTAATCAGCCCGGAGGTGGGACGTCCGATGTCCAGCGAGCGTACGATGCGGCGCATGCCTGAGGAGACCGGGAACCGGCGCCGGCCCGAGCGCCGGGTGAGCAGCCAGATCCAGCGCGAGGTCATGCAGCTGATCCTCGACCAGGGACTTCCGGCCGGTGCGCCGCTGCCCACCGAGACCGAGCTGATGAACGATCTCGGGGTGAGCCGCAACTCGGTCCGTGAGGCGCTCAAGGCCCTTCAGGCGCTCGACATAGTCGAGATCCGGCACGGCTACGGCACCTATGTGGGTGAGGCGTCGATGACGCCGTTCGTCGACGGACTCACCTTCCGCACACTCGCCCGTCCGGACGATCCCACCGGGGCGCTGGCCGAGATCCTCCAGGTCCGCGAGGTGCTGGAGGAGGGGCTGATAAGCCGGGTGGTCGAGGTGCTGACCGAGGAGGAGCTGGACCGGCTCGAAGCCGTGGTCACGGAGATGGAGGCGGCCGGCGACGACGGGCGCCCCTTCCCCGAACTCGACAGCGAGTTCCACGAGTTGCTGTACGCCTCGCTCGGCAACCCGCTCGTGCCCCAGCTGCTCGGCGCGTTCTGGACCGTCTTCCGGCGGGTCGCCGTGGTGCGCGGCTGGACCGACGACATCGCCCCGGAGGTGACGGCCCGCCGTCACCGTGACATCCTCACCGCCCTGCGGATGAGGGACGTCGAGGGTGCCCGGCGCGCGATGGCCGACCACTTCCGGGGCATCGAGGCGCGGGCCGCCCAGGGCTCCCGCGGTGTGAGCTGACGACGGCTCCGCTCACCGTCGTCCCCGCTCCCGGGTTCCCGGCCCCGGGCACCGCCCCCGCGCCGGCCCCCTGGCCGAAACCGGACCCGGACCCGACGGGTCAAAGGGAGAGCATCAGGACCAGCCGGTCCCTGCCCGGCCCGAGATAGTCCTCGTGGATGCCGCCGACGGGCGCGAAACCGAGTGACCTGTAGAGCACGATGGCGGTCGTGTTGGAGGGTGCCACGGTCAGCCACACCTCCCGTACGCCGTCGGAACGCAGGTGGCGCAGTGTCTCCAGCATCAACCGCCTGCCCAGTCCGTGTCCGCGGTGGACCGGGGCGACGGCGAGGCTGAGTATCCATGTGCGGGTGGCGTTCGGCGTGGCGGCCACGGCGATGTATCCGTGCAGGGCCCTGCCGTCGTCGGCGACGAGCAGGCGTTCGCCGCACACGTCGAGCCACTGCCGGAGTATGTCGTAGGTGTACGGGCCCTCCGGGAAGGCCTGTTCGTCGAGGCGGAGGACTTCCGGCAGGTCCGACTCGGTGACCGGTCTGATCTTCAGGGGCCTGTCGCCCGGCCGTCGGTGCAGCGTGGAACCGGTGACGGCCGGGAAGTGATCTCCGGGCAGAGGAATCATTTCGGCCCCTTGTGAGAGGAGTCAAAGAGGTGCCGTCTCGCACGGGTGAATACGAGCCGGTCGGCGCACATCCTGTGTCCGGGTGCGATCGGCACAGGCCAAGCCATCATTCCTGGCAACAACTGTCCGTTCAAGGTGGAATTAGGGCCAAAAACTGATTCGTCAGGGCGTCGGTGGGGACCCTGTGTCAAAGATTCGCAAAGGATCCGTGTCGGAAAGGAGTACGAGCCACCGGTCGCGTTGCTACATTGGACCGATGGCCTCGAGAGCGCCGGACGGCGGGCGAAAGTTGAACGATGATGCACCCTGGGACGCGTTTGATCCCGAGGTGTACATTGATCACAATTATCGGATCCTGCATCCCGATGACGCGGAGATCATCTCCATCGTCCGGGACCGCTTCGGTGATCACTTCCGTGAGAATTCCGGAAGGATGCTTTCCGGTATCGACGTGGGGGCCGGCGCGAATCTCTATCCCGCCCTCGCCATGCTGCCCGGGTGCGACAGGATCACCCTGCTGGAGCGCTCGTCCGCGAACGTGCACTATCTGAAGAGTCAGCTCCGTGACTTCGACCGGTGCTGGGACCAATTCTGGGACGTGCTCTCCAAGGGGGACAAGCACGAGGTCTACAGCCGGCTCGAGGCGGACCGCAGGACGCGGTTCGAGGAAGTCGTCCGTGTCAAGCGCGGGAATCTGTTCGACCTTCAGCGGAGCCAGGGGCGCTGGTCCATCGGGACCATGTTCTTCGTCGCCGAGTCGATGTCCACCTCGTACGAGGAATTCGAGCGCGGAACCGGTTGCTTCCTGAATGCCCTGAAACCCGGCGCGCCTTTCGCCGCCGCTTTCATGGAGCATTCGGAAGGGTACAAGGTCGGCACCGAATGGTTCCCGGCCTGTTATGTGAGTCAATCGCAGATCGCCGACGTGGTGGGCCGGTATTCGGACGATGTCGAAATTTTTCCCGTGGGGAAGCCGGGCGGACTGCTGCGCGACGGATACACGGCGATGATTTTGACCTGTGGACGCCGGAATGCGTATGTCGACAAGCCGGTGCGTTCGAAATGGTGGAGCGTGCAAGGGGTGAACGCGTCCGGTTCCTGACGGCGAGTCCGTTCGGTTCCCGGCCGATTCCTCCACGCACCTTCCAGGCCTGTGTGAGGGGCATGGGTATGCAGATCAAGCCGCGTCAGCAGCTGCTGGACATCTGGCAGGCGATCGCCCGTCACTCCTTCGCGAGTGGCGCATGGGACTGGGGTGAATGGGGAGGTCGAAGCAGCGTAGCGGACGCCGAACGGCTCCTTTGTCTCATGTACCCGGCCACCGAAATCCCGGCATTCCGGCTGGACGACCCGAACACCATCCAGGACGACGTCCAGAAGGCCCTCAGGAGAGCCGGGGGCCCGATGGAACTCCCCGGAAACCTGGTGACGGCACTCACGGAGTTCATGGACCAGTACACGGACGACGACGGAACGCCGACGTTCGGCGGCGGCTACTACTTCGCCCCCGAGCAACCGGCGGACGAACTCACCAAGGAACAGCTCGAGCTGGGGGTGGTCGATTCCTTCTCGATGTCCGTGACTCTCTGCCTCGCCACGCTCGGTTTCCTCAAGGTGTACGAGGGCAAGACGCAGCGGACCGACATGAGGAGGCGGATCCAGGAACTCAGGGCCGCCACGAACACCAGACTCACCGCCGCCATGGTGAGCCTGCTGCGCTCCTTCGCGGTCAATGTATTCGACACCGATTCCGCGCAGGGCCGGACCCTGTGCCGGCTTCTCGGCCAGGGGCGGCTGTCCGACCGGGTCGTCCTCCAGCAGTTCCAGGAGCGTTTCAAGGCCTTGCGGGCCACGGTCAGTGAGAGCTTCGTCCTCGGCGTCGACGTCGAGGAGCGCCTGAGGGACGAGAACCAGCTCTTCGAGTGCGGCTGGGCCTGGAGTCTCGTGCGCGACGCCCCCGAGGTGCAGACCACGGAACCGATCGGCGCGCAGCCCGAAGGCATCGCCCACGCCAACCCGTACCTCTACTTCACCGTCGTCGCGCTCGACGGCATCCAGGACCTCTCCTCGGACCGGACCCTCACCCTCGGGCTCCTCAACTCCGAGCAGCAGAAGCTCGCCGAGGCACTGAGACTGCGCTGGGAGATCACCCAGCAGTTCTGGTCGGGGATCGCCCGCTTCGGCGACGACACCTGGCCGCTGGAGGACATTCCCTGGCGCACGACAGGCCAGCGGAGGCTGGAGTCCGAGTACTTCTCGCTCTCCGTCGCCGCCCTGCTCGTCCACGACCTGGTGCGCCGCCGTGCCACGGACGACGACCTCACCCGCACGGTCGCCGTCATGGAACGCCTCGCCGAACGCGGCCGGATCACCAGTCGTGTCACCCGGGACGACCGGGCCGTCCTGCTCCACACTCCCGGCGTCACCCTGCCCCTGCAGGGCAGCGATGCCAAGGGACCCCCCATGCAGTGGACGATGACGGACTTCTCGGCCCAACTGCTGAAGCGGATCGTCCAACTGTGCGTGCTCTCCCGCAACATCGTCTCCCACGACCGGCTGCTGCGACTCGCCGAACAGACCCTGGACCACCTGTGGGCGCGCCGGATCGAGAAAGGCGAAGGCACCGGGCTGTGGGACAACGTCCATGCCGTCTATCCCGGATCGCGGGCCGTCGAGACGCCGTTGTCCTGGAGCATCACCGAGCGCGTCACCGAATGCATGGTCGCCGCGCGCCAGCTCTACACACAACCGCCGATCCGCAGCGCCGAACTGTCCACCCTCGCGAGGGCCCTGCTCAGCGAGTCCACCCACCTCCTCGGCAAGGAGCAGATGGAGCCGGCGCCCCCGGCCAACAGCGAGGAGAGCGCCGGCCTGCAGGGCATCGAGGCGAACCTCCGCAGAGCCAGGCAGTTGCTCGACGAACAGCCCGGTACCGCCTACGCGCTGGCCCTCGGCGTCCTCGCCGAGCTCGACGCGCTTGCCCGGGCCCGGAACGCCGCGTTCCAGGAGGTGTGACCGTGCTGGTCTTCGCGGCTTCCGACAAGGGTGGCACGGGTCGGTCGGTCACCAGCGCCAATCTCGCCTACCGCCGGGCGCTCGACGGGGACAACGTCTGCTATCTGGACTTCGACTTCGGCTCCCCGACCGCCGCCGTGGTCTTCGGGATCCCCAGGGTGCTGGACGGATTCGGCCACCAGGGCCTGCATTCGTATCTGTGGGGAAACATCGGTGAACCCGCACGCATCGACGTCTGGGCCAACAGCGAGCGCAAGGCGTTGAGCGAACGGCCCAGCAGGTCCGGCAGCCTGGTGCTGCTGCCCGCGGACCGCGACGGCGGCGAGTTCGTCACCGACGAGGACAGCCTGCACCGGTGCGTCGACCTCTTCCTGAGCCTGAACGCCGAGTTCGACGTGATCGTGGTGGACCTGAGCGCCGGACGCAGCTACGCGATGGACATGGTGCTCCAGGCGACCTCGCAGCCCGAGCTGCGGGGTGTCCCGGCCCGCTGGCTCGTCTACCACCGCTGGACCACCCAGCACGTGAGCGCCGCCGCCGACCTCGTCTCCGCCATGATGAAAATCGGCGCGGCGGTGGGACACGAGGAGGAGGCGCTCGCGGGCGCCATCCGCTTCGTACGTGCCGCGGTGCCCGCCGTCGGGGCACCCCTGCTGTCCCAGATGCCCTCCACCACGGCCCGCTGGATGCGCGCCTACGACGAGAAGCTCGACGCCATGGCGGCGAGCCGCGGCATCGGAAAGACCCGCGTCCTCGGATCCGTACCCCTGGAACCCGTCCTGCTGATCTGCGAGCAGCTCATCACCGACGAGGACGTGCACGGCAGCCGGATCGCCGACAAGGCGACCTGGCACGCGCTGGTGGAACTCTCCAAGAGGCTGACCGACGACGCGTACTGGGGGCAGCCGTGACAGAGGCCGTATTCCGGGAGACGAGCGCGGAGCCGCGCACCGAGTCGGTGCCGCTCTCCCACCTCTCCCTGGAACTGGGGCATCTGCACATGGAGGACCTGCGCGAAGGCCCGGACCGGCTCCGGCGGCACTTCGCCGCCGTACGGCCCTGGATCGACGCAGCGCGCGCCGCCGTCGCCGTCCTGACCGGGGGCCGGACGCTGCGCCTCAGCACCTGTTTCCTCATCGACGACTACTTCACCCGCTTCTCCACACCGGCCGAGCTCGTTCCGATGCTGCTCTCGGCGGCCGGGGAAGCGGACCTGGTCATCGACTACCTGGCCCGCGAGTCGGGGTGCGCCATCGCCGAGGACGTCCACCTCGCCGAGGCCGTGACGCGACGCCTGGTCGAGTCTCCGCCACCCGGCAGCAACGGCTTCCGCCCGCCCGTCAGCCGGACCGGCTGGCTCACCAACGGCCAGCGCACACCTTCGCTGCGCACCTCGGCCGCGATGACCGCCACCCGGTGGAAGCCGCCCAGCGAGACGGGAGCCGTCCGCCACTCCATCCACATGGACGTGGAGCTGTGGGACGACCGCGACGACCACCGCACCTGGTCCTGCCCCTTTCTCGCCGCGGTCTGGCAGCTGTCCCGCCTCGGACTGCTCCGGGACGACGGCCGGCCCGTACCGCAGCCCGCTCCGTGGAAGGGCGAGGGCTTTCCGGACGACTGGGACGACCTGCCGGCCCTGCTCAGGCTCACCCCCTCGGCTGCGCCGTTCACCGCGTACTTCACCTGCACGGTGCTGCCGACCCGGTTCCTGCCCGTCGAGCACGCCGTCCGGGTGATCCTCGACCAGATCCACGTGGACTCCACGGCACTGGGGCAGATCGCCGAGCGGTCCGCGCGGGAGGGCATCGACATACCCGTTCAGATCGCCGACCGTGCCTCCTACGTCTTTCCGCCGGGACTGTGACGTGAAGGCCACGGGAGAGCCGCCCCGGTACCTGCTGACCTGCGGAGAGGTGCGCACGGGCCTGCTGCCGACCCTGCACTGCCTCGACGGCCGCGACGCCGCCCGGCTGCTCGGGCTGCGCACGGACGAACGGGTCCGCGTCTCCGAACGCCCCAATCTGTACGCGCGCTCCCCGGACGTCCTCACCGGCGTGGACTGCCGGCTGCCGACGGACAACGACGCCAAGGTCCGGGCCATCGGGACGGTGGCCGCCCGAGCGGTCCTCACCGAGGGCCGGATTCTCCAGGCCACCGCGTACTTCTCCGCGCCGGCCGCGGGCCTCGACCAGCGGCAGCCGTGGGGGTACTACCTCGTCCGCCCGGGAGTGCTGGTGCCGCTGGGCCGGCTCCCGGAACGGGCGGTCGCCGCAGGTTTCCTGACGCAAGGTCAAGCAATGTCTTCAGCGGGCGAGTTGGGGATCGGATCCATCGCGGAAGGCCTGCTGAGCCATCTGTCGCGGCACCCCCTGCTCGACCACGGGGTTCCGTTCAAGTCGCGGCGTACCAGGCTGCGGTGGGCCGCCCTGCCGGTCCAGGACGGTGCCACCGCCTCGATCGAACGCTTCACCCTCGACGACGACGGGCTGCGGACCGTCGAACTGCGGCTGCCGCAGGGCACGGAGCCGGCCGCCGTCGCCGGGCTGTGCGAAGACCTCGCCCTGCACGACTGGCTGCTGACGACGGTCGTACGACGACTCGACGGCATCCGGACGGGGGCGGCCGAGAGTACGACGGCGATGCGCGTGATGCGCCCGCTGGTCGACCACCTGCTGCACCTGTGGATGCCCGGCGCACGAGTGGACCGGGTACTGAGCCCGTTGTGGGAGGTGCTGGAGACGGAGCCCGGGTTCACCCGGCAGTGGCAGACGCTCGTGCAACGCATCCGAGACCAACTGACGCTGCAGGCCATCGCAGCACCGTCAACGGCGCAGACCGCGCCCTGACGCGACAGATCCGGGCACGATCCCGACGGGGGGAGAGGCAGATGGACGCGACGCCAGGAGTCTTGAAGAAGACCCTGATCACGCTGGTTGTGGCTGTTCCCGTGTATGTGCTCACCAATGTTCTGGACCAGAACCAGGACGAAGTGTGGAAGCTGATCGTTTCCCTGGTCATCGGCGGCGCCGCACTGATCATCCAGTACATGAACGACTTCGAGAACCGGCTGAAGGAGATGGAGACCGGCCAGCGCGACCGCATCAGGGAGATGAAGGAGAGCCTGGCCTCCCACAACCGCGAGATGAACGAGAACCTCGTCTCGCACAACCGTGAGATGGAAGACGTCGTCAACACCAGCTTCGCCCGTATCAACGAAGCGACCCGGCTCTTCAGCCAGATGGGGCGTTCGGTGCTGCGTCCGGACGGAGTGGCCGAACTGGCCCACAGCGCGACGCGCGTCGGCCTGCTGGGCACCGAGATCATGAGCAGCTTCGCGCGGGACGAGATCAACAGGCTCGCGCTGCTCATGGAGGGCCTCACCAAGCGGAGCGCCGAAAGCCGGGGAGAGAACCACGACTGGCTCCTGGGCCTGACCAACTGCACGAAGAGCACCATCGACGCCACCAGCACCATCGTCGACCGGGACTTCTGGACCAGCGAGCCCGGACGCCGCTACCTGCTGGCGCAGCGCGACGCCATCAAACTGCGGCAGGTGAGGGTCAGACGGCTGTTCATCGTCAATGAACCCGAGCACGTCGAGGACGAACTGACGGCGCTCTGCGAGAACCAGAACGCCCTGGGCATCGAGGCACGGGTGGTGGTGCTGTCCCAGGTGCCCGAGCACGCCCGGCTCGGTCCGACGAGCGACTTCGTCATCTTCGACGGAGCGCTCTGCTACGAGGTGGAGCAGGATCTCCGGCAGGTCAACGTCAAGACGACGCTGGACGCGAGGGAGGACCACGTCGATCCGTGCGCCAAGTGGTTCGAGGAACTCTGGGAGGCCAGCCGGTAGCGGCGGCCGGGACCGCCGGTCCCGGGGACGCCCTCATCGCCCCCGTCCGGGGCGTCCCCGCTCGGCCCGCCGCGGCGACGGCGAACGCGCTCCAGGCGTTCGCGCCGATCGACGGCACCGGGCCGTCCGGCAACTTGCTGTCCCGGACGGGGACGACCCCGGGGGCGCGTCGGCGACTTCGAGGCGGTTGCCGCCCTCGCCGTTGCTGTGGCTGCTCTTGCGCCGGCCGGCGTTGCCAGGCCGTGGGCGCGCATCGTGTGAAGTCCTCCGCCGTCGCCTCGATCAGGGCGAGGGACGCCGCCGGCGGCAGCGCGGCGGCCCTGAGCGGATCGTAGGTGTGCCGTGCGCGCCGAACCGTCCTGTACCCGCTGAACCAGGGCCTGTTCGAACCGGCCGGTACAGCCGCCGGAGACGAAAAACCGCGCCCCCGATTCCACTTGGGTGAAACCCGTGTCCTCCCTGCGTCGTTTCAGTTCTGAACCGAAAAACTCCCAGGCGGCCTGCCGCGAACCGTTGGCCATGGACCAACCTCCCTGCGCTGCACCGTGCTTGTGGCGGACGGGACCCTGCCGATTCAGGATGCGGAGCGTCACGATGAAGATGCGAAGCGTGAAATCGGCAAGGATCCGCGGAGCAGGACGGTGGAGCAGGGTGAGGGAAGAACACGCACGAGCACACGTACCGGCGCAAGGACGAACGCACGCGGACACGCCACCCGGCGGTCGGCGGTACTCGGCGCACCGCGTCGAAGAGGCGGAGGAAACTGTGCAGGATTTACGGACGGCGCTCGCACGGGCGGGCATCATCTTGCCGTCCTTGCGGATCGACCCGGCGAGCGTGGCGCGCGACACCCCCTGTCCGCTGATCCTTCCGGGCGGCTGCTCGGTCGAGGCCGCCGCCCGGCTCGCGGCGGCCCTGCGATGAGGGCGGCGGCGCTGCCGACCGGCTCCTGCGCGGTCGACACCCGCACGGGCCGGGTCGGCGTGGTCATGGGGCACGAGGGGCCGTACGTACAGCTGAGGCCGCTCGGCGGCGGCAGGGAGTGGGACTGTCTGCCGGAGGCCGTGCGGCAGGCCACCTCGGCGGAGCGGATCGGAGCGGCGACCGCGTACGTCAACGCGCGCAGCCGTGGCGAGGTGCCGTGAGGCGCCGGTGCGTCCCCGGGCGCGGCGCGAAGCCCCGGGGAGGTTCCGGAGGGGCCGGGGAGGGTCCGGGAGAGGTCCCGGACACAATGCGGGCCGTCCGGGCCGGGGTGTCCGTGCCGTAGGCGAGAATGGGCCGCATGAGTCTGTTCCGCGACGACGGCATCGTGCTGCGCACCCAGAAGCTGGGTGAGGCGGACCGGATCATCACGCTGCTCACGCGCGGTCACGGCCGGGTGCGGGCGGTGGCGCGCGGGGTCCGCCGGACCAAGTCGAAATTCGGGGCACGCCTCGAACCCTTCTCCCACGTGGACGTGCAGTTCTTCGCGCGCGGCAGTGAACTGATCGGCCGCGGGCTGCCGCTGTGCACCCAGAGCGAGACGATCGCTCCGTACGGTGGCGGCATCGTCACCGACTACGCCCGCTACACCGCGGGCACCGCGATGCTGGAGACCGCCGAGCGGTTCACCGACCACGAGGGGGAGCCGGCGGTGCAGCAGTACCTGCTGCTGGTCGGCGGGCTGCGCACCCTCGCCCGCGGCGAGCACGAGCCGCACCTCGTCCTCGACGCCTTCCTGCTGCGCTCCCTCGCGGTCAACGGCTACGCGCCGAGCTTCATCGACTGTGCCAAATGCGGCATGCCGGGACCCAACCGCTTCTTCTCGGTCGCAGCGGGAGGAACCGTCTGTGCCGACTGCCGGGTGCCCGGCAGCGTCGTACCCTCGCCTCAGGCCCTCGAACTTCTCGGCGCGCTGCTCACGGGAGACTGGGAGACCGCGGACGCGTGCGAGCCGCGGCACGTCCGGGAGGGCAGCGGGCTGGTGTCGGCCTATCTGCACTGGCATCTGGAACGCGGACTGCGTTCCCTGCGGTACGTGGAGAAGTAGGCGCCGCCCGGCAGGCCCGGGCGGCAGGGCACGAGCGCGGCACGCACACGCGCGAGACAGCGAAGAACAGCAAGCAGAGCGAGCAGAGCGCCCGGCGCACGCGAGCACGCAAGAGGGAGACGAGAAGCACATGGTCGTACGCGGGATCCTGGGCGGCCGGCGCCGCGAGTACAAGGCACCGGAACCGCACCCCTCCGGTGCCCGCGCGCCCAAACTCCCCGGCGAGCTCGTCCCGAACCACGTGGCGATCGTCATGGACGGGAACGGCCGCTGGGCCAAGGACCGCGGGCTGCCCCGCACCGAGGGGCACAAGGTCGGTGCCGAGCGCGTCCTCGACGTGCTCCAGGGCGCGGTCGAGGTCGGCGTCGGCAGCATCTCCCTGTACGCCTTCTCCACCGAGAACTGGAAGCGCTCGCCCGACGAGGTGCGCTTCCTGATGAACTTCAACCGCGACTTCATCCGCAAGACCCGCGACACCCTCGACGAGCTCGGCATCCGGGTGCGCTGGGTGGGCCGGATGCCCAAGCTGTGGAAGTCGGTCGCCAAGGAGCTCCAGATCGCCCAGGAGCAGACCAAGGACAACGACGCGCTCACGCTGTACTTCTGCATGAACTACGGCGGCCGTGCCGAGATCGCCGACGCGGCGCAGGCGCTGGCCGAGGACGTGAAGGCCGGCCGCCTCGACCCGTCCAAGGTCAACGAGAAGACCCTCCAGAAGTACATGTACTACCCGGACATGCCGGACGTGGACCTGTTCCTGCGCCCGAGCGGCGAGCAGCGCACCTCCAACTACCTGCTCTGGCAGAGCGCCTACGCCGAGATGGTCTTCCAGGACGTGCTGTGGCCCGACTTCGACCGGCGTGACCTGTGGCGGGCCTGCGTCGAGTTCGCGCAGCGCGACCGCCGCTTCGGCGGCGCCGTCCCGAACGAGCAACTGCTCGCCATGGAACAGGCCATGCGGGGCGACGGCTCCTAACACCCGCCGCCCGCAGGGTTGTTCGAATCCGGCGTTACGATCACGGCTCATCACCACCGAACTGGGGAGGGGCCGTGGTCGAGGGCCAGGGCGCTGCGCAGCAGCAGGAGTCGCCGGAACAGCCGCAGGAGCGCGGGGCCGATGCCGTCGAGTTGGAGTACCGGCCGGTCGTCGCGGACTTCACCTCGGCGCTGAGAGCGCGCAGAGGTGTCAGCAAGGCAGGCCGGAGGCAGTACTGGGTGTTCGGTGGCGTGGCCGTCGTGGCGGTTGTACAGATCGCGGAGGCGCTGGCCGGACGGGGAGGGTCCCTGTTCCTCGGAGTCTGGCTCGCCATCTTCGTACCGCTCATGCTGCTGTCGCCCTGGCTCATGGCCCGCCAGTTCCAGCGGCTCGCGGAGCGTCAGGGAACTTTCCGGGTGACCGTCACGGACGCCGGGCTGACGCTGGCCACGGACAACTCCACCACGGTGCTCAACTGGGTCGCGCAGCCCCGATACCGGGAGACGAAGGACGTCTTCGTCATGCTCAGCCCCGACAAGAACGCCACCGGCTTCACCACGCTGCCCAAGCGCGCCGTGCGCGCCTCCGAGGACGTGGACCGGCTGCGGGCGCTCCTCGACCGCAACCTGACCCGCGTCTGAGGGCCCGGGCCCCGAAAGGGGCTCAGCCCTTCGCCGCCGCGCACTCCGCGCACGTGCCGAAGATCTCCACCGTGTGCGCCACGTTCACATAGCCGTGCTCGGCGGCGATGGCCTCGGCCCACTTCTCCACCGCCGGGCCCTCCACCTCCACGGCCTTGCCGCAGACGCGGCAGACGAGGTGGTGGTGGTGCTCGCCGCTGGAGCACCGCCGGTAGACGGACTCGCCCTCCGAGGTGCGCAGGACGTCGACCTCGCCCGCGTCGGCGAGGGACTGGAGCGTGCGGTAGACGGTGGTGAGCCCGACCGAGTCGCCCTTGTGCTTGAGCATGTCGTGCAGCTCCTGCGCACTGCGGAACTCGGTCACCTCGTCGAGCGCCGCCGCCACGGCGGCGCGCTGCCGGGTGGAGCGGCCCCGGACGGGCGATCCAGCGGTTGTCACCGTTGCCTCCTCGCGTCTGCCCTTGCCCGGCCATTGTGCCAGTCCGGGCAGGGCACGGTCAGACGCCGACGGCGCTCTCCGGGCCGCGGCCGGCCGGAATCGCACACTCCGCCGGGTCGCCGGCGGCCTGCGCCGCGGCCACCGCACGGGCCCGGCGCCGGGCCAGGGGCGATGCCAGCGCCGTCAGCGCGACGAACGCGCCGATCGTCAGCAGCACGATCGTCGAGCCGGGCGGAACGTCCTGGTAGAACGAGGTCACCGTGCCGCCGATCGTCACGCTCACACCGATCGCCACCGCGACGGCGAAGGTCGCCGCGAAGCTCCGGGTGAGCTGCTGGGCCGCCGCCACCGGCACCACCATCAGCGCGCTCACCAGCAGCAGGCCGACCACCCGCATCGCGACGGTGACCGTGACCGCCGCCGTGACCGCCGTCAGCAGGTTCAGGGCCCGCACCGGCAGACCGGTCACCCGGGCGAACTCCTCGTCCTGGCTGACCGCGAACAACTGCCGGCGCAGCCCCAGGGTGACCGCCATGACGAAGGCGGCCAGCAGACAGATCGCCGTCACGTCGGACGCGCTCACCGTCGACAGCGAGCCGAAGAGGTACGAGGTCAGGTTGGCGTTCGAGCCGCCCGGCGAGAGGTTGATGAACATCACGCCGCCCGCCATGCCCCCGTAGAAGAGCATGGCCAGGGCGATGTCCCCGCGGGTCTTCCCGTACCAGCGGATCAGCTCCATGAGCACGGCACCCAGCACCGAGACGGCCGTGGCCATCCACACCGGTGAGGTGTCGAGCAGGAAGCCGAGGCCGACGCCGGTCATCGCCACATGGCCGATGCCGTCGCCCATCAGGGCCTGGCGGCGCTGGACGAGGTAGATGCCGACGGCGGGCGCGATGACGCCCACCAGGACGGCGGCGAGCAGCGCCCGCTGCATGAAGGCGTAGTCGAGGATGTCCATCAGCTGAGCAGTCCCGTCCGGAGGGGTTCGGCGTCATGGGCCGCGTGCGGGTGTACGTGGTCGTGGCCGGGCAGGGCGTGCTGGCCGACCGCTCTCGGTGGCGGGCCGTCGTGCAGGACGCAGCCGTCCCGCAGGACGACCGCGCGGTCGATCAGCGGCTCCAGCGGGCCCAGTTCGTGCAGGACGAGCAGTACCGACGTGCCCTGGGAGACCTGGTCGCGCAGGGTGGCGGCCAGCACCTCCTGGCTGGCCAGGTCCACGCCCGCCATCGGCTCGTCCATGATCAGCAGTTCGGGTTCGGAGGCCAGCGCGCGGGCGATGAGGACCCGCTGGTGCTGTCCGCCCGACAGGGCGTTCACGGAGTCCTTGGCGCGGTCCGCCATCCCGACGAGCTCCAGGGCCCGTCGTACGGCCGCGTGATCGGCCTTGCGCAGCAGGCCGAAGCGGGCCCGGGACAGCCGTCCCGAGGCGACGACCTCGGTCACCGTCGCCGGCACACCGCCCGCGGCCGTGGTCCGCTGCGGGACGTAGCCCACCCGGTGCCAGTCGCGGAAGCGGCGGCGCGGGACGCCGAAGATCTCGATCTCGCCGGCGCTGACGGCGACCTGGCCGATGACGCTGCGCACGGCGGTCGACTTGCCGGAGCCGTTCGCGCCGAGCAGCGCGACGACCTCCCCGCGCCGCACGGTCAGGTCCATGCCGCGCAGGACCGGGCGCGAACCCAGCTCCGCCCGGACACCGCGCAGGGACACGACGGACTCGGCCTCGCTCATGACGTCCTCCACAGTGATCACTTCGTTCCGAGAGCCGTCTGGAGGGCCTTCAGGTTCGACCGCATGACCTGCATGTAGTCGCTGCCCCTGGACTTGTCGGTGATGCCTTCGAGGGGGTCGAGGACGTCCGTCCGCAGCCCCAGGTCCCGGGCGATGGTGCCGGCGGTCCGGTCGCTGACGAGCGTCTCGTAGAACACCGTCGTGACGCCGTCGGCCTTCGCCAGGTTCTCCAGCCCCTTCACCCGGTTCGCGCTGGGCTCCGACTCGGGGTCCAGGCCGTTGACGGCCTCCTCGGTGAGCCCGTAGCGCTCGGCGAGGTAGCCGAACGCGGCGTGGGTGGTGATGAAGGTCTTGGTCCTCGTGTGCGCGAGCCCGTCGCGGAAGTCCTCGTCCAGCGCGGTGAACTTCTTCCGCAGCGCCGCCATGTTCCGGTCGTAGTCGGCCGCGTGCTTCGGGTCGGCCTTCTTCAGCGCGGCCGACACGCCCTCGGCCACCTGGCCGAACCGCACCGGGTCGAGCCAGACGTGCGGGTCGGCGGCACCGGTGTCCTCGCCCTCGCTGTGGTCGTGGGCGGCCGCGTGCCCGCCGACCTCGTTGCCGTGCTTCTCCAGCGTCGTCAGCGCGGCCGCGTCGATCCTGGTCCTCACGCCGGACTGGGCCACCGCGTCGTCGACGGCCGGCTGGAGGTTCTTGAGGTAGAGGGCGACGTCCGCGTCCTGGAGCCGCGCGGTCTCGCGGGCGCTGATCTCCAGGTCGTGCGGCTCCTGGCCGGGCCGGGTCAGGTTCGTGACGCTCACACGCGACCCGCCGATCTGCTCGGCGAGGTACTGGAGCGGGTAGAACGACGCGACCACGTCGAGTTTCCCGCCGTTCCTGGCGTCGGCCGAGGCGGAACCCGAGCAGGCCGTCAGGGCGCCGAGGCCGAGGGCGGTGGCCGCCACGGCCGCGATCCCCGGTATGAGGCGTCGTCGTACGTTCATGACAGTCATTTTCAACAAATCTGGAAACGATTGTCAACAAGCCCTCGGAAGGGCGCCCGCACGCCCCGCGGCAACGGGTATCAAGTGGATTCAATCGGCAGGAAGCGGTCCACTGCGGGAACCGATTTGATGCGGGGGTGGCCGACGCCGGTAACCTGAAGCATTCGCTGCCGTCCGTTCGTAATGAAGAGAGCACCGTGGCCGCCGACAAGATCGATTCCATCGTCAGCCTGAGCAAGCGCCGTGGCTTCGTTTTCCCCTGTAGTGAGATCTACGGAGGACAGAAGGCCGCCTGGGACTACGGCCCGCTCGGTGTCGAGCTCAAGGAGAACCTGAAGCGCCAGTGGTGGCGCTACATGGTCACGTCGCGCGAGGACGTGGTCGGTCTCGACTCGTCCGTGATCCTGGCCCCCGAGGTGTGGGTCGCCTCCGGTCACGTCGCCACCTTCACGGACCCGCTGACCGAGTGCACCTCGTGCCACAAGCGGTTCCGTGCCGACCACCTGGAGGAGCACTACGAGGCCAAGCACGGCCGCCTCCCGGAGAACGGCCTCGCCGACCTCAACTGCCCCAACTGCGGCAACAAGGGCACCTTCACCGAGCCCAAGCAGTTCTCGGGCCTGCTCTCCACCCACCTCGGCCCGACGCAGGACAGCGGCTCCGTCGCCTACCTGCGCCCCGAGACCGCCCAGGGCATCTTCACCAACTTCGCCAACGTGCAGGTCGCCTCGCGCAAGAAGCCGCCGTTCGGCATCGCCCAGATGGGCAAGTCCTTCCGCAACGAGATCACGCCCGGCAACTTCATCTTCCGCACTCGCGAGTTCGAGCAGATGGAGATGGAGTTCTTCGTCAAGCCGGGCGAGGACGAGCAGTGGCAGGAGTACTGGATGGAGCAGCGCTGGAACTGGTACACCGGTCTCGGCATGCGCGAGGAGAACATGCGGTGGTACGAGCACCCGAAGGAGAAGCTCTCCCACTACTCCAAGCGCACCGCCGACATCGAGTACCGCTTCCAGTTCGGCGGCAACGAGTGGGGTGAGCTGGAGGGCGTCGCCAACCGCACCGACTACGACCTCGACGCGCACTCCAAGGCCTCCGGCCAGGACCTCCTGTACTACGACCAGGAGAAGCAGGAGCGCTGGACCCCGTACGTCATCGAGCCCGCCGCCGGTGTCGGCCGCGCCATGCTCGCCTTCCTGCTCGACGCCTACGTCGAGGACGAGGCCCCCAACGCCAAGGGCAAGATGGAGAAGCGCACGGTGCTGCGTCTCGACCACCGCCTCGCCCCGGTGAAGGTCGCGGTCCTGCCGCTGTCCCGCAACGCGGACCTGTCCCCGAAGGCCAAGGGTCTGGCCGCCGCCCTGCGCCAGAACTGGAACATCGAGTTCGACGACGCCGGCGCCATCGGCCGCCGCTACCGCCGTCAGGACGAGATCGGCACGCCGTTCTGCGTCACCGTCGACTTCGACACCCTCGACGACAACGCCGTCACGGTGCGCGAGCGCGACTCGATGAAGCAGGAGCGTGTCTCGCTCGACCAGATCGAGGGTTACCTGGCCGCCCGCCTCATCGGCTGCTGACCCACACGGCTCACGAAGCCCCCGGTTCCCGCGCAGGGAACCGGGGGCTTCGCGCCGTCCCGGGCCGTGGGGGGTCCGGACGTGGTGCGGGCGGGTCCGGCGGCCCGTCGTTCACCGGTGGCCGGACGCCTGCGCGGTGCGGCGGCGGTGGAGCACACCGACGAGCGTGGCCAGGTCGGCGGCGCCCTCGGGGTCGTCGGCGTAACGCGTCGTCTGGAGCGGGCCGACCTCCGGGAGGACGACGCCCTCACGGGCCAGGACGTGCACCAGGGTCAGCAGGGCCGCACGGGCGTTGCCGTCGTCGAACGGATGGAAGAACGCCACGTCGAGATAGGCGCGCGCCGCCCGGCCCGCGAGCGGCACGTCCGGGTCGGCCGCCTCGCGCAGACAGGCGGCGAAGTCGGCCCGGGTCCGCGCGGTCAGGCCGTAGCGCTCGCGCCCGCCCTTCGCATGGGCGTCCCCCGTGCGGAACGGCGCCTCCGCCACCCCGAGGACCTCGCACTGCCAGCCGGCCAGCAGGGCGAAGCCGAGCGGGGCGCGGCGCTCGGCGTCGGAGCGGGCCCGGTCGTGGGCGCGCAGCAGACGATCGGCGCGGACGGGGTCGCGCCGGTGGACGGGCCCCGCGCACCAGGCCCGGAAACCGTCGCGCGCCGACGGCCCCCGCCGCAGCGCCGGAGCCCCGTGCCAGTCGGCCTCCCGGCGCACCCGCAGCCAGACCGCGAGGCTGTCAGCGGCCGTTGTCATGGAACTCCTCCAGGGCGGCCCACGCGCGGTGGTCCCGGTAGGGGGCGTGGCCGGTGAGCGTGACGGCGACGTTCTCGCCGACCGAGTCGATCAGTGAGGGCGCGGGAGCGACCCAGCTCTCGAACCGGCCGCCGATCGCGGCCTCCACCACCCGGCCGGCCTCGTCCCGGTCCGTCCCGGTGCTGGTGAGGAACCAGCGCAGCAGCCGGTCGGACTGCGCGGGCCAGGAGTCCACGCCCGAGTCCAGTGCCGTGGTCACCAGCCGTACGCAGGCCCGTTCCAGATGCCAGCTCCGGTCCTCGGGGGAGGCGTCCGGGGGCGGCGCCAGTTCCGCGAAGCGCCGGGCGAGCCATTCGAGCGACCTCCGCCAGTCCAGCAGCGCGGCAGCCGCGCGGGCCGCGGTCGCCTCGGGCGTCGTGACCGCGGTGCTCGCGTACCCCCAGCCGTTCACATGACCGCCGAACCTCAGGTCCCACCGCCACGCGTAGGTCCAACTGCCGTAGCGCTCCCGGATGACGGCGTCCACCTGCTCCTCGCACCACGACTCGCACTGCCACCGGCCCGCGTACCCGGAGAGCACGGGCGGCACCCACGGCCGGATCAGTGCGTGGAGGCGAGCCTCCTCCTCGTCGTCCCAGGCGAAGGGGTGCCGGGCCGGGTCGAGGTTGCTCCAGTCCCGCATGGTCTCGAAGGAGACATGGGGGACGAGGTTGTCGGGGAAGGGCAGGGTGTCCCGGTTGTACGTCAGTGCGCGTCCTGTCTCTCGTCCGTCGCGGCAAAGACCTTCAGTCTCGCTCCGCACGGCCCGGACCGGCCAACTGTTTTCCGGCTCGGGCCACTTCGGACGTCCTCAGGCCTTGGGGTCGACCGTCGCCTGGTGCTCCCCGGCCAGGTGCTCCTCCGCCTTCAGCCAGGGGAGGAACTGGGTGTTCTTGCGCCAGCCGCACGTCTCGCACCGGATGGTGCGCTGAACACCCGCCCGCTGTACGTGGACGGTGTGTTCGCGGCCGTGCTGGTCCCAGCGGCTCACTTTGCTCGTGTTGATCTGAACCATGACACCTCCTGGTTCTCCCGCTTCGTCTGCGCGGCAAGGCGTGTGCAGCAAGGAGTGTGCAGCATGGCGAAGATCAACGGGGGTTCTTCGGCGGTGAGTTCGGTGAGTCCGATGAGTCCGGTGAGTCCGGCGCGAGCACCGGCGAGGGCCGCGCGGCCGGCCCCTCGGCCGCGGCCGGGCGTTCAGCTGATCGTGCGCGGCAGCCGCAGGCTCAGCGCGGTGGTCAGGGCCACGCCGGCCAGCTGGACCAGGAGGGTCGTCACCAGGGCGTCCCGCATGCCGTGGGACGGGACCAGGGACAGGAACAGGGTGCCGAGGGTGGCCACCCCGACGGCGAGCGCGGCCTGCTGGGTGGTGGCCATCACGCCGCTGCCCACGCCGGCCCGAGCGGCCGGCACCTCGGAGAGGACGATCCGGATGAGGACGGGCAGTTGGAGCGCCTGGCCCGCGCCGGCGACGGCCGCTCCGGGCAGCAGCCGCACCACCCCGAGGTCCGGCCAGGAGCGCCACGCGGCCAGCGCGATGAGGGCCAGGCCCACCGCCTGCAGCAGTCCGCCCGCGGTGACGACCCGGGTGCCGAAGCGGGCGATCAGCCGGGGCCCGCACAGGGACGTCGCGAAGAAGACGACGGCCATGGGCGCGAGGGCCAGCCCCGCGGGGACGGGACCGAGGCCCTCGCCGCGCTGCAGGGCCACCGCGATCACGAACATGAAGCCGCTGAACCCGATGGAGAACGGCACCATCATGATCAGGCCCCGGCACAGCGAGGTCAGCTCGAACAGGCTCGGCGGAACCAGGGGAGTGCGGCCGTTGCGGTCCGCCCGGCGCTCCACGAGATAGAAGGCGACGGCCGCGAGCGGGAACAGGGCGAGGGACACCCAGGTCCACAGCGGCCAGCCCGCGGCCCGGCCCTCGGTGAGCGGGGCGAGCAGCGCCAGCAGGGCGACGGCGAGCAGGACCGTGCCGGGGGCGTCGACCGGCTCCGGGCGCTGCGAGCGGGTCTCGGGGACGGCGCGGCGGGCCAGGACCAGGCCGAGCACGACGACGGGCACGTTCACGAGGAACACCGAGCGCCAGCCGGTGCCCGCGACGTCGGCCGCGACCAGGAGACCGCCGAGGATCTGCCCGGCCACCATGGACAGGCCGGCCGTGGCGCCGTACAGGCCCATCGCCTTGGCGCGGCGGGGGCCGGAGGTCGCCGACTGGATGGTGGCGAGGACCTGCGGCAGCATCGCCGCGGACGCCGCGCCCTGGGCGACGCGCGCCGCCACCAGGGTCCACGCGGTGGGCGCGAGGCCGCAGCCGAGCGAGGTCAGGCCGAAGGCCGCCATGCCGCCGAGGAAGAGCCGGCGGCGCCCGAAGAGGTCGCCGAGTCGTCCGCCGAGGACGAGCAGGACGGCGTACGCGACCCCGTAGCCGGCGACGACGAGTTCGAGGACGGCCTCGCTCGCGTTCAGGTCATGGCCGATGGTGGGAAGGGCCACGTTGACGATGAAGAAGTCGATCAGGGGCAGTGCCGCGCCGAGCAGCACCGTGAAGAGTCCGAGGCCGCCGAGGGCGGGCGGCGAGGCGGGGGCGCGGGCGGTGGTCGTGAGAGTTCCGGTTTCGGTCACGTCCTCCAGACTTCTCCCGCGCTCAGACGGGTACCAGAGTCTCTTCATCCTGGTACAAGCACTACCTGGCAACAGGCTGCGCCGGACGGCAGGCTGGAGGCATGACGACGATGGCACGGCGGACGACCACCGGCACAGAGCCTGTACGACCGGTGCCCACCGGCACGGAGCCTGCACGACCGGCGCCCACCGGTCCGGGGCCGGTGCGGGTCCTTGACGGTCCGGGGCCGGTGCGGACCGCCGCCGGGCCGGACCCGGTGCGCGGTGCCGTCCGCCCGGACCCCGTGCGGCCACCCGGCGACGGGACGGGGACGGCCGCCGCCGTGGCGTCCCGCGCGGGGGAGATCAGGCGGCACGAACTGGCCACCTTCCTGCGCAGCCGCCGCGAACGCATCACGCCCGAGCAGGTCCAGCTGCCCCGGGGCCGCCGACGGCGCACGCCGGGCCTGCGCCGCGAGGAGGTCGCCCAGCTCTCGGCCGTGGGGGTCACCTGGTACACGTGGCTGGAGCAGGCCCGCGACATCCAGGTCTCCGAACAGGTCCTCGACGCGCTGGCCCGCGCCCTGCTGCTGGACCCCAGCGAGCGGGCGCACCTCTTCCAGCTGGCCGGAGCGGTCGACCCCACGCCCGCCGCGCACTGCCCGGTGATCACCCCGGCGCTGCGCCAGGTCCTGGCGCAGCTGGAGCCGGTTCCCGCCTGCATCCAGAACAGCCGGTACGACATCCTGGCGTACAACCGCACCTACGCCCGGCTGATGATGCGCGACCTCGACGCGGTCCCGCCCGCCGACCGCAACTGCGTGCTGCTCGCCTACACCAACGCGGAGTGGCGCGAGTCGATCGTCCTGCTCGACGAGACCACGCGGCTGATGGCCGCGAAGCTGCGGGCGTCGATGGCCGGGCACCTGGGGGAGCCGGCCTGGAAGACCCTGCTGAAGCGGCTGCGGGCCGAGTCGGCCGAGTTCCGCGAGAACTGGGACCGGTACGAGGTGGCCGCCACCCGCGGCAAGACCAAGCAGTTCATGAACCCGTACGTCGGTCTCGTCACCGTCGACCACACCGACCTGTGGCTCGCCCCCGACCTGGGCGCCCGCATGGTCGCGTACGTGCCTCGCGACGAGGAGAGCCGCGAACGGCTGGAGAAGCTGTACGCGATCGCGCTGGAGGCCGAGCCGGAAGCGCCGGGGGCGGCCTGACCCGGGACGGCTTGCCCCGGGGACACCCGACTCGGGACGGCCGACCCGGGGACGGCCCGCCCCGCCGGTCCTCGCGCCGGTTCGGCGTTCGCCCGGGCAGTCCGCCCGTCCGGCCGCCCCGCCGGTTCGGCGTTCGTCCGCCGGTCCCGTCAGGCGGCGGCGGAGGAGGCGTCCTGGGCCCGTACGCCCGCCGCGTCCCGGATCTCCGGGGACTCCAGCAGGAGGGCGGCGCGTTCGGCCGACGCGCGGGCCCGGCGTCCGCTGCTGAGCAGGCCGAGGACGAGGACGGCGACACCGCAGCCGGTGATGATCCACCAGCCGGGGCGGGAGGCCTCGACGAACGTGTCCCGGTAGGCGGAGGCCTGGATGCCGGAGGCGAGGGCCGCGCCGATGACGGCGACACCGAGGGTGCCGCCGATCTGCCGGCTGGTCGAGGCGACGGCGGCGGCGACACCGGCCTGGGCGCGGGGCATGCCGGAGACGGCGGTGTTGGTGATGGGCGCGTTCACGAAGCCGAAGCCGAGGCCGAAGAAGACGTAGCCGACGACGAGCGTGACGTTCGACGTCTCCGCCTCGAACGCGGCGAACAGCACACCGCTCACCGTCATCGCGACCCCGGCGATCAGGAGCGACGGCCGGGGACCCCGGCTGCCGACCAGGCGTCCCGATATCGGCGCGCCGACGAAGCACAGGAACGCCATGGGCAGCATCCACAGGCCCGCGTGCAGGGCGTTCAGACCGCGCACGTTCTGCAGGTACAGCGTCGACAGGAACAGGAAGCCGCTCAGCGCGGCGAACGCGCTCACCGCGATCACGGTGGCCCCGCTGAACGGGACCGAGCGGAAGAAGCGCAGGTCGATGAGGGGCTCGTCGCGCCGGGGCTCGTACCACAGCAGGCCGAGCAGCGCGGCGAGGGCGATCGCGCCGAAGGACAGGGTGTGGGCGGTCCCGGAGGCGGGCGCCTCGATGATCGCGTACGTCAGGGAGCCGAGCAGGGCGATGACGAGGAGCTGGCCGACCGGGTCGGGGCGGCGGGCCTTCGGGGCGCGGGACTCGGGGACGAAGCGCAGGGTCAGCAGGAACGCGGCGAGGCCGACGGGCAGGTTGATCCAGAAGATCGACCGCCAGCCCACGGTGTCCACGAGCAGCCCGCCCACCAGCGGTCCGGCGGCCATGGAGATGCCGACCACGGCGCCCCAGACGCCGATCGCGCGGGCTCGTTCGCGCGGGTCCGTGAAGGTGTTGGTGATGATCGACATCGCCACCGGGTTCAGCATCGAGCCGCCGACCGCCTGGACCATCCGGAAGACGATGAGGGTGTCGAGGTCCGGGGCCAGGGAGCAGAGCACCGAGCCGATGGTGAACAGCACCAGGCCCGCCATGAACACCCGGCGCCGGCCGATGCGGTCGGCGGTGGAGCCCGCGAGCATCAGCAGCGAGGCCAGCACGAGCGTGTACGCGTCGATGGTCCACTGCATGCCCGCGACGCTCGCGTGCAGTTCCCGCTGCATCGAGGGCAGCGCGACGTTCAGGATCGTGACGTCGAGGCTCACGATCAGCAGGCTCATGCAGCAGATCGCGAGCACGAGCATCCGATGGCGATGGCTGAGCTCAGGCATGTCCTTCAGCCTACGTCTTTGTCGATAGTGTGTCTAACTAATGACCACTACACGATCTTTCGCGCGAGCACGCGGCGCCGTGCGCCACAATGGGGGAATGCCCACGCCCACGTCCACCGTGAACCCCACGCTCTCGATCGGCCCCCACACGGCGCAGCCGCCCGTCGTCCTGGCCCCCATGGCCGGGATCACGAACGCGCCGTTCCGCACGCTGTGCCGCGAGTTCAGCGGCGGCAAGGGGTTGTTCGTCAGCGAGATGATCACCACGCGGGCGCTGGTCGAGCGCAACGAGAAGACCATGCAGCTGATCCACTTCGACGCGACCGAGAAGCCGCGCTCGATCCAGCTCTACGGAGTCGACCCCGCCACCGTCGGCAAGGCCGTCCGCATGATCGCGGAAGAGGACCTGGCCGACCACATCGACCTCAACTTCGGCTGCCCGGTCCCCAAGGTCACCCGCAAGGGCGGCGGCTCCGCCCTCCCGTACAAGCGCCACCTGCTGCGCGCGATCCTGCGCGAGGCCGTCAGCGGCGCCGGGGACCTGCCCGTCACCATGAAGATGCGCAAGGGCATCGACGACGACCACATCACCTTCCTGGACGCGGGACGGATCGCGGTCGAGGAGGGTGTGACGGCCATCGCGCTGCACGGTCGGACCGCCGCCCAGCACTACGGCGGCACCGCCGACTGGGACGCCATCGCCCGGCTGAAGGAGCACGTGCCGGAGATCCCCGTCCTCGGCAACGGCGACATCTGGTCGGCGGACGACGCGCTCAGGATGGTGCGCGAGACCGGGTGCGACGGGGTCGTCGTCGGACGCGGCTGCCTCGGCCGGCCGTGGCTGTTCGGCGACCTGGTGGCCGCCTTCGAGGGCCGCCCCGACGACTACGCGCGGCCGACGCTGCGCGAGGTCGCCGCGGTCATGGTCCGCCACGCCACGCTCCTCGGGGAGTGGATCGGCGACGAGACGCGGGGCGTCATCGACTTCCGCAAGCACGTCGCCTGGTACCTCAAGGGCTTCTCGGTCGGCTCGGAGATGCGCAAGCGTCTCGCGATCACCTCGTCGCTGGCCGAACTCTCCGACGGGCTGGCCGAGCTGGACCAGGACCAGCCGTGGCCGGCGGGCGCCGACGGACCCCGCGGCCGTACCTCCGGCAACAACCGGGTCGTCCTGCCGGACGGCTGGCTGAAGGACCCCTACGACTGCGCGGGCGTGTCCGAGGACGCCGAGCTGGACACCTCCGGCGGCTGACCGGATGCCCGGTTGACCCGCCGGCCGTCCGGCACGCGCGCCGCCCGCGCGCGCACCGAACGGCCCGGGCGCCGCCCCCACGCCGCCCGGTTTCCCGGTGGTACTACGCCCCGCCCACCGCCGCGAGCAGGGCCAGCGGGGCCGCCGCCGAACGGGACTCCCGTACGCAGGCGTACGGATAGGGCACCGGCTGGGCATGGGTGTCCCGGCCGTAGCCCGCGATGACCTCGGGGAGCCGGTGACCCGCGGCCGTGGCCGCGTCCACGAGCCCGTGCGCCACCGTACGGGCCTCGTCGTGCAGTCCGTACCGCGCCAGCCCCAGGGTGATCAGGGCGTTGTCGTGGGGCCAGACGGAACCGCGGTGGTACGACAGCGGGTGGTACGCGGGCTGGCCGGAGGCGAGCGTGCGCACACCCCAGCCGGAGAAGAAGTCCGGTTCGAGGAGCCGGCGGCCGACCAGCTCGCCGTACTCCTTGTCCAGCAGGCCGGACCACAGCAGGTGACCCGCGTCCGAGGCGAGCGCGTCGACATGCCGGCCGTCGCCGTCGAGCGCCAGCGCGGGGAAGGCGTGTTCGCTCATCCAGAAGTCCCGCTGGAAACGGTCGCGCAGATCGGCGGCGGCCTGTTCGAGGAGTGCCGCGTAGACCTCGTCGCCCCAGACCGTGCGGGCGAGGTGGGCGGTGCGGCGCAGCGCGTCGTACGCGTATCCCTGCGCGCCCGCCGCCATCACCGGGCCGGTGGGGCGGCTGCCGTCGGCCGAACAGATGGCGCCCGGGGAATCCTTCCAGTTCTGGTTCGCGAGGCCGCCGCCGTCCGCGCGGTAGACGAGATAGCCGCGTGAGGTCAGCCCGCCGTGGTCCAGCATCCAGCCGACCGCCGCACGGGCGTTGGGCTCCAGCCTGCGGGCCAGGGCCACGTCGCCGGTCTGCTCGGTGTAGGCGCCGAGCAGCACCAGGAACAGCGGTGTCGCGTCCACCGAGCCGTAGTAACGCCCGTACGGAACCTGCCCGAAGTGGGCCAGCTCGCCGTGCCGCACCTCGTGCACGATCTTGCCGGGCTGGGCGACCGCGCCCACCCCCGACTCGACCGCCTGGGTGGCGGCCAGCGCGGGCAGCGTGGCGGCGGCGAGCCGGGGCCGGTAGGGCAGCGCGAAGAGCGAGGTGAGCAGCGCGTCCCGGCCCAGCAGGGTGAGGAACCAGGGGACCCCGGCCGCGGGAACCCGCAGTTCCTCGCCGTCCGGGCCCGTCGCCGGCACCTGGAGGACGGCCAGATCGGACAGGCCGCGCGCACAGGCCGCGGCCAGCTCGGGCCAGCCGGTCGGGAAGGGCACCCCCTGCGCGAACTCGTCCTCCAGGGCGAGGAGCCGCTCGCCCGCCGCGGCGGGCGAGGCGGGAACGTGCGGTTCGTGCGGGGAGCCGTGCGGACGCGCCGCGACGCGCAGCGCCAGCTCCGCCGAGCCGTGCGGTTCGAGGTCGAGGGTCCACACGAGGCGACGCGCACCCGTGCCCGTCTCCTCCACGCCGTCCGGCGCGGGCTCGGAGGTGACCGTCGTCCGCGACTGCCACTCCCCGCGCCGATAACTGAACTCCACGCCGTCGTCGAGGACCTGTCGCTGGCGTACGACGCCCGTCTTGGCGTACGTGCGGTGGTCGGAGCGCAGTTCGAACTGATCCGTGAAGTCGGCGTCCGCGGTGACCGCGATCCGGACCGTGGTGGCCGTCGGACGGTTGCTGGTGACGCGCAGCGCCTCCACGAACGAGCCCTCGGCGACGGCCTGTTCACGGAAGAGCGTGTAGGCGGGCGGTTCGTTGCGGCCGCCGCGCGGCACCAGCACGCAGCGTGCCGTGTCACCGGCCGCGACCGGTGTCAGCGCCTCGGGCACCGCGCCGTCCACCGTCAGCTGCCAGCGGCTGAGGTGCCGGGCGTCCCGTACGAACAACCCGTCCGGGGAGTTGCCGCCCCGCACTCCGCTGATGTCCCCGCCGTCGCCCACGGCGGCGAACGTCCCACCGTGCACGAGCAGATGATGCCGGTTCGTCATCCCCGGTCCCCTCCCTTGGCGTCCGTGCCGAACTCGAGTACGCGCTGTCCACCACCGCCGGTGCCGGCGCCGGTGCTGTGTGCCGTGTCGGTCAACGCGCCGTGCCCCCACGGGGACACGACCGGTTCCGCCGCGGAGGGCTCGTGCAGCAGATCGAGCGTCAGCGCCGCCGTCCAGCTGAAACCGAGCGCTCCGCAGGCCTCGCCGGTGAACGGGTCCACGTACTCCGCGAACCCGGAACTCCCGGCGGTCTCCAGCAGGGCGGTCCGCAGCGCGTCGGCCCGTCCCCGCTCCCCGTGCAGCCGCAGCCCGCGCTCCAGCAGCCAGTTGGTGTTGAACCAGGCGGGCCCGCGCCAGTAGCGGTGCGGATCGAAGGCCTCGCCGGTCAGGTCGTAACTGGGCGCGAGACGGGCCGCTCCGCCCAGCCCGAAGTGCGGCCCGCACGCGGTCCGTACGAGCGTGGCGGCGATGTCGCGCGGCAGCGCGGGCAGGATGAGCGGCAGCAGCCCGGCGACACTGCGCTCACGGATCAGCGCCCCACGCCCACCGCGCCCGTCGTTCCCGTTGCTCCCGCCGGTTTTGTCGCTCCGCTCGTCACGGCAGAAGAACAGGCCCTCCGCCGGGTCCCACAGCCGCTCCACCAGCGCCGCCGTCAGCCGCTCCGCGCGCGCGTGCCGGGCGGTCCCCGTCGCGCCCAGTTCCCGCGCGATCCGGGCCAGCGCGTGCTCCGAGGCGATCAGCAGGGCGTTGAACAGGGGGTCCTCGACGGCGAACGCGCCGCCGCCGTCGGCGTAACCCCGGTCGCGGTAGTCCGCGGCCAGCCGTACGTACCGCCCGTAGTCGAGATCCGTCGGGCGGTCCTCGGGGGCGCCGTGGTCGAGGTCGGCGCGCCGGAAGGAGCGGGCCGGCGCCGGGGTGACGCGGCTGAGCGGGGCGTCCCAGCAGGGGCTGTTGTCCATGCCCTGCTCCCAGGGATGGACCACGCTGGCGAGGCCGCCGCCGCCCAGGTCCCTGCGGTGCAGGAGATAGCGGTGCCAGGCCGCGAGGCGGGGATACATCCGGGAGAGGAACGAGCGGGCCCTGGACAGGCCCGGGTCCGCCCGGTGCACCAGCCACACCGCGAGCGCGTGCACCGGTGGCTGCACGATGCCCGACGTCTGTACCGTGCGCGGGGCGCCTGCCGCGCGCCCGGCGGTCGAGGAGCGCCAGAAGTCGGGGCTCGGGAAGTACGCGTCGAGCGGGACGGAGGGGTTGAACACGATGTGCGGGACACGCCCGTCGGCCCACTGCGCGCCGAGCAGGGTCTCCAGCTCGGTCTGCGCCCGCAGCGGGGACAGATGGCGCAGGCCGATCGCGACGAACGCCGAGTCCCAGGACCACTGGTGCGGATACAGGCCGCGCGAGGGCACCGTGGACGTTCCGGTCCAGTTGTCGTCCAGCACCCGGGAAGCCCTGAGGTGCAGCGATGCGGACGCCGCGCCCGGACTGTATACGGGTGGTCCGCTCCGGACGATCCCGTCCGCACCGGACGGGGCGGGCGGGCCGGAGGCGTGGGCGGGGGTGCCGACGGCGCTCAGGGGGGTGACGGGTCCCCTGTGCAGGGCGGTGAGCTGGGTTGTGCTGTCCACTCAGGTCTCCCCGAAGACGTCCGGTCGGCCGGTTCGGCAGTATCTGCCGTAGGGTTACGTCTATTTAACACGCAAAACTCAATATGTAATGCAGAGTTGGGGAACGCAAGAGGGTGCGCATGACGGAAAGGGCGGGGAGGACCGTGAAGACCGGGAACCAGGCAAGTGCCGGAGAACTGCTCGAACTGGTGCGCAGTGGCCGGGCCACCACGCGCGGCGCGCTCCAGCGGGCCACCGGTCTGTCGCGGGCCACGGTCGGCCAGCGCCTGGACCGGCTGTTCCGCGCGGGCTGGCTCCGCGAGGGCGCCGGCGGCCCCGTCGACTCGCCGCTGGGCGGACGCCCGTCCATCACCCTGGAGTTCGACGACGAGCACGCCGTCGTCCTCGCCGCCGATCTCGACACCCGGCACGGCCGGGCCGCCGTCCTCACCCTGACCGGCGAGATCCTCGCCGAGCACGCGGGTCCCCTGATCGTCGACGACGGCCCCGAGGCGGTCCTCGGCGAACTCGGACGCTGGTTCGCCGAGCTGGTCGCCAAGTCGGGCCGGAGCGCCGACGCCGTCTGCGGCATCGGGCTCGCGGTGCCGGGACCGGTCGACAGCGAGACCGGCCGTGTGGTCCAGCCGCCGATCATGCCGGGCTGGGACGGCTACGACATACGGGGCCGGCTGGGCCGTGCCTTCGCCGAGAACGCGGGCACCGGCGCCGCCCGCGTCCCCGTGCTCGTCGACAACGACGCCAACCTCATGGCGTACGGGGAGCAGCGCACCGGCTATCCCGACTGCTCGGCGTTCGCGCTGGTCAAGGTCTCCACCGGTATCGGCGCGGGCATGGTCGTCGGCGGCACCGTCTACCGGGGCGTCGACGGCGGCGCCGGCGACATCGGGCACATCCGGGTGGGCGCCGACGCGCTGTGCCGGTGCGGCTCCTACGGCTGCCTGGCCGCCGTCGCCAGTGGTGGCGCGGTGGCGCGCCGGCTCGCGGAGTCCGGGGTCCCGGCCGCGTCCGGCTCGGACGTGCGCGAGCTGCTGGCGGCCGGGCACCCCGAGGCGACGGCGCTCGCGCGGGAGGCGGGCCGGCGGGTCGGGGACGTCCTGGCCACCGTGGTGACCCTGCTCAACCCGGGCGTGCTGATGATCGCCGGGGATCTGGCCGGAACTCCCTTCCTCACGGGCGTCCGGGAGCTGCTGTACCAGCGGGCCCTGCCCCGCTCCACCGCTCATCTGGACGTGGTGACCTCCCGGCTCGGCGAGCGGGCCGGGCTCGTGGGCGCGGGGGCACTGGTCGTGGAGCACCTGTACGCGCCGGAGCGGGCCGAGGAGCGGCTGGCGGCCCTCGGGGTGTGACGGCCGGCTCGCGCGTTCCCGGGGCGGTCCGTTCCCGGGCCGCGCGTGCGGGTCCGGGGTTCGGGGTCCGGCATCCCCTCTCGTGCGGGATCCGGGAACGGCCCCTGGGAAGAGCCGAGGGCGCCGGGATACGGCATCCGGGTGAGACATCCGTGTGTCGTGCCCGTATCTCCGTGTGTCGTGCCCGGATCGCGGTCCGCATGATGAAATCTGGCTCCTCTTGGGGCGTGATTCTCGCCACCCTTGATAAGGGTCACGCTCAGATGAGCGGATCTTGGGCGGGTGCACTTTCCTAAGGGGTGGCACTCAGTGCCACCATCTGATCGTTCATCGATTAAACTCAGACGTGTTGAACCGTGCTCATGTGAGCGTCGAAGTCGGCCTGTCTGCGCTGATCCGTTCAAGAAGTGAAAACATCGGCACCCGATGACTTGCCAACCCTTGACTTTGGATCTGGTGGCGGACGACTGGTTACAGGCGCATGACGCGCAAGTGGACGTACCCAGACGCCTTCGATCTGGGTATGTTCCCCGTCGTCAGGGCAGCCACCGCGACGTCGAGGAGTCAGACTCGTGTCGGAAATCAAAGATCCCCACGTAGCCGGAAACGGCGTTGGCGGAGCGAAGTTCGTTTATGACTTCACCGAGGGCAACAGGGACCTCAAGGACCTGCTTGGCGGCAAGGGTGCCAACCTCGCCGAAATGACCAACCTGGGTCTTCCCGTCCCGCCCGGCTTCACCATCACCACCGAGGCGTGCAAGACCTACCTCGACAGTGGCGAGGAGCCGGCGGCACTGCGTGACGAGGTGAGTGCGCACCTCGACGCCCTCGAGACCAAGATGGGCAAGAAGCTCGGCCAGGCCGACGACCCCCTGCTCGTCTCCGTCCGTTCCGGCGCCAAGTTCTCCATGCCCGGCATGATGGACACCGTCCTGAACATCGGGCTCTCCGACAAGTCCGTCCTGGGCCTGTCCCGGCAGTCCGGCGACGACCGCTTCGCGTGGGACTCCTACCGCCGTCTCATCCAGATGTTCGGCAAGACGGTCCTCGGCGTCGACGGCGAACTCTTCGAGGAGGCGCTGGACGCGGCGAAGGCGCTCAAGAAGGTCACCGTCGACACGGACCTCGAGGCGGCCGACCTCAAGAAGCTCGTCACCAAGTTCAAGAAGATCGTCAAGACCGAGGCCGGCCGGGACTTCCCGCAGGACCCGCGCGAGCAGATGGACCTTGCCATCAAGGCGGTCTTCGACTCCTGGAACGGCGACCGCGCGAAGCTGTACCGCCGCCAGGAGCGCATCCCGCACGACCTCGGCACGGCCGTCAACATCTGTTCGATGGTCTTCGGCAACCTCGGCCCCGACTCCGGCACCGGCGTCGCCTTCACCCGCGACCCCGCTTCCGGCCACCAGGGCGTCTACGGCGACTACCTGCAGAACGCCCAGGGCGAGGACGTCGTCGCCGGCATCCGCAACACGGTCCCGCTCGCGGAGCTGGAGTCGATCGACAAGAAGTCGTACGACCAGCTCATGCAGATCATGGAGACCCTGGAGAACCACTACAAGGATCTCTGCGACATCGAGTTCACCATCGAGCGCGGCCAGCTGTGGATGCTGCAGACCCGTGTCGGCAAGCGCACGGCGGGCGCGGCCTTCCGCATCGCCACGCAGCTGGTGGACCAGGGCCTGATCGACGAGGCCGAGGCGCTCCAGCGGGTGACCGGCGCCCAGCTCGCGCAGCTGATGTTCCCGCGCTTCGACGAGGACGCGAAGGTCGAGCAGGTCGGCCGGGGCATCGCCGCCTCGCCCGGCGCCGCGGTCGGCAAGGCGGTCTTCGACTCGTACACCGCCGTGAAGTGGTCCCGTTCCGGCGAGAAGGTCATCCTCGTCCGCCGTGAGACCAACCCCGACGACCTCGACGGCATGATCGCGGCCGAGGGCATCCTGACCTCGCGCGGCGGCAAGACCTCCCACGCGGCCGTCGTCGCCCGCGGCATGGGCAAGACCTGTGTCTGCGGCGCCGAGGAGCTGGAGGTCGACACCAAGCGCCGCCGGATGACCGTGCCCGGCGGGCACGTCGTCGAGGAGGGCGACCTCATCTCGATCGACGGCTCCAGCGGCAAGGTCTACCTCGGTGAGGTCCCCGTCGTCCCGTCCCCGGTCGTCGAGTACTTCGAGGGCCGGATGCACGCCGGCGCCGACGACGCCGACGAGCTGGTCGAGGCCGTCCACCGGATCATGGCCTTCGCCGACCGCAAGCGCAGCCTGCGCGTACGCGCCAACGCCGACAACGCCGAGGACGCGCTGCGCGCCCGCCGCTTCGGCGCCCAGGGCATCGGTCTGTGCCGCACCGAGCACATGTTCCTCGGCGACCGGCGCGAGCTGGTCGAGCGGCTGATCCTCGCCGACACCGAGGAGGAGCGCGAGGAGTCCCTCCAGGCGCTGCTGCCGCTGCAGAAGAAGGACTTCGTGGAGCTGTTCTCCGCGATGGACGGCCTGCCCGTCACCGTCCGGCTGCTCGACCCGCCGCTGCACGAGTTCCTGCCCGACATCACCGAGCTGTCGGTACGGGTCGCCCTCGCCGAGTCCCGCCAGGAGCCGCACGAGAACGACCTGCGTCTGCTCCAGGCCGTGCACCGGCTGCACGAGCAGAACCCGATGCTGGGTCTGCGCGGCGTACGCCTGGGCCTGGTCATCCCCGGTCTGTTCACCATGCAGGTCCGCGCGATCGCCGAGGCGGCCGCCGAACGCAAGAACGCCAAGGGCGACCCGCGCGCGGAGATCATGATCCCGCTCGTCGGCACCGTCCAGGAGCTGGAGTTCGTCCGCGAGGAGGCCGACCAGGTCATCGCCGAGGTCGAGGCCGCCACCGGTACCGAGCTCAAGCTGTCGATCGGCACGATGATCGAGCTGCCGCGCGCCGCGGTGACCGCGGGCCAGATCGCCGAGGCCGCCGAGTTCTTCTCCTTCGGCACCAACGACCTGACCCAGACGGTGTGGGGCTTCTCCCGCGACGACGTGGAGGCCTCGTTCTTCACGGCGTACCTGGAGAAGGGCATCTTCGGCGTCAGCCCGTTCGAGACCATCGACAAGGACGGCGTCGGCGCGCTGGTCGCCGCCGCGGCGAAGGCGGGCCGCGAGACCCGTCCCGACATCAAGCTCGGCGTCTGCGGCGAGCACGGCGGCGACCCCGAGTCGGTCCACTTCTTCCACGAGGTCGGACTCGACTACGTCTCCTGCTCCCCGTTCCGCATCCCGGTCGCCCGTCTGGAAGCGGGCCGCGCGGCCTCCACCTCGAAGGGCAGCGACCACCGCTAGCCCCCGAGGCGACAAGACCCCGGAGCCGCCGTCCGTCCCCGACCCTCAAGACCGATGGGCGGCGGCTCCGGCCCACGAGAAAGGGCGACACCCTGTGCGGGGGTGCCGCCCTTTCGGGCATGGCGGCGCGGACATCCGAGCCCGGCCGGCCGCAACCATTTCCGCACCTCGCGGGTCACACCTGTGCAGCACGGCGGGCCGGGACCCTCCCGGCGCACGGGAAGGTCTGGGGCGGATGGCACGAAGATCATGGGCGCGCGCGGTCGCGACAGCGGCGGCGGGCGCGATGGCGCTGGTGGCGGGGGTGTTCGGCACGGGTCCGGCCCGCGCCGACGCGGCGGACGCCGCACGAGGGATGACGGTCCGGTTCGCCGAGCACGAGCTCTTCATCGGGACGGAGCCGCCGGTCGTGAACCTGTCCTACCGGTGGAAGGTGGCCGGCGGGGGCACGGCACATCACGTCCACCTGACCGTCGACCTGTCCGGAGTGGCCGACTTCGCCGAGCCGGCACCGTCGGAGCACTGCGACGGCAACCTCTGCACGCTGGACCTGGCGTCCGCCACCTCGGACTACCACGTCGTCACGCTGGTGCCGAAGCCCGGAGCGGCCGTCGGCGCCAGCGGCACCGTGACCGTCTCCGGCACGGCGTCGGACGCCACCGTGACCGGCGACCACCTCACCCTGACCAACGGCAAGACGCAGCTGAAGGTGAGCGCGACCGCCGACGAGTCGGACCATGTGCCGGGCGACATGCTGACCGTTCCGCTCGACGTGTGGAACACCGGCCAGCTCCCGGCGGCCAAGGGGGTGGAGCTGTGGATCGACACCACCGCCGGGCTGCACCTCCAGGGATCCTGGGCCAACTGCCGCGACGTGCCCGCGCGCGACCGCGGGCGGCACATCGTGCGTGAGACCCTGTGCGACTTCCCCACCCCGGTGGAGCCCGGCCGGCAGTACACGTTGTCGTCGCCCCTGCGCTTCAAGGTCGGCGACGAGGCCCTGCACGACGAGATCTTCTACGGATTCACCCCGCTGACCGGCGCCGCCCCGGCGAACGGCTCCGGGACCCCGCTGACCCTGGTCCCGAGTGGCGCGATGCCGTCCGACGGGAACCCCGACCCGTACTTCACCACCTACGTCAACAGCGTCAACCACGCCGACTTCGCCGTCACCGGGGACACCGTCACCGGGCGGCGCGGCGGTCACGCCACGCTGCACGCCACGGTGGTCGACCACGGGCCGGCGCTGGTGGAGGACCTCCTCGACGACGACGCCTCCCTCTCGGTCCGCGTCAAGCTGCCGCCGGGCACGAAGGCCACGAAGATCCCGGTCAACTGCCAGCCGACGCCCACGGACGACGGGTCGGACCCCGGCCCCCGGATGGGCCGGTCCTCCTACGAGTGCTACTTCTCCGACCCCGCCCCGGGAGACAGACACTCCCTGTCGTTCACCGTCGCCATCGGCCCCCGTACCCCGGCCGTCTCCACAGGCCTGATCCGCACGGTCGAGTTCTTCGAGGGGTTCGACCCCGACGCCTCCAACGACAGTGCGGCGCTGACCCTGCGGCTGGCGCAGGACGGCTCCGGGGGCGGCGGCACGGCCGGCGGGTCCGGCTCCGGCGGTACGCCCGGCGGGTCCGGCTCCGGCGGTACGCCCGGCGGGTCCGGCTCCGGCGGCGCGGCCGGAGCGTCCGGCTCCGTTTCGGGCGGCTCTTCCACAGGGTCCGGATCGCTGGCCGACACCGGATTCGGCGGCGGCCGGATCGGCTGGGCGGCCGGCGCGCTGTTGCTGGCCGGTGGTGCGGCCGTAGCGCTCTCCCGACGGTCCCGCGCCGGGAACTGACGCGTCGTCCGGGGGTCCGGAGGGGCCCCCGGACAGGTCAGGGACGGAAGCCTTCGGTGACGGTCGCGGCAGCAGCCGCGCCCGCGACGGCACGCTCTACGCCGACCCGATGCGGCCCGGCACCGGGATCGGGGCTGTGGTCCCCGAGGGCCGGAGCGCGCTCGGCTTCACATCGCCCGGACGTGTGTGCGACCCTCCGGGGCGTGAGTGGATCTTTCAAGGTGCACAGCGTGTTCGCGGCGGTGCTCGCCGTCGCCCTGCTGCTGTTCGTCGCGGTCACCTGGCTGCCCGGACCGTCACCGGTCGACGGCATCGGGTGGGCGGTGACGGTCATGGTCGGGGTCGTCGTCCTCGTGCCGGTGGCCATCGTCGTGCGCCTGCGGCTGAACGACGTGGAGGTCGAACTGTGGCCGGTCTTCCGGGAGGAGCTGCCCCGGCCCCTGCGCCGGGTGCTCCTCGGGCTGCTGCTGACGGCCGTCGCCTCGTTCGCCCTGTCGTTGGCCCACGGCGACCCCGACCTGTCGGGCCCGAAGGCGCACGGCGACCGGTACTGGGCCGAGTACGGCCGCAACCATCATTCCAGGGAAGTCGCGTTGACCAAGGCCGAGTACGAGGTGGCTGTCGAGGACTCGCAGCGTGACCTGCTCTCGTTCGCGAGCTGCGTCGCCTCCGTCGGCGCCTGTGTGGCGTTCACGGCCCGCGAGAGCTTCCGGGTGGACCGGCGGTCGTAGGCTGGGGCCCGGGCAGAGGCAAGGAGCGGGATCGTGGGTGGCTGGAGAGCGACGGACATACCCCGGCAGCGGGGGCGGGTCGCCGTCGTCACCGGGGCCAACAGCGGGCTGGGGCTCGTCACCGCGCGGGAGCTGGCGCGCCACGGTGCCCGGGTGGTGCTCGCCTGCCGCAGTGAGGATCGTGGCCGGGCGGCGGCCGACCGGATCGCCGCCGAAGTTCCGGGCGCCGAGGTGGAGTTCGGCCGTCTCGACCTCGGGGACCTCGCGTCCGTGCGGGAGTTCGCGGACCGCTTCCCGTACGACCGGCTCGATCTGCTCGTCAACAACGCCGGGGTGATGGCGCTGCCGTTCGCGACGACGGCCGACGGGTTCGAGACGCAGTTCGGGGTGAACCACCTCGGGCACTTCGCGCTCACCGGACTGCTGTTCCCGCTGATCGCGACGACCTCCGGCGCCCGGATCGTCACCGTGTCCAGCATGATGCACGCCCTCGCCGACATCGACCTCGACGACCTCGGCAGCGAGAAGGGGGCCTATCGCAAGTGGGTCGCCTACGGCCGGTCCAAGAGCGCCAACCTCCTGTTCACGCACGAGCTCGCGCGGCGGCTGTCCGCCACCGGGTCCGACGTCGTGGCGGCCGCGGCGCACCCCGGGTACGCCTCCACCAACCTGCAGACCGCCGGGCCCCGGCTGGAGGGGCGCAGGGGCGCCGAGCGGCTGATGGAGATCGGCAACCGGGTCCTCGGGCAGAGCGCCGAGGCCGGGGCCCTGCCGACGCTGTACGCGGCGACCGCCCCCGGCGTGCGGCCCGACACCTTCGTCGGACCGTCCTTCGCGATGTGGCGCGGCTCGCCCTCGACGTCCTGGCGGGCCGGCCGCACCCGTGACGACACCAGGGCGGAGCTGCTCTGGTCCGCCTCGGAGCGGCTGACGGGTGTTGTCTTCGAGGGACTCGAGGTCTGACGCCGCCGAGCGGCCGGGCCACCGAGCGGCCGGGCCGCCGGGCGCGCTGCCCGGACCGGCTCAGGTACCCGTACCGGACCGGCTCAGGCCGCCCGTACCTCGTACGTCGCCACCCGCACGTCCTCGTCGTCCAGGCACCGCCCGGACTCCAGGTCGAAGCGCTGCTTGAGCAGGGGAGAGGCCACGAACGGGCGGCCCCGGTGGGTGCCGGTCAGCCCGCGGGAGAGCACCGCGGCCCCGGTGAACGGATCACGGTTGTCGATGGCGTACGTCCGTCCCGCGCGGTCGGTGAACAGGGCGACCTGGCGGCCGTCCGGGAGGAGGGCGGCCACCCCCCGCCCCGGGGTCAGCAGGGACTGCTCGCAGACCGTGAACCAGTCTTCCTCCAGGCGGAGTTGGAGGGTGAGGGCCGTCGCCGGCCGGGTCGTCTCGGGTGCCAGGGTCATCGCTGGGCACTTCCTTCCAGGGGCCGGTGTCCGATGGTCAGCAGCGGCAGGTCGGGCTTGATCTGGTCGCGCTCCGGGACGAAGCCGACGACCGGGTCCGGGGTGTCGGGGGCGTTCACGAACGACACGAACCGGCCCAGCTTCTCCGGGTCGTTGATGGTCTCGGCCCACTCGTCCCGGTAGTTCGCGACATGCGCGGTCATCAGCGACTCCAGCTCCTCGCAGATGCCGAGGGAGTCCTCCACGACCACCTCGCGGACGTGGTCGAGGCCGCCGGGAATCCGCTCCAGCCAGGTCGAGGTGCGCTCCAGGCGGTCCGCGGTGCGGATGTAGAACATCAGGAAGCGGTCGATGAGCCGGACCAGTTCGGCGTCGCTCAGATCCTGGGCCAGCAGGTCCGCGTGGCGCGGGGTCGCGCCGCCGTTGCCGCCGACGTACAGGTTCCAGCCGTTGGAGGTGGCGATGATGCCGAAGTCCTTGGACTGGGCCTCCGCGCACTCGCGGGCACAGCCGGAGACCGCCGACTTCAGCTTGTGCGGGGAGCGAAGACCCCGGTAGCGCAGCTCCAGGTCGATCGCCATCCGGACCGAGTCCTGCACGCCGTAGCGGCACCAGGTCTGCCCGACGCAGGACTTCACCGTCCGCAGCGACTTGCCGTACGCATGCCCGGACTCGAAACCGGCGTCCACCAACCGGGCCCAGATCAACGGGAGTTGCTCCACCCGGGCGCCGAACAGGTCGATCCGCTGACCGCCGGTGATCTTCGTGTAGAGCCCGAAGTCCCGTGCCACCTCGCCGATCACGATGAGCTTCTCGGGAGTGATCTCGCCGCCGGGGATGCGCGGCACGATCGAGTACGAGCCGTTCTTCTGGAGGTTGGCGAGGAAGTGGTCGTTGGTGTCCTGGAGCGCGGCCTGTTCGCCGTCCAGGACGTAGCCGTCGGCGCCGATCGTCGGGGCGAGGGAGGCGATGATCGAACCGACGGCGGGCTTGCAGACCTCGCAGCCGTCGCCGCCCCGGGCGTCCTCGCGGCCGTACCGGTCCAGCAGCGCCCGGTACGAGGTGATCCTGAGCGCCAGGACGATCTCGTACAGCTCCTCGCGGGTCTGTCCGAAGCAGCCGCACAGGCCCTTGTCGACCTCGATGCCGCCCGCCTCCAGCTCGGCGGTGACCAGCTGGCCGAGCACCTTGACGCAACTCCCGCATCCCGTACCGGCCTTGGTGCACTTCTTGACCTCGGGCACGGTGGTGCAGGAGTGCTCGGTCACCGCGTCGCGGATCGTGCCCTTCGACACGTTGTGGCAGGAGCAGATGATCGCCTCGTCGGGGAGGGCCGAGGGGCCGAGCTGCACGGGGGCGCCCGCCCCCGCCGGCAGGACCAGCGACTCCGGCGAGACGGGCGGGACCGAGCCGGTGAACGCCCGCAGCGTGCCGTACGCCTCCGCGTCGCCGACCAGGATGCCGCCGAGCAGCGTGCCGTCCCGGCCGATGACCAGCTTCTTGTACAGGCCCGCGCGGGAGTCGGAGTAGACGACGTCCAGGCAGTCCGCGGTGGTGCCGTGGGCGTCGCCGAAGGAGGCCACGTCGACGCCCAGCAGCTTGAGCTTGGTGGACAGGTCCGCGCCCGTGAACGACTTCTCGTCCTCGGCGATGGTCGCCGCGGCCGTCTCCGCCTGCTCGTAGCCGGGTGCCACCAGGCCGTACACGCGGCCGTCCGCCGCCAGCGCGCACTCGCCGATCGCGAACACGTGAGGGTCACCGACCGTACGGCACTGCTCGTCGACGGTGATGCCGCCGCGCTCGCCGACCGTCAGGCCGCAGTCCCGGGCCAGTTGGTCGCGGGGGCGGACACCGGCGGAGAACACCACCAGATCGGCGGCGAGTTCGGAGCCGTCGGAGAGCTTCATCCCGGTGACCGCGCCGTCGTCGCCGACCACGATCTCCTGCGTGCCGACCCCCGTGTGGACGGACAGGCCCATCTCCTCGATCGTGCGCAGGAGCGCGGCGCCGCCGCCCTCGTCGACCTGCACCGGCATCAGCCGTGGCGCGAACTCCACGATGTGGCTGGTGAGTCCGAGTCCCTTGAGCGCGCCCGCGGCCTCCAGGCCCAGCAGGCCGCCGCCGACCACGGCTCCCGTCGTCGCCCGCGACTTCGCGTACTCCTCGATGGCGAGCAGGTCCTCGATCGTGCGGTAGACGAAACAGCCCTCGGCGTCCTTGCCGGGGACCGGCGGAACGAAGGGGAAGGAGCCGGTGGCCAGTACGAGCGTGTCGTAGCCGACGACGAGACCGGAACGGGCCGTGACCTCGCGCGCCGCACGGTCGATCGTCTCCGCCGGGTCGCCCAGGTGCAGCTTGATGCCGTGCGCGCGGATGAACTCCATGTCGGTCAGGGAGAGTTCCTCGGGAGTCTTCCCGGAGAAGTACGAGGTGAGGGCGACGCGGTCGTAGGCGGGGCGCGGCTCCTCGCACAGCACGACCACGCGGTGCGTGGCGGTCAGGCCGCGTTCGGCGAGCGCTTCGAGGAAGCGCTGGCCGACCATGCCGTGGCCGACGAGCACGATCGTGGGGGTGGCCCCCGGGGCGGCAGTCATCAGGAGCCTCCGTCGTTGGTGAGCAGGTGGAGCAGGGGGGTGCCGTCCGTGGGGAGCGGCTCCGCTCCCTCCCCGGCGCGGGCGGGCGCGCCGACGGTGCGGAGTCCGCCGACGAGAACTCCGCCGACCTCGGCGAGCGGCACCCGGTCGCAGAGCCGGTGCCCCTCCTCGCCGACGAACCGCGCGGGCCTGCCGGGCTCGCCGGGCCGCCGGGCGAGCCGGCCGCCCGCGGGGCCGGCGCCGATCACCACCACACGCGTATTCGAGGTCATGACCACACCGTGCGGTGCCGGTGTTACCCGGTGGCATCACACCTGTTTCCCGGGAGGAACGCTGCCCTCAGCGGGGGCGGGGCGGCGGTGTGAGGGCCGGTGGTGGGGTCAGCCGAACCCCCTGTCCACGTGCGGGCCCCATCGATCGGAGCGCTCCGGAACGGAATCCTTTCAAGGGCCGGACACCGTCCGGGGAGTCCGGACACCGGACCCGTCCGGGGTGAACCGGGCCCCGTTCGGGGGAGTCCGGCCGCCGGACCCGTCCGGGAAAGGCCGGACCCCGTTCGGAAAAGCCGGACCACGTCCGGGAAGACCCGGAGCCCACCCGTCCACGACCAGGGGACCCACGATGGCGACCACCCGCACACCCCAGCCCCAGTCCCAGCCGCAACCCGAGCCGCAACCCGAGCCGCAGTCCCAGCCGCACCCCCGGCCGGCGCGCGATCTCCGGCTTCGGCCCGCCCCCGTCCGCGACGAGGCCTCCGTCCGCGTATGGCGCATGGTCCGGGAGCCGTTCCGGGCGGACACCTGGCGGCGGGTCGCGTACGCGCTGCTGGCCCTGCCGGTCGGGTTGGTCTGCGTCCCCCTGTCGCTCGTGGGGGCTCCGACCGGACGGTGGCAGCGGGCCCTCGCCCACCGCCTCCTCGGCCTTCCCGGGAACCCCGGGCCGCCGGCGCCCGTGAGGGGCCTCGCCCACGCGCTCCTCGCGACGCCCCTCAACCTCCTCGTCCTGGCCGTCACCGGCTACGGCTGGAGCATCGTGCCGATGAACCTCGGCTGGCCCCTGCGCGCGGGCTCCGACTACGCAGACTCCTGGGGCGGGCCCACCTTCGCCGGAGCCTGGGCCTTCCACGCCCTCCTCGGCGGCATCGGCTTCCTGCTGCTCATGCCGTGGCTCGGCCGGGCCATGGCCGCCGTCCAGCTCCGCCTCGCGGCGACGCTCCTCTCCTAGGCCGGAGCCCATGAACCTAGGTTGGGGACCATGAACCGCCTCCGAGCCGTACTGGGCTTTTCCTTCGGGCGGCGAGCCCTGGCGGCCCTCCTCTACGCGCTGATCGCCTTCCCGCTCGCCCTGGCCGGGTTCGTCCTCACCCTCGCCGGCCTGCTGGTCGGGGGCGCGCTGTCCGTGACCACCCTCGGGCTGTGGCTGATCGCCGTCACCGTCCGCGGGGCACTCGCCCTCGGCCGGCTCCAACGCGTCCTCGCCCGGAGCCTGCTGGGGATGGAGATCGAGGAACCCGAGCACCGCCCGGGGGCCGGCGTGCTGGGCTGGCGGCGGGCGCTGCTCGCCGACCGCGGCGGCTGGCGCGCCGTCGCCTGCGCGCTGGCCGCGCCCTTCACCGCCGTCTTCGGCTACCTCGCCGTGGTGATCGGCTACGTCTGGGGCGTCCTGCTCACCCTCCACCCCGTCCTCGAACACTGGAACTACGAGACCGAGCGGGCGGGGGACGGCACGGAGCGCCGGGTGTCGCTGGGGTTCTGGGGGTACCAGGTCGACACCTGGCCGCGCTGGCTCATTCCGGTGGTCCTCGGACTGCTGCTCCTCGCGAGCGCCGCCTGGCTGCTGCGCCAGGCGCTCGCCCCGCACCGCTCCTGGATCGCCACGCTGCTCGGCCCCGACCCCGCCGACCGCCGGATCCGCACCCTGGAGGAGACCCGCGCCCAGGCCGTGGACGACGCCGCGGCGACGTTGCGCCGCATCGAACGCGACCTGCACGACGGCACCCAGGCGCGGCTCGTCGGCCTCGCGATGCACCTCACGATGATCAGGGAGCTGATCGGCGCCGGGGCCTCGGAGGAACGGCTCCTCGCCGTCGTCGACACCGCGCAGGGCAACGCCCGGCAGGCCATCGCCGACCTCCGCGGTCTCGTCAAGGGCATCCATCCGCCCGTACTGGACCAGGGCCTGGACACGGCACTGGCCACCCTCGCCGCCGACAGCGCGCTGCCCGTCGAGGTGAGCGCCGCCATCGAGGAGCGGCCGGTCCCGGCGGTGGAGTCGATCGCCTACTTCTGCGCCGCCGAACTCCTCGCCAACGCCACCAAGCACAGCGGGGCCACGCGGGCGGGCGTCACGGTGACCGCCCGGGACGGGCTCCTGCGGCTGAGCGTGCGGGACGACGGCCGCGGGGGAGCGGTGATCGGCGCGGGCTCGGGCCTGACCGGACTGCTGGCCCGGGTGCGGACCGTCGACGGCACGCTGGTCTGCGACAGCCCGCCCGGAGGGCCTACCGTGGTCACCGTCGAACTGCCCTGCTGACCCTGGCGAACGGGAGCCCCATGCGTGTCGTCATCGCCGAGGACTCGGCCCTGCTGCGGGACGGCCTGGCCCAGCTGCTCCAGCTGCGCGGCGTCGAGGTGGCAGCGGCCGTGGGCGACGCGGAGTCCCTGCTGGACCGGGTCGCCGAGCACCGGCCGGACGTGGCCGTCGTCGACATCCGGCTGCCGCCGACCCAGACCGACGAGGGCATCCGGGCGGCCGTGCGGCTGCGCGAGGAGCACCCCGGCACCGGCGTGCTGGTCTTCTCGCAGTACGTGGAGACGAAGTACGCCACCCGACTGCTCGGAAACCCGGCGGGATTCGGCTACCTCCTCAAGGAACGCGTGGTCGACATCGGCGAGTTCGTGGACGCCATGGAGCGGGTCGCCTCGGGCGGGACGGCCCTCGACCCCGAGGTCGTCTCCCAGCTGTTCGGCGCGAGCCGCCGCGTCCGTGCCCTCGACGCCCTCACACCGCGTGAGCGCGAGGTCCTCGCGCTGATGGCCGAGGGCCGTACCAACCACGCGATCGCCGCCGCCCTCACCGTCTCCGAGCGCGCCGTCGAGAAGCACATCGCCAACATCTTCCTGAAGCTCGACCTGCCCCCGTCGGACACGGGTCACCGGCGGGTCCTCGCGGTGCTGCGCTACCTGGACTCGGTGAACTGACCGGACGCCGGGCCCGGACCGGCGGACGGCCGGAGCACGGCCCCCGGCGACCGCGGCACGGTCCCGCTCCCGGGGCGGTCCGCGGCGCGAACCTCTGGAGTCGCTCAAGTCTCCCGGGGTCCGTGCACCGCACACTCATCCGTCCCTTAGGGTCGCGATCATGCCCGACATATCGCTGACCATGATTCTTGTGCTCTGTGCCGCCGCCCTGGCGGCCGGCTGGATCGACGCCGTGGTCGGCGGCGGAGGGCTGCTCCTGTTGCCCGCCATGCTGCTCGGTCTGCCCGCCGGCACCGCGGCGGCGTACGCGCTCGGCACGAACAAGGCGGTCGCGATCGTCGGCACCACGGGCGCCGCGGTGACGTACGCGCGCAAGACGACCGTGGACGTGCGCCTCGCCGTACGGATCGGGCTCGCGGCCCTCGCCGGTTCGACGGCGGGCGCGTTCGTCGCGGCCGGGCTGAGCACCGACGTCCTCAAGCCGGTCGTGATGGTCGTCCTGCTCGCCGTCGGCACCTTCGTGATCCTGCGGCCCGCCTTCGGCACGGCGCCGCCGACCACCCCGGTCAGCGCGCGCCGCGTCCTCGCCGCGATCGGGCTCGCGGGCCTCGGCATCGGCTTCTACGACGGGCTGATCGGCCCCGGCACGGGCACCTTCCTCGTGCTCGCCCTCACCGCGCTGCTCCACCTCGACCTGGTGACGGCCTCCGCCACGGCCAAGATCGTCAACTGCTGCACCAACGCGGGCGCCCTCGCGACCTTCGCCTGGAAGGGCACGGTCTTCTGGGAACTCGCCGCGCTCATGGCCCTGTTCAATCTGGCGGGCGGCATGGTGGGGGCGCGGACCGCGCTGAAGCAGGGCAGCGGGTTCGTCCGGGCGGTGCTGCTGACGGTGGTGTTCGCCCTGGTGGCGAACCTGGCCTACCAGCAGTGGCTCGCCTGAGCCCCGGCGGCTGTCCGCGGCTCGTCTGAATCCCGGCGGCTGTCCGCGGCTCGGCTGAGTCCCGGCGGCGGTTCGCGGCTCGGCTGAGTCCCGGCGGCGGTTCGCGGCTCGTCTGAGTCCCGGCGGCTGTCCGCGGCCCGGCCGAGCGTCCGGCTGCTGTCCGCGGCCTGCCCGGCCTCCGGCGGCTGTCCGCTGTCCGGCCGGCGCCCCGCGTCCACCCCCCGGCGGCCTGCCTGCCTTTGGTGGTCCGCGCGGCCTCCGGTGCCCCGCCGACTACCGGCTGCTGCCGGTGAGATGGGCGAAGACGACCACGTTGCCCTGGTAGCCCGTCGTCCGCGAGTAGCCGCCGCCGCAGGTGATGACCCGCAGCTCGGGCCGGCGCGCGGCGCCGTACACCTTCGCGTCGGGGAAGGAACGGGAGTCGTACACCTCGACCGCGTCGACGGTGAACACGGCCGTTCTGCCGTCGAGCCGGTCCACCTCGACCGTGCTGCCCTTGCGCAGCGAGCCGAGGTCGTAGAAGACGGCGGGGCCCTCCGCGTTGTCGACGTGCCCGGCCACGATCGCCGTGCCGCGCTCACCGGGGCTGGTCCCGGCCTCGTACCAGCCCGCCAGGTTCTTCTTCTGCGCGGGCGGTACGTCCAGACTGCCCTGCGGGGTGAGGCCGAGGCCGATCAGGGGGGCGTCCACGCCGATCGAGGGGATGCGGATGCGGTCCGGCGGGGAGTGCGGCATCGAGGGGGCCGCGGACCGTGCCGGTCTCCCGGAGGCCGCCGCCTGCGCCGCGGACGGCTGGGGCGGCGGGTGCGCCTCGGAGCCGCTGTCCAGCAGCCAGGCACCCGAGCAGAGGGCGACGACCGTGACCGACGCTATGACGGCATTGCTGACCCGGCGCACGCGAGCCTCCTCACGGGGGTTCCCTTCCGGAGCGGGACCGGCCGGCGCCCGCGACGCGGCCGGGAGTGTGCTGACTGTGCCGGTCCCTTCCCCCTCCGGGCCGCGAGGGGCGTCGGGCCACGGAGGGGGAGGGACGGCGGTACCGGCGGACGGACAGCGGAGGGTGTCCGTCAGATCCCGTCGCCTCTCGCCCGGCGATGCAGGAGCCAGGTACCGCCCGCGGCGGCGACGGCCAGCGCCGCCACTCCCGCCGCGGTCTGTACGGGGTCGGGGCCCAGCGCGCCGCCGACACCCGTGTCCACATGCCCGCGCGGCTGTACCTGCTCGCGCGCGGCGGCCAGCGTCACCAGGAGGTCGCCGGTGACGCGCCGGCCGTGGGAGCACGTCGCGACGATCTCGTACGTCCCCGGCTGCGCGCTCGGCGGCACCTGGAACTGCCCGATCGCGTCGTGCTCGTGCGCGCTGGCGGCGAGGGTGAAGGTACCGCCGCCCACCGCGTCGGCGTCCCCGCTCGCGGTGCCGTCGGAGCCGCACGCGGCCGTGTTGACGGTGACGTCGGCGCCCGGGACGACACTGGAGGGGTACACCTCCAGACTTCGGGTGTCCCCGCCGTACACGGGCGCGGCGGCGAGCCCCGCGACGGCGACGGCGAGCGCGGTACCGGTCAACAGCCGTGCGGTACGTCGCATCGTGCCAGCTCCTCCGAGGGGGCGCGGCCCGCGACACCTCCAAGTGCCGCAGCGTAGGTCGTGCCCCTGCCCTTCCGAGGTAAGTGGCACAGGACCGCGAGCGCTCTCTGATGGAGCGTCAGAAATGATGTGAACGGGTGTCAGGCGGCACCCGGGGCCGGGTGGAGCCCTCGGTATTCCGGCAGGTCACCGGTGTGAACCGGGTGTACCGGGCACGGGGAGCCGAAGGGGGCGGGCCGGGGGTGTGAATGGGTGACCCGGGTCCGCCGGCCGACGCCTCCGCTCCCCGGTGGCGGTGGTCCGCCGGCCGGGTGCGCGGCCCTCCGCACCCGGAGCCCGGTCCCTTCTCCGGCCGGGCGGCGGGACGGGAAACGGGCGGCGGGACGGGGTGCCCGTCCGGACGCGCTTCCACCCCCACCGCGGGGGGTGGGCGCGGGCGCGTCCCGGCCGGCGCGGAGGACTAGGACCCGCCCGAGGTGGACATGCTCATGATGAGCCGTGGGCAGACGAACCTGACGGCGTCTGCCCACGGCGACACGGGATCTCCGGCCTGACCGCCGGTCAGCCCACGGAGACCGCCGACCACGCCGCCGCCACGGCGTCGTACTCGGCGCTGCCCGCTCCGTACAGGTCCTTGGCCGCGTTCAGCGTGGCGGTGCGCGCTCCGGCGTAGTTCGTCGACGAGGTCATGTAGACCGTCAGCGCGCGGTACCAGATCTTGCCCACCTTGTCGTGGCCGATGCCGGTGACGGTGGCTCCGTTGCAGGTGGGGGAGTCGTAGGAGACACCATTGACGGTCTTCGCCCCGCTGCCCTCCGAGAGCAGATAGGCGAAGTGGTTGGCGACGCCCGAGGAGTAGTGGACGTCGAGGTTGCCGACCGAACTGCTCCAGCAGTCGGCCGAGTTGCCGTCCTTGGAGGGCTTGTCCATGAAGCGGAGGGCGGGTTTGCCGAAGCCGGGACGGACGATCTCCTCGCCGATCAGGTAGTCACCCGGGTCCGAGGCGTTGCCCGCGTACCACTCCACCATGGTCCCGAAGATGTCGGACGTCGCCTCGTTCAGGCCGCCGGACTCGCCCGAGTACGTCAGCGCGGCCGTCTTCGAGGTCACCCCGTGCGACATCTCGTGCCCGGCGACGTCGAGGGCGACCAGCGGCCCGAACGTCGAGCCGTCACCGTCGCCGTACGTCATGCAGAAGCAGCTGTCGTCCCAGAAGGCGTTGTTGTAGTTCTTGCCGTAGTGGACGCGGTTGTACGAGCCCTTGCCGTCGCCCGCGATGCCGTTGCGGCCGTGGACGTTCTTGTAGTAGTCCCAGGTCGCGTTCGTGCCGTACTGCGCGTCCACCGCCGCGGAGGAACGGTCCGAGGACGCGCCCGTGCCCCAGTGGTTGTCCGCGTCGGTGAAGAGCGTCGCGGGCGCCCGGCTGATGCAGATCCCGAAGATGCACAGGTCCGTCTTGTTCGCCGCGTCGCCCGTGTACGTGTTCCCGCGCGTCGGGTCCTTCAGCTGGTACGCCGACCCGGACAGGGTCGTCTCCAGCGGAACCGTGCCGCTGTAGAGCGAGCTGCCGTCGCCCGTCACCGTCTCGACGCTGTCCCACGCGTCGATCCGCGCGCCGGTGCGGGCGTCGGTCAGGACCGTGCGGGCGACCGGGTTGCCGAGCGAGTCCTGGGCCACCGCGTCGGTGCGCCAGGCGAGCCTCGGCGTGCCGTGCAGGGCGTCGACGATCAGCCGCGGCCGCGCGGTCACCTTCTTCAGCGCCTCGCCGGGGTTGGCGGAGCGCAGCGCGTCCACCGCCAGGCCGGCCGCCTTCGCGCCGGAGAGCTCCGGGGTGACGCTGTTCAGGGAGACGGCCTTCCGCGTCGCGCGGTCCGCGCCCCGGAACGCGCCGCCGGGCGCCAGGTGGACCACGAAGTCGCCGCCGAGCACCGGCAGTTCACGGTAGGTCCGGTCGTACCGCACGTGCTGGGTGCCGTCCTTGTCGACGACGACGTCCCGGACGGTGGTGTGCTGCGCGGAGGTGAGGCCCAGGTTCGCGGCGTGGGCCGCCAGTGCCGAGGCCGCGTTCTCGATCGCGGTCGCCCGGGTCGGCCGCCCGCTGTCGGCGCTCGCGGCCGGGGCGAGCGCGGCGGCCAGCAGGGTGGCCGTGGTCACGGCCGCTCCGGCGGCCGCGAGGGAGGAACCTCGGATGTGCCGTATTCGACTCATCGGTCTCCTTGGGAAGATGCCCCGGGGAGGGCATGCGGGGGGTGGGGCCCGTGGTGGGAGTCGCTGAGAGCTGCATCCGATTTAAAGGTGCATGACATGTCATGTCCATAGCGTCCGCATGGTGCGTACGGGATGCGGCGAGAATCGTTTCCGTACCCTCACGAATGGAGGCGATCATGGAACTGCCGGCCTGCCTGGCCGTCCTGACCACGACGGACGCGTCGGAGAAGGCCGAGACGCTGGCCCGGGGAGCGGTGGCGGCGCGGGTCGCGGCCTGCGCGCAGATCTCGGGGCCGGTCGTCTCGGTCTACCGCTGGGAGGGCGCCGTGGAGACGGCCGCCGAGTGGCGCGTCCAGTTCAAGACGACCGCGGCGTGCTACCCGGCGCTGGAGGCGTACCTCCTGGACGCCCACGACTACGACACGCCCGAGATCATCGCGACCCCGGTCGTGGCCGGAAGCCCGGACTACCTGCGCTGGCTGGAGGAGGAAACCACCCCTTGAGCCCCCTGGACCCCCGCGGCAGCCCCCCGACCCCCCTCGTCGAGGAGGCCGAACTGCCCTTCTTCGTCTACGGCACCCTGCGCCCCGGCGAGCACAACCACGACCTGTTCCTGCGCGGCCGGACCCGCTCCGAGGAACCGGGACGGATGCGCGGACTCGCGCTCTACGCCGGGCCCGGATACCCGTACGCCGTCGACGAGCCCGGCGGCACGGTGTGCGGCGAGATCGTGACCGCGGGGCCCGGGGCCTACGAGGAACTCCTCGCGGAACTGGACGAGTTGGAGGAGTACGTGCCGGGCGACGCGCGCAGCCTGTACGAACGGGTCGTACGTGACGCCGTGCGGGCGGACGGCGTCACGGTCGTCCGGGCCTGGGTGTACGTCGCCGGGCCCGCTGTGGCGGCCCGCCTGCGGTCCGGCGGCACGCCGATCGCGGGCGGGGACTGGCGCGGCCCCCGGACGGACGCCCCGGCCCGCCGGGACGGCTGAGGGGCGCCCGTCCGGGCGGGACATCCGCGCGGTGCCCGGCCCCGCCCGCACGGGCCGGCCGGGCAGGCTCCGGGTATGCCTGCGGTGCGGCTCGGTGCGGTCGAGCCGACGCGGCTGTGCCGGGTGGGTCCGTGCGGGCCGGCCAGGGGAGGCGGGGTGTGCCTGCCGTGTGCGGTGCGGCCCGGTGCGGCTCGGAGAGGGGAGCGGCCGGGCCGTGCCGGGCGGTCTGCGCGGCGGGGAGCGGGTGGCTGCCGCCGTGGCCCGGTGCACCCGTGCGAGTGGCCGTTCCGTGCGTCCGCCGAATCACGGCCGTCGCCGCCCCTAGGGTCCGGCCATGACCGACCGCGACTTGACCAGACGACGTGTCCTCGCGCTCAGCGGGGCGGCCTTCGGTGCCGCCCTGGGCATCGGGATCGGCTCCTGCTCGGCCAAGGCCCCCGGGCCGGGCGGGCACTCCGGGTCCGGCTCCGGCCCGACGAAAGCGCCCGGGACCGCCGGACGGTCCGGGCCGCAGGACCAGGTCGGCCACTGACGACCCCGAACGGCGGTCCGGACCACGAAGCGCGTCGGCCCGCGAAGCACGCCGGACCGCGAAGCGCGCCGGACCCGCGGTGAGATCCGCTAGCGGGCCGCCGCCAGGGCGCGGGGCACCCCGTGCTCCTTCGGGCCCAGGAAATGCGGATCCGGCTCGAACACCGCGTCCAGCGCGGCCTTGCCCGCCGCGAAGACCTCCCGGGTGTTGCCGTAGTACCAGGTGACGTCGTGCTTGGCGGCCACGCCGATGCCGTACGAGCGCACGCCCGCCGCCCGGCACAGGGCGAGAGCGCGCCGGATGTGGAAGTCCTGGCTGATCAGGACCGCCTCGTGCACGCCGAAGATCTTCCGGGCGCGGACGCAGGAGTCCCAGGTGTCGAAGCCGGCGTAGTCGCTGACGATCCGCCGGTCGGGCACCCCGTGCGCGGTGAGGTAGGTGCGCATCGCGTCGGGCTCGTCGTAGTCCTTGCGGCTGTTGTCGCCGGTGACGAGGACGACCTCGATCCGGCCGGCCCGGTACAGCTTCGCGGCGGCGTCCAGACGGTGGGCGAGATACGGGGACGGCTCGCCGTCCCACAGCCCCGCGCCGAAGACGATCGCGACCTCGGTGCGCGGGGCGTCCGCCGTCGTCCGCATCCGGTCGCCCGTCGACACGTACAGCCAGGTCGCCGGGAGCAGCGCCAGCACGCACAGGACCATCAGCGCCTGTACGGCCCGCCGTTGCCCCTTGCGCGTACGCGGCAGCGGCGGCAGGCGCAGCAGCCGGGGCCGGCGGAGGCCCGGACGCTTCGGTCGCGGCAGGCGCGGCAGACGCGGCATGATCGGTGTCCCCCCAGATGTCGTCACTCGCGACGGCGCTGCGGGCCCCCGCGTCCGGCGGGCTCGCGCCGGATCCCGCGTTCCCGTTCGACGGATGAAGACGCATCGTAAGGTCGTTCGGTTCGCCCGGACGCGCCGGCCCGGGCCATCGGGCGGGCGGGAGCCGCAGGTCGGGACCCTCACACCGGGCCGCCGCCGTCCGGTGAACCACTGGAAAGCGCCCGACACGCCCACGCAACGGCCCGGCAACCTCCTGCCGCCAGGATCGACCCATGACGGCCTCGAACCCCGCTCGCGACGCGTTCTCCCACCGCCTCGGCGGCCCGCCGCCCCGTGACGTCCGCCTCGAAGGCCATCCGGAAGGCCATCTCGACAGCGCGGTGCAGCTCCTGAACCGGATCGCCGGGCAGCTCGGCAGCCGGCTCAGCCTCGTCTCGCCGGACGGCACCCGCCGCCCGCCGCCGCCCGCCCTCGTCCTGGTCGCCCACGGCAGCCGCGACCCGCGCGCGCTCGCCACCGTGCGCACCCTGATCGAACGCGTCCGCGAGCTGCGCCCGCACCTGTCCGTGCGCCTCGGCCACATCGAGCTGAACGAGCCGCTCCTCGGCGACACGCTCGCCTCCCTGGCCGGCCGGCAGGACGCCGTCCTCGTACCGCTGCTGCTCGGCCGCGGCTACCACGTCCGGCGTGACATCCCCGAGGCCGTCGCCGCCGTTCCCGGCCTGCGCGCCCGCGTCGCCGCCCCGCTCGGCCCGCACCCGCTGCTCGTGGAAACCCTCTACGCCCGTCTCGTCGAGGCCGGATGGCGCACCGGGACGAGCGCCGCGGTCCGCCGCGCGAGCGCCGTCGTCCTCGCCTCCGCCGGGTCCCGCGCCCCGGACTCGGCCGCCGACACCCGCCGCACCGCCCAGCTGCTCGCCGAACGCCTCGGCGTCCCGGTCGTCCCGGCGTACGCCTCCGCCGCCGCGCCCACCGTCCCCGCCGCCGTGCGCTCGCTGGCCGCCCGGGGCCGCCACCGGATCGCCGTCGCCTCGTACTTCACCGCCCCCGGCCGCTTCGCCACGCAGGTCGCCGAGGAGGCCCCCTGGATCTGCGCCGAACCGCTGGGCGACCACCCGGCGATGGCCCGCCTGGTCCTGCACCGCTACGACCAGGCCGTCGCGGCCCCCGAGTCCGCCCCGGAGCGCACCCTGATCCCGGCCTGAACCCGGTCTGAACCCGGCGCTTTTCCCCGGCCTCGCCCTCGCGCCGTCGCCGCCCCCGCCCCGATTGTCACTGCCTGCGTCTACTGTCGGTCCATGGAAGGCATGGCACCGAGGACCGAAGACACCGCACCGCAGGCACACGAGAACCGCACGGCTCACACGCCCCACGACGAGTACGAAGAGTACGACGTGTCGGCCGTCGAACGCTGGGCCGTCGAGCCCGACAAACGGCCGGGCCGTACCGCCTTCCAGCGCGACCGCGCCCGCGTGCTGCACTCCGCGGCCCTGCGCCGCCTCGCGGGCAAGACCCAGGTCGTCACCCCCGGAACCCTTCCCCAGGTGCTCGGCGCGGCCGGGTCCAGCGGCGCGCCCATCCAGGTGTGGGACGCAAGTCCCCGGACCCGGCTGACCCACTCCCTGGAGTGCGCCCAGGTCGGCCGCGAGCTCGGTGCCGCCCTCGGCTGCGACCCGGACCTGGTCGAGGCGGCCTGCCTCTCGCACGACCTGGGGCACCCGCCCTTCGGGCACAACGGCGAACAGGCGCTCAACGCGTTCGCCGAGGACTGCGGCGGGTTCGAGGGCAACGCGCAGTCGCTGCGCCTGCTCACCCGGATCGAGCCCAAGCGCTTCGTGCGCAGCGACATGGTCACCCCGGCCTCCGCCGCCGCAGGCGGCGACCTCGTCAGCGTCGGCCTCAACCTCACCCGCGCTGCCCTCGACGCCGCCACCAAGTACCCGTGGCCGAGAGGCGCCCGTCCCACCGATCCGAAGTCGCCGAAATTCGGGGTCTACGAGGACGACCGGCCGGTGTTCGACTGGATCCGCAAGGGCGCCCCCGCCGCGCGCACGTGCTTCGAGGCCCAGGTGATGGACTGGGCCGACGACGTGGCGTACTCGGTGCACGACGTCGAGGACGGCCTGCACGCGGGCCACATCGACCCTGCCGCCCTGCACGCCGGACCGGAACGCCGGGAGATCTTCGCCGTGGCCGTCGGGCGGTACGTGCCGGAGGACACCGATCCGGCCGAGCTGTCCGAGGCCCTCGACCGGCTCCTCGGCCAGGAGTGGTGGCCGCACGGGTACGACGGATCGGCTGTCGCGCAGGCCCGGCTGAAGGACGCCACCAGCCAGCTCATCGGCCGCTTCTGCCTGGCCGCGGAGGGTGCCACCCGCGCGCGGTACGGCAGCGGACGCCTCACCCGGTACGCGGCGGAACTGGTCGTCCCGCGGGCCGCCCGGCTGGAGTGCGCCGTCCTCAAGGCGGTCGCCGACCGGTACGTGATGCAGCGCGCCGAGCAGGAGCTGCTCCGCGCCGACCAGCGGATCGTCGTCGCCGAACTGGCCGAGGCGCTCACCGCCCGCGCCCCCGAGGTGTTGGACCCGCAGTTCCGGGCACTGTTCGAGCACGCGGCCGACGACCGCGCCCGCAAGCGCGTGATCGTGGACCAGATCGCATCTCTCACGGACGCCTCGGCGCGTTCCCTGCACCTCAGACTCACCACGCGTTCCCATGGGGGCGGACAGATGTGACCCTGCGTGGCCTGATCGGGCCACCACCCCTTCCCGCATCACGCTCCGTGCGGGACGCTCGCATATGGCGACATCCTTACGAGGAGGCATCAAGTGGTCGACGCGGATCAGACATTCGTCATCGTCGGAGGAGGCCTGGCAGGCGCCAAGGCGGCCGAGACGCTCCGAGCGGAGGGCTTCACCGGCCGCGTGATACTGATCTGCGACGAGCGCGACCACCCCTACGAACGCCCGCCGCTGTCCAAGGGCTACCTCCTCGGCAAGGAGGAGCGCGACAGCGTCTTCGTGCACGAACCCGCCTGGTACGCGCAGAACGACATCGAGCTGCACCTCGGCCAGACCGTCGTCGCGATCGACCGGGCGGCCAAGTCCGTCCGCTTCGGCGACGACGGCACCCTCGTCCACTACGACAAACTGCTCCTGGCGACCGGTGCCGAGCCGCGCCGCCTGGAGATCCCGGGCACCGGTCTCGCCGGTGTCCACCATCTGCGCCGCCTCGCCCACGCCGAGCGTCTGAAGGGCGTCCTCGCCGCGCTGGGCCGGGACAACGGCCACCTGGTCATCGCCGGCGCCGGCTGGATCGGCCTGGAGGTTGCCGCCGCGGCCCGCGGGTACGGCGCCGAGGTCACCGTCGTCGAACCCGCGGCGACCCCGCTGCACAACGTGCTCGGCCCCGAGCTGGGCGAGCTCTTCGCCGAACTGCACGGCGAGCACGGGGTGCGTTTCCACTTCGGCGCCCAGCTCACCGAGATCATCGGCCAGGACGGCATGGTGCTGGCCGCCCGTACCGACGACGGCGAGGAGCACCCCGCCCACGTCGTCCTCGCGGCCATCGGCGCCGCCCCGCGCACCGGCCTCGCCGAGGCCGCCGGCCTGGAGATGGCGGACCGCGCGCACGGCGGCGGCATCGCGGTCGACGAACAGCTGCGCACCTCCGACCCCGATGTGTACGCCGCCGGTGACGTCGCCTCCTTCCACCACGGCCTCTTCGACACCCGGCTGCGCGTCGAGCACTGGGCCAACGCCCTCAACGGCGGACCGGCCGCCGCCCGCTCGATGCTGGGCCGCGGGGCGACCTACGACCGGGTGCCCTACTTCTTCTCCGACCAGTACGACCTGGGCCTGGAGTACTCGGGCTGGGCGCCTCCGGGGTCGTACGACCAGGTGGTGATCCGCGGTGACGCGGGCAAGCGGGAGTTCATCGCCTTCTGGGTGAAGGAGGGGAGACTGCTGGCCGGGATGAACGTGAATGTGTGGGACGTCACGGACCCCATCCAGCAGCTGATCCGCTCCCGGGCCCGGGTGGACACCGACGCCCTCGCCGACCCCCACGTCCCGCTGGAGAGCCTGGTCCCCTGACGGCCTCCTGGTGGCCCGGTGACGCGTCCGGCGGCCCGCGCGGCCGCCGGACGGCTCCCGTACGTCCGCCGTGCCGGGGAATCCGGGGGTGCGCCCCCGGATCCCGGCACGGTGGCCGTCCACCTGCCCCGGGAGTGTCGGTGCGGCCCCGTAGAATCACCTCGTGGCAGGCAGGATCAATGACGAGGACGTGAAGGCGGTTCGGGACGCGGTCCCGATCGACGCCGTGGTGTCCGAGTACCTCCAGCTGCGCAACGCGGGCGGCGGAAACCTCAAGGGACTGTGCCCCTTCCACGACGAGAAGTCCCCGTCGTTCCAGGTCAGCCCCAGCAAGGGCCTCTTCCACTGCTTCGGCTGCCAGGAGGGCGGCGACACCATCACGTTCGTGATGAAGGTCGACCACCTCACCTTCTCCGAGTCGGTCGAGCGCCTCGCCGCCCAGGCCGGCATCACCCTGCGCTACGAGGAGGGCGGGTACAACCCCGCCCACCAGCGCGGCGAGCGCATCCGCCTGGTCGAGGCGCACAAGGCGGCCGCGCGGTTCTACACCGAGCAGCTCGACACCAGCCCCGAGGCCGACACGGGCCGTGCCTTCCTCGCCGAGCGCGGCTTCGACCAGGCGGCCGCCGCCCACTTCGGAGTCGGCTACAGCCCCCAGGGCTGGGACCACCTCACCCGCCATCTGCGCGGCAAGGGCTTCACCGACAAGGAGCTGCTCCTCTCCGGCCTCGCCCAGGAGGGCCGCCGCGGCCCCATCGACCGCTTCCGCGGCCGCCTCATGTGGCCCATCCGCGACATCGGCGGCGACGTCGTCGGCTTCGGCGCCCGCAAGCTGTACGAGTCCGACAACGGCCCGAAGTACCTGAACACGCCCGACACCGCGATCTACCGGAAGTCCCAGGTCCTGTACGGCATCGACCTCGCCAAGAAGGACATCGCCAAGAGCAGCCGGGCCGTCGTCGTCGAGGGGTACACCGACGTCATGGCCTGCCACCTGGCCGGCGTCACCACGGCCATCGCGACCTGCGGCACGGCGTTCGGCGGCGACCACATCAAGATCCTCCGCCGGCTCCTGATGGACAACGGCTCGGCCCGGGTGATCTTCACCTTCGACGGCGACTCGGCCGGCCAGAAGGCCGCCCTGCGCGCCTTCGAGGACGACCAGAAGTTCGCCGCCGAGACCTACATCGCCATCGCGCCCGACGGCATGGACCCCTGCGAACTGCGCCTGGCCAAGGGCGACGAGGCCGTCGCCGACCTGGCCGAACCCCGCACCCCCCTCTTCGAGTTCGCGCTGCGCCAGATCGTCCTGCGCTACGACCTGGAGACCCCGGCGGGACGCGCCGCCGCCCTGGACGAGGCCGCACCGGTGGTCGCCCGCATCAAGAACAGCGGCGCGCAGCACGAGGTCGCCGTGCAGCTGGCCGGCATGCTGGGCATCCTCGACACCCAGTTCGTCGTCAAGAGGGTCGCCCAGCTGGCCCGTTGGGCCCGTGACCGCGGCGGCGCGGGGCCCGCGCCCACGACCGGCCGTCCCCAGCAGGCGTACACGGCCGCCCCGCAGGCACCCACCGGCGCGGGCCCGGCCCTCACCCTGCGCAACCCCGTCTTCGCCACCGAGCGCGAACTGCTCAAACTCGCCCTCCAGCGGCCGGAGTTGGTCTCCCCGGCGTTCGACGCGTACGGCATGGACGAGTTCACCGCACCGCCGTATGCCGCCGTGCGCCAGGCCGTCATGGACGCGGGCGGCGCCGAGTACGGCGTCCAGGACCCGCAGGAGTATCTGATCCGGGTCCGTGACGCGGCCCCGGACGACACCGTGCGCGCGATGGTCACCGAGCTGGCCGTCGAGGCGATCATGCGCAGGACCGTCGACGAGACGTACGCGGGCGACCAGCTCGTCATGGTCCGCCGCCGCGCCGTCGACCGCCGCATCCGGGACGTCCAGGGCTCCCTGGCCCGTCTCAGCACGGGCGGCGACCCGGTTCAGCTGGCCGCCGTGCAGAACGAGTTGTGGGTGCTCCAGCAGTACGGCCAGGCCCTGCGCGAGCGGGGCGCCGAAGCCCTCTGAGGCCGTACGACGGGCCTCCGGGGATGTTCCGGGAGCGGACCGGCGGGGCCACCGGGGCGCGACGGGCGGCCGAAGCCACCGGCGCACATGCCAATCCCGCATCCGCCTTTGCGGGTTTCGTCTCCGCTGAGCTGCGCACTCGTCCGAGGTGGTAACCACGCGGTCACGGACCGGACGCAAAAAGTCACCGCACGCCCCTCGTGGCGGCGATGTGTCGTACTCCACACTGGGTTCCGGTGCCTGAGTCCTCGGAGCGCGGCCGACCCGCACGCGACGGGTTCCCCATCCCCGCGGTTCCGCCAAACGACTGCGGGATGGACAGCGGCGAGACCGTCGACCCCATCCCCGACGTACCGCTGCCGCACGCCTCAGCAGCGACATTCCTGGAGGTCGCCCCCGTGCAGACCCAGACCCTCGCCCAGACCGACAACACCACCGCCACGGACGCGGATCCCGGCGTCGTCGGGGCGGTCCCCGCGCAGCGGCGTGCCGCGCACCACCCCGAGGGCGGGCCCCAGAGCCCGCCCGAGGCCCTCGAAGAGGCTCCCGGGGCGGAGGTCGAGGTGGAGGTGGAGACAGAGGCCCCCGAACCCGTGGAGCCGGTTCGCCGCGCCGCCGACACCGGTGGACCCTCGTCCGACCTGTTCCGCCAGTATCTGCGGGAGATCGGGCGGATCCCGCTGCTCACGGCGGCCGAGGAGGTCGAACTCGCCCGCCGCGTGGAGGCCGGGCTGTTCGCCGAGGAGAAGCTCCGGCTCACCCCCGACCTGGACAGCCAGCTCTCCATGGACCTGGACAGGATCGTCGTCATGGGCCGGATGGCCAAGCGCCGGCTCATCGAGGCGAACCTGCGCCTCGTGGTCTCCGTGGCCAAGCGGTACGTGGGCCGCGGCCTGACCATGCTCGACCTGGTCCAGGAGGGCAACCTGGGCCTGATCAGGGCCGTCGAGAAGTTCGACTACGCCCGCGGCTACAAGTTCTCCACGTACGCCACCTGGTGGATCCGGCAGGCCATGTCGCGCGCGCTCGCCGACCAGGCGCGCACGATCCGTGTGCCCGTGCACGTGGTCGAGCTGATCAACCGGGTCGTCCGGGTGCAGCGGCGGATGCTCCAGGAGCGCGGTTACGAGCCCACGCCCGAGGAGGTCGCGGCCCAGCTCGATCTGTCCGGTGAGCGGGTGAGCGAAGTCCTGCGGCTGGCCCAGGAGCCGGTGTCCCTGCACGCCCCCGTGGGCGAGGAGGACGACGTGGCCCTCGGTGACCTCATCGAGGACGGGGACGCGACGTCTCCGGTGGAGTCCGCCGCGTTCCTGCTGCTCCGGCAGCATCTGGAGGCGGTGCTGTCCACGCTCGGGGAGCGGGAGCGGAAGGTGGTCCAGCTTCGGTACGGGCTCGCGGACGGGCGGCCGCGGACGCTGGAGGAGATCGGGCGCATCTTCGGTGTCACGCGTGAGCGCATCCGGCAGATCGAGTCCAAGACCCTGAACAAGCTGCGGGACCATGCCTTCGCCGACCAGCTCCGGGGCTATCTGGACTGACCCGGAGCGCTGCCCCGGACCCCCGCCCGGTCGGTTCCGGCGGGGATCCAGGGGCAGTGGCCCTAGTCGACCTCGGCGACCGCCTGGGCGAACTGGGCCTGGTAGAGGCGTGCGTAGGCCCCACCGGACTCCAGCAGGTCCGTGTGGGTGCCCTGCTCCACGATGGACCCGTTCTCCATCACGAGGATGGTGTCCGCGTCCCGGATCGTCGACAGACGGTGGGCGATCACGAACGACGTACGCCCGTGCGCCAGCTTCGCCATCGCCTTCTGGATCAGCACCTCGGTGCGGGTGTCCACGGAGCTGGTCGCCTCGTCGAGCACCAGGATCACCGGGTCCGACAGGAACGCCCGGGCGATGGTGATCAGCTGCTTCTCGCCCGCGCTGACCCCCGTCCCCTCGTCGTCGATCACCGTGTCGTAGCCCTGGGGCAGCGTGCGGATGAACCGGTCGGCGTGCGCCGCGCGCGCCGCCTCCTCGATCTCCCCGCGGGTGACGTCCCGCGAGGCGCCGTACGCGATGTTGTCGGCGATCGAACCCCCGAACAGCCAGGTGTCCTGGAGGACCATGCCGATCCCGGCCCTCAGGTCGTCACGGGACATGGAGGTCACGTCGACCCCGTCCAGGGTGATCCGGCCGCCCGTGACGTCGTAGAACCGCATGAGCAGGTTCACCAGGGTCGTCTTGCCGGCGCCGGTCGGGCCGACGATGGCCACCGTGTGGCCCGGCTCCACCTTCAGCGAGAGATCCTCGATGAGCGGCTTCTCCGGGTCGTAGCGGAAGGAGACGTGCTCCAGCGCCACCCGCCCGCGCAGTTCCTCGGGACGGGCCGACACCGTCGGGTCCGCCTCCTGCTCGTCCGCGTCCAGGACCTCGAAGACCCGCTCCGCCGAGGCGACGCCCGACTGCACCAGGTTCGCCATCGAGGCGACCTGCGTCAGCGGCATCGAGAACTGGCGGGAGTACTGGATGAACGCCTGCACGTCACCGATCGACAGCGAGCCCGAGGCCACCCGCAGACCGCCGACCACGGCCACCAGCACGTAGTTGAGGTTCGACACGAACATCATCAGCGGCTGCATGACGCCGCTGTTGAACTGCGCCTTGAACCCGGCCTCGTAGAGCTTGTCGTTCTGCTCGGCGAACTGCGCCGCCGACTCGTCCGCCCGCCCGAACACCTTCACCAGGTTGTGGCCGGTGTACATCTCCTCGATGTGGGCGTTGAGCTTGCCGGTGGTGCGCCACTGCTGCACGAAGTGCGGCTGCGAGCGCTTGCCCACCCGGGTGGCCACGAAGAACGACAGCGGCACCGTGACCAGCGCGACGAGCGCCAGCAGCGGCGACACCCAGAACATCATCACGAGCACGCCCACGATGGTCAGCAGCGAGTTGACCAGCTGGCCCATCGACTGCTGCAGGGTCTGCTGGATGTTGTCCATGTCGTTCGTCGCGCGGCTGAGCACCTCACCGCGCTGGCGCTTGTCGAAGTACGACAGCGGCAGCCGCGACAGCTTCGCCTGCAGGTCCTCGCGCATGCGGTAGACGGTCTTGTTGACGGCCCGGTTCACCAGCCGCGTCGCCACCGCCATCAGCAGGCCGGCCAGCAGGAACGTGCCGAGCGCGAGCAGCAGGACCCGTCCGACGGCGTCGAAGTCGATGCCCTGGCCGGGGGTGAAGTCCGTCCCCGAGAGCATGTCGGCGATGCCGCCCTTGCCGTTCGCGCGCAGCGAGTCCAGGGCCTGGGCCTTGGTGGCCCCGGCCGGCATCTGGCGTCCGACGATCCCCGCGAAGACCAGGTCGGTGGCCCGGCCGAGGATCTTCGGGCCGACCACCGAGAGCCCCACGCTCATGACGACGGCGACCAGCATCACGTACAGCGTGGCGCGCTCGGGCTTGAACTGGGTGAGGAGCCGTCGGCCCGACCCCTTGAAATCCATCGAGCGCTGGTCAGGGCCGCTCCCGGCCATCATGCGTCCCATGGGCCCGGCCATCAGGCGGCCTCCGCTTCCGTCAGCTGGGAGAGCACGATCTCCCGGTAGGTCTCGTTGTCCGCCATCAGTTCGTGATGCCGTCCGGTGCCGACGACCCGGCCCTCGTCGAGGACCACGATCCGGTCGGCCTCCCTGATGGTCGACACCCGCTGGGCGACGATCACCACGGTCGCCTCCGCGGTCTCCTCGGTCAGGGCGGCGCGCAGCGCCGCGTCGGTCGCGTAGTCGAGGGCCGAGAAGGAGTCGTCGAACAGGTAGATCTCGGGGCGCTGGACGAGGGTGCGGGCGATGGCCAGACGCTGGCGCTGGCCGCCGGACACGTTCGTGCCGCCCTGCGCGATCGGCGCGTCGAGACCGTTCTCCAGCTCCTCCACGAAGCCCTTGGCCTGCGCCACCTCCAGCGCGTGCCACAGCTCCTCGTCGCTCGCCTCCGGATTGCCGTACCGCAGGTTGGTCGCGACCGTCCCCGCGAACAGGTAGGGCTTCTGCGGGACCAGTCCGACCGTCCTGGCCAGCAGCTTCGGGTCGATGGTCGCGACGTCCACGCCGTCGACGAGCACCTGGCCGTCGGTGGCGTCGAACAGGCGGGGGATCATGCCGAGCAGGGTCGACTTGCCGCTGCCCGTCGACCCGATGACCGCGGTGACCTCACCGGGGCGGGCGACCAGGCCGACGGACTTCAGGACCGGCTCCTCGGCGCCCGGGTAGCGGAACCCGGCCTCGCGGATCTCCAGGTGGCCGTGCCGGCGCAGCTCCAGGACCGGCGCGACGGGCGGGACCACGCTGCTCTCGGTGGCCAGGACCTCCTGGATGCGCTCGGCGCAGACCTCCGCGCGCGGCACCATCATGAACATGAAGGTGGCCATCATCACGGACATCACGATCTGCATCAGGTAGGCCAGGAACGCGGTCAGGTCGCCGATCTGCATGCCGCCGCTGTCGATGCGGTGGGCGCCGAACCAGACCACCGCGATGGACGACAGGTTCACCACCGTCATGACCATCGGGAACATCAGGGCCAGCATCCGGCCGGTGGCCAGCGAGGTCTCGGTGAGCTCGGTGTTGGCGCCCTTGAAGCGGTCCTTCTCGTAGCCGTCGCGCACGAACGCGCGGATCACGCGGTTGCCGGTGATCTGCTCGCGCAGCACCCGGTTCACGGTGTCCAGACGCACCTGCATGGTGCGGAACAGCGGGCGCAGCCGGCGCACGATGAGCGTCACGCAGATGCCGAGGGTGGGCACCACGGCGACGAGCACCGCGGACAGCGGCACGTCCAGGCCGAGGGCCAGGACGATGCCGCCCACACACATGATCGGCGCCGACACCAGCAGCGTGAACGTCATCAGCGTGAGCATCTGCACCTGCTGGACGTCATTGGTGGTGCGGGTGATCAGCGACGGCGCGCCGAAGTGGCCCATCTCACGCGCCGAGAAGGACTGCACCCGGTCGAAGACGGCGGCGCGGATGTCCCGGCCCACCGCGGACGCCGTGCGGGCGCCGTAGTAGACCGCCCCGATGTTGCAGACGACCTGGGCCAGCGAGATGCCGATCATCAGGGCGCCGAAGGACAGGATGTAACCCGTGTCACCCTTCACGACACCGTTGTCGATGATGTGCGCGTTGAGGGTGGGCAGGTAGAGCGTGGCGCAGGTCTGCAGGAACTGCAGCAGCACCAGCAGGGCTATGGGTTTCTTGTACGGACTGAGGTGGGTCCGCAGGAGTCGTATGAGCACGCGGGGTCTCTCGGAATCGTGGACGGCGGGGGTGACCGACGGGTTGTGCATGGTGCACGCACCACCCCCTATCGTCGGACACTCCCCCGGCGTTACCTCAACCGATTGACCCAAGTGCGGCCCAAAAGAGGACGCCGCCTCCGCCTTCGGTCGTACGCCCGCGCGAGGGCTAGGCCCGGAACGCCCCGGGATGTGTCTGTTCGCGCACGGAGACGTACTGCTGCCGTACGGCCTGCCCCACGGCGAGTTCCTCGCCGGGCTCCAGCACCTGGGCGACCGGCCCCTGCCACATCGGCGGGGTCCGCGGGTCGAGGGTGCCCTGCGAGACGCCGAGGGCCCAGGCCGCCTGACGGGCCGCGCCGAGCGCCGCGTAGTCCGCGGGCTGCGGTACGACGACCTGCGCGCCGAACAGCGCGGGCGCCACGGCCTGGACGGCGGGCAGCTCGGCGGCCTGGCCGAGCAGGAAGATCCGGCGTACGTCGACACCCCGGCCGCGCAGCACGTCCAGCGCGTCCGCGAGCCCGCACAGCATGCCCTCGAAGGCCGCCCGCGCCAGGTGCTCGGGCTTCATCGACTCCCGGCGCAGACCGGACAGCGTCCCCGCCGTGTGCGGCAGGTTCGGGGTGCGCTCACCCTCCAGGTACGGCAGCAGGACGAGCCCGTGCGAGCCCGGCGTCGACTTCAGCGCCAGCTCGGACAGCCCCTCCAGGTCCGGCACGCCGAGCATCTCGGCTGCCCCGCGCAGGGCCCGTACGGCGTTGAGCGTGGTGACGACCGGAAGGTGCATGCCGGTCGCGTCCGCCAGAGAGGTGATCATGCCGGTGGAGTCCGCCAGCGCCTCGGGGTGGACGGCCATCACGGAGCCGGAGGCGCCCAGCGACACCACGGCGTCGCCGAGCCCGATGCCGAGCCCGAACGCCGCCGCCATGGTCTCGCCGGTCCCGGCGGATATCAGCAGCCCCTCGGGCGTGGTCCCGGCGGCCTCGGAGGGGCCGAGCACGTCCGGCAGCCCCGCCTGGTGGCCGAGTGCCAGTTCGACGAGGTCCTGCCGGTACGCGCCGGTCGCCGCCGACCAGTACCCGGTCCCCGAGGCCCCGCCGCGGTCCGTGGTCCTGCGCACGGGGCGCCCGAGAAGCTGCCACACCAGCCAGTCGTGGGCCTGCAGCAGCATGCTGGTGCGCCGCGCCGCCTCGGGCTCGGTCTTGCTCAGCCAGCGCAGTTTGGTCACCGGCTGCGCGGCCTGCGGGACGCTGCCCACCGCCTGCGCCCACGCCTCGCGCCCGCCGAGCGCGTCGATCAGATCGGCCGCCGCGACCTGCGCCCGCTTGTCGCCGCCGACCATCGCGGGCCGCACGGTGTTGCCCTGCGGGTCCAGCGGGACGAGCCCGTTCTGCTGGGCCGACACGCCGATGGCCTGGACGCCTTCGAGCAGCCCGCCCCCGGCGGCCTCGCCCAGGGACAGCAGCCAGGCCTGCGGATCCACGTCGGAACGACGGCCGCCGCCCTCGGCACCGTCGACCGGATGTGGCGCATACCCCTGCCGCAGAACGGCACCCGTGTCCGCGTCGCAGACGACGATGCGAGTGAAATCGGGCGCACTGTCCAACCCGGCGACTATCCCCATGGCGGAAATTCTGCCGTACGGCGGGAGCCGGTGGCGCCGGGCCGGCACACAGGCCTCACCCGGCGCCCCGCGACACGATCCGAACGGCAGGTTCTAGGTGTTGCTGGTGCCCCAGTCGTCCTCGCCGGTGCCGGCCGTGTTCCGGTCCCGCAGGGAGCGGACCCGGCCCGAGACCGAGGCGGGGACGCGGTCGCCCACCTTCTCGCCCACCGTGTGCAGCGCCTTGCCCGCGATCTCCCGTCCCTGCTGGGCCGCGGTCTCGGCGGTGTTGCGCACCGCGGGGTTCTGCGCGACCTGGCGCATGGACTTCTTCAGCTGTTCGTAGCGCTCGCGCCCGGCCCGCGTGCCGAGCACGTAACCCAGGGCCAGTCCGGCGACGAACGTGAGCCGGTAGCGCATGACGGCCACCCTTCCCTTGCGTCGGCATCGGTGCGGAGGGAACCGATTGGCGGAGCACCCCCCTGCTTGCGCTAATGTATGTGTCGCAGCGAGCGCACGCCCCCTGGCGAATACCCAGGTAGGTGCGTTCGATGCAAAGATCAATCCTCCGTAGCTCAATTGGCAGAGCAGCCGGCTGTTAACCGGCAGGTTACTGGTTCGAGTCCAGTCGGGGGAGCTCGATCTCCTGTAGCTCAATTGGCAGAGCAGCCGGCTGTTAACCGGCAGGTTACTGGTTCGAGTCCAGTCGGGAGAGCAACGAAAGAGGACCCTTCGGGGTCCTTTTTCATGTCCGCGGGAACCGCTCAGGGCATGCCGAAGGCGTCATGGTCGCGCGAAGCCGACCAGCCGGAGCAGGAGATCGTATGAGCGGCTATGCTGCGGCAGACGGCGCGCACAAATGTGCGCGGCGCGCCGTAACGGGGCGGTAGCTCAGCCGGTTAGAGCAGCGGACTCATAATCCGTCGGCCGTGGGTTCGAGTCCCACCCGCCCCACCACGCAGACCTCGGCCCCGGCCGTCGCCGGCTTCCGGGACGGCTGCCCCGAGGCGGGGCGCGGAGCGGTCCAGGAGCCCGGAGACGGCCAGGAGGCCCCCTGAGGCCCCGAGGGTCGCGGAGTGATCCGGAAGGCCGTCGAGAGCCCCGGACGCCCACCCCGGGACGTGAGCGAGATCCCTCGTCCGGTCATGAGCCTGTCCGTCGTCCGGCCGGAGTGTGTCTGTCGTCCGGTCGGAGTGCGTCCGTCGTCCCGCGGCCCGTGTGCCGGTGCGATCCCGATCCGTCGCCTCCCTGTCCGCCGGACACCGCACGTCAACCTCATGGCGCGAGCTCACACCCATGCCCGTGCGTGATCGTCGGCAGAGGCCGGCCGGAGCCGAGGTGAACGCCGTGACGGCGGTCCCGTCTGTCGACACTTTTTCAAATACCGTCTTTGAAGAGGTCGTTGGCGATCGCGTTCCGGCACTCAAAGGGCGGACACAGGTTTCCGCGGTGTAGCTTCTACCCGTCAGTAGAGGCTTGAGCAAGGGTGGATGCGTGGCTGCCCCTTCGCAAACCGAAAAGTTCGCCGCCTGCCTTCGGATGCTGAAGGACCGCAGTGGCCGGGGCTATGACCGTCTCGGCAAGGAGGCGGGCGTCAGCGGTTCCAGTCTGCATCGGTACTGCTCCGGCCTCGGCGTCCCGACGGACTACCGGGTCGTGCACTCCTTCGCCAAGGTGTGCGGAGCCAGTCCGGAGGAGCTCCGCGAACTGCACCGCCTGTGGGCGCTGGCGGACACCGAACGGAACGCACCGGCCGCGACCGCGGCGGCTGCGGCGACCGGTGTGTCGCCCGCGACCGGTGGGTCCGCGGTGACCGGCGAGGACGAGGCGGCTGTGGCACCGGTTGTGCTTCCGGTACCGGATCCGGCATCGGTTCCGGCCCCGCAGCCGGGATCCGGAGGCCCGATCGTGCCCGCGCAGGCGGGTTCCGGACCGGGCGACATCCTCACGCCGGACATCACCCCCGCCGGGGACGTGGAGCCGCGACGGCCCCGGGTGCCCGAGAGGCTGTCCTCCCGCTTCGCGGTGCTGGCCGCCGCGGTCGTGGTCGTGACCGCTCTGGTGGCCGGTTTCGTGTGGATGCCCGGCGATCCCTCGCCGCCCGCCGACGAGGGGCTGCTGTACTCCTCCGCGTGCAGGACGGTCAGCATGGGACAGCACGACGAGTGCGTGCGCGAGGTCCAGGAACTGCTGGTGCGGGCCGGGGGCCGGCTCGCCGTCGACGGGGACTTCGGGCCCGAGACCCTGAACAGACTGACCGCGTTCCAGGTGCTGGCGGGCATGCCGGCCCGCAGTGTGGTCGACGAGCCCACCAAGAAGGCGCTCTACGCGCACAAGGTGCGCATGGCGACCTGGTCGAAGGACAGGGTGGCGAAGCGGATCCGCGAGGTGTTCACCGAGGACCCCCGCACCGCCGTGGCCATCGCCCGCTGCGCCTCGTTCCTCGACCCGCTGTGGGTGCTGCCCAACACCAACGGCAGCCGCAACTGGGGCGTGTTCCAGATCTCCGACGTCCGCCTGCGGGAACTCGGCGGCACGCCGCTGCGGGCGTTCGACCCGGAGTGGAACATCCAGGCGGCCCACCGGCTGTGGCGCGTCCGGCACGACTTCCACGACTGGCCGTCCTGCGAGGCGGCGCTGAAGGACACGAAGGACGCGAAGGATGCGAAGGACGCCCCGAAGGGCACCTGAAGAGCTGACGGCGCGAAGGACGCCCCGGAAGAGCCGAGGTCCGGAAGCACGACACGAGCCCGAACGCCGGGCGCCCGAGCACCGGGCGCCCCAACGCCGAGTGCCGAGCGCCCGGACGCCGGGCGACGAGACGCGCAAGGGCGGAACGCCCGGGTACTTCCCCGCGGTACCCGGGTGATCCGCCTCCGGATCGCCCGGTGCCGGGGATCGGCCCCGGGCGATCCGCGACGGCGTCAGACCGTGCCGCTCTCCCACCACCAGTCGCGGCCGAGGTCGGCCCGGCTGTCGACGTGCTGGTGGTCGACGGTGTACCGCTCCAGACCGGAGAACCCGCAGGTCTCCGCCTTCTGGTAGACGGTCTTGGTGGCCACGCCGGGCACGTCGAGGTCGGCCGCGGTGCCGTACAGGTGCATGCTGTCGCTGGCCCCGCCGATGTCGGCGTTGTGCGCGATGCTGCGGAAGCCGGAGTTGACCGTGATCGGCTTGTCACCCAGCTTCTTGCGCAGCGCCTCCAGCTTGTACATGCAGCGCCGGGCGTTCTCCTTCGTGGCCGCCGCGCTCAGCTTGCCGCCGTCGAAGGTGCCGTTCGACTGGTCGACGAACTCGCTCCAGTTGAAGTGGGCCGTGGAACCGTCCGACTGCTCCAGCGCGTTGAGCTTCGCCTGGGTGTTGGGACCGGCGACCCCGTCGTCGTCGAGACCGTACGCGGCCTGGAACCGCTTGACGGCCGCGGCCGTGCCGGGACCGAAGTCACCGTCGAGGCCGACCCGGGTGTGGCTTGCGCTGTCGGCCGCCCAGCCCGAGACCCGGATCTGCAGCTCCAGCACGTCGGCGCCGCTGTCGCCCTGCTTCATGGTGCGCGACCACGAGTAGGCCTGCGCGGTACCGGAGAGCAGCAGCGGGCCGAACGCCAGGCCGGCGCCGACGGCCAGCGTGCCGCGCAGCATGCTGCGGCGGTCGAGGGAGCGACTGCCGAGGGAGCGGCCGGCGGAGCGGAACAGGAAAGTCATCGTCGTCCTTTCGGAACGGTGGTGCGAGAAGGAGCGGAAAGAGGTCAGTAGGCGAGCTGGAAGTTCACGTTCTGCGCGTCGGTGTCATAGGGGCCGACGCGCAGGACGAAGCGGGTGCCGTCCTTGACGTCGGTGGCGACGGTCGCCCACGGGGTGCCGTGGAGGGAGTACTTGTTGTCGTTGTTGCACTTGTCGGTGTGGTCGATGAACACCACGCAGGCGTACAGGAACCCCTGGTCGTCCGTGGTGAGCCGCATGTTGATGTCACCGCACCGCGAGGACGTGGTGTAGGGGCCGTACTCCTTGGGTCCCACGTGGTAGCGGTAGTTCAGGTCCTTCGCGCCGCCGTAGCAGCTGGTCGCCGCGGCCGAGGACTGTGCGGCGGCGGGCGCGGCACCCGCTCCCAGCAGTGCGGCCACGGTGACGAGAGCCGAGGCGAGCGCCCTGGTCCTGATCATGGTGGTCTCCGTTCGGTGAAGTGGGTGAGGGGGTCAGAAGGCGATCTGGAAGGTGGCGGAACTGCCTTCCAGGTCGACGCCGTTGGGCACGGTGAACCTGGTTCCGTTCAGGACGTCGGTGGCGATGGTCGTCCAGCTCCGGCCGATCTTGGTCCAGTGGTTGCAGGCGCCGACCTTCTCGAACTGCACGCAGGCCCAGCCGAAATCGGCGTCGCCGCCGGTCATCCGCATGTTGATGTCCGTGCAGCGGCTCGTGGTCACGTACGGGCCGAAGTCGCGGACCTCCCCGTAGTGCACCGTGACCGCTCCGCCGTAACAGCTCGTGGCGGCGGTGGCGGTGGCGGCCGAGGCGGGCGCCGGAACGGTGAAGCCCAGGGCGACGAGCAGGGCGACGAGGGACGCGCGGGCGAACCGGGCGGTCATGGGGACGCTCCTCGGTACGGCGACGGTGGCGGCCGGGATCACCGGTTGGCCAGCCGGTCGAGATCGGCCTGGGTGCCGTTGAACACGTCCCCGGTCGCAGGCGCCCGCAGGCCCGGGAAGACCGCGGCGTCGGTGTACTGCCACATCGCCCAGGTCGTCGAGCCGTTCGGCAGCGGCGGCTGGGTGATCGACTGGCGGTAGTCCGCGAGCTGCAGCGGATACCGGGCGAAGGCGGTGGTCGAACCCATGCAGTCGTCCAGGAAGGACTTCTGGGTGTAGATCATCGGGACGCGGCCGAAGGCGCTCTCCACCCGGTCGAGCCAGGCCTTGGCGTCGGCCACCGTGCCGTAGGTGGGACAGCGCCCGCTGCCGTCGTCCATGCGCTCCAGGTCGAAGATCGGAGGCAGGTCGCCCGCGCGCTTCCCGGTGTAACCGGTCGCCCGCACGGCGGCGATGAACCGGTCGGCCTGCGCGGCACCCGTGTCGGCCGCCGTGCCCGTGTAGAAGTGGTACGGCGCGACGGCCAGCCCCGCCGCCCTGGCCGCCTCGAGGTCGGTGGCGAGGTATTCGTCGGTGACGTTCATGCCCCGGGTGGCCTTGACCGTCGCGAACTCGACGCCCGAGGCCCGCACGGCCTTCCAGTCGATCGGCGCACCGCCCGGGTGCTGGTACTTGGCCGTGTCCAGCCCGTCGATCGGGTGGCCGGCCGGGTGGGGCGGGACACAGTACGTGTTACGGCTGGACCAGTCGACCAGCTTCGCCCAGGTGTTCGGGCCGACCGTGCCGTCGGCGCTGAGGTTGGCGCAGTGCTGGAGTTCGACGACCCGGTCCGCGGTGCCGCCCCCGAAGTCGCCGTCGATGGTCAGCGGCGGGTAGTGGAACGGCTCCATGGCGAGGTTCAGACGGCACTGGACCTCCTTGACCTCATCGCCCTTCGCGCCCTGCTTCAGGGTCGGGCGCGTGTCGGTGTGGCCGCACACGGTCGCCTGCGCCGTGCCCGCCGCGCCCTGGGTCGCGCAGGTGTGCGGCTGGGCGGCCCAGGTGTTCAGCGCCGCCCAGGTGTTCGGGCCGAGCACGCCGTCCGCGCTCAGCCCGGCGCACCGCTGGAACTCCTTGACCCGCGTCTCCGTCCCCGATCCGAACGAGCCGTCCGCCGCGATCGGCGCGTACCGGCTCGGCTTGGTCGCCAGGTCGAGTTCGCACTGCGCCTCGACCGTCGCGTCCCCCGTGGATCCCTGCTTCAGCGTGGGCTGCTCGCTCGTGTGCCCGCAGACCGCGACCGCGGCGGCCGTGGCCGGTGCCGCCTGCACCGCCGCCGACCCGGACAGGGGCAGGACCGCTGCCACGGCGAGGGTCAGGCCCCGCAGTAGCGTCCTTGTTCCCATCTGGTGTTCCCCCTCTGGTCATCGGCCGGGAGATCCCGGCCGCCGGCCATGCTGGCAGCGCCTGCCCTGGGGGTGGATCCTCTGGCTCCGGATCGGGACGGCGGGACAGTCCCACGCCTGTGACCTGTGGGAACGCATCACCGCTGGGACGGTCGTGGGACACGGCGGGCCACGGGGGCGACCCGGCCGCGGGCATGCCGGGCGGCACCGTCCGGCGGCCCCCTCCCGTGAGGGGGTTTCGGGTCCCGGGGGACCGCCGGCCGGTGTTCCGGCGCACTGCCGCCGCGCCGGTCCCGCGGCTCCCGGCGTGCGGGGCGGACGGTCAGGTGCCCGCGGCCCGCTTCTCGGCGAGGAACGCCACCAGTTCCCCGGGCACGAGGTGCCCGGCTTCCGGTTCTTCCCATTGGACGGGGTGGATGCCGTGGTCCGTGAGGCCCCGCACGAACTCCTCGGGCAGCCTGTCGCCCTCCACCAGGTGGAGATCGAGGAGGGCCTTTCGCGCCGAAGGATCCAGTGCTTCCCACCACTGCGTGACGCGCGCTCCGTGTCTGCTGTTCATGCGTTCCAGGTGAACACGGACGGGCCCGCGAGACAGGGACCACGGTCGGGCGCGTTGCCCGTGCGCGGGGGCCGGTGACGGAACATCCTGCTCGGAGGGTAGGAGGGGCACATCCGTGGGCACCATGCGTCTATGCGCGTCGACGAGGACGCCGGTCCCATTCGTCATGAGGAGGGGTCATGAACCGTCAGGTCCGGATTCGCGTCAACCGCCGGCCCGCCGCTTCGCGCGAGATGCCGATCGACCGCAGGACGCCGTCGGGGCGCCTGCTGCCGTACTGACCCACCCTCGGCCACAGCAGTACGGCCCGCCGGGCGGGGCACCCGGCGGGCCGCGTCGTGTCGGGAGGACGGGGTCCGTCCGGGAGAGTCCGCTCCCGGGTCGCACGCCGGCGGTTGTCCGGACCCCTGCCGACGGTTGTCCGGACCCCCCGTGCCCGGTCGGCTCCCGGCCGCTAGAGCGCCGACTGCCAGGTGACGTCCGTGCCGTTCGGGACGCCGTCGCCGTCGCCGTCGTCGTGGACGGTCAGCCGGACCCCGGGCCGGCCGTCGGGCAGGGGCACCGTCACATCGACGACGACCTCGATCCGTGACACCCCGGAGCGCCGCGAGGCGGCGGCCAGTGCGCGCCGCAGCACGGCGAGCAGCCGGCCGGCCACCGGATCCGTGATCGTGTTCTCCACCGGGCCGGCGAACCGGGTGGACGGCCGGACGCCGAGAACCGCCGCCGCGCCGGCCGTCTCGCGCAGTACCTTCCCGCGGAACGTGGTGGGGGCGTCGGCCGGCGGCTGCTGCAGCGCGAAGATCGCGGTGCGTACCTCCTGGACCGTGGCCTCCAGTTCGTCGACCGCCCGGCCGAGGGCCGCGGACACCTCCTCGGCCCCGCCGTCACCGCCCTCGCCGTCCCCCCTCGCGTGCGCGGCGTTCCTGCGCTGGGTGGACTCCAGCATCATCCCGGTCGCGAAGAGTCGCTGTACGACCAGATCGTGCAGGTCACGGGCGATACGGTCCCGGTCCTCGTACACCGCGAGGAGTTCACGGCTGTGCCGGGCGTCGGCGAGGACCAGGGCGAGCGCGGCCTGCGAGGCGAACTGGGTGGCCAGCAGGCGTTCGACCTCCGTGTACGGGCGGTCGCCGCGCCCGCGCGGGAGGGCCAGCGTGCCGATGAGCCGGCCCTCGGTCTGCAGGGGCAGCAGCATGCTCGGCCCGAACCGGGACCGTACGGGGGTGGTGAACCTCGGGTCGGTCGCCGAGTCCTCGATGAACACCGGCTCCCCGCCCAGGAGTTGTTCGAGGAGGGGGCTGCCGGGTGCGATGGTGGTGCCCACGATGCCGACGGGATCCCCGGGGACGGAGGCGACCACGATCTTCATACCGCCGTCGCCCGTGGGCTCGAGGATGATCCCCGCCGCGGCCCCAGCGAGCATCCGGGCGCGCTCGGCCACCGTCGCCAGCGCGTCGGCGCCGGTCCCGCCGCTGAGCAGGGTGGTGGTGACGGCGGCGACGCCCTCGATCCAGCGCTCCCGCTGCCGGGCCGTCTCGTACAGCCGGGCGTTGCCGATCGCGATACCGGCCTGTGTGGCGAGCAGGCGCACCAGCTCTTCGTCCTCACGGGTCACCGGCCCGGTCGGCTTGTCCGCGAGGCAGAGGTTGCCGAACACCTCGTCGTCGACCCGGATGGGAACGTCCAGGCAGATGTCGGACTCGAGGAAGTCCTCGGGCCCGGGCGCCTCCGGCTCCCCGGACGCGGGGCCGGCCTCCGGGGCGGGCGGTCCCGCCGTGCGGATCCGTACCAGCCCGTCCCGCGCCGGGTCCCGCATCCCCAGCACCGCGTACCGGGCCCCGGTCAGTTCGGCCGCGGCGTCCACGATCCGCTGCAGGGTCGCGCGCAGTTCGAGCTCGCCGCCGACGCTGAGGACCGCCTCGAGAAGGGGCGTGAGACCGGGCACGGGATCGGTCATACGAGGCCCTCGGGCGCCGGACCGTCAGTTCGCCAGCGGGTTCAGGACCATCGGCTCGATCTTGCCCTCCAGCATGTACCCGAGGCCCTGGACGGCACAGACGTCGGGCCGCTCCGCGATGTGCACGGGCACACCGGTCGCCTGCCGGAGCATCTGGTCGAGCCCGGGAAGCAGTGCGCTGCCGCCGACCATCATGATCCCGCGGTCGGCGACGTCGGCCACCAGATCGGGCGGGCAGGACCGCAGCACCTTGCCGACGCCGTCCAGCACGGCGGTCAGCGGCGTCTCGATCGCCAAGCGCACGGCTGCCGTGTCGACCTTCACGGAACGCGCGAGACCGGTCGCCACGTCCCGCCCGTGGATCTCGGTCAGCGCCGGTCCGTGCGGGGTCAGCCCGTTCCCCGACAGGGCGAGCTGCAGCGGCCGTACGGCCTGACTCGGCAGCATCAGCTCGTGCTGGTGGCGCAGGTGCTGCACGATCGCGTGGTCGACGGCCTCGCCTCCGACCGGGATGCGCTCGGCGGTGACGATCGAGCCCAGCGACAGCACGGCGAGCTGGGTCGCGGCGGCCCCGCACACCATGATCATGGTGGCCTCGGGCCGCTCGACGGGCAGTCCGCAGCCGACCGCCGCCGCGATCAGGGTGTCGACCAGCTCGACCCGCCGGGCCCCCAGCCCGACCAGCGTCTCGATCGTGGCGCGCTGCGCCAGCGGGTCCGCGTCGTGCGGGGTGCAGGCCGCGGCCCGCAGCCGGGGCTTGCGGCGCAGCGTGCGCCGGACCTTGTCGCCCAGCAGATTGCGCAGCATCCGCTGCGCCATGTCGATGTCGACGACCGTGCCGCCGGACACCGGGCGCACCACCCGGATGTAGTCGGGCGTACGGCCCGTCATCCGCTCCGCGAACTCCCCGACCGCGATCAGCGCGCCCGTCTTCGTGTTGATCGCCGCGACGCTCGGCTGGTCGACGACCAGGCCCGCGCCCCGCACCCACACGCGGGTCCGCGACGCGCCCAGGTCGACGGCGAAGTGACAGCGGCGCAGCTGCTCCAGACTGGCTGTCATGGCAGGTCCTCCCGAGTGCGCAGACCGCGGGGCTCCGCCGGGCGGCGGTCCTCTCTGGACATCCTGAGGGCATGACGCGCCGGGCGCCCCTTTTGGACGGCCGGGCGAGGCACCGCCGGACGGGTGGTCCGGCGCCGTCCGGCCGGGCCGCGTCGCCGGACGCCCGCCGCCGCGGTGAATCCGATCCCTGAACGCGATCCCGTCTCCGGACAGGAGCCTGCCGCGGCCCCGAGCCGCCCGCCGGGCTCGAACCCGCGGAGCCGGGTCCCGGCCTCCGTCGCGGAGCACCCGGAGCGACGCACCGGTCGCCGTGACAACGGCGTTGCCGCGCCCGCCACTTGAGGCTGTCCCGGTTTCTGCGGCTCCTACCGGCATGTCCTGGCGGGAAGCCGCCAGGGCGCCTTCCCGCCAGGTCCCGTCGGCGCCTTCGCGGCGGGAGCCCCCCGAGACTCTTCGCAAGTACCGGGCGCCACCCCCTGCCCGGCGCGCGCACGGCCGACGAAAAGAGGCCATGAATGACCAGAGGACCACTGATACGACCGGCGGCGCTGCTGTCGGCCGGGCTCGTGTTCGCCCTGCTGCCCGCGGGGCGGGCCGGCGCGCTCGCCGCGGCCGGCACCGCGGACACCACTCGCACCCCGGCCGCGGCGAAGGCCGCCGGCACCGCGCACACCGTCACCCTCGTGACCGGCGACAAGGTGACCGTCACCGACGTCGGCGGCGGGAAGAAGACCGTCTCCGTCGTACGTCCCCGAGGCGCCTTCGGGGCCGTGCGCACCCAGGTCGCGAACGGGACCGTCACCGTCGTACCGGACGAGGCACTGCCGTATCTGCGGGCCGGCACCCTCGACCGGCGGCTGTTCGACGTGAGCGAGCTGGTACGGCAGGGGCTCACCGACCGGCAGACCGGTGAGCTGCCGCTGATCGTGACGTACGACCCGAAGGCCCGCGCGGCCGTCCCGGGCGGCGCCGAACGCACCCGGTCGCTGCCGAGCATCCGCGGCGCGGCCCTCGACGCGGACAAGGGCCGGACCTTCTGGAAGGCGATGACCCGGCAGATGACCGGGCCGACGGGGATCGGCAAGGTCTGGCTCGACGGACGCGTCAAGGCCGACATGGCCGAGAGCAACGCGCAGATCGGCACCCCGAAGGCCTGGGAGGCCGGGCTCACCGGCAAGGGCGTGACCGTCGCCGTCCTCGACACCGGCGTCGACACGAGCCACCCCGACCTGGCCGGCCGGGTCGGGCAGACCAAGAGCTTCATCGACGGGGAGGACGTCGCCGACCGCAACGGGCACGGCACGCACGTCACCTCCACCGTCGGCGGCAGCGGCGCCGCCTCCGACGGCAAGGAGAAGGGCGTCGCCCCCGAGGCCACGCTCGCCGTCGGCAAGGTGCTCAGCGACCAGGGCTCGGGCAGCGAGTCGCAGATCATCGCCGGCATGGAGTGGGCCGCGCGGGACGTGCACGCCAAGGTGATCTCGATGAGCCTCGGCTCGACCGAGCCGAGCGACGGCACCGACCCCATGGCCGCGGCCGTCGACACCCTCTCGAAGGAGACCGGCGCCCTCTTCGTCATCGCGGCGGGCAACACCGGCGCCCCCTCCTCCATCGGCTCGCCCGGCGCCGCCGACTCCGCCCTGACCGTCGGCGCGGTCGACTCCTCCGACCAGGCCGCCTACTTCACCAGCGCCGGTCCCCGCTACGGCGACAACGCGCTCAAGCCCGACCTCTCCGCGCCCGGCGTCGACATCCTCGCCGCCCGCTCCCAGCTCGTCGGCGGCAGTGGTTACTACACCTCCATGAGCGGTACGTCGATGGCGACGCCGCACGTCGCGGGCGTGGCCGCGCTGCTCGCCCAGGAACACCCCGACTGGGCCGGCGCACAGCTCAAGGACGCGCTGATGTCCACCTCGAAGGAACTCGACGCCTCCGTGTACCAGTTGGGTGCGGGCCGGGTGAGCGTCCCGGACGCGGTCGACGCGAAGGTCACCGCCACCGGCAGTGTCGACCTCGGCTTCGTCGGCTGGCCCTACGACGACGACAAGCCCGTCACCAGGACGATCACCTACTCCAACTCCTCCGACGCGGCGGTGCGGTTGACGCTCGCCGCGGAGGGGGCCGGCGAGGGTGTCGCCACCCTCGCCGACACCACACTCACGGTGCCCGCGCACGGCACCGCCTCCACCGCGCTCACCGGCGACGGCCGGAAGGCGCCCGTGGGCCAGACCTCCGGGCGGATCGTGGCGTCGGTGGACGGCACCCCCGTCGCGCACACCGCGTTCGGGCTGGTCAAGGAGGAGGAGCGGTACACGCTCACCGTCCATGTGAAGGACCGGGACGGCGCTCCGGCCGCGGCCTACCTCGTCGTGCAGCAGCTGGCGAAGGACGTCGACGCCTACTCCGCGGCCGTCGACGACTCCGGAACACTGAAGCTGCGGCTGCGCCCCGGCACGTACAGCCTCACGTCGTTCCTCGACGTGCGCGGCAGCCACGGCGCCGACTCCCTCGGCCTCGGCTTCCTCGCCGCACCCCAGGTCGCCCTCGACCAGGACCGCGAAGTCACCCTGGACGGAAGGACGTTGCGGGAGATCGGCGCCAAGGTCGACCGGCGCACCGAGACCCGGCAACTGATCATGGAGTACGACCGTGCCGGCGGCGGCTCCGACCTGTTCGACGCGGTCCAGCTTCCCGTCAAGTACGACAGCGTGTTCGCCGCCCCGACCGAGAAGGTCACCGAGGGCACCTTCGACTACCGGACCGTGTGGCGGCTGGGGAAGCCGCTCCTGGAGGTCGCGGGCGTCAAGGAGACGGTCGTCCAGCCGGGCACCACGTTGACCGAGGGCCGCACGAGGCTTCCGCTGGTCGACGTCGGGGACGGGCCGTTCACCGGGGTGAGCGGCAAGGCCGTGCTCGCGAAGCTCACCGACGGCGTCTCACCGGCCGCGCTCGCCCAGGCGGCCCAGGACGCGGGCGCCAAGGCCCTGTTCGTCACCGACGACGCTCCGGGCCGCCTCAACGCCTGGTTCGGCACCGACTCCTACGAGGACCGGCCGCTGCAGGTCGCCACGGTCGACATGGCGGACGCGGCACGGCTGCGCGCGCAGCGGACCGTCGACATGACCGGCACCCGCAACTCGCCGTACGTGTACGACCTTTCGCACGGCTACAAGGACGCCGTCCCGGACCACGGTCTCACCTATGAGCCCGGCCGCGGTGAACTGGCCGTGCTGGACACCAGGTTCCACGCGGTGAAGCCCGTCCCGGGCAGCGAGTACCGCTACTCGATCGCCGACCCCTTCCCGATCGGCCTCGGATTCCAGGAGCGGATCGACTACCCGGCCGAGCGCACCGACTACGTCTCCACCGGCACCGGACAGACCTGGATGGAGTCCGTGAACGTCGGGACGGGCGCGCTGGAGGAACGCAGCGGCCTGGTCGCCTACAAGGGCGGCACCCACCGGACCCTGAACTGGTTCAAGCCCGTCTGGCACCCCTGGCTCGGTACCGGACTCGGCTGGGGCCAGCAGCGCGCGGGCAACGTCATCCAGTTCAACACGCCCGGCTGGGGCGACTCCGGGCCCGACCACACCGGCTTCGGCGACGTGTGGAGCGAGGACACCGGGATGACCCAGTTCACCGCGGTCTACCAGGACGGTGTCCTGCTCGCCCGGCGGCAGAGCTCCGCGGGATACGTCTGGGACGCGCCCGCCGACGAGCACACCTACAAGGTCGTCACGGACACCACCCTCGACCCCGGGCGCTGGAAGCTCTCCACCGAGGGCCGCACCGAGTGGACCGTCCGCTCGGCGGCCACCCCGGACGACCGGTGGACCTTCCTCCCGCTCATCAACCTCGGCTACGACATCGGCACCGACCTCGCGGGCGACGTGCGCGGCGGCCGGGTGCCGGTGAGCATCCACGCCGAGTACGTGAAGGGCGCGCCGGACACCGGCACCCTCGGCGGCGGAAAGCTGGAGGTGTCCTACGACGACGGGGCCACCTGGAAGACGGTCCCGCTGACCGGCGGCCCGGCCCGCTGGAAGGGCACGCTGACCGTTCCGCGCGGCGCCTCGTTCGTGTCGCTGCGCGCCTCCGCCCACGACGACCGGGGCGGCTCGGTCGGCCAGGAGATCATCCGGGCGGTGGGCGTGCGCTGACCGGCCGCCGGGTGGCGGGCCGCCCGGGGCGGGAGCCCGCCGCCCGGTCCGTTCCCTCCGGTACACCGCCACCGCTGTGGCGGCGTGCCGGAGAGCGGGCGGCCACCCTCGTGGCGCCCGCGTGGAACAGGCGGCCGCCGGGTCCTCCGGACGGGGGGAGAGCCGGCGGCCGCCGTCCGTTCAGCTTCCGGGGCGGTGCGGCGAGATGCCCCGGATCACCCCCAGGTCCAGCAGGTCCTGCGGCCGCAGCCGGAGCTGGTCCGCGGTCGCCCGGACCTCGTCGGCGGGCCGCTTGAGGATCGCGGCCGCCGACTCCGGCGCGATGACGGAGAAGTAACTGTCCGGCGTGGCCCAGGTGTTGCCGGGAGCGGCCAGCGCCAGCGCACCGCCCGAGCCGCCCTCGCCGATCACCAGCGTGGTGACGGGCGTCCGCGCGGTGGCGACCGCCGCGAACAGGTCCGCGATCGCCGCTCCGGCCCCCTGCCGCTCGGCGTCCGCGTCGTTCGCGGCGCCCGGGGTGTCCACCAGCGTCAGGACCGGGATGCCGAGCCGCCCCGCCATCCGGACCAGCCGGGCGGCCGTGCGGTATCCGGCGGGACGGGTCGCCGTCCCGCGCTGGGCCGCGTACGCGACGGTCCGTCCGTCGTGCGCACGGCCGAAGCCGCACAGCACGCCGTCGTCGGTGCCGCCGCAGCGGTCGCCGCCGATCGCCGCCCGGCGGGTGAAGTACGCGTCCAAGTAGGCCTCGGCGCGCGGGCGTCCGCCGGCCCGGGCGCGCCGCACCGCGTCCCAGCCGGTCGCGGGCAGGTCGGTCGCCTCGCCCAGCGCGGCCGGGACCGGTGCCGCCCCGGCGGCCGGCCGGGTGAGCAGGTCCAGCCACAGGGCGAGCGCCTCCCGCAGCCCGTCCCTCGGTACGAGGGCGTCGACCGAGCCCGCCGCGACCTGCGCCTCGGCCGTGTACGCGGCCGGGTCCGCGTCCCGCGGGCGGACCCGGGACCCCGCGAAGGCGACCTGGGCGCCCGGCAGCGCCAGGGTCACGTCGGCGCCCGCACCGAGCGTGGCCCAGCCGCCGCCCGTCGTCGGGTCCCGCAGGACCGCGACCTGCGCGAGCCCGGCCTCCCTGGTGAGCGCCGACTGCCGCGCCACCCGCTGGAGCTGGGTCAGCGCGAGCATGCCCTCCTGCATCCGGCTGCCGCCCGTGGCGACGAGCGAGACGACGGGCAGCCGGTGCGTACGGGCATGGTCGTAGGCCGCCTCCAGCCGGTCGCCGGTGCGTTCGCCGAGGGAACCGCCGAGGAAGCCGAACTCGAAGGCGACGAGGACGGCGGTGACCGGGCCGAGCGGGGCCCTGCCGTCGATCGTCGTGCCGAAACTCGCCGTCCCGAAGGTCGCGGTGCCGCAGACGACGGACTCCTCCTCGCCGGTGCGGGCCGCCGCGCGCGCCCGAGCGTCGCCGTACCCCTGCCAGGAGAGCGGGCCGTCGGGCGGGAACTCTCCTGCGGGAGACGGGAGTTCGGCGAAGCTGTCGGTGATCAGGGCGATGGTCTCGCGGGCGGAGATCCGTTCAGTCACGCGGCAGCTCCCGCTTGAGGATCTTGCCCATGTCGTTGCGGGGCAGCGCCTCGACGAAGCGCACGGTGCGGGGCCGCTTGTGCGGGGCGAGGCTGCGGGCCACATGGTCGGCCAGTTCCTCGGCGGACGGCGGGGCCTGGGGGTCGAACGGGACGATCCAGGCCGCGACCCGCTCACCGAGGTCGGCGTCGCTCTCCCCGGCGACGGCGGCCTCCCGCACCCCGGGGTGTTCGAGGAGCGCGTTCTCGATCTCACCCGCGCCGATCTTGTACCCACCGCTCTTGATCAGGTCGGTGGCCTTGCGGCCGACGATACGGACCGAGCCGTCGGGTTCGAGCACCGCCATGTCGCCGGTGCGGAACCAGCCGTCGGCGGTGTACGCGGCGGCGGTGGCGTCGGGCCGGTTCAGGTACTCGGTGAACAGGTTCGGTCCGCGTACCTGGATCTCGCCGACGCTCTCGCCGTCGTGCGCACCGGCCGGGGTGCCGTCCGCCTCGTACCCGGCGATCGTCGTCCCGTCCTCCTCGACGAGCCGCAGGTCGACGCCGGGCAGCGGCACACCGACCGTGCCGGGACGGGCCGGGCCGTCCGCCCGCACGCTCGTGTTCATCAGGGTCTCCGTCATGCCGTACCGCTCGACGACCCCGCGCCCGGTCGCGGCCGTGATCCGCTCGTGGTCGTGCAGGGGCAGCGCGGCGGAGCCCGACACGAGCAGCCGCGCCCGGCCCAGCGCCTTGGCCAGCCCGGGCTCCTCGCCGAGCGCCTCGGCGAGCCGGTGGTACATCGTCGGCACCCCGAACAGCATGGTCGCCCCGGCGTCCAGCTCCCGCGCCACGCCCTCGGCGCTGAACCGGCCCAGATGCCGTACGGACCCGCCGCGCCGCAGCGGGCCCAGGATGCCGATGATCAGCCCGTGGACGTGGAACAGGGGCAGGGCGTGCACCAGCACGTCGTCGCCGGTCCACTGCCAGGCGTCGGCCAGGGCGTCCAGGGTCGCGGCGATCGCCCGGCGCGGGACGACCGCGCCCTTGGGCGGACCGGTGGTGCCGGAGGTGTAGACGACCAGGGCGGGCGAGCCGGGGTCGCGGACCGCCGCCGTCACGGTCACCACCGCCTCGGTCCCGCCGTCCGCCTCTTCCCCCGCCCGTCCTCCCGCTCCTGCTTCTTCCTCCGCCTCGTCCCCTGTCTTCGCTCCTGTCTCCGTCGTCACCTCGACGTCGATGCGGTCCAGCGCACCGAGCGGGGCGGGGAGCAGGTCCCCCGGGGCCGCGAGCACGAGGGACGGCGCGCTGTCGCCCAGGATGTGGCCGAGTTCGCTCTCCCCGGACTTCGGGTTCAGCGGCACGGCCGGCACCCCGGCGAGCAGCGCGGCGACGACACCGACGGCCGTCTCCAGGGTCGGCGTCGCCCAGACGGCGACCCTTCCGGCGCCGTCGAGCCGTGCGGCCAGCGCTCCCGCGCGGGCGGCCAGTTCCGCGTACGTCAGGGACCGGTCGCCGAAGCGGAGCGCGGACCGGTCCGCGACCGAACCGCCCAACAGGGCCGGGAAGAGGGAGAACACGAGGACTCCTTGCCGAGAGGACTTCACCGGGACGGACAGGCTTCTTCCTACACGATCGGGATCGAGGACCGGGGGGTCGGCCGCACGATCGCGCCGAGGAGGTGGAGGGGGAGAGCAGGCGCCGTGAGGATCGTCCGGAAACCGGGAACGATCGTTCGGGAACCGTGGCGTGGACGGACCCGGACACGTAGTGTCGGGCTCGCGTCACAACTTGATGAGTCAACTGCCGGGAGACCTTTGGTGAGTCAGTCCCCGCCGCACCTCCCCGAGAGACGCGAGCGCCTTGCCCCCGTCCGGGGGCGTGTGCGGGGCCCGTACGGGGCGTACCTCGCGAAGAGCGGGAGGCGGCCCGGTCTCCAGCACGTCCTGTACGGCGGGGAGGCCGAGCGATGACGACGAGGCTGGCCGGTTCCGTCGGAAGGCTCGTGGCGGCGCTGCGTCCGCGCGGAGTCCGCTCCGAGATGCGGGCGCTGGCGGTGGAACTCGGCCGGGTGCTGCGGAGAAGGATCGATACGCCCGTCGACATGCGGGAGTTGGCCGAGGCCCTCTGCGAGGAGATGAGCCGGCTCCGGGGCGGGCGCCCGGTCCAGCTCCGTTTCGAGCGCTTCCCGGACGAGATCGAAGTCACCGGTCTGTGGATGGAGTTCAGCGACTTCGACCTCGTCGTGGTCGAGGAGCGCGCCGAGACGGTGCAGCAACTCGTCATCCTCGGACACGAGTTGTGGCACATGAAGGAAGGCCATCGCGACCACCACGTGGACGGTGCCACCGCTGTCGCCCGGGCGGCCCTCTCGGACCGCTCCGGCTGGGGCGGTCCCGGACCGCGGGCGCCGTTCCGGCAGGAGGTCGCCCGTGCCGTCGCCGCCCGCGACGGATCGCGTCAGGCGGACGAGGCGCAGGCCGAGGCCTTCGGGCTGCAGCTGGCCAGTGTCTTCCGCTCCTGGGTGACCGGCTCCGGCGACAACGCCGCCGTCGACCCGGTCGGCCGCGCCATCGAGACCTCCCTCGGCTACCGCAGGCCCCCGGACCGGTCCGCGCGCCCGGTCCCGCCCGCGGCGACCGGGAACGGCCCGCGCGGTATCGGGACCGGGACCGGCCGCGGTCCGAAGGCCTGACCCGAGCGGGACCGAAGGGCTTCTCCGAGGGCCGAAGGGCCGGCCCGCGCCCGGCGAAGAGCTGCCCCGAGGACCGGGAGGGCCGAGCCGCGCGCCGAAGGGCCGGCCCGTGGACCGAAGGGCCGGCCCGTGCGCCCGCTAAGCGGACCGGTATCCGGCCGGAGGGGCCGCCTCGACCACGTCCGCGACCACGCAGCTGACGTTGTCCGGCCCGCCGGCGTCGTTCGCCGCCCCGACCAGGGCCCGGACGGCCGCGTCGGGGCCGGGGGCCGACGCGAGCAGCCGCTCGATCCCCTCGTCCGGCACGACGGTGGACAGTCCGTCGGAGCAGAGCAGGTAGCGGTCGCCCGGCCGGACGTCCTGCAGCCGCAGATCCGGTACGGGGGCGGTGGCGGTGCCCAGCGCCTTGAGCAGGAGGGAGCGCTGCGGATGCGTGGTCGCCTCCTCCGGGGTGAGACGGCCCTCGTCGATCATCGACTGGACCACCGTGTGGTCGTGGGTGATCCGGAACAGCCCGCCGTCGCGGAGCACATAGGCCCGCGAGTCCCCGATGTGGACGAGCGCCAACTGGGAGCCGGTCCACACCAGGGCCGTGAGCGTGCTGCCGGTGCCGTCCCCGTCCGGGGCCCCTGCCGTCCCGGGGCTCGGCACCAGGTCCGCCACGGCCCGGGCCGCGCCCTCCACGGCGTCCTCCAGCAGGTTGAGGACGCCCCCGGCCGACAGCGGCTCGTCGTCCAGGAACGTCAGGGCCCGTACCGCCGCCGTGCTCGCGGGCGCCCCGCCCGGACCGCAGCCGTCGGCGACCGCGAGGACACGGGCCCCCGCGTGGACGCTGTCCTGGTTCGCCTCACGGACCAGACCGGTGTCGGACAGGGCGGAGCAACGGAGTTCCAGCATGCTGGTGTCCTTTCCTCGGGACGGTGACAGATGGTTCACGAGGAACGCCGCCAGGTCCCGGCGGGCGGCCGTCTCGGCCTCGACCCCGGCCCAGTACGCGCCGATCTCCCGCGCGGCCGGTCCCGGGTCCAGGGCGCACACCTGCCGGATCCGGGCGAGCGGCATGCCGAGCCGTCGCAGCCACGCCACCAGCCGGGCCTGTTCGAGCTGGTCCGCCGCGTAGTAGCGGTACCCGGTCCCGGGGTCCACCCGGGCGGGGCGCAGCAGTTCCAGCTCGTCGTAGAGCCGCAGCGCCTTCGGCGACAGCCGGGAGGCCTTCGCGAAGGCCCCGATCGTCAGCATGTCCACACGTCCACCCCGTCACTCCCGTGCCCAGGCCGTACCCGCTCCTGGTCCTCGTTCCTCGTTCCGTCACCGATGCTGGGCCCTGCCCCTTGGTGAGGGTCAAGTGTGGCCCGGCCCGGGAGCGCGGGCGGTTGTTAGCCTGCGGCGGGGTGGTGCCGGGACGGCGTACCGGTGGGGTGCGTCCGAGGCCTGCCTCCGGTGCCGTGCACCGATGCCGTAGGAGGAGGGAGTCCGTCGTGGCCCGTATGGCGCTCGTCACGTACGACCCGGGCGAGGAGCCCGGCGCGGACCGGGATCTGCCCGTGCTGAGGGGAGCCCTGGAGGCCGCCGGGGCGGCGGCGGAGATCGTGCACTGGGACGATCCCGCGATCGACTGGGCGCGGTTCGACCTGGCGCTGATCCGGTCGACCTGGGACTACAGCCTTCGTGTGGCCGAGTTCGTGGAGTGGGCCGAGCGGTGCGCGGGGCTCACCCGGCTGATGAATCCGGCGCCGGTCGTGCGCTGGAACACGGACAAGCGGTACCTCGGGGACCTGGCGGACGCGGGGGTGCCGGTCGTGCCGACCCGGTATCTCGCGCCGGGGGACCCGGTCGAACTGCCCGGCGAGCACGAGTTCGTCGTGAAGCCCACCGCCGGGGCCGGGGCGCGTTACGCCGCCCGGTACGCGCCGAAGGAGCGGGAGACGGCCCTTCGCCAGCTCGCGCGGATGCACGCGGAAGGGCTGACCGCCATGGTCCAGCCGTATCTGGCGGACATCGACACCCGGGGCGAGCGGGCGCTCCAGTTCTTCGGCGGACAGTTGCTGCACGCCAGCCGCAAGGGAGCCGTGCTGGAGCCGGGGACGCCCTACGACGCGGACAAGACGCCCCACCCGAGGCTGGAGGCCTGGGAGCCGACCGCGGCCGAACTGGCCGTCGCGGAAAAGGCGTTGGCCGCCGTCCCGGGAGGCGCTGACCGTGTGTTCTACGCCCGGGTCGACCTCGTCGACGGCGACGACGGCGGGCCCCGGGTGATGGAACTGGAACTCGTCGAGCCGAACCTCTTCCTGTGGCTCCACCCCGGGTCGCTCCCCGTCGTCGTGGACCGGATCATCGAGGCCGCCGCCCGCTGAGGGGTGCGGCGCGGAGCCCGTCGGGCCGGGCCGCGGTCGCGGGGGCGGTCCCGTGCCCGGTGCCGTGGGTGGGCCCCGTGCCCGGTCCGTCGGCGGTCCCGTGCCCGGTCCGTCGGTGGTTCTGCGCGCGGTCCCGTGTGCGGTCCCGGCCGCGGACTACCGGCCGGGATCTCCGGGGGGCCCGGACGCGGGCCCCCTGACGCCCACCCGCTGCAGCAGCCCCCAGGTGAACTCCGCCACGCACGCGTGCGGCACGCCCGCCGCGTCGGGCGCCGTGAACGCCAGACCCCACCGGGTCGGGGCCGTGCCCTCCAGGGGCCGGGCGGGGGCGAAGGCGCGGGCCGCCTCGTCGACCGTGCAGGACCAGGGGCCCAGGTCCTCCAGGGTCTCCAGCGCCGGGGCGGGGGCGCCCGGGGCCCGTACGAGCCATTCGTTCCAGGCGACGCCGTTCGGGGCGAGCAGGACCTCGAAGCGCAGACCGGGCCACAGCGGCACCGGCCATTGCAGGGCCTCGCAGGTCAGATCGCCGATCCGGCGCTCGCACGCGGACTCGGGGGCACCGAGGACCGAGCGGTAGCGCGAGGCGGCGGAGCGGGCGCGCGGGGCGCGCAGCATCGCCTGCCAGCGCCGGTTGGCCTCGCGCATGTCCGCGATGGACACCCCCAGTTCGTGACGGGCGTCCTCGACCGGTCCGGGGTTGTGGTCGGCCATGCGGCGCAGCAGGACCAGCTGGAAGTCGAGCGGGGTGAAGGGGGAGGTGGGGCGTTCGGCCGGCATGGGGTCCATGCTCGCGCACCAGGCCCTCGCCGGGCGGGCGGTCGGCCGGTGAACCCGGAGTCGTGCGGGCCGCGGGGAGTCCGGCACGAGCCTTTCGTACCCTCCTGGGCGCGGCCCGTCGTCGGGCGGCGCGGAGGCCTGCCGGTACGGGGCCCCGCAAACCATTGCCCGCCCCAGGGCGAATGACTAGCCTGTGTTCGTCATCCCGATCGTCTGTTGAAATTTCGAACAAAAGAGAGGGGGCCGGTTGTGGGACGCCTCGTACCTGCCGTGACCCGGGCTCTGGACATACTGGAGCTCTTTCTCGACGGGGACGGGACTCTCTCCGCCCCCGACATCGTGCGCCGGCTCCAGCTCCCGCGCACGACCGTGCACGAACTGGTGACCACGCTCGCCGCCCGGTCGTACATCGTGCAGGTGCCCGGTCAGCCGGGACGCTACCGGCTCGGCGTGCGCCCGTACCAGCTCGGCAGCCGCTACGCCGAGCAGCTCGACCTCGCGGCCGAGGGCCAGCAGGTCGCCCGTTCCGTCGCCGAGACCTGCGACGAGACCGTGCACGTGGCGATCCTCGAGGGCACCGACGTCATCTACATCGCGAAGGTCGACTCCACGCACGCCGTGCGCATGGTCTCGGCGGCCGGCCGCCGCCTTCCCGCGCACTGCACCTCCGTCGGCAAGATGCTGCTCGCCTCCCTCTCCGAGCCGGAGCTGACCTCACGCGTCCCCGACGACGCCGACCTCGTGGCGATGACCCCCAACAGCATCACCGAGCCGGGCGCCCTGCGCGAGGCCCTCGCCGAGATCCGCCGTCGCGGGATCGCCGTCGAGAGCCGTGAGTCCAACCCGGACGTCAGCTGCGTCGCCGCCCCGGTGCGCGACCGCGCCGGACAGGTCGTCGCCGCGCTCTCGATCTCCGTACCGATGATCCGCTGGAGCGACGAGCGCCGCGCCGAGCTGGAGCAGCTCGCGGTGAAGGGCGCCGCGGAGCTGTCCGAGCGGCTCGGCCACCGGAACGCGCGGTGACCGCCGTCGAGGTCGCGGTCCCCGCGCACGCGGCGCTCGGCGAGGGCCCGACCTGGGACGCCCGGGCCGGGCGGCTCGTCTGGGTCGACGTCCTCGGCTCCCGGATCCACACCTACGACCCCGTCTCCGGCCGCCGCACGGTGATGGCCACCGAGCAGCACGTCGGTGCGGCCAAGCCCCGCGCGGGCGGCGGACTGGTCGTCAACCTCCGTGACGGCGTGGGCCTTTACGGGCCGGCCGGCTCCGGCGAGTCCCCCGTGGCGTCGGGGGGAGCCACAGGGGCCGCCGTGGTCGGCGGTTCGTTCCGCTGGCTGCACCGGGAGCCCGTACCCGGCCGGCGCGCCAACGACGCGGCCGTCGCGCCCGACGGCTCGCTGTGGTGCGGCACCATGCGCTACGACGAGGCGCCAGGCGGGGGCACCCTGTCGCGGATCGCCCCGGACGGAACGGTCCGCGTGATCCTCGACGACGTGAGCGTCAGCAACGGCACGGGCTGGAGCCCCGACGGCCGCCGGGTCTACTACGTCGACTCGCCGACCCGCCGCATCGACGTGTTCGACATCGGGGACGATCGACTGCCCTTCGGCAGGCGTCCGTTCGCCGTCGTGGAGAACGGATTCCCCGACGGCCTGACGGTGGACGCGGAGGGCGGTGTCTGGGCGGCCCTCTGGGACGGCGGAGCGGTCCACCGCTACACGCCGGACGGCGCCCTGGACCGGGTTCTCGCGCTCCCGGTGCGCCGCCCCACCGCCTGCGCGTTCGGCGGTGCGGACCTCACCGACCTGTACATCACCACCGCGCGTACGGGCCTCACGGCGCCGCACCCGATGTCCGGTTCCCTGCTCGTCGTCCCGGGCGCGGGCAAGGGGCTGCCGCAGCCGGAGTTCGCCGGATAGCCGGACGTCCTGGATCGCCGGCCCGGCTGACGGTCACCGGTCCGAACGCAGGTGGTTCCACGCCCGGTCGGTGATCGCAGGCCCGAACGCGAGCCATGTGCCACCCGGTCGGCGATCTCAGGTCCGGACACAAGTGATGCGCCGCCCAGTCGGCGATCTCCGGTCCGAATGCGCGCGATTCCCCGCCCGGTTGACGACCGCCGGGTGGGGAATCGCTGTTTCGCGCCCACCACGTCCCGGCCCACCGCCCGTCGGGCTCGCCGCTTGCGTGAACCGTTGACGAGCAAGCGCTTCCTGCCTACGTTTCCGTTCGGAGCTGCGACCGTCCTCCGAAATGTCGAACGATCGGTGAGATCCCACCTCCGGCGCCCCGAAAGGACACCATGCGTACCGCCCGCTTCGTCCTCGACCCCGCCTTCACCGTCGGTGAGGCCGGCCCCCGTCTCTTCGGTTCCTTCGTCGAGCACCTCGGCCGCTGCGTCTACACCGGCATCTTCGAACCGGACCATCCCTCGGCCGACGCCGAGGGCCTGCGCACCGACGTGCTGGAGCTCGTCCGCGAACTCGGTGTCACCGCCGTGCGCTACCCCGGCGGCAACTTCGTCTCCGGCTACGCCTGGGAGGACTCGGTGGGCCCCGCCGAGGACCGGCCCCGCAGGCTGGACCTCGCCTGGCGCTCCACCGAGACCAACCGCTTCGGGCTCGGCGAGTACATCGGTTTCGTGCGGAAGATCGGCCCGCAGGCCGAGCCGATGATGGCCGTCAACCTCGGCACGCGCGGGGTCGCCGAGGCCCTGGCGCTCCAGGAGTACGCCAACCACCCCTCGGGGACCGCCCGTTCCGACCTGCGGATCGCGCACGGCGACAAGGACCCGTTCGGCATCAGGCTGTGGTGCCTCGGCAACGAGATGGACGGCCCCTGGCAGACCGGCCACAAGACCGCCGGGGAGTACGGCCGGCTCGCCGCCGAGACCGCCCGCGCGATGCGGCAGATCGAGCCCGGCCTCGAACTCGTCGTGTGCGGCTCGTCCGGGCAGGGGATGGCGACCTTCGCCGCGTGGGAGGCGACGGTCCTGGCCGAGACGTACGACCTCGTCGACCACATCTCCCTGCACGCCTACTACGAGGAGACCGACGGCGACCGGGACTCCTTCCTCGCCTCCGCCGTCGACACCGAGTCGTTCATCGAGAACGTGGTCGCCACCTGCGACCACGTGGGTGCCCGGTTGAAGTCCGAGAAGAAGATCAACCTGTCCTTCGACGAGTGGAACGTCTGGTACCAGAGCAGGCCGAACCCGCACCCGGTCGAGGACTGGCAGGAGGCCCCGCGCCTGCTGGAGGACGTCTACACCGTCACGGACGCGGTCGTCCTCGGCTCGCTGCTCATCGCCCTGCTGCGGCACGCGGACCGGGTGGCCGTCGCCTGTCTCGCCCAGCTCGTCAACGTCATCGCGCCGATCATGACCGAACCGGGCGGCCCGGCCTGGCGGCAGACGACCTTCCACCCGTTCGCCCAGGCCTCGGCGTACGGGCGCGGGCAGGTCCTCGACGTCCGGGTGGACTCGCCGACGTACACGACCCGGAAGTACGGCGAGGTGGACCTGCTGCACGCCACCGCGGTACGCGCGGAGGACGGCTCGGTCACCGTCTTCGCCGTCAACCGCAGCCGGACCGAGCCGCTGCCGCTCGAGGTCGCCCTCGGGCGGACGGGGCTGACGCGGGTCGTCGGGCACAGCGCGCTCGCCGACGCCGATCCGGAGGCCGTCAACAGCCTGCGCGAACCGGAGCGGGTCACCCCGCACCCGGTCGAGGGGACCACGCTCCGAGGCGGCGCGCTCGGCGCCGTCCTGGAGCCGCTGTCCTGGAACGTGATCCGGCTGGCGTAGGACCCGCCCCGCGGACGGACCGTACTTCCTGCGGCACGGGCGCGGACTGCGCACCGGCACCCCTCCGCCACCTCGGCCGCACACCGTGGCGAAATCCGGACGCGCACCGAAGGTCCCGACGAGGGCGGCAACGCGGCTCTGGGCAATGGCGTAAAAAATAGGAATTGCGGATACAGGAGTGGGCGCGACGCCGACGGTGCCCGGAACAGATTTAATGCGCGATGTCCCGCCATGGCGCCCGTGGCTCTCGAACGGTGAAGCCGACCATGTTGATGATCTTCTTTCGGCCGAAGTCCTCGAACGGTCTGGCGAATCGATCGACCCCCTGATTGAGTGCTCCCGGTGACACCGAAAGCACCAAGAACAGGGAGAGGCACCTTGCGCGCATTACGCATCAGGAATTCCGTCGCGGCCGTTCTGGCCGGGGCGCTGATGGCCGTGGTCAGCCCGGCGATCGCTCAGGCCGAATCGCTGCAGAGCGGCACCCCGACACCGTCCGTCGGCGCCCTCGGTTCCGGTTCCACCAGTTTGATCAAAAACCTCAAGTCGGGAAAGTACCTGACGGCTGCAAGCTCCGCCAACGGTGCCAAGGTCACCCAGCAGGCCGATAACGGAAGCTATCTGCAGCGCTGGTACTCGGTCCTGACCGAAGCCGGCACCTGGTATTCCTTCGAGAATTACCAGTCGGGTCTGAACCTCGGAATCGATGGTGCCAGTACCGCGGTCGGTTCGGTGGCCATCACGGCAAACGGGTCCAGCGATCTCAATCAGGACTGGGAAAAGGACTGGGACGGGGACTACTTCGCGCTGGTGAACCGCAAGAGCGGTCTGTGCCTGGGTATTTCGGGTGCCAGCACCGCCAGTGGCGCCGCGGCCGCCCAGTTCAAGTGCGACGGATCGGCCAACCAGCACTGGACATTGGTCGACTAGTGACCGCACGGTCATCGGGAAACCCGGGCCGCTCCCTGTCCCGCCTGCGGGCCGGATCCCCGGGTCGGCCCGAACGGTTCTCCCGTGACGATCAGTCGCCTGGACGCCCTGGACCTCTCCGGTCCGGGGCGTCTCGCGCTCCGGGGAAACGCTCACAGAGTCGCAGGCTCACTCGCGATCTCTCGAGGGTCCGTGCCGGCCCGGCGGGAACGCCCCTGCGCGATCACGGATTTCCAGGATCTGCTCCGCTTGAAGGGCATCTCGAAGATCCGAGAGAACAGCCATGCCCCGAGCACCGAGATCGGCAGAGCCAGAACGAGTGTGAACCAGAAGGTGGGCAGACCGGGCGATACGAAGTGCGGAGCCGCTCGACGGATGACAGCCATGACGATCGGCAGATGGATCAGATAGAGGCTGTAGGAGAAGTTGCCGAGATGCTGAACGGGTCGCGTGGTCAGGAACCGTACGAGGGTGACGGATCCACCGGTGGCAACGGCGGCAAGCAGCATCGCCATGGCCGGAGCGACCGCGAGATCGATCCAGAAGTAGTGCTCCACCGTCCAGACGGGCCCCTGGACGACGCCGAGAGCCAGGACGGGCGCGGCGGCCAGTACGGCGAACCATCCCCAGGGAAGGCGTTGAATTCTCTCCGGCGCAACGACGACGCCTGCCCCCGCCATGCCGATGACGAACACGGGAGCGAGATGGGGAGCGAGCCCGTTGGCGCCCTCCACGGGATTCGCACCGGTCGCCGACAGCCCCAGGGCGATCACCGGAACGGTCACCAGGGCGACCAGGGCCGCCGCGCTCAGCCGGCGCCGGACGAACAGGAAAAGGGGAAAGAGAAGATAGAGTTCGCTTTCCACTCCGATCGACCAGAATGCGCCGTTCGGCGTCGGGGCGGTGAAAATGTCCTGGGCGACGACGCCGTACACCAGAACCGACGCGGCAGTGGGTTCCCCGTAGTGCGAAGCCGGCACCACGAACCAGGAAATGATCAGACTCATGGCCAGTGCTGCCCAGTACGGAGGCAGGATGCGCCAGGCGCGGCGTCGCAGGAACCGGCCGACCCCGCCCGATCGCCAACCGTGACGCGCCGGGGCGATCGCCAGGGAGAAGCCGGACAGCACCAGGAAGAAGACGACGGCAAGACGCCCGAACATCAGCACGCCCAGCCACGCAGGCGCCGAACTGTCGGGATACCCCGGGAAGGTGTACAGCCAGCAGTGGAACAGGACCACGTACAACGCTGCCAGTCCGCGCAGGCCGTCCAGACCCGGCACCTGCCGACCGGCGGACGGAGCGGCCCCCCTTGTCCCCTGCCTCACCGGGGCCGCTGAGCCGGGGGCACTGCTGTCCGGGCGGTCCGAATCAACGGAAATCGTTCAACCCCTTCTCCGAGCACCGTGCATCCCTGCCGCCGCCGACACCTCGGCGGCCACTGCACGACGCGACCCACGGCAGGCGCGTGCCCGCCGGCCCGTTTCCCCGGCAGGACGCCGAGCGGGACGGTGCCGTCCCCGTCGACTGGTACGCAGCACCGGACCGGACAGTTCAACGAGCACGTCGACATGATCCGGATCAACGGCCTTCCGAAGAAGGCCGGTCGATCGGGCCGGGCGAGGGAACCGGGGTCACCGGTACTCCTCCGGCCGCGCTGCCCAGCAGCGTCAGTTCCACCCGGCCCGGTCCCGCGGCGGTGGTCCCGTCGGACAGCACCGCGAGGGCCAGGGTGTTGTGCCCCCGCGTGCGCAGCACCCCGTTGGGCAGGACGAACGTGTGCTGCGGGCCCACGTCGTTGATGTACTGGCCCATGTTCCAGCCGTTCAGGAAGATCTGGACGCGGTAGGCGCGGGCCGGATCGTCCGTGAGGGTGAGCCCGATCGACGCGTCCGTCCCGCTGTCCACGGCGAGCCGGAAGCCGGTGCGGTACCAGGTGACGCCCTGGCGCCGTTCGGCGCGCGGGAAGCCGGCCGCCGTCCAGCCGCCGTCCGCGAAGCCCGGCAGGTGCCAGCCGTGCCGCTCCCCGTGCAGACCACCGGTGTTGAGCGGTCCGCGCACCGGGTCGGGGGCCGTCGCGCCCCGGATGCGCCAGCGCACGGCCGGAGCGGCCCCGGTGAAGGTGACGGCCGTCAGCCCCCGGGCCGCCTTGTGCGTGTCGTCGGCCCTGCCGTCCTCGTCGCGCTGCATGGGCCGGACCAGGACGGACAGCACATGGGACCGCCGTTCCCGCGGCCGGACGGGGAAGGTGGCGGTGGCGGTCCAGGTCCCCCTGCGCACGGTCTTCTTGTCCGGCACCGGCATCCGGTGGGTGCCCAGCGGCTCACCGTCCAGCCAGGCCATCAACAGCCCCTGGGTGCCGGCGACGTAGGACAGGGACACGGAGTCCGCGCCGCCCGCGTCCGCGAAGTGCCCCCGGTACCAGACGTCCCCGTAGTGGAAGCCGTAGTCGTCGGCGAACAGCACGGGCTGTCCTGCCGGTACCGGAGTGATGCTGCAGGAGGACGTCCGGTCGGTCACCCGCCATTCGGTGTCGTCGTGATCGGCGGCCGCCTCGGGATCGCCCTCGGCCCGGCGCCAGCCGGTCAGGGCGGGCAGCCGCACCCGGCCCGCACCGGCCAGCGGCCGCTCGGCCCGCAGACTCCCGGAGGCAGTGGCGCGGGACGCCAGCGCGGCGTCGTTCCAGACGAGTCCGCTCGTCCCGCGCGGCCCCCACACCTCCAGGTCCGCCGCGTCCACCGTGTCGCCGGTGAGATGCGCGGTCGTGCCGCGCAGGGCGGCCGTGCGCAGCAGCGCGGGGCCGCGCACCAGCACCGGGCCCGACGGGGTGTCGTAGCGCCACAGCAGGCGGGAGCCGTCGTCGTCGGCGAAGAGCAGCAGCAGGGGAGCCGGGACGCCGCCGCCCTCCACCCGGACCCGGGTGATGCCGCCGAGCACGGCGTCGATCCGCAGGACGCCGTCCTCGTAGCCGTGCCCGGCGTCCCCGTCCAGCACGGTGACCTTCGGCTCGCTCGTGGCCTCCAGACAGGTGCGGGTCGATTCGCCCGCCCGCCCCGTGAACACGGCGATGTCCTGCCGTCCCGCGGTCAGCCACAGCATCGGCTGGGCGGTGGACCAGCTCAGCTTCCGCCGACCCAGGGCGATTCCGGCGGCGAGCAGCCGCGCGTCGAGGCCGGGCACCGGCACCTCGGCCCTCGCTCCGCCGAGCGTCACGGTGGCGACGGCCTCGGAAGGCGTGTCGTTGCGCAGCACGTGGAAGCGGGCGCCGGTGTCCGGATTGACCAGGTGGTACGCGGTGATGCCGGGGCCCGCTCCCGTGCCGTCCCCCGGGAGGGGATCGGCGCGGTCGAGCTTGGCCAGGTCGGGCACCGACTGCAGCAGCCGGCCGATCTGGTGCATCGGGACGAGCTTGCCGGTCGGCTGCCGTGCCTCGTCGATGGCGGCCCCGTAGTCGTACGACGTGTAGACGATCGGCGCGGGCAGCCAGCCCCAGGACGTGCCGCCGAAGGTCATGTAGACGTTGTGGACGGTGATGCCGTTGGCGAGGTTGGTGAGGTAGAAGCGCCGCTCGTAGGCCGCGTCCCGGGTGCGGCGGGACTCGGCGTATCCGAGGCCGTCGAACTCCGCCCCGCCCCAGGGATCGAACCAGCCGCCTCCGAACTCGGGGATGAACCCCGGGGTGTCCGGGCTGGCGGTCGAGCCGCCCTGCGGGCCTCCGGGACCGAAGCGGCCCCAGTCCGGCGGGGTCTTGAACGGGGAGGGATAGCCGTCGAAGCCGTACAGGTAACGCCCGCGCTCGCCGCCCGTGTCGAAGGTGCCGGGGGCCCAATGGCCGTTCCTGCCCTTGTCGTTGTGGAAGAGGGGCACGTCGATGCCGTCGGCCCGCACCTTGGCGTACAGGTGCGCCATGTAGTCGCGGCCCGCGGGCTCGGTCACATGGTTGTCGTACTCGTTCTCCAGCTGGTACAGGACGATCGTGCCGCCGCCGTCGGTGTAGAGGTGCCGGGAGGCGATCAGGTCGACGGCGGTCAGCCACTGGTCGACGTACTCCAGATAGGTGGGATCGGAGGTGCGGGCCACCCCCGGTGTGGCCGTCAGCCAGCCGGGGAAGCCGCCCGCGTCGACCTCGGCGTTGATGTACGGGCCGGGGCGCAGGATGACGTACAGCCCGGTCTCGGCGGCGGTCCGCAGGAACAGGCCGAGGTCGCGGACCCCGGTGAAGTCGTGCTGTCCGGGCGCGGGGGAGTGGTAGTTCCAGGCGACGTAGATGCTGACCGCGTTGTAGCCGTGGGCGCGCATCTTCTGCAGGACGTCCCGCCACAGGGACGGGCTCGGCAGCCGGAACGGGTGGAACTCGCCCGACCAGATCACCAGGCGCCTGCCGTCGATCAGCATCGAGTAGCGGTCGAAGCCGACGGTGTGCTTCCGGCCGTCGGCGGCGGGCGGCGCGGGCGCGGGTCCGGTGGGTGCGAGGAGCGTCCTTCCGGCCGCGCAGGCCTGGTCGCTGCCGCTGCCGCCGAGCGAGAGGCCGAGAGCGGCGGTACCGGCGAGTGCGCTGAAGGTACGTCTGCTCAACACCATGCGGGTTCTCCCGGGGGACGGCGACGGGGGCTTTCCCCGTTCGGGCCGGGCCCGGGAACCGGGGGAAGGTGCGGCCATTGTCCACAGGAGCAGGTCATTCGATGGTCGTACGACGATCCCGGCGCGGGGGATTACGCGGTATGGGCGCGGCCGGGGGCGGCCCGCGGGTCGCGGACCGCCCCCGGCCTCCGTGGGGGGAAAGGGCCGGGTCAGCTCGTCTCGACGCCGAGCGTCAGGGTGCCGGTGTAGCCGGCGGAGGCGGTGCTTCCCAGGGCCGTCAGGGTCAGGAGGCCGGAGGAGGCGCCTCCGCCGTCGTAGACGGAATCCTGGGTGAGGGTGGTGCGGGTGACCTTGTTGGTGGAGTACGGGGACACCTTGGCCATCGCCGTGGTGATCGTCTCGCTGAAGAAGAGCTGGCCGGTGTGGAGTTCCTGTCCGCCGGTGAAGGAGCCGTCGGAGGTGAGGGTGACGCCGGTGTGCACCTTGACGTGGATGTGCACGCAGCGGCCCCGGTACCAGCCGGGGTAGATCGTGGTGATGTTCGCGACGCCGGAGGTGTTCGTCAGCACGCCGCCGCGCAGGAACGTGCCGTCGTCCGCCTCGCTGTGGCCGTTGTTGCCGACGTATCCGGAGTACTCGCCGAGCGCGTCGCAGTGCCAGATCTCCACGAGGGCGTTGCCGACCGGCGCGCAGGCGGCGTCGACGACGGTGAGGACGAGCTTGAGGGGGGCGCCCGCCTTGCCTTCGGTGACGTCGGAGCGGACGAGCTGTCCGTCGAGGTAGTAGGGGCCTTCGGTCATCTCCTTGGTGAGGGTGCAGACGGCCGCCGCGGCGGGAGCCGCGTCGGCCGGGCCGGTGACGGGTGCGGGGGAGGGGGCGACGGGTGCCGCCGCGGCCACGGCCAGGGCCGCGGCGGAGGCGCCCGTGGCGATCAGTACGGTCCGGCGCCCGACAGGGGCCTCTGACGTGTCGTTCGTGGGGGTGTCTGTCATGAGCACGGCACCTTAGGGAGGGGTGCTGTCGGTAAGCTGTCAGTTCCGTAAAGTAACAGTCCGTCAAGTTCCTTGTCGGACACGTTGCCCCGGACTCCGGGGGAGGTGCACGGACTTCGGCCGTACGGGCTCCGGTCGCACCCCGCCCGGTCGTACGGGAGGCGCGACCGGGCGGGACGGGGAAAGAGCGGAGACGCCGGCGGCTCGGTCCGCCCGGCGCTCCGCCGTGGGGGCCGGCGCGGGGAACGCGGCGCCAGCGAAGGAAGAGGGGTCCTCGGGCGTCGGGCGGGGATACCTCTGCCGCCGCCCGGCGGCCCAGATCGTGGGCGGTCCCCCGCGGCCGGCCCGTGGGGAGGCCGGTCACGCGGGGATCCCGCCCGGCCCGTGGGGAGGCCGGCCGGGCGGAGATCCGCCCGGTGGTACAGGAGTGGCCTAACCGGCCTGGTTGTACAGCAGGGCGCCGACGGCGCCCCAGCCGCTGCCGCTGCTCGACGACTGAGGTGGGGGAGGAGGTTCCGGCTGTGTCCGGCCGCGGACCTGGGCCGCCGTCAGACCGCCCTGCGCGCCCATGGAGGCGGCGCCCGCCATCCCGGGCATGCCCGTCTGGCCGGCCGGCTGGAGACCGGGCGACGGGGCCTGCATGGCCGCGGGCGGCATCTGGGCCGGCATCGCACCGGGAGCCTGGGCCGCGGCCGGCCAGCTGGCGGGCTGCGGGGAGGGGTAGGACGGGGCTGCCGCGGGCTGCTGCGGGGAGGGGTAGACCGGGGCGGGCTGCTGGGCCGGGTAGGGCGAGGCCGCGGCGGGACGCGGCTGCTGCGGAACGGAGGGCAGGCTGGGCTGCGGGGCGGCGGCGGCCACCGGCTGCGGCGCCTGGACGGGCTGTCCGGGCCAGGCGTTCGCCTGCGCGGCCAGCCCCTGCATCCCCGCCCCGTTGGTCGAGCCGACGAGACGGTCCACCATGGCCGTACCCGAGCCGTAGCCGGTCCCATTGCTCAGCTCGGGTACGGCGGTCTCCTTCCGGGACCCGAACAGCACCTGCTCCAGGCCGGCCACCAGGCGGCGTACATCCGTCTGCGGGCGTACCACGAGTCTCAGGAAGCGGCTGGACGAGCCGACCTTGTTGCCGCACTCGCGGACCAGGATGCGGTGCTCGGTGAGCAGCCGGTCCCGGACCACGGTGCCCTCGGCGCCGACGGGAAGACGCACGAACAGGAAGTTGCCCTGCGAGGGGTAGATCGTCAGGCCGGGCAGCGCGGAGAGCTGGCGGGCCATGTCGAGCCGGTCGCGGCGGACCATGTGCAGGCTCTCCATGTACTCCTTGCCGTGGTTCTTGAGCATGAACACCACGGTCTCCGCGAAGGAGTTGAGGTTCCACTTCGGCAGCATCGAGCGGACCCTGCCCGCCAGCGAGGGGTTGGCGACCATGTAGCCGAAGCGGATGCCGTGCAGCCCGAAGTTCTTGCCGAGGCTGCGCAGCACGATGACGTTGGGTCTCATGACCGCGTCCTCGACCACGCTGGGCTCCGACTCGGCGTCGGCGAACTCCAGGAACGACTCGTCGATGACGATCAGGTCCAGGTCGGCCATCGCGTCCATGAACTGGATGACCGACTGGCGCGGCAGGAAACCGCCGTCGGGGTTGTTCGGGTTGCAGATGACGGCGACCTTGGTGCCGCGCGAGCGGATGAACTTGGCGTACGCGGCGAGGTCGAGCGCGAAGCCGTTGGACTCCTGGAGCGGGAACATGTCGACCCGCTTGCCGGTCTCCATCGGCTGGTCGGTCCAGCGGCCGAACGTGGGGACGGGGATCGCGAGGGACTCACGGACCAGCAAGTGGTCTATCCAGGTGATGAGTTCGGTCGAACCGTTGCCCATCGCGACGCACTGCGGCGGAAGTTGGAGCAGCGAGCACAGCTCGCTGGTGATCGTGTCGGCGCTGCTCGGGTAGTAGGTGATGATCTCGCGCAGCCGGCCCGCGAGTTCGTCGAACATCGCGGGCGTGGGGAAGTACGGGTTGCAGGGGATGCAGAAGTCCACCGGGCCGGCTCCGTCGCCCTCCCGCGTCAGTGCGGCCATCGACGGGCTGTGCGCCGCGGTGCCGCGAAAGAGCGAGGTGACATTGCCGGCCATGGAACCTCCGTATAGGGCGAGCCCGTTGGGGAGGACGGGCCCCCGTTCTCTGGGTGGCCCGTGCGGGGGAGCACGGGCCGCCCTCTCATACGGATACGGCTGGGGCGCTGTTCAATCGTTGTGAGGTCGTGCGGATTTTGTGAACCGGCTGTGAGGTACGGTCACGCGCCGAACGAGTGGACCGTGCTGGTCCGGTAGGTCTGCCCCGGCCGCAGCACCGTCGAGGGGAACGACGGATGGTTCGGGGAGTCCGGGAAGTGCTGGGTCTCCAGGCACAGGGCGTCGCCCTGGCGGTAGATGCGACCGCCGGTGCCGACCAGGGTGCCGTCCAGGAAGTTGCCCGAGTAGAACTGCAGGCCGGGTTCGTTGGACGCGATGCTCAGGGTGCGGCCGGAGGACGGGTCGCGCAGCGTGGCGACATGCTCGGGCCTCGCCGTGATGCCCTTGTCGAGGACCCAGTTGTGGTCGATGCCCTTGCCGTACAGGAGCTGCTGGTTCGCGACCCGGATGTCGCGGCCGACGGTCTTGGTCCGACGGAAGTCGAAGGGGGTGCCGGCGACCTTCGCCAGTTCCCCGGTGGGGATCAGGCCCGAGTCGACGGGGGTGTAGCGGGAGGCCGCGATCTCGAGCTCGTGGTCGTAGATCGAGCCGCTGCCCTCACCGGCGAGGTTCCAGTACACATGGCTGGTGAGGTTGACGACGGTGGCCTTGTCGGTGGTGGCCTCGTAGTCGATGCGCCAGTCGCCGTGCCGGGTCAGGGTGTAGGTGACCTTCGCCCGGAGCGTGCCGGGGTAGCCCATCTCGCCGTCGATGCTGGTGTAGTGCAGGACGAGCCCCGTGTCGGAGCCGGAGGTGAAGCCCTCCACGTCCCAGACGCGCTTGTCGAAGCCCTTGGCGCCGCCGTGCAGGCTGTTGACGCCGTCGTTGACGGAGAGCTGGTGGCCCGTGCCGTCGAGGGTGAACTGGCCCTTGGCTATGCGGTTGCCGTACCGGCCGATGAGAGCACCGAAGTACGGCGTCTTCGCGACGTAGTCCTCGATGTTGTCGAAGCCCAGGGAGACGTTCTCGTACCTGCCGTGCCGGTCGGGGATCTCCAGGGACTGGACGATTCCGCCGTACGACAGGACCTTGAGCCGTGTGCCGCCGTTCTCCAGCGACCACCGGTGGACCTTGGTCCCGTCGGCGAGCTTGCCGAAGAGTTCCTTCACGGGCTTCTTTCCGCCCGATGCGTGCGCCGTGCCGATGGTGGCCGCGGTTAAGCCCGCTGCCGCCGCCGCTGCGATGACCGTACGTCTGCTCGTTTCCATTTTGCGGCTCCTGCCCAATGGAGGGGGCCCCGCCTTCTGGCGGGGCCCCGGCTGACTTACGAACCGACCTTGCGCTTGTTCCACACGTCGAAGCCGACCGCGGCCAGCAGGGCCAGGCCCTTGATGACCTGTTGCCAGTCGGTGCCGACACTGAGGAGGTTCATGCCGTTGTTCAGCACGCCGAGGACCAGACCGCCGACGATCGCGCCGAGGACGGTACCGACACCGCCGCTCATGGACGCGCCGCCGATGAACGACGAGGCGATCGCTTCCAGCTCGAAGCTCAGGCCGGCCTTCGGAGAGGCCGCGTTCAGGCGGGCGGCTACCACCAGACCCGCCAGGGCCGCGAGCATGCCCATGTTCAGGAAGACATAGAAGGTGACCTTCTTGTCCTTGACGCCCGACAGCTTCGCCGCCGGGAGGTTGCCGCCGATCGCGTAGATGTGACGGCCGAAGACGGCGTTGCGCATGACGTAGCCGTAGCCGACGACCAGCGCGCCGAGGATCAGCAGCACGATCGGCGCGCCCTTGTAGCTGGCGAGCATCATCGTGACGGTGAGGACGGCGGCGACCAGCGCGACCAGCTTGAGCAGGAACAGCTTGGCCGGCAGCACGTCCAGCGAGAACTCCTGCTGGCGCTTGCGGTCACGGATCTCCTGCAGCACCACGAAGACGATCACGGCCAGGCCCAGCAGCAGCGTGATGTTGTGGTAGTTGGTGGTCGGGCCGACCTCCGGCAGGAAGCCGTTGCCCATCTTCTGCAGGCCGCCCGGGAACGGGCCGAGGGTCTGCCCCTTGAGCAGGATCTCGGTCATACCGCGGAAGATCAGCATCCCGGCGAGGGTGACGATGAAGGACGGTATGCCGAGATAGGCGATCAGGAATCCCTGGACCGAGCCCGCCACGGCGCCCACCACCAGGCTCAGCACCAGGGCGATGGGCCACGACACGCCGTGCTGCACCGTCAGCACGGCCGCGAACGCGCCCACGAACGCCGTCAGCGAACCGACCGACAGGTCGATGTGGCCCGCGATGATCACCAGCATCATGCCGATCGCGAGGATCAGGATGTAGCTGTTCTGCAGGACCAGGTTGGAGATGTTGTGCGGCAGCAGCAGGCTTCCGTCGGTCCAGACCGCGAAGAGGACGACGATCAGGCCGAGGGCGATCAGCATGCCGTACTGGCGCATGTTGCTGCGCATGCCGTCGAGCATCAGCCGTACCAGGTTCTCCCCGGTGCCGCCGCTCCCGTCCTTGCCCGGCGGTGCCTCGGCCGGGGTGTTGGTCACATCGGTGCTCATCGCGTTACCTCTTTGTCCTTCGTCATCTGACGCATCAGCACTTCCTGCGTGGCCTCGGCCCGCGAGAACTCACCGGTCAGCCGCCCGGCGGCCATGGTGTAGATGCGGTCGCACATGCCGAGCAGTTCGGGCAGCTCGGAGGAGATGAAGACGATCGCCTTGCCCTCGGCGGCCAGTTTGTCGATGACCGTGTAGATCTCGAACTTGGCCCCCACGTCGATGCCGCGGGTCGGCTCGTCCAGGATCAGCACGTCCGGACCCGCGAAGATCCACTTGCTGAGGACGACCTTCTGCTGGTTGCCGCCGGAGAGCTTGCCCACCGGCTCGAAGACGGTCGGCGCCTTGATGTTCATCGACGTGCGGTAGCGCTCGGCGACCTGGCGCTCCTCGTGCTCGTCGACCATGCCCCGGTGGGCGACCTTGTCCAGGGCGGTCAGCGAGATGTTGCGGTTGATGGTGTCGATGAGGTTGAGCCCGTAGTGCTTGCGGTCCTCGGTGACGTACGCGATGCCGTGGCCGACCGCCTCCGCGACGGTCCTGGTACGGATCTCCTTGCCGTCCTTGAGGACCGTCCCGCCCGCGTAGCGGCCGTACGACCGCCCGAAGACGCTCATCGCGAGCTCGGTGCGGCCGGCGCCCATGAGGCCCGCGATACCGACGATCTCCCCGCGCCGCACCTGCAGCGACACGTCGTCGGCCACCTTGCGCTGCTGGTCGATCGGGTGGTGCACGGTCCAGTCGCGGATCTCCAGCGCCGGGGCGGCACCCTCCTCCGGGTGGTGCGGGGTGCGCTCGGGGAAGCGGTGGTCGAGGTCCCGGCCGACCATGCCGCTGATGATCCGGTCCTCGGTCGTCTCCGGCGCCTTCACATCGAGGGTCTCGATGGTCCGGCCGTCCCGCAGGATCGTCACCGAGTCGGCGACCTTGCGGATCTCGTTGAGCTTGTGGGAGATGATGATCGAGGTGATGCCCTGCTTCTTCAGCTCCAGGATCAGGTCCAGGAGCTTGTCGCTGTCCTCGTCGTTGAGGGCCGCGGTCGGCTCGTCGAGGATGAGCAGCTTCACCTTCTTCGAGAGCGCCTTGGCGATCTCCACGAGCTGCTGCTTGCCCACGCCGATGTCGGCGACGCGGGTCTCGGGGTGATCGCTCAGACCGACCCGGCGCAGCAGCTCGGTGGCGTGCCGCAGGGTCGTGTTCCAGTTGATGAAACCGCGCTTGGCGTGCTCGTTGCCGAGGAAGATGTTCTCCGCGAGGGAGAGGTAGGGCGACAGCGCCAGTTCCTGGTGGATGATGACGATGCCGTGGTGCTCGCTCGCCCGGATGTCCTTGAAGCCGCAGGCCTCTCCCTCGAAGAGGATCTCGCCCTCGTAACTCCCGTGCGGGTGGACGCCGGAGAGGACCTTCATCAAGGTCGACTTGCCGGCGCCGTTCTCACCGCAGATGGCGTGGACCTCGCCCTGCTGGACGGTCAGAGTGACGTCCGACAGCGCCTTGACGCCGGGAAAGGTCTTGACGATCGAGCGCATTTCCAGGACGGGTCCCGCCATGGTCGTGCCTTCCAATCCGTAAGGTTCGACGCTTACTTGAGCTGGTCCGCCGTGTAGTAGCCGCCGTCGACCAGGACCGACTGGTAGTTGGACTTGTCGACGCTCACCGGCTGGAGGAGGTAGGCGGGGACGACCTTCGAGCCGTTGTCGTAGGTCGTGGTGTCGTTGGTCTGCGGCTTCTTGCCCTTGAGGGCGTCGTCGACCATGGTCGAGGCGATCTTGGCCAGCTCGCGGGTGTCCTTGTAGACGGTCTGCGTCTGCTCGCCCGCGATGATCGACTTCACCGACGCCAGCTCGGCGTCCTGGCCCGTGAGGATCGGCAGCGGCTTGCTCTTGGAGCCGTAGTCGTCCGACTTCAGCGCCGACAGGATGCCGATGGAGATGCCGTCGTACGGCGAGAGGACCGCGTCGACCTTCTTGCTGGCGTACGACTTGGTGAGGATGTCGTCCATGCGCTTCTGGGCGGTCGCGCCGTCCCAGCGCAGGGTGGTGACCTGGTTGAGCGCGGTCTGGCCGGACTGGACGACGAGCTGCTTCTTGTCGATGTAGGGCTGCAGCACCTTCATCGCGCCGCCGAAGAAGTACTTCGTGTTGTTGTCGTCGTTCGAGCCGGCGAAGAGCTCGATGTTGAACGGGCCCTTCTTCGAGCCGTCCGCGAGACCGAGCTTCTGCAGGATGTAGTTGCCCTGGAGCTCGCCGACCTTGGAGTTGTCGAAGGACGCGTAGTAGTCGACGTTCTTCGTGCCGAGGATCAGACGGTCGTAGGCGATGACCGGGATGTGGGCGTCCGCGGCCTCCTGGAGCACGTTGTCCAGGGACTTGTTGTCGATGGCCGCCACGATCAGCGCCTTGACGCCCTGCGTGATCAGGTTCTCGATCTGCGAGACCTGCTGCTGGGGGTCGTCCTCGCCGTAGACCAGCTTGGTCTTGTAGCCCTTGGACTCCAGGTTCTTGACGACGTTGTTGCCGTCGGCGATCCAGCGCTCGGAGGACTTGGTCGGCATCGCGATGCCGATCGTCCCGCCCTTGCTGCTGCCCTTGTCCTCCTTGCTGCCGCCTTCGCCGCTCTGGCCACAGGCGGTGAGGGTCAGGGCGAGGGAGGCGGCTCCGGCTATGGCGGCGAGTGCGGCTCTGCGGTTACGCATGATCATCATCCTTGATGTCTTGGACCGGGCTGGGTCTCACGGAGCTGGGACGTTCCGGGAGCGTTGCGGGTGAGGCCGAGAAGGTGTGTTGGATTGTGCGCGACTGTGTCTGCTTGTGTGAAGGGGGTTTGTGCGAACGTTATGAGGGAGTGTCGAATCGCGAGAGCACCCCGGGCAGACGGGAGCCGAGCGGCGCCATGTCGTCCCCCGCTCCGTGCCGTGTCAGCAGGTCAAGGGCGAGCCGGCCACGGCGCACCCTTTCCCGGGCCGTGCTCAGGGTCAGGTCCCGCAGATGGTGTCCGTACGGGTAGATGCCGGGGGTCCTGGACAGCCCGAACTTCAGATACAGCGGTGCGCCGCGCCGGATCAGCTCGGCGACCTCGTACATCCGTATGTACCCGCCGAGATCGTCGGGGGCCTCGATGTACATGTCCATGGGGGCGGCGGAGACCCGCCGGATCTCGGTGAGGTGATCGAGCGTCAGGTCGCTCGGCACGTTCAGCGAGTCGGCGCCGAGGTTCTCGTACACGGCGTACGAGGCCGGGTTGACCGGGCCGATCAGCGCCGAGACCTTGAACGTCGTGTCGGCCGGGAGGATCCCGGCGACCCGCGCCCGGTGCAGCGTCCACAGCACGCCCTCGTCGGCGACGAGCAGGCACTTGACGCCCAGCTCCGTCGCCCGGACGGCGTCCTCGACGCAGCCGGCCACCGCGTCGTGGCCGCGGGCGCGCAGCCCCGCGCCGTGCGAGTCGGTGCGCGTCGAGGCGCCGATGTCCCAGGTGCCGCGCGGGCCGGTGAACAGGCAGAGTTCGATGTCGCGTTCGCCGGTGGCCTCGACCATCTCGGTGATCTCGGCGTCGGTCAGCATCCAGATGCCGCTGCCCTGGCTGATCCGGTGGATCGGTACGTCGAGCCGTGAGGCCTCCTTGAGGACCACGGCGAGCGCCTCGGGTCCCTCCACGGAGGGGACCTCGGTGCGCCAGCGACCGCCTCCGGGGAAGGTGTGCGGCGAGGCGTCGGCGGGGGAGAGGGCGGGCGCGGCCAGGCCGAGCGCGGCCAGGGCCGGCTCGCCGGGTCGACGGGGCGCCGTGGGAGAGGCGTCGGTCACGAGCTGTCCTTCATTGTTCGATATTTCGGGCATGGTTCGCGACGGTGGGCGCGCGAGGCCTTGGTGTACGCCGGTACGGGGCCGTCAGGAACCCCGTACCGGCGTACGGTTCGGAGGGTCACGGCTTCAGCAGGACCTTGCCGACCTCGGGATCACCGGAGCCCACCAGTTCGATGGCCTCCGGGAACGCGGCGAGCGGCAGTTCGTGGGTCACCAGGGGGGACGGGTTCAGCAGACCCGCGCCGAAGACCCGTACCGTGTGCGCCCAGGCCTCGGGCGGCGCCCCGAACACGGTGTGCACCTCCAGCTGCCGTACGACGAGGTCGGTCGGGTCCAGACCCTCGGCACCCGGCGCCGGGATCCCCGTGAGGACCAGGCGCCCGCCGCGCCGCAGCAGGGAGGCGGCGGTGCGCGCGGCGGACGCGGACCCGGCGGTCTCGATCACGACGTCGAAGTCGTCGGGGAGCTCCTGGTCCCGGGTACGGAAGTCGGTGGCACCGAAGTCCTTCGACAGCGAGGCCCGGTCGGGACGGGTGCCCACCACGAGCAGCTCGGCCGGCGATCCCGCCCTCAGGAACTGCACGGCGAACATCCCGAGCGTCCCGGTGCCCACCACGGCCACGCGCTCACCGGGCCGCGCGTTCGCCTTGAGCGCGGCGGCCGCGATGCAGGCGGCCGGCTCCAGCAGCGCGGCGGCGCTCAGGTCGGCGTCGTCGGGCAGGACGTGCAGCAGCCGGGCCGGCAGCGTCAGCGTGCCCGCCATCGCCCCGGGGACGGTGAATCCCGTCTCCTCGTACCCGGCCGTGCACAACGTTGTCTCGCCCGCGTGGCAACGGTCGCAGACCTGGCAGTTGCGGAAGCCCTCGCCGACGACCTTGCGGCCGACGAGCGTCGCCGGGACGCCGGCGCCGACCTCCTCGACGGTCCCGGACCACTCGTGGCCCGGGGTCAGCGGGTAGCGGACGTACCCCTCGGGCCGGTTGCCCTGGTAGACCTCGCGGTCGCTGCCGCAGATGCCGACCGCGTGCACCCGTACGAGCGCCTCGCCCGCCGCCGGGCGGACCGGCTCGTGCGGGACCAGCCGGTGCTCGCCCGGACCCTCGACGACGACCGCGGTGCTCACTTCGCCCCCTTGGGCTTGCGCTGCTCCCAGCCGTCGGCCCACAGGTCGAAGCGGGCCTGCTGCTGCGGGAACTCGGCCGCCGCGTCGACGTCCAGTTCGACGCCCAGCCCCGGCTCGTGGGACAGCTCGAAGTAGCCGTCCACGACCTGCGGGGCGCCCTTGACGACCTTCTTGATCTCCGCGTCGGCGAAGTCGTTGAAGTGCTCCAGGATCTTGAAGTTCGGCGAGGTGAAGCCGACCTGGAGGGAGGCGGCGGTCAGGACCGGCCCGCCGACGTTGTGCGGCGCGACCAGCATGTAGTGGGTCTCGGCGGTCGCGGCCAGTTTCCGGGTCTCCCAGATGCCGCCGATGTGGCCGACGTCGGGCTGGATGATGTCGACCGCCTGGCTCTCGAAGAGCTCGCGGAACTCGATGCGGTCGTGGATCCGCTCGCCCGTGGCGAGGGGCATGTCGACCTTGGCGGCCACCTTCTCCAGCGCCTTGAGGTTCTCCGGCGGCACCGGCTCCTCCAGCCACGCGGGCTTGAAGGGCGCGAGCTCGTGGGCGAGACGGACGGCGGTGGACGGCGAGAAGCGGCCGTGCATCTCCAGCATCAGCTCGGTCTCGGGACCGATCGCGTCGCGCACCGCCTCGATGAGCGACACCGAGTACAGCGTGGCCTCGTGGTCCAGCTCGAAGTGCCCGGTGCCGAAGGGGTCGATCTTCAGGGCCTTGTAGCCCCGGGCGACGACCTCCTGGGCGGCCTTGTGGTAGGCCTCCGGGGTGCGTTCGGTGGTGTACCAGCCGTTGGCGTAGGCCTTGACCCTGTCGGTGACCTTGCCGCCGAGGAGCTGCCAGACCGGCACCCCGAGCGCCTTGCCCTTGATGTCCCAGCAGGCCATCTCGACGACCGCGATGCCCGACATCACGATCTCGCCGGCGCGTCCGTAGTCGCCGTACTTCATCCGGCGGACCAGGTCCTCGACCGCGAACGGGTCGGAGCCGAGAATATGGTTGGCCTGCGCCTCGTGCAGGTAGCCGATCAGCGCGTCGGTGTGGCCCAGCATGCGGGTCTCGCCGACCCCGGTGATGCCCTCGTCGGTGTGCACCTGGACGTAGGTCAGGTTCCGCCAGGGTGTCCCGACCACGTGTGTGGTGATTCCCGTGATGCGCACGGCAGATGCCCCCTGTGCTTTCAGCTCTGTTCGAAATTTCGTCACACGTTCGAAATGCTGGCGTGACAGTAAGGACGCCGCCCGGGGGGTGTCAATGGGTCGCGCGCATAACGGTTTCGATGCGATGGGCGCAGGATGGCGGGGAATGTTCGGGGGTGACCGGGTCCGACGGACCGGAATACTTGATTCCGCACAACATCTTCACAACTGCGCCTAGGAACGTTACCGGCGGTGACCCTAGTCTTCCCGCGTCATGGACTACTGCCACGTGTGCCGCAGGCACCTCAACGGCGCGCTCGCCTGTCCCGGGTGCGGCACCCCGGTCGACGAACTCGGCGCGGACGTCGAGGGGACCGGCGCGCGCCCGCGGGCCGGTGCCGGCGCCGACGCGCGCCACGGTGCGGACGGCGACGTCGAGTGGCGTTCCCGGCGGGCCGCACGCCGCGGCGGAGGCCGTGTCCTGGACGCCGGGGCCGGGGGGCAGGACGACCCACGGGGCCAGGAGGCTCCGGCCGGCGTCAGCCGTCGCGACCGCAAGGCCGCCGCACACCGCCGCAAGCGGCGCCGCACCCTGTACATAGCCGTGGGCTTCGTCCTCGCGGCCGGCGGTCTGAGCCTCGCCGAACTCGGCGTCGACGCGCCCGGTCTGGGTCCGAGCCCGGCGGCCGCGGAGTCGCCCGACGGCTCGGCCTCGCCGGCGGCGTCCCTGCTCAAGAAGCACTCCCCCTCCGGGTCCCCCTCGGCCGACCGCACGTCCGGCCCCTCGCCGTCGGCCTCCGGGCCGGCCTCCGCCTCCCGCTCCGCGACGCCCACGGCGACGGACGGGGGGAGCACCGGGGACGGCGGGTCCTCGACCGCCGGCACCCTGCCGCGCCGGACCGCCTCGGCCCCGGCGGCCGCCTCTCCGGCGCCCCGGACCTCGGCCCCCGCCACCACGGCCCCGACGGCCTCGGCTCCCGCGCCGGCTCCTTCGTCCTCGAGCGGCTGCGACCGCTTCCTGTGGTGGTGCACGTAGGCGTGCCGCCCGCCACGGGGTGACCTCTTTCCGGGGCGTCCTCGGCGATTCCGTCCCCGGGGCGACGTGCGCCGGCCGGCCGGGGGGAGGTTCCCGGCCGTCAGGCGCAGCCGGTGCGCCGGTCCTCGCCCAGCATGCGGCGCAGCAGGTCGCGCAGGGCCAGCCGTTCCTGGTCCGAGAGCTGCGCCAGGGGTTCGCGGGCGAAGTCGAGCGAATCGCGCAGCCCCCCGGCGATCCTGCGGCCCTCGGCCGTCGCCGCGGCCAGTTTCACCCGGCGGTCCGCCGGATCGGGGCGGCGCTCCACCAGCCCCCGTGTCTCCAGCCGGTCCACGATCCCCGTGACGTTCGACGGCTCGCACTTCAGCTGCTGCGCCAGACGGCGCATCGGCAGCGGCTCCAGTGAGAGCAGGCTCAGCAGCCGCGCCTGCGCGCCGGTGAGGGCGTGCTCGGCGGCCGCCTCCTCGTACTCCTCGTGGTAGCGGGCCACGACCGTGCCGATCAGTTCGACGACCTCCACGGTCAAGGGGTCGATCCGTGGTCTCTTGTGGGTGGCCATGCCGACGAGTCTACCGGGTTACTTGACATCATGAAATATTCAGGAGCATGGTTGTTTCAGGTCCTGAAGTATTTGGACCGCTCACCGGCCACCGTGAAAGGCACCCCCTCATGTCCGAGACCCCCCAGCTTCCCTCCACCGGCCGCGAATGGCATCTGGTCAGCCGCCCGGTCGGCGTTCCCCAGCCCTCCGACTTCGCCCTGGTCGAGGCCGAGGTCCGGCAGCCGGGTCCGGGCGAGGTCCTGGTGCGCAACGCCTACGTCTCCGTCGACCCGTACATGCGCGGCCGGATGAGCGACGCCAAGTCCTACGTCGCCCCCTTCGAGCTCGGCAAGACCATGCAGGGCGGCGCGGTCGGCGAGGTCATCGCCTCGAACGCCGAGGGCATCGAGGCCGGCGACCACGTGCTGCACTTCCTCGGCTGGCGCGAGTACGCCGTCGTGGACGCCAAGCAGGCCGTCAAGGTGGACCCCGAGGCCGCGCCGCTGTCGACGTACCTCGGCGTCCTCGGCATGACCGGCCTCACCGCCTACGCCGGGCTCCTGCGCACCGCCTCCTTCAAGGAGGGCGACTCCGTCTTCGTGTCCGGCGCCGCCGGTGCCGTCGGCAGCCAGGTCGGCCAGATCGCCCGGCTCAAGGGCGCCTCCCGCGTCATCGGCTCCGCCGGCTCCGACGAGAAGGTCAAGCTGCTCGTGGAGGAGTACGGCTTCGACGCGGCCTTCAACTACAAGAACGGCCCGGTCTCCCAGCAGCTGCGCGAGGCCGCGCCCGACGGCATCGACGTCTACTTCGACAACGTGGGCGGCGACCACCTGGAGGCGGCCATCGGCTCGCTGAACCGGGACGGCCGCATCGCCATCTGCGGCATGATCTCCGTCTACAACAACACCGAGCCCGCCCCCGGCCCGCGCAACCTGGCCCGGCTGATCCAGACCCGCGGCCGCATCCAGGGCCTCCTCGTCGGCGACCACTACGACCTCCAGCCGGAGTTCGTCCAGGAGGTCGGCGCCTGGATCCGCTCCGGTGAGCTGAAGTACACCGAGACGATCGTCGAGGGCATCGAGAACAACCTGGAGGCGTTCTTCGGCGTCCTGCGCGGCGACAACATCGGAAAGATGATCGTCAAGTTCTGACCCCGGGCGAAGCAGGGGCGGCGCCTGCCCGGCGGCGCCTGCCGCTCGCCCGTCGCGGAGGCCGTCTCCCCCGACATCCGGGGAGGCGGCCTCCGCCTGTGTCCCGTGGTCCGCGGAGGCGTCCTCCGTCTCCTGTCTCGTGGTCCGGCGCGGGGCCCCGATAAAGTCTCTCCATGCGCGATCTTGGGGTGGGTTTCGGCTATCTGCTGCGCGGCCAGCGGTGGGTGGTCCGGCACGGGAAGAGTTTCGGGTTCGGGCTGCTGCCGGGACTCATCACGCTCGTCCTCTACGCGGCGGCGCTCGTCGCCCTCGGTGTGTACGGGGAGGGCTTCGTCACCTGGGCGACGCCGTTCGCGGACGACTGGTCCAGCCCCTGGGCGGGTCTCTTCCGCGGCTTCCTCACCGCCGTCCTCTTCGCCCTGGCCCTCCTCCTCGCCGTCCTCACCTTCACCGCGGTCACCCTGCTCGTGGGCCAGCCCTTCTACGAGAGCCTCTCGGAGAAGGTCGACCGCGACGTCTCCCCGGACGGCACGGCCCCCGAGTCCGGACTGCCGCTCTGGCGCGAGCTGTGGATCTCCGCACGCGACAGCCTCCGCATCCTCGTGCGGGCCCTCGTCTGGGGAGTCCTCCTCTTCGCGCTCGGCTTCGTCCCGTTCGTCGGCCAGACCGTCGTCCCGGTGCTCGGCTTCTTCGTCACGGGCTTCTTCCTCACCGAGGAACTCGTCGCCGTCGCCCTGCAGCGCCGCGAGGTCGACCTCCGCACGCGCCTCGCGCTGCTCCGCTCCCGCAAGACGCTGGTCTGGGGCTTCGGCACCCCGCTCGGCCTCGCCTTCCTCGTACCGTTCGTCGCGGTGTTCCTGATGCCGGGGGCCGTCGCGGGCGCCACCCTGATGGCCCGGGACCTGCTCGGCGAGGAGATCCGCGAGGGCGACGCGGACGAGGACTCCGAGCCGGCCGTCGACGGGGCGTCCGAGGAGCAGAGCGCCACTTCCTGACCGGAGACCCCGGCACCGGTCGCCGGCAGTGGTCGCCGTCGCCGTGGACGTCGCCGCGGCCGTGACCGTCACCGTCACCGTCCCGCCGGCCCCGGAGCCCGCCCGCTCGCTCCGGAGCCCGCCCGCCCGTTTCAGGCGGGAATCCTTGCCGCCGCCTCCCGCAGCGCGGCCAGGAACGCCCCCGCCGCCGGTGTCAGGGACCGCCCGCGCACCGTCGCCGCGTACACCGCACGGGCCGGTGCCCCCTCGTCGAGCACGGGCAGGAGCGCGATGTCCGGACGTACGGACTCGGCGGCGAGCGCGGGGATCAGGGTCACCCCGAGACCGGCCGCCACGAATCCCTGCTTGGCGGTCCACTCGGCGACGACATGCGCCACCCGCGGCCGGAACCCGTGTCGCAGCGCGGCGTCGAGCAGCGTGCCCTCGGGGCGCGCGCTGCCGGATATCCAGTCGGCGTCGGCGAGCTGCGGCAGGCGCACGGACGGTTCGGCGGCGAGCGGGTGTGCGGCGGGGACGGCGACGTAGAGGGACTCGTCGAGCAGGTGGTGCAGCGAGTAGGCCTCCAGCGGGGCGCGGCCCGTCGTCGAGACGACCGCCAGATCGAGCCGGTCGGCGCTCAGCAGGTCCAGCAGGACGGGGGTGAACTCCTGGAGGCGGGTGAGCCGGACGGCGGGGTGCCGGGCCCGGAACGCCGCGATCGCCCGGGGCACCAGTGCCGCGTCCGCCGTGGCGAAGGCGCCCACCCGCAGCCGCCCGCCCGCCGCCTCCCGCAGCGCGGCCAGCTCGCGCCCCGCCCCGCGCAGCCGCTCCACCACCGCCTCGGCGTGCGGCAGGAGGACCCGGCCGGCCTCCGTCAGCCGTACGCCCCGGGACAGCCGGTCGAAGAGCGGCGCCCCGCCGAGTGCCGCCTCCAGCGCGGAGATCTGGCGTGAGACCGCGGACTGCGTCCACCCGAGCGCCCGGCCGGCCACGGTGAACGAACCGTGCCGCGCGACGTCGAGGAAGACCCGCAGCCAGACGGTGGACAGATCGGGAGCGGCGGAGGAGTCCGTGCCGGACGCGCCTCCGCCGGACAACTCCGCTTTCCCGCAGCCCACTTCACCCCGGTCCACTTCATCAGGGGCGCGGTCGCGTGGGGCGGGAACGTGCGGGGCGGGATCGTGCGGGGCGCGCGCGTCCGGCGCCGTGGGCGCGGTGCCACGCGGAGTACCGTCCTGAGCGAGATCATCATGCTGATGCGGCATGGCAGGCATGCTAGACATTCGCTTGTCGCATCACAGGACCGCGCCTAGCGTCCCCTGCATGGAAAAGATCGCCTTTCTCGGACTGGGGCACATGGGGTCCGCCATGGCCCGCCGACTCCTCGGCCCACAGCACTCGTTGACGGTGTGGAACCGCACTCCCGCGAAAGCGGAGCCGCTCGTCGCGGCGGGCGCCGTGCTCGCCGCCTCGCCCGCCGAGGCGGTGCGGGACGCGGACGTCGTGATCACGATGCTCACCGGCCCCGCGGCACTCGCCGCGGTCGCCGCGGCCGTCGTCCCCGAACTGCGCCCCGGCGCCTGCTGGGTGGAGATGTCGACGGTCGGCCCGGACGTGATCGGAGAGCTGGCCGCCCGCCTCGGTGAGGGCGTGACCCTGGTCGACGCCCCGGTCATGGGCAGCACGGACCGGGCGGAGTCCGGCCGGCTCGGCGTTCTCGCGGGCGGTGACGCCGCCCGCGTCGAACACGTGCTGAGCCGGCTCGGGACCGTGACCCGGGTGGGACCGGCCGGCTCGGGCGCCGCGCTCAAGCTCGTCCTCAACGCCGCCGTCCTCGGCGGCGTGGCCCTGGTCGCCGAGGCCCTGGTCCTCGCCGAAACCCTGGGCCTGGACGAGGACACGGCACGCACCGCGCTGGCGGGCGGCCCGCTCGGCGGCGTGGTGGGCCGCGCCTTCGCCGAGGGCGTCCACTTCGGCACCGCGCTCGCCGCCAAGGACCTCGCGCTCGCCACGGACCCGGCCCGGCTCCCCGCCATGGAAGCGGCGTTGGAGCACTTCCGGCGCGCCGCCGAGGACCCGGCCGTGGCCGACGAGGACATCACGCGAGCCGTCGACCGCATCCGCCGGCCGGCCTGAGGAGTCACCATGCGCGTCACACTCGACAGCCCGGCTTCCGCGCCGCAGCCCGCCAACTCCTACTACTCCCAGGTCGCCCGTGTCGAACTCCCCGGCGGCAGCGCCCTCTTGTACCTCTCCGGTCAGGTCGCGGACGGCCCGGACCTCGCCACCCAGAGCCGCGGTGTCTTCGAGACCGTCGCCGCGCTGCTCGACGCGCACGGCGCCACCCTCGACGACATCATCAACATCCGTACGTATCTCACCGACATCGGCAGGCTGGGCGAATACGGCGCCGTACGCCGGGAGTTCCTCACCGGGACCGCGCCGACCAGCATGACCTTCGAGGCCGCGCGCCTGTTCAAGCCGGACGCCCTCGTCGAGATCGAGGTCGTCGCGGCGGTCGGCGCCCGTCCGGCGGAGCGTCCCACCGGTCCCGTACCGCTCTCGAGGTGACCGATGCACGATGAGGGGAACCGACGGCTTTCAACGAGGAGGTGCCGCCATGGCGGAGACCGCGGCGGGGACGGCGAAGGACCCGAAGGGCGACTCGAAGGACCCGAAGGGTGACTCGAAGGGCGTGGAGGCGGACGCGGCGCGCGAGGCCGTCGTCGAGGCGGCCCTGGCCCGGCTCGGCCTGGACGCGAAGGCCCGGCTGCTGTCCGGACGGAACATGTGGACCCTGCCCGCGCTCCCCGAGATCGGGCTGAGCTCCCTCGTCATGTCCGACGGCCCCATCGGCGTCCGCGGTGTCCGCTGGAGCGCCGACGACCCCTCCGTCGCGCTCCCCTCGCCCACCGCGCTCGCCGCGGCCTGGGATCCGGAACTGGCCCGCCGCGCCGGCGTGCTGCTCGCCCAGGAGGCCCGCCGCAAGGGTGTCCACGTCCTGCTCGCCCCCACCGTCAACCTCCACCGCTCACCGCTCGGCGGCCGTCACTTCGAGGCCTACAGCGAGGACCCGCTCCTGACCGGCGCGATCGGCAGCGGCTACGTCCGGGGCGTGCAGTCCGGCGGTGTCGCCACCACCGTCAAGCACTTCGTCGCCAACGACGCCGAGACCGACCGCTTCACCGTGAACAACGTCGTCTCCGAACGCGCCCTGCGCGAGCTGTATCTGGCGCCCTTCGAGACCATCGTCGAGAAGGCCCGCCCGTGGGGCGTCATGACCGCCTACAACTCCGTCAACGGCACGACGATGAGCGAGCACCGCCGTCTCGTGAACGAGGTCCTGCGCGGCGAATGGGGCTTCGACGGCTTCAACGTCTCCGACTGGATGGCCGCCCGCTCCACGCGGGCCGCGATCGAGGGCGGTCTCGACGTCGCCATGCCCGGCCCCCGGACCGTCTACGGGGAACCGCTCGCCGCCGCCGTGCGCGCCGGCGAGGTGGCGGAGGCCGCGGTCGACGCGGCCGTCCGCAACGTGCTCCGGCTCGCCGCCCGCGTCGGAGCCCTGGACGGCGCCGAACCCGCCGTGACCGAGCCGCCGACGGCCGTGGACGGACGGGCGCTGGCCCGCGAGGTGGCCCGCCGCGGCTTCGTCCTCGTCCGCAACGAAGGCGCCCTGCCGCTCCCCGAAGGGCACCGGGTCGCCCTCATCGGCGCCGCCGCCCGCGACGCCCGCGTCCTCGGCGGCGGCTCGGCCACCGTCTTCCCCGCCCGGACCGTCTCGCCCCTCGACGGCCTCACCGCCGCTCTCCCCGAGGGCACGGTGACCTACGCCGTGGGCGCCGACCTCGCTGTCGAACTCCCCGTCGCCGACAAGGGGTTCGAGCTGCGCGCGATCTGCCGGAACGCCGTCGGCGAGGTCATCGCCACCGCCTCCGCCCCGAACGGCCAGATCCAGTGGATGGGTGACGACCTGCCCGAGGGAGTCACTCACGACCATCTGCACAGCGTCGAACTCACCGGCACCCTCACCCCGCGCGACAGCGGTCCGCACACCTTCGGCGTCAAGGGCCTGGGCGCGTTCACCCTCACCGTCGACGGCACGACGTACTTCGACGACGTCCAGGGCGCCGCCAAGGACGACCCCTTCGTGACGTTCTTCGGCGCCCCCGTCCCCCGCGGCCGGGCCGAACTCACCGCGGGCGAGCCGGTGGAGGTCTCCCTCACCCATGTCGTCACGTTCCCCGAGGACGTCCCGATGAAGGTCGTCGGCTTCTCGTTCGCCCACCAGGAACCCGTGCGCGACGCCGACGAACTGATCGCCGAGGCGGTCGCGGCGGCCCGCGCCGCCGACACCGCCGTCGTCGTGGTCGCCACCACCGACCGCGTCGAGTCCGAGGGCTTCGACCGCGCGGACCTCGATCTCCCCGGCCGCCAGGACGAACTGGTCCACGCCGTCGCCGCCGCCAACCCGAACACCGTCGTGGTCGTCAACTCGGGCTCCCCGGTGGACCTCCCGTGGCGCGACGAGGTCGCCGCCGTGCTCCTGAGCTGGTTCCCGGGCCAGGAGGGCGGTGCCGCCCTCGCCGACGTCCTCACCGGCGCCCACGAGCCCGGCGGCCGCCTCCCCACCACCTGGGGCTCCCTCGCCGACGCCCCGGTCACGCGGGTGCGCCCCGAGGACGGTGAACTCCCGTACACCGAGGACATCTTCATCGGCTACCGCGCCTGGGAGAAGGAGGGCAGGACCCCCTCGTACGCCTTCGGGCACGGCCTCGGCTACACCGAGTGGACGTACGAGTCCATCGAGGCCGAGGGGACGACCGTCACCGTCCGCGTCCGCAACTCCGGCGAGCGCGCCGGGCGCGAGGTCGTCCAGGTCTACCTCGCCCCCGCGGAACCCGGCGCCGAGCGGCCCGTCCGGGCACTCGCCGGCTTCGCCGGGGCCGAGGCCGCACCCGGTGAGAGCGTCGAGGTCGTCGTGGAGCTCCCGCGCCGCGCCTTCGAGGTCTGGGACACCGCCACGGATGCCTGGGTGTTCGTGAAGGGTTTGTACGAGGTTCAGGCAGGTCGTTCCCTCATGGACCGCCGTCTGAGCACGATCATCGAGGCGTGAACGACGCGCCCCCTTCGGCCGGCCCCGGCCCGGAACCTGACATCCGGACCGGGGCCCGCCGTTCGCTTCGCGGACCGGCCCTAGGACCGTACCGAGAACCCGTACACCGTCTCGGAGCGGAACACCGCGCCCGGCCGCAGCTCGGTGCTCGGGAACTCCGGCCGGTTCGGGGAGTCGGGGAAGTGCTGGGTCTCCAGCGCGATGCCGTCGTTCGGGGCGAAGGGGTCGCTCAGGTGGTCGGCGGTGTAGAACTGCAGACCCGGTTCGGTGGTCGAGACCGTCAGCACCCGCCCGGACGCCGGGTCGTACAGCTCGGCGACCTCCACGGGAGCGGCGGTGACCCCCTTGTCGAGCACGTAGTTGTGGTCGTATCCCGCGCCGGTCTTGCGGGGCTCGCGGAAGTCGAAGCGGGTGCCCTCGACCGGGGCGAGCTCCCCGGTCGGGATCAGGTGCTCGTCCACCGGCGTCAACCGTGATGCGTCGAGCCGCAGTTCGTGCCCCAGCGCACTGCCGGAGCCGCCGAGGTTCCAGTACGTGTGGTTCGTCAGGTTCACCACGGTCGGCGCGTCCGTGACCGCCTCGTAGGCGATCCGCAGCGCGCCCCGCTCGTCGAGCGTGTACGTCGCCGAGACCTCCAGGCGGCCCGGGAAGCCCTCCTCGCCGTCCGGGCTGACCCGGGAGAGCCGGACCCCGTGTTCGAGCGGCTCCGCGTCCCACACGCGCTTGTCGAAGCCGCCGTCGCCGCCGTGCAGCGAGTTGGGCCCGTTGTTCGGCTCCAGGGGGTACACCGTCCCGTCCAGCGGGAAGCGCGCACCCCCGATGCGGTTCGCGTACCGCCCGACCAGCGCGCCGAGGTACGGCTCCGGGTGGGCCGTGTACCCCTCCAGACCGGGAAAGCCCAGCGTCACGTCGGCGGCCCGCCCGTCCCGGTCCGGCACCTCGGCCGACTGCACGATCCCGCCGTACGTGAGCACACGCACCCGGACCCCGGCGCGCTCCAGCGCCCAGCGGTGGACCCGGGTGCCGTCGGAAAGTGTGCCGAAAAGTTCACTCATGAGAGAAACCCTAGGTCACGGGTTCGCGTGCCGTGACCCTCCGGTAGGCGATCTCCGCGAGTCGCGCCTGTCCGTCCCTGCTCGGGTGGAACCAGTCCCAGTGGCTCAGCTGGTCCGTCCCGAACCGGCAGTCGAAGACCGCGTTTCCGTCGAAGCGGCAGCGCCGGTCCTTGGCGCACACCTCGCGCAGTACCTCGTTGTACGCCTTCACCCGGTCCTGCACCCGTCCGCGCCTGAGGACCGCCGCGGAGTTCAGCGAGTCGGCGTTCCCCAGCATCGAGGGACAGATGCCCAGCTTCCACACCTGCCTGCCCAGCGGATTGCCGCGCCCCTCGGACCAGAGCCGCTTCAGGTCCGGCACGCTCGACACGTACACCTGGGTCTTGGGCAGGGCGCCGCGCAGCGTGTTCATCGCCTCCTGGAACCCGGCGCGGAAGTCGGCGACGGACGTCATCGCCGAAGCGGAGGACCGGCAGGCGTCGTTGGCGCCCGCCATCACCGTGACCAGCGCCGGCCTGCGCGTCGCCGCCCGGGCCATCTGGCCGGGAAGGTCGGCCATCCGCGCGCCGGTCACCGCGTAGTTCCAGCTGCGCTCGGCCGCGCCGGCCGAGCCGAGCAGCCGCACCGCGAGAGAGTCGACCCGCGGATCGCTGCCGGTCGCCCACGACACCTCGGGGCAGTCGGACAGCACGCTGCAGGCGTCGAAACCGCGCGTGATGGAGTCGCCGACCGCGGCCATGGAGTGCGGACTGCGGTCCCAGACCGGGGCGGGCTTCGCCGACGGCCGCAGCTTCGCGGTCCCGCCGGGCGCCGAGGAGTCGCAGGCGGCGGTGCCGAGGAGGGCCGCCGCCGCGACGACGGCGAGGACGGCCCGCGAACGGTGGCTGCGATTCCGCATCCCCTGGTCTCCTCGCTCGTTGTACAGGGTTGGTCGGCACCCGTTTCCGCGCGGTGGGTCGCACCACGTCGTACACGGCCGGTCGCACCGCGTTCCCGCGATGCGGCCGTCCTCACCCGGGAGGCGGGCCCGGACCCCCGGCAGGGGAGTCCGGACGCGTCCCGCCGGGTGAAACCTCGGCGGTCGACGGCGCTTGGACCGACGGTACGTCACACTCCTTGCGCCGCCGCAGGGTAGCCTCGCCACGTGGCCGCCCTGCCACTGCCGTTCCGCTAAGTTACAAGATGTCTCGCTCTGTCCGGAGGCCCCAGTGACGACACGTGGAGTTCTCTACGTGCACTCCGCGCCCCGCGCGTTGTGTCCGCATGTCGAGTGGGCGGTCGCGGGGGTGCTCGGCACGCGCGTCAACCTCGACTGGATCCGGCAGCCCGCCGCACCGGGCACCTGGAGATCCGAGTTCTCCTGGAAGGGCGAGGTCGGCACCGCCTCCAAGCTCGCCTCGGCGCTGCGCGGCTGGCACCTGCTGCGCTTCGAGGTCACCGCCGAACCCTGCCCCACCGCCGAGGGCGAGCGCTACAGCTGCACCCCCGAGCTGGGCATCTTCCACGCGGTCACCGGGATCCACGGCGACATCCTCATCCCCGAGGACCGCCTGCGCGCCGCGCTGCTGCGCTCCCAGCGCGGCGAGAGCGACCTGGAGGCCGACCTCGCCAAACTCCTCGGCAAGCCCTGGGACGACGAGCTGGAGCCCTTCCGCTACGCGGGCGAGGGCGCCCCGGTCCGCTGGCTGCACCAGGTCGTGTGACCGTCACGGTGCGACGCCCCGTCGGCGCCCGGACCGCCGCCGAAGAACCACGGCATGTGGCCCGTACCCCCTGACCAGGGGGTACGGGCCACATGCCGTACGGAGCGGAGGAACCGGCGTCAGACGGAACGGAACGCCAGCACCACGTTGTGCCCACCGAAGCCGAACGAGTCGTTCAGCGCGGCGATACGGCCCTCGACGGGCAGCTTGCGCGCCTCGCCGCGGACGATGTCGGCGGCCGCCTCGGCCTCGGGGTCGAGGTTCTCGACGTTGATGGTCGGCGGGGCGAGCCGGTGGTACAGGGCGAGCACGGCCGCGACCGACTCGACACCGCCGGCGCCACCGAGGAGGTGACCGGTCATCGACTTGGTGGCGGAGACCGCGAAGTGGTCCGCGTCGTCGCCGAACACCTTGCGCAGCGCCTTCAGTTCGGCCACGTCACCGGCGGGCGTCGAGGTGGCGTGCGCGTTCACGTGCACGATCTCGGCCGGGTCCAGGTCGGTGTTGTCGAGCAGGCTCTGCAGGGCGTGCGCGATGCCGCGGCCCTCCGGCTCCGGCTGCACGATGTCGTGGCTGTCGGCCGAGATGCCCTGGCCGACCGCCTCGGCGTACACCCGGGCACCGCGCTTGGCGGCGTGCTCGGCGGACTCCAGGACGAGAACGCCGGCGCCTTCACCGAGGACGAAGCCGTCACGGGCGACGTCGTAGGGGCGCGAGGCACCCTCGGGGTCCTCGTTGTTCTTGGACATCGCCATCATGTTGCCGAACGCGGCGATGGGAAGCGGGTGGATGGCCGCCTCGGTGCCACCGGCGACGACGACGTCGGCGCGGCCCGTGCGGATCATCTCGATGGCGTAGCCGATGGCCTCGGCGCCGGAGGCGCAGGCGGAGACCGGGGTGTGCACACCGGCGCGGGCGCCCACGGCGAGCCCCACGTTGGCGGAGGGACCGTTCGGCATCAGCATCGGAACGGTGTGCGGGGAGACACGGCGTACGCCCTTCTCCTTCAGCACGTCGTACTGGTCGAGCAGCGTCGTCACACCACCGATGCCGGAGGCGATGACCGTGCCCAGCCGGTCGGGGTCGACGCTCTGGTCCTCGCCCGCCTTGTCGGTGAAACCGGCGTCGGCCCAGGCCTCCTTGGCCGCGATCAGCGCGAACTGCGCCGAGCGGTCCAGTCGGCGGGCCTGCGGGCGGGGAATGACCTCGCCCGGCTCCACGGCGATCTGCGCCGCGATACGGACAGCCTGGTCGGCGGCCCACTCCTGCTCGAGAGGGCGGACGCCGGAACGTCCGGCGATCAGGCCCTCCCAGGTAGAGGCTGCGTCGCCACCCAGCGGTGTGGTTGCGCCGATACCGGTGACGACCACGGTGCGATTGGTCGGGCTCACGGGAATTCTTTCTCCAACGGATACGAGGATTCAGCGGCGCCACCGCCGGGTGGCGGGGCATCAGCCCGGGGGAACCAGGGCACGCGGCCCCGGCGGACCCGGACGGTCGGCCCAGGTGATCGGAAGATCAGGCCTGGTGCTTGAGGATGTAGTCGGTCGCGTCGCCGACGGTCTTGAGGTTCTTGACGTCGTCGTCCGGGATCTTGACGTCGAAGCGCTCTTCGGCGGCGACGACGACCTCGACCATGGACAGCGAGTCGACGTCCAGGTCGTCGGTGAAGGACTTGTCCAGCTGGACGTCCTCGGTGGGGATCCCGGCGATCTCGTTGACGATCTCGGCGAGACCTTCGACGATCTCTTCCTGAGTGGCGGCCATGTCAGGCGCTCCTTCGGTGTGTTTCCAGAGGGGTGGCGATTATCCGTACGGACCGGATGATCCGGTACGGAGTGCCTAGGGGAGGGTAACGACCGTCGCGGCGTACACGAGACCCGCCCCGAAGCCGATGACGAGCGCGGTGTCGCCGCTCTTCGCCTCACCGGTCGCCAGGAGCCGCTCCATCGCGAGCGGGATCGAGGCGGCCGAGGTGTTGCCGGTGGTGCGCACGTCACGCGCGACCGTGACGTGTCCCGGCAGTTTCAGCGTCTTCACCATCGAGTCGATGATCCGCTCGTTGGCCTGGTGGGGAATGAAGACATCCAGGTCGTCCGAGCTGATCCCGGCCGCGTCCAGCGCCTGCTGTGCGACCTTCGCCATCTCGAACACGGCCCAGCGGAACACCGCCTGGCCCTCCTGCGTGATGGCAGGGAACTTGATCTCGCCCTTGGAGTCGAGCGGGAGATTGGAGACGTCGCCGACCTTGAAGCGGTCCCACGGCACGGTCTGCTTGATCGTGCCGGCCTTGTCGCCCTCGCTGCCCCAGACGGTGGGGCCGATGTGCGGCTCCTCGGAGGGGCCCACGACGACCGCGCCCGCGCCGTCGCCGAACAGGAAGGCCGTCGCACGGTCCTCCAGGTCGGTCAGGTCGGACAGCCGCTCCACGCCGATGACGAGGACGTACTCCGCCGAACCCTCGACGATCATGCCCTTGGCGAGGGTCAGGCCGTAGCCGAAGCCCGCGCAGCCGGCCGAGATGTCGAAGGCCGCGGCCTTGTTCGTGCCGAGCTTGTCGGCGATCTCGGTGGCGATGGCCGGGGTCTGGGCGAAGTGCGACACGGTGGAGACCACCACGGCGCCGATCTGCTCGGCGGTGATCCCGGCGTCGGCGATGGCCTTGCCGGACGCCTCGATCGACATCGCGGCGACGGTCTCCTCGTCGGAGGCCCAGTGCCGCGTCTCGATGCCGGAACGCGAACGGATCCACTCGTCGGACGAGTCGATCGTCTCCAGGATCACCTCGTTGGGCACCACCCGGACGGGGCGGTAACCGCCGACGCCGAGGATGCGTGCGAACGGAGCGCCCTTGGGTGCCTTGATCTTCGACATGCTCTCGGGCTCCTCAGGCCGCGCCGTGCTCGGCGATGAGCTCGCGAGCCGCGTCCAGGTCGTCGGGGGTCTTCAGGGCCAGCGTCGTGACGCCCGGCAGCGCGCGCTTGGCCAGACCGGTCAGCGTGCCGCCGGGGCACACCTCGATCAGCGCGGTCGCGCCGAGCTCCTGGAAGGTCTCCATGCACAGGTCCCAGCGGACCGGGTTGGCGACCTGGCCGACCAGGCGGGAGACGACGTCGGCACCGGAGGCGACGGCCCGGCCGTCACGGTTCGAGACGTACGTGACCCGGGGGTCGGCCGGCGTCAGGTCCTCGGCGGCCTTCGCCAGCGCGTCGACCGCGGGGGCCATGTGGTGCGTGTGGAACGCGCCCGCCACCTTCAGGGCCACGACACGCCGGACACCCTCGGGCTTGTCCGCCTCCAGGGCGGCCAGCTGCTCCAGCGTGCCGGCGGCCACGATCTGGCCCGCGCCGTTCACGTTCGCCGGGGTCAGCCCCAGCTTCTCCAGGTGCGCGACCGTCGTGTCCGGGTCCCCGCCGAGCAGCGCCGACATTCCGGTCTGCGTGATGGCGGCGGCGTCGGCCATCGCGAGGCCGCGCTTGCGTACGAGGGTCAGCGCCGCGGTGTCGTCGAGCACTCCCGCGAACGCGGCGGCGGTGATCTCGCCGACGCTGTGACCGGCGACGGCACCGGGGGTGACGTCACCGAGTGCCGCGGCGGACAGGAGGCCGGCGGCGACCAGGAGGGGCTGCGCGACAGCCGTGTCACGGATCGCGTCCGCGTCGGCCTGCGTGCCGTAGTGGGCAAGGTCCAGCCCGATGGCGTCCGACCACGCGGCGAGGCGTTCGGCGGCACCGGGGAGGTCGAGCCAAGGAGTCAGGAAGCCGGGCGTCTGAGCGCCCTGGCCGGGAGCGACGAGTACGAGCACTCTCACACTCTCTCTTGTGGACGGCCACGGCCGCCCGTGGGGACAGGGACGAAGAACACGAGGGGGAATTGTAGGTCCCCGACAAAAGCCTATGTTTGTGGATCTCCATCGGCCAGACGCCCCAGGATCAGCGCGATCCTCAGCGTGAACGCCGACCGGACATCCGAGGGCGACCAGCCGGTGACGTCAGTCACACGTCGGAGCCGGTAGCGCACGGTGTTGGGATGGACGAACAGCATCCGGGCCGCGCCCTCGAGGCTGCTCGCCTGTTCCAGATAGACGCTGAGCGTCTCCAGGAGCGCCGAGCCCGCCTCCTCCAGCGGTCTGTAGATCTCCTCCACCAACTGCTCACGGGCGGACGGGTCTCCTGCGATCGCGCGCTCCGGCAGCAGATCGTCCGCCAGAACCGGGCGCGGGGCGTCCTGCCAGGCGAAACACGCCTTCAGTCCGGCCGCCGCGGCCTGTGCGGACCGGGTCGCGGCCAGCAGATCGGGCACGATCGGTCCGGCGACGACCGATCCGGCGGCGTACGGGCCGATCAGCGACTTGGCGACGGCGAGCGGGTTGTCGCTGCCGCCCGCGATGACGACCAGCCGGTCCCCGAGCACCCCCGTCAGCACCTGCAGCTTGGCGTGCCGGGCGGCCCGCCGGATCGCCTCGACCGTCAGCTCGCTGTCACCGTCGGGCGCCGTGCCCAGCACCACGCAGACATGGTCGGGCGAGTTCCAGCCGAGCGCGGCGGCCCGGGAGACGGCGCCCTCGTCGGCCTCGCCGGAGAGCACCGCGTTCACCACGAGCGACTCGAGCCGGGCGTCCCAGGCGCCGCGTGCCTCCGCCGCCTGCGCGTACACCTGGGCGGTGGCGAAGGCGATCTCGCGGGCGTAGACCAGGAGCGCCTCGCGCAGCACCGACTCGTCGCCGGGTGCCGCCACCTCGTCGATGGCCGATTCCATGACCTCGATTGTCGTCCGCACCATCTCCACCGTCTGGCGCAGCGTGATGGCCCTGGTCAGCTCGCGTGGCGCGGTCCCGAAGACATCGGTGGAGATGGCCTGCGGCGCGTCCGGGTGCCGGAACCACTCCGTGAAGGCCGCGATACCGGCCTGGGCTACCAGTCCGATCCACGACCGGTTCTCCGGTGGCATGGCCCGGTACCACGGCAGCGTCTCGTCCATCCGCGTGATGGCCTGGGCGGCGAGACTGCCGGCCGACTTCTCCAGCCGCTTGAGGGTCGCGGTGTGCGCGTCGACGTCGTGGGCTGGGCGCTCGGTGTTGCTGGATTCGGGTTCGGGCACGGGACAAGACTGCCTTATCCGGACGGAGCTGTGCGGCGGTGGGTCGCAAGTAAGCGAGGGGCCGCCGCCGGGCCGGGGCTACGGTGGTGAGGTGATGGACGTCCGCCGCGCCGACGAGCGCTACCGCGGAGGGGACCCGGCGGCCGGGATCTCCTCGCTCCACGCTTTTTCCTTCGGCCCGCACTACGACCCCGACAACCTCCGCTTCGGCGCGGTGATCGCCTGCAACGAGGAGCGGCTCGCCCCCGGCGCGGGCTTCGACGAGCACCCGCACAGCCACACCGAGATCGTCACCTGGGTGGTGGAGGGCGAGCTGACCCACCGCGACTCGGCGGGCAACGAGTCGGTGCTGCGGCACGGCGACGTCCAGCGGCTGAGTTCGGCGGGCGGCGTCCGCCACGTCGAGCGCAACGACGGCGAGCTGCCGCTGGTCTTCGTCCAGATGTGGCTGGCGCCGATGGAGCCGGGCGGCGACCCCGCGTACGAGACCGTCCGCGGCATCGCCGACGCCACCCCGTACGCCGTCCCCGAGGCGGGGGCCATGCTCCATGTGCGCCGGCTGACGGCGGGCGAGCGCACCGCCGTCCCCGACGCGCCCTACGTCTACGTCCACGTCGTGCGCGGCGAGGTCCGGCTGGACGGCGTGGAACTGGGGGAGGGGGACGCGGCCCGGCTCTCCGACACGAAGGACCTGGAGCTGGTCGCGGGGGCACCGGCGGAGCTGCTGGTGTGGGAGATGGCGGCCGGCTGATCCCGGCCGGCCCCTGTCAGGAGGCGAGTTCGGCCAGCACCGCGTCCGTGAACGGGGTCCACGCCTCGATCGCCCAGGGGCCGAAGGGGCGGTCGGTCAGCGCGACGCAGGCGGCGCCCGCGACCGGGTCGACCCACAGGAACGTACCGGCCTGCCCGAAGTGGCCGAAGGTGCGCGCGGAGGACGAAGTCCCGGTCCAGTGGGGCGACTTGGAGTCGCGGATCTCGAAGCCGAGCCCCCAGTCGTTGGGGTTCCGGTGGCCGTAGCCCGGCAGGACGCCCTTGGTGCCGGGGTACTGGACGGTCATCGCCTCCGCGACCGTCCGCGGGTCGAGGAGTCGCGGCGCCTGCAGCTCGGCGGCGAAGCGGACGAGGTCGTCCACGGTCGAGACACCGTCCTTCGCGGGCGAACCGTCCAGCGTCGTCGCGGTCATGCCGAGCGGTTCGAGGACCGCCTGGCGCAGATACTCCGCGAAGGGCATGTCCGCCGCCTTGGCGATGTGGTCCCCGAGCACCTCGAACCCGGCGTTGGAGTACAGCCGCCGCTGCCCGGGCGTGAAGGTCGCCCGGTGCTCGTCGAAGGCCAGACCGGAGGTGTGCGCGAGCAGATGGCGGACCGTCGAACCGGCGGGTCCGGCGGGTTCGTCGAGCTCGATCGCCCCCTCCTCGTACGCGACGAGCGCGGCGTACGCGGCGAGCGGCTTGGTGACGGAGGCCAGCGCGAACCGGTGCCCGCCCGGCCCGTGCGAGCCGGCCACGGTGCCGTCCGCGCGGACGACCGCGGCGGCCGCGGTGGGAACGGGCCAGTTCGAGATCAGCGCCAGACTCTGCAAGGACATGCCCCGAGCCTAAGCGGACTGGAACGTCAGTCGCATCGAGGGGTCGGGCTTGCGGACGAACCCGAGGGCCGCGTACAGCGGCTCGGCCTCGGCGGACGTGTTGAGGTCGACCTGGGCGACACCGCGCTCACGGAACCAGTCGAGGAGCGTCTCCATGCACGCGCGGGCGTAGCCGCGGTGCCGGGCGTCCGGATCGGTGGCGACGCTGAAGACGTACCCGACCAGGCCGTGCGGATTGCCGGCCCGCCCGATGCGGTACTCGACCGTCCCGGCGACGAGCGCCGCGAGGGCGCCCGGCCGGTCCGGGTGGTCGATCACGAAGGCGGCGAAGGAGCCCCCGGAATCGGCGAGCTTCGCGCGGACGGTGGGCAGCGACGCGGCGTGCCACGTGCTGGAGGAGGCCTCGAAGACCGAGTCGATCATCACCTGGCGCAGGCGCAGCACTTCGGGGGCGTCCTCGGGCACGGCGCGGCGTACGAGAGTCATGATCCGCACGGTAGCCGTCGCCTCCCGGCCACGTCCTGGCATTTTCGGCCGGTTCGGGTTGCCTGGAGTGCACTCCAACGTTTTAGCGTGGAAGGCATGACGGTGATGGAGACCACGGCCGAGGCCACCGGGACCGACGCCTGCGTCGCTCTTCCCGAGCGGGAGCAGCGGCGTCCGGACGGCCGGGACAACTACACGATCAGCGAGGTCGTCGCCTTCACCGGCCTCAGCGCGCACACCCTGCGCTGGTACGAGCGCATCGGGCTGATGCCGCACATCGACCGCTCGCACACCGGTCAGCGCCGCTACAACAACGGCGACCTGGACTGGCTCGACCTCGTCGGCAAGCTCCGGCTCACCGGGATGCCGGTCGCCGACATGGTCCGCTACGCGGAGATGGTGCGCGCCGGCGACCACACGTACACGGAGCGTTACGAACTCCTGGAGGCGACCCGCCGGGACGTCCGGGAGCGGATCACGGAGCTCCAGGACACCCTGGCCGTGCTCGACCGGAAGATCGCCTTCTACGGGGACGCGGGCCGCGCTCTCGCGTCGGAGCACTCCTGACGGTTCCGTTCCCCCGCGCCGGAGCGGTCCTGACGGCGCCCGGCCCGGTCGCGGGCCGGGCGGGGCTCGCCGCCCAGGGCGTGCCGCCCGGCCCGGGCGGAAGGGCGTGCCGCGTCCCTACAGCTGGGCGAGCAGTTCGGCCTTCTTGACCGAGAACTCCTCGTCCGTGACGAGCCCGGCCTCGTGCAGTTCCCCGAGATGGCGGATCCGGTCGGCGATGTCGGCCGGGTCGCGGTGCGGCGCCGGGGCCGCGACCACCGGCGCGGGACTCCCGGAGCGGGTGGCGGCGAGCACGGCCGCCGCGAACGGCAGCGACTCGTGGACGGGCCCGTACCCGAGCCCGAAGACGACCGCCGCCGGGTCCTGGTCCGCCTGCGCGGGATGCGCCGGCGCGGGCTCCCGCCGCAGCAGCCGCAGGTGACCCTCGAACACCTCCGGGGAGCGCCACTCGACCCCGCACAGCGCGGAGACCGGGAAGGTCTGGTCGCCGGCCTTCCACTTCGCCGAGGACGCGCCCGTCCAGAACCACCGGAAGGACACCGTCTTGCCGTCGAAGGACGCCTTCCCGTCGTAGGCCTTGAAGGTCAGCGGTCCCTCGGGCGGCTTCACGAGAAAGCGCTCGGCGGGCTCCTCGTCCGTGGTGAGCCGTCCGCGCAGCTCGTCCGCGTAGTACTCGGCTAGCGTCTCGCGGTCGGCCGGCAGCACCAGCCGATAGGGGTCGCACCCTTCCTTGAGCTGTCCCGCGGCCGCCTCCATCAGCGGATCGGCGCCGGGCCTCGGCACCGCACGCAGAACGACCGTGCCTCGCTTCCCGGGCGTCAGCGTCACCGCCGCGATCGCCTCCAGGGGGATACGGCGTTCACCGAGCGCCTGGAACAGCTTCGGTGTGCGGATCCCCCGTTCGAAGCGGATGAGCACGGAGTCGGACTCGAACTCCCAGGCGGCATGAAAACCGGCCAGTACGTCACCCATGCGGGCCATCGTATGCGGCACGCAAGCCTCCGTCGCCTCTCTGGACGTACCGCAGTTCTTCGTCCTCTACGCGCGTCAGACCGACGCACCGGCGGACAAACCCGTCCGGCATGCGTCATCGTCGCGCGCGCAGCTGACGGCGCGGTACGCGCCGATCCCGATCTCCGCGAAGTTGCGGAGACTCTCCGTGCCCGGCTCGAAGTAGCCGGCGTGACCCTTCGCCCCCTCGGCGGACAGGACGCGCGCCCCGAACCCCTTCGACACCGGGTCCGCGCCGTGCCCGAGACCGCCGACCTCCACGTGCGGCACGTCCTGGATCCAGTCGTCCGCGTCGCGCATGGCCCAGACGCGGGCGGTGGTGTGCAGGTTCGCCGCCTTCGCCGCCCGCATGCCGGGGCTGCCCGCCACCGCTATGTCGGAGACCCGGGAGGGCAGCGAGGAAGCGGCGACCCCGCACAGGACCGAGCCGTAGCTGTGGCAGTACAGCGCCACCTCCGAGCTGCCCGGCAGCGCCCGCACCAGGGCGTTCAGCCGCACCGCGCCCTCCTCGGCCCGCATGGCGGTGGCCGAGTCGATGCCGAGTCCGCTGGGCGTCGTGTAGTCGGCCCAGGCGATCACGGCCGTACGCGTACCCGGGTCCGCCGCGCGCTCCGCCCGGTACAGCGAACCCGCCATGCCGACCGGCGCGGAGTACTGCTTGTACGTGCGCTGGAAGGTGAGCAGGTCGGTGTCGACACCGGGGACCACGACCGAGACGCGGCGGGCCGTGTCGAGGTCGCCGAACACCTCCGCGACCCGGCCCGAGCCGTTGGGGTCGAAGGCGAGGATCTTGCGGTCCTTGTCCATCAGCGCTTCGTAGCGGTGCATGCGGCGGCCCGCGTCGTACTGGCCGACCGAGGACAGCCGGTTGTCGTGCATGCGCTTGCGCTCGACCGCGCGCTCGTGCTTCAGCGCCAGACGGTTCGCCGCGTAACGCAGGGTCACGGGCGCACCGTTCATGTTGCCGACCGCGAGCGGATAGCGGTGGGCGAGCTCCGAGCGCTGCTGCGCGTCGAGCGTGCCGAAGAAGTGGGTCAGCAGACCCGGAGCGGAGTCCGGGTCGGGCAGCTTGTGTCCGGCGAGGCTGCCGTGCTCCCACGCGGAGCGGGACGCCTGGAGCGCCGAGGCTGCCCGATGGCTGTGGAGCGCGGTCCAGCCACTGGTGGCCAGCATCACGAAGACCACGGCCAGCGCGAGCAGTGCGCGCCAGACGTTGAGTTGGGGGGTGGTGTCGAAGGAAGTCACTGAGAGGACACCCTAGGAGAAGTGAGGAGCCTCCCGTTAAACGAGTGACTGGGATCACGTTTCTCATGGGGCGATTAGGGCAAACCGGGTTCAGTTTGAGTTAAATGGTGACACTCTGTGCGCGCTTGCCCTGCGACGCGTGTGCGATATGTGACGCTCCGTATAAGGGTGTTGTGATTCCCCCGGGGCCTCCACGGAACGGCGCGCGGGCGTCGTCCGTACAACGAGCGCGAGCGTGCGCGAGGTTCCGTGCGCGGGTGTGTGCCGGTCCTGCACGGGGGTGTGTCGGTCCCGCGTGCGGGTGCGCGGGTGTGCAGGTGTGTGCCGGGTGTCGCGCCGGGGTTCCTCGGGCGGCGCGACGTCGCGAGGCATCACCGGGCCGTCACCGTGGCGCGGGGCCCCACTTCTGAGCCAACGCGGGCCCCACATGGTCGAGATAGGACGCGGTCAGCTCGCGGATCGCCTCGACGCTGGTGTCCTCGCCGGCGCCCCACAGCCGGCCCGTGACCCGCATCACCCCGCCGAACACCGCGACCGCGATGCGCGGGCGCGGGTCCGTGTCCACGTCGAGGCCCTCGCGCTCGGCGATGAGCCGTGCGATCTCCTCCTCGATCTCCTCCGAGCGGCGCAGGTGCGCGGCGAGCAGAGCGGGCGTCGACTCGATCAACTGGTAGGTGCGCATGTGCAGTTCGATCGGCACCACCTCCTCGATCGCCTCGCCGATGGTGTCCCAGCTCTCCAGGACCGCGCGGCGCAGTGCCTCCAACGGGGCCTCGTGGGCCGGTCGTTCACGCACCGCCGCGATGAAATGCGACTCGGCGAGCCGCTGCAGGAACAGGGCGGCGTCCTCCTTGCCGGCGAAGTAGCGGAAGAAGGTGCGCTGGGAGACGTCGACGGCCTCGGCGATCTCGTCGACGGTGGTCCGCTCGTACCCCTGCGAGGTGAACAGTTCGAGGGCGGCCCGCAGCAGCGCGTTCCGGGTGCGCCGCTTCTTGCGCTCCCGCAGCCCGGGGCGCGGCGCCGCCACCGGCTCCGCGGGCGCGGCCGTGCCGGCCACCCCGGTTGTCCCGGTCGTTCCGGCCGCCCCGGTCGTTCCGGCCGTCCCGGCCGTGTCCACCGTTTCCGTCATGGTGTCGCGATCTCTCCCAACCGAACTGTTCGCCCAGTTCAGCCTATCTGTGAGTGACGTGACAGTTACCGACTTGTGAATCGGTTTGTCAATTGTCAGCGACTGTCACTAGCCTCGAAAAATGACTAGTCAGACCACCATCGACAAGACGGGCCCGGAGGACGAGACCCCTCTCTCCCCGTCGGACCAGGCTCCGTCCACGGGCCTGCGCGGCCATCCGTGGTTCACCCTCATCACCGTGGCCGTCGGGGTCATGATGGTGGCCCTCGACGGCACCATCGTGGCCATCGCCAACCCGGCCATCGCCAAGGACCTCGGCGCGACCTTCGCCGACGTCCAGTGGATCACCAACGCCTACTTCCTCGCCCTCGCGGTCTCCCTCATCACCGCGGGCAAGCTCGGCGACCGCTTCGGCCACCGGCAGACCTTCCTGATCGGCGTGACCGGCTTCGCCGCCGCGTCCGGCGCGATCGGCCTGTCGCACAGCATCGCCTTCGTGGTCACCTTCCGCGTCTTCCAGGGCCTGTTCGGCGCGCTGCTCATGCCGGCCGCGCTCGGCCTGCTCCGGGCGACCTTCCCGGCCGAGAAGCTGAACATGGCGATCGGCATCTGGGGCATGGTCATCGGCGCCTCCACCGCGGGCGGCCCGATCCTCGGCGGTCTGCTCGTCCAGCACGTCAGCTGGCAGTCGGTGTTCTTCATCAACGTGCCCGTCGGCCTGATCGCCCTCACGCTCGGCCTGCTGATCCTGCGGGACCACCGTGCCGAGAACGCCCCGCGCTCCTTCGACGCCCTTGGCATCGTGCTGCTGTCCGGCGCGATGTTCTGCCTGGTGTGGGCCCTGATCAAGGCTCCGACCTGGGGCTGGGGCGACGGCAAGACCTGGCTCTTCATCGGTCTGTCGGTCCTCGGCTTCGCGCTGTTCTCCTTCTGGGAGACGCGCGTGAAGGAACCGCTGATCCCGCTCGGCCTCTTCCGCTCCGTCCCGCTCTCGGCGGGTGTGGTGCTGATGGTGCTCATGGCCATCGCCTTCATGGGCGGACTGTTCTTCGTGACGTTCTACCTCCAGAACGTGCACGGCATGAGCCCGGTCGACGCGGGCCTGCACCTGCTCCCGCTCACCGGCATGATGATCGTCGGCTCCCCGCTCGCGGGCCTGGCCATCACCAAGCTCGGCCCGCGCATCCCGCTCGCCAGCGGCATGGCGGCCACCGCGATCGCCATGTACGGCATGTCGACGCTGGAGGCCGACACCTCCAGCGGCCTGATGTCCATCTGGTTCGCCCTCCTCGGCTTCGGCCTCGCGCCGGTCATGGTCGGCGCCACCGAGGTCATCGTCGGCAACGCCCCGATGGAGCTCTCCGGCGTCGCCGGCGGTCTCCAGCAGGCCGCCATGCAGATCGGCGGCAGCCTCGGTACGGCCGTCCTGGGTGCCGTGATGGCCTCCAAGGTCGACAGCGACCTCGCGGGCAACTGGACCGGTGCCAAGCTGCCGCCGCTCACCCCGGCCCAGCTCGACCAGGCCTCCGAGGCGGTCCGGGTCGGTGTCGCACCGGTCACCAAGGAGACTCCGGCCGCCATCGCCGCGCAGATCACCGACGTCGCCCACGAGACCTTCATCTCCGGCATGAGCCTCGCTTGCCTCGTCGCCGCGGGTGTCGCCGTCGTGGCCGTCTTCGTCGCGCTGCTGACCAAGCGCGGCGAGAACGCGGAGGCAGGCGCGGGGGTCGGTCACATCTGACGGACGCCGGACGACCCGTCCGACCGCCGTGCGAGCCCGCCAGGGCCGTGCGAGCCCGCCAGGGGAACCCGTACGGGTTCCCCTGGCGGGCTTTCGCCGTTTCGGGCCGCGCTTCGGCCCCGGCTACGTGGGGGAGTGTTCCTCCGCGCCCGGCGACAAGGGGTGCGGCAGGATTCCCGGGCCGCCGGTCAGGGCGGTGACCTCGGCGCGCAGCGCCCGTACCTCCGCCGTGAGCGCCTCGATCGCCGCGGTCTGCCGCCGCTCCTCCACGTCGTCCTTCTCGAACCGCGAGATGAACCAGGCGGCGATGTTCGCGGTGACCACACCGAGGAGCGCGATCCCGGAGAGCATCAGGCCGACCGCGAGCACGCGGCCCATCCCCGTCGTCGGGGCGTGGTCGCCGTACCCCACGGTCGTCATCGTCGTGAACGACCACCACACCGCGTCACCCAGCGTCCTGATGTTCCCGTTCGGCGAGTCCCGCTCCACCGACAGCACGGCGAGCGAACCGAACATCAGCAGGCCGACGACCGAACCGACGACGTAGGTCGTCAGCCGGATCTGCGAGGCCATCCGGGCGCGCCGCCCCACCAGCATCAGCGTGGAGACGAGCCGCAGCAGCCGCAGCGGCTGCAGGACCGGCAGGATCACGGCGCACAGGTCCAGCCAGTGGCCGCGGACGAAGACGCGCCGCTCCCGGGAGAGGGCGAGCCGGACGAGATAGTCCGTGGCGAAGGCCCCCCACACGATCCACTCCACCAGCGTGCAGGTCAGCGTCACCGGACGGCCGGCGTCGCTGTCCACGATCGGCACGGCGTACCCGAGGGCGAACGCCATCGCGAGGACGAGCAGGGGCCGCTGGGTACGCAGCTCCCAACGGGCCTGCGCCGATTCTTCGCTCATGTCCGCATCGTAGAAAGAAAACGGCCGAGGGGTGGGGGGGGGCCCCCCCCCCCCCCCCCCCCCCGCCGGCGCCCCCCCCCCCCCCCCCCCCCCCCCCCCCCCCCCCCCCCCCCAGCCCCCCCCCCCCGGCCCCCCCCAACCCCCCCCCCCCCCCCCCCACCCAAACCCCCCC
>NZ_JBIRQM010000004.1:0-40280 GCF_044333225.1 Streptomyces sp. NPDC021080 | reverse complement strand
CCGGTGTGGCGGGGGGGGGGGGGGTCGCCCCCCCCCCCCGCCGGCCGGGCCTTTTTTCTCTCATGCCCCCACATTCAAACAACCCCGGGGGGGGGGGGGGGGCGCCCCCCCGCCCCCCCACCCCTCGTCGGTCCTGCCCGCCGCTACGCGTCGCCGCCCGCCGCGCCCGGGTCGGCCGCCCGCACGTCGAGCAGCTGGTAGCGGTCGACCGCCTGCTTCAGCACCGACCGGTCCACCTTGCCCTCACGGGCCAGCTCGGTCAGCACGGCCACCACGATCGACTGCGCGTCGATGTGGAAGAAGCGCCGGGCCGCGCCGCGCGTGTCCGCGAAGCCGAAACCGTCCGCGCCGAGGGACTGGTAGGTGCCGGGCACCCACCGGGAGATCTGGTCGGGAACCGATCGCATCCAGTCGGAGACGGCCACGAACGGCCCCTGGGCGGAGGACAGCTTCCGCGTCACGTACGGGACGCGCTGCTCCTCCTCGGGGTGCAGCAGGTTGCGCCGCTCCACCTCGACGGCCTCGCGCCGCAGTTCGTTCCAGGAGGTCGCCGACCAGACGTCGGCCCGGACGTCCCACTCCTCGGCGAGGATCCGTTGTGCCTCCAGGGCCCAGGTGACGCCGATGCCGGACGCCATGATCTGCGCGGGGATGGTGCCCGAGGTGCCCTCGCTGAAGCGGTGGAGGCCCTTCAGGATGCCCTCGGCGTCCACGTTCTCCGGCTCGGCGGGGTGCTGCAGCGGCTCGTTGTAGACGGTGAGGTAGTAGAAGACGTCCTCGCCGTGCGGGTGTTCCTCGGACGAGCCGTACATGCGGCGCAGACCGTCCTGGACGATGTGCGCGATCTCGAAGCCGAACGCCGGGTCGTAGGCGACACAGCCCGGGTTCGTCGAGGCGAGCAGCTGGGAGTGGCCGTCCGCGTGCTGGAGACCCTCACCGGTCAGCGTCGTCCGCCCGGCGGTCGCGCCCAGGACGAAGCCGCGCGCCAACTGGTCGGCCATCTGCCAGAACTGGTCACCCGTACGCTGGAAACCGAACATCGAGTAGAAGACGTAGACCGGGATCAGCGGCTCGCCGTGGGTGGCGTACGCCGAACCCGCGGCGATCAGCGAGGCCGTGCAGCCCGCCTCCGAGATGCCGTCGTGCAGCATCTGGCCGGTCGGCGACTCCTTGTACGCGAGCAGCAGTTCGCGGTCCACCGACTCGTACTGCTGGCCGAGCGGGTTGTAGATCTTCGCGCTCGGGAAGAAGGAGTCCATTCCGAACGTGCGGTACTCGTCGGGCGCGATCAGCACGAACCGCTTGCCGATCTCCTTGTCCCGCATGAGGTCCTTGAGCAGCCGTACGAACGCCATGGTCGTGGCGATGGACTGCTGGCCCGAACCCTTCTTCACGCTCGCGTACGTCTTGTCCTCGGGCAGGACCAGGGGCTTGGACCGCACGACACGCGTCGGCACGTATCCGCCGAGGCCCTTGCGGCGGTCGTGCATGTACTGGATCTCCTCCGAGTCCCGGCCCGGGTGGTAGTACGGCGGCGCGCCGTCCTCCAGCTCCTTGTCGGAGATCGGCAGGTGCAGCCGGTCGCGGAACCCCTTGAGGTCGGCGACCGTCAGCTTCTTCATCTGGTGCGTGGCGTTGCGGCCCTCGAAGTTCGGACCGAGCGTCCAGCCCTTGACCGTCTGCGCCAGGATCACCGTCGGCTGGCCCGCGTGCGCCTTGGCCGCCGAGAACGCGGCGAAGATCTTCTTGTGGTCGTGACCGCCGCGCCCCAGGTGCAGGATCTGGTCGTCGGTCATGTTCTCGACCATCGCGCGCAGCCGGTGGTCGTCCCCGAAGAAGTGGTCGCGGATGTACGCGCCGGTCTCCGTGGCGTACGTCTGGAACTGGCCGTCCGGCGTCGTGTTCAGCCGGTTGACGAGCACCCCGTCGCGGTCCTGCGCGAGCAGCGGGTCCCAGGTGCGGTCCCAGACCAGCTTGATCACGTTCCAGCCGGCGCCCCGGAACTGCGACTCCAGCTCCTGGATGATCTTGCCGTTGCCGCGCACCGGGCCGTCGAGGCGCTGGAGGTTGCAGTTCACGACGAAGGTCAGGTTGTCCAGGCCCTCGCGCGCGGCGATCGACAGCTGGCCGAGCGACTCCGGCTCGTCCATCTCGCCGTCGCCGAGGAACGCCCAGACGTGGGACTTGGAGGTGTCCGCGATACCGCGCGCCTCCATGTAGCGGTTCATCCGCGCCTGGAAGATCGCGCCGAGCGGGCCGAGGCCCATCGACACGGTCGGGAACTCCCAGAAGTCGGGCATCAGCCGCGGGTGCGGGTACGAGGACAGTCCGTGGGGTGCCTTCGACTTCTCCTGGCGGAACGCGTCGAGCTGCTGCTCGGAGAGCCGGTCCAGGAGGAACGCGCGGGCGTAGATGCCCGGCGAGGCGTGCCCCTGGAAGAAGATCTGGTCGCCGCCGTCGCCCTCGTCCTTGCCGCGGAAGAAGTGGTTGAAGCCGACGTCGTAGAGCGAGGCCGAGGAGGCGAAGGTCGCGATGTGGCCGCCCACGCCGATACCCGGGCGCTGTGCCCGGGAGACCATCACGGCGGCGTTCCAGCGGGTCGCGTTGAGGACCTTGCGCTCGATCTCCTCGTTGCCCGGGAAGAACGGCTCGTCCTTGGTGGCGATCGTGTTGACGTAGTCCGTGCTGCGCATCTCGGGCACGGCCACGCGCTTCTCACGGGCTCGCTCGATCAGCCGCAGCATCAGATAGCGGGCCCGTTCGCGGCCGCGCTCGTCGACGGCGGCGTCGAGGGAGTCGAGCCACTCCTGAGTCTCCTCAGGGTCGAAGTCCGGGACCTGGCTGGGAAGGCCGCCAATGATGATCGGGTTGCGATCGGATCCGGAAGCCACGCTGTTCCTTCGCTGTCAGAGGGCTGTCTTCGGTGGGTTTCCCCGCGTCTGCACCGATCCCCATCGTGTACCCCGTGAACGCGTACGTCATCTCTACCAGGGGGTAACCGAGACGCTCGTGCGGACCGTCGGGACGGCCCCGACCAAAACGTAACGATACGCTCAGTGCGTGACGCGTTCCGCAAAGTCGTTCGGCTTTCGCACGCCTCAAGGGTTCCGAAGGGAATAAATGGGGCAGAAGTGTGTGGTGCCCGTCACGCGGCGTCACGATGGCCCGTCGGGAGTTGCGTCGACACTGCCAGGATCGTCACCGTTTCGGCGGTCTCGACGGCCGGGTACTTGCGCGATCCGCTCCGCCCGTGTGGACTACGGCCAACGCTTCGCGTACGCGCGTGGCTGAGATCCCCCGGCTCTGGACGAGCAGAGGGAGACCCCCATTCCGAAACATGATCAGGAGGCAAGCCGTGAGCGCGACCGCGGACCACGCGGAGGAGCGGACCAACCCGGCCGCCAGGCTGGGGTTCGAGCCCGGACAGGTGGTCCAGGAGATCGGCTTCGACGACGACGTTGACCACGAGCTCCGTGAAGGCATCGAATCGCTGATCGGCCAGGAACTGGCCGACGAGGACTACGACGACGTCGCCGACGTGGTGCTGTTGTGGTTCCGGGACGAGGACGGCGATCTCACGGACGCACTGGTGGACGTCATCAGTTTCCTCGAGGACGGCGGCAACATCTGGCTGCTGACCCCGAAGACCGGCAGGGACGGTTACGTCGAGCCCAGCGACATCAGCGATGCCGCACAGACAGCCGGCCTCTCCCAGACGAAGAGCATCTCCGTCGGCAAGGAATGGTCGGGCACCCGCCTGGCCACCCCCAAGTCGAAGCGCTGAGCTGCAGCCCCGTCTGCAAGCAGAGCATCCGTGAGGCCCCCGCCGAGCCACCTCGGCGGGGGCCTCACGCATGTCCCGGGGCGGCCCGGGCCCGTCCCGGCGCGCCCGGGCGGGGAGTCCGGCGCGCGCACCCGGGGGACCCCGCGGGGGTCGCGCCGCCGCCGCGGGGCGATCACTGCGTACGCTGGTCGTCACCCGAACGGACCCTTGGAAGGGAAGCGAGTGACTATGGCCATCGAGGTCGGCACCAAGGCACCGGACTTCGAGCTGAAGGACAACCACGGCGCGACCGTGAGGCTGTCCGACTTCCGTGGTGAGAAGAACGTGGTGCTGCTCTTCTACCCCTTCGCTTTCACCGGCGTGTGCACCGGCGAGCTGTGCTCCCTGCGTGACAACCTGCCGCAGTTCACGGACCGCGACACCCAGCTCCTCGCGGTCTCCAACGACTCCATCCACACCCTGCGCGTGTTCGCCGAGCAGGAGGGCCTGGAGTACCCGCTTCTCTCCGACTTCTGGCCGCACGGCAACACTTCGCGCGCCTACGGCGTCTTCGACGAGGACAAGGGCTGCGCCGTGCGCGGCACGTTCATCATCGACAAGGAGGGCGTCGTCCGCTGGACCGTCGTCAACGCGCTGCCGGACGCGCGTGACCTGAACGAGTACGTCAAGGCGCTCGACACCCTGTGATTCTTCGGTTCCAAGCCCTGCAAGGCACGGGAACCCGTCACTAGGATCGAACCGTTGATCCGATACCAACGCACCTACGGGGCTCCCCGCCCCTGAACACCATTGGGAGGACTCGTGGGAGTCAGCCTCAGCAAGGGCGGCAACGTATCGCTGTCGAAGGAGGCCCCGGGACTGACCGCGGTCATCGTCGGTCTGGGATGGGACGCCAGGACCACCACCGGCGTGGACTTCGACCTCGACGCCAGCGCCCTTCTCACGAACGCGGACGGCAAGGTCGGCTCCGACCAGAACTTCGTGTTCTTCAACAACCTGAAGAGCCCGGACGGCTCGGTGGAGCACACCGGCGACAACATCACCGGTGAGGGCGAGGGCGACGACGAGCAGATCAAGGTCAACCTCGCCGCCGTCCCCGCCGACGTCGCGAAGATCGTGTTCCCGGTCTCCATCTACGACGCGGAGACCCGCCAGCAGTCCTTCGGTCAGGTCCGCAACGCCTACATCCGCGTGGTGAACCAGGCCGGCGAGGCGGAGATCGCGCGTTACGACCTCTCCGAGGACGCCTCGACGGAGACCGCGATGGTCTTCGGCGAGCTCTACCGCAACGGCGCCGAGTGGAAGTTCCGCGCCATCGGCCAGGGTTACGCCTCGGGCCTGCGCGGCATCGCGCAGGACTTCGGCGTCAACGTCTGAGCCGCAGCCCTCGGGCATCCCGGTCCGGTGCCGCACCGCCTCGGTGCGGCACCGGACCGGCCGTACCAAGTGAAGATCGAACCTCGGGGAGGACCAGCATCATGGGCGTCACGCTCGCCAAGGGGGGCAATGTCTCCCTCTCGAAGGCCGCACCCAACCTCACACACGTGATGATCGGGCTCGGCTGGGACGCGCGCTCCACCACCGGAGCCGACTTCGACCTCGACGCCAGCGCCCTGCTGTGCAGCGGCGGCCGGGTGCTCGGGGACGAGTGGTTCATCTTCTACAACCAGCTCAAGAGCCCGGACGGCTCGGTGGAGCACACCGGCGACAACCTCACGGGTGAGGGCGAAGGTGACGACGAGTCGATCCTGATCGACCTCGCCAAGGTCCCCGCCGTCGTCGACAAGATCGTCTTTCCGGTCTCCATCCATGACGCGGACAACCGCGGCCAGACCTTCGGCCAGGTCGGCAACGCCTACATCCGGGTCGTCAACCAGGCCGACGGCCAGGAACTCGCCCGCTACGACCTCTCCGAGGACGCCTCCACCGAAACGGCGATGATCTTCGGCGAGGTCTACCGCTACAACGCGGAATGGAAATTCCGCGCGGTCGGCCAGGGATACGCGTCGGGACTGCGGGGCATCGCACTCGACTTCGGGGTCAATGTTTCCTAGACCCACCTGTATCAGCCGAAGGCGGCCCCTTAGACTTCGTGGTCAACAGTAGGTAAAGCCGAGTACGGCGCGGGGGTTGCACACCTCCCGGGCCATCGCTTGGGGGTGCCCCCACCACACGATGATTGGGTAGCCAGTGCTTCTGAAAACCTTCGGCTGGTCGTTCGCGATCACCGCGCTCGGCCTGGCGGCGGCGGCCGCCTACGGCGGGTGGACCGCCTTCGGGATCGTGGCGATCCTGGCCGTCCTGGAGATCTCGCTGTCGTTCGACAACGCGGTGGTCAACGCCGGAATCCTGAAGAAGATGAATGCCTTCTGGCAGAAGATCTTCCTCACGGTCGGCGTGCTGATCGCCGTCTTCGGCATGCGCCTGGTCTTCCCCGTCGTGATCGTCGCCATCAGCGCCAAGATCGGCCCGATCGACGCGGTCGATCTCGCGCTGAACGACAAGGACAAGTACCAGCAGCTGGTCACCGACGCGCATCCGTCGATCGCGGCCTTCGGCGGCATGTTCCTGCTCATGATCTTCCTCGACTTCATCTTCGAGGACCGGGACATCCAGTGGCTGCGCTGGATCGAGCGGCCGCTGGCCAAGCTCGGCAAGGTCGACATGCTGTCGGTCTGTGTCGCCCTGATCGTCCTGCTGATCACCTCGATGACCTTCGCGGTCCACGCCCACCAGCACGGCGGCGGCCACGTCGACAAGGCCCAGACGGTGCTGGTCTCCGGCATCGCCGGTCTGATCACGTACATGATCGTCGGCGGACTCTCCGGCTACTTCGAGGACAGGCTCGAGGAAGAGGAGGAGCGCGAGCACGAGGCCGAGGAGGAGGCCGAGCGCGCCGGCAGGAAGAAGCCTGCCGTCGTCCTCGCCGGCCAGGCCGCGTTCTTCATGTTCCTCTACCTGGAAGTCCTGGACGCCTCCTTCTCCTTCGACGGGGTCATCGGCGCCTTCGCCATCACCAACGACATCGTCCTGATGGCGCTCGGCCTCGGCATCGGCGCCATGTACGTCCGGTCGCTCACCGTCTACCTGGTCCGCCAGGGCACCCTCGACGACTACGTGTACCTCGAGCACGGCGCCCACTACGCCATCGGCGCCCTGGCCGTGATCCTCATGGTCACCATCCAGTACGAGATCAACGAGGTCATCACCGGACTCGTCGGCGTCGTCCTGATCGCCTGGTCCTTCTGGTCCTCCGTGCGCCGCAACAAGGCGCTCGCCGAGGCCGAGGGAAAAGGCCCGACCTCGGACGAGAAGGCTGAGGTCTCGTCCGGGGTGTGACACCCGCCCACCCGAGGAACGCTCTGAACGGGGCGGCCGCCGAGGACGAGTCCTCGGCGGCCGCCCCGCCGCATACCGACAGACGTGGGGGGCCGAATGGGCATCTGGCAGGACCTGTGGCGCGGCCGCTCGGCGGACTTCGACTCCGGCAGCGCGGCCACCAACTCCATCGAAATGACCAAGCGCAACCACACGGTCTCGCTCACCAAACAGGGCGCGGCCAGCGGCAACCTCCGCATCAACCTGTCCTGGCGGATGCGCACCTCCGACATCGGCGGGCCGGAACGCGGCAGCCTGCTGCGCCACCCACTGCGCACCTTCAAGCCGGAAGTGGTCCAGGCGCACACCCAGAGCATGGTCAACGTCGACCTCGACCTCGGCGTCATGTACGAGCTGACGGACGGCACCAAGGGCGTCGTCCAGCCGCTCGGCAGCTTCTTCGGCGAACTCAACGCCCCGCCGTACGTGAAGCTCAGCGGCGACGACCGCTTCGGCTCCGGCTCGGGCGAGACGGCCTTCGTCAACCTCGACCACCGCGACGACATCAAACGCCTGCTGGTCTTCGTGTACATCTACGACCAGACCCCGGCCTTCGACCGTACGCACGCCATCATCACGCTCTATCCGAGCAACGGCCCGCGCATCGAGATCGGCCTGGAGGAACGCCATCCGCAGGCCCGTTCCTGCGCCGTCGTCATGATCGAGTGCAACAAGGGCGAGGTGACCGTGCGCCGCGAGGTCAGGTTCGTGTACGGCTTCCAGGCCGAACTCGACCGGCTCTACGGCTGGGGCCTCCAGTGGGGCCGCGGCTACAAGTCGAAGGCCGACCGTTAGCGGCCGGCCGGGCCCGGCCCGCCGCCGGCGCCCGTGCCCAGGGGGTCCACCGGATTCCCCGGGCCCGGGTCCACCGGGCCCACCGCGATCGCCGTACTCAGCGGCCGAGGAACTGCGGCCCCTGCGGCGGCAGCCGGAAGTCGGGGTCCGGACCCGAGCCCACCGCCTGCGGGAAGCCGTACGCGGGCTGCGTGGCCGGCGCGCTCTGCGGCTGCGGGTAGCCGTAGGAGGAAGGATCCGCCTGCGGGCCTGCCGGCTGCGGGTAGCCGTACGCCGGGCCGGTCGCGGCCGCCGCGGCGGGCCCGGGATAGCCGTAGGCGGGCTGCTGCGGGACGGGGGCCGTCTGCTGGGTGACCGGGGCGGACTGCTCCGGCGGCAGCGGCAGCGAGGTCTCGGGAGCCGTGGCGGGCGAGGCCCACGCGGTCGGCTCCGGAGCCGACCCGGCCGCCGGCACCGCGGCGGCCTCGGACTCGTCCACCGAGATCCCGAAGTCGGTCGCCAGCCCCACCAGACCGTTGGAGTAGCCCTCGCCGAGCGCCCGGAACTTCCATCCGTCACCGCGCCGGTACAGCTCGCCGCAGATCAGCGCGGTCTCCGCGCCGGTCTCCGGGTTGATGTCGAAGTACGCCAGAGGTTCCCCGTCCGCGACGGCCGCGTCGTACAGCAGAATGCGCAGATCGCGTACGTGGTCGAAGGTGACGTCGTCGGCCGATGCGACCAGGAGAATCTGTCCGACGCCGGGCTCGACACCCGTCAGATCCGTCTGGATCGTGTCGGTGAGGCCCTCGGCACCGCGCTTCTTGCCGAGCCGCCACACCTTGCCCGACGGATGGCGGGGTTGGTTGTAGAAGACGAAGTCCTCGTCGGATCGCACACGACCGTCGGGGCCGAGGAGCAGCGCGGAGGCATCGACATCGGGGACACCCTGACCGGGGGACCAGCGCAGGACAGCGCGAACCGCCGTGGCGTCCAGCGGGACGTTCGACCCTTTCAGCATCGCGTGCGTCATGCGGTCATCCTGCCCTGTCGGTCCTGGTCACGACAATGTGGGGTCGTTCCCGAACCTGCCGGTGATGGACATGGCGGAGTTACCTGTTCTTCACGCCCGGTGGGCATCGATGTCATGGAACCGTACGTACTATTACCGGCCACATCACATTCGGCCACCTAGCCGCCGCGGGGGAGTCCCATGCGTCATTTCGGTCACGTCACCCCGGAGGAGCGGCAGCGCCTCTTCCACCGGGAGCCCGGCGTCTTCACCTCCGACTCTCCGGCCAGAGTGCTCGCCGCCGCCCTCGGCGCGACGCTGTACAGCCCGGCGACCCGGCCGACCCTGGCCGACGACATCGTCAAGCAGGCCACGCGGGGTGTGGTCTCGATGGTGCTGTGCCTGGAGGACTCGATCGACGACTCCGAGGTCGTGGGCGCCGAGGAGAACCTGGTCCGCCAGTTCGCCGACCTCGCGGCCCGCCCGGACACCGGCGAGCTGCCCCTGCTGTTCGTACGGGTCCGCTTCCCCGAGCAGATCCCCGACCTCGTACGCCGCCTCGGCCCCGCCGTCCGGCTGCTGTCCGGCTTCGTGATGCCGAAATTCACCGAGGAACGCGGCACCCCCTTCCTGGAGGCCCTCACCGAGGCCGAGGCGGAGAGCGGCAGGCGGCTCTTCGCCATGCCCGTCCTGGAGTCTCCCGAGCTGCTCTACCGCGAGTCGCGGGTGGAGACCCTGGAGGGCATCTCCCGCGCCGTCGACAAGTACCGCGACCGCGTCCTCGCGCTGCGCCTCGGCGTGACGGACTTCTGCTCCTCCTACGGGCTGCGCCGCGCCCCCGACATGACCGCGTACGACGTCCAGGTGGTCGCCTCCGTGATCGCCGACGTGGTGAACATGATGGGACGGGCCGACGGCAGCGGCTTCACCGTCACCGGGCCCGTGTGGGAGTACTTCCGCGTGCCGGAACGCATGTTCAAGCCGCAGCTGCGCCGCAGCCCCTTCCTGGAGGGACAGGCGGACGAACTGCGCGAGCGGCTGCTCGAGCACGCCATGGACGGACTGCTGCGCGAGATCGCCCTCGACCAGGCCAACGGCCTCATGGGCAAGACCTGCATCCACCCCTCGCACGTGCCGCCCGTCCACGCGCTGTCCGTGGTCAGCCACGAGGAATTCAGCGACGCCCAGGACATCCTCAGGCCGGAGCGCGGCGGCGGGGGTGTACTGAGATCGGCGTACACGAACAAAATGAACGAGGTGAAGCCGCATCGCGCCTGGGCCGAGCGCACCCTGCTGCGCGCCGAGGTCTTCGGGGTCGCCCGCGAGGACATCGGCTTCGTCGACCTGCTCCTCGCCGGACTCCCGGCGTGAGCCGGCCCGGCCGAGCGAAGCGCACCCCCGACAGCAAGGAACAGATGAACACCCCAGCGCACGACCCGAACCACCCCGGCGGCGGCAGCGGCCCGGACGGAGCGAACAGCCCGGACCGCGACGACGCCCCGCACGACACGGTGTGGACCGGGACCTGGGTCGCCGAGCGGCTCGGCGTCGAACTCGTCGGCGACGAGGAGCTGAGCGGCCTGCTGGGGCTCGCGCTGCGGCGCAACCCCAAGCGCGCCCACCTGCTCGTCTCGAACGTCCTCGGCAAGCACGTGCCGCAGTCCCCGGCCGTCGTCCACGGGTACGGTGTCGAGCTCGGCCGGCGGGTGCGTGAGCTGCTGGGCACCGAAGAGGCCCGCGCGGCCGTCGTCCTCGGGTACGCCGAGACGGCCACCGGCCTCGGCCACTCCGTCGCGGACGGGATCGGCGTCGCGCCGTACCTCCACTCCACCCGGCGACCGGTCCCCGGGGTCCGGCAGGCGGGCGGCTTCGAGGAGTCCCACTCGCACGCCACCTCGCACCTCCTCCTGCCCGAGGACCCGGGCCTGCTCGCGGGCTCCGGCCCGCTGGTCCTCGTCGACGACGAGTTCTCCACCGGCAACACCGTCCTCAACACGATCCGCGACCTGCACCGGCGCTACCCGCGCGAGCGGTACGTCGTCGTGGCGCTCGTCGACATGCGGTCACCGGCCGACCACGCCCGCTTCGAGAAGTTCGCCGGGGACATCGGCGCCCGCGTGGACCTGATCGCGGCCGCCTCGGGCACCGTGCGCCTGCCCGAGGACGTGCTGGCGAAGGGAACGGCGCTGGTCGCCCGGCACGAACCGGCGACGCCCGCCGCCCCCGCCCCCCGGAGCGCCGCACCGGCCGTCCGCGTCGACCTCGGCTGGCCGCACGGCCTCCCCGACGGCGGACGCCACGGGTTCACCCCCGGACACCGAATACGCCTGGAGGCGGCCCTGCCCGCCATGGCGGCACGGCTCGCCGACGCCCTGCCCGGCGACGCGGCCCGCGTACTGGTCCTCGGCTTCGAGGAACTGATGTACGCGCCGCTGCGCCTGGCCCACGAACTGGAGCGGACCCTCCCCGCCGAGGTGCGCTTCTCCACCACGACCCGCTCCCCGGTGCTCGCCCTCGACGACCCCGGCTACGCCATCCGCAGCCGCATCGCCTTCCCGGCCCACGACAACCCCGACGACGGCCCCGGCGAGCGCTACGCCTACAACGTCGCCGGCGCCGGCTTCGACGCCGTCGTGGCCGTCGTCGACTCCACCGCCGACACGCCCGAACTTCACGCACCCGACGGTCTGTTGGCACAGTTGGCGGCGCACACCCCGCACGTCCTGCTCGCCGTCGTGCCCAGTCACGTCCCCGCACGGCCGTCCACCGAAAGGCCCTTCATGCTGCCCGAGCCCCTCCGCGGCCCCGCCTTCTCCTCGTACGCCCCCGACGAGGTCGGCTGGCTGCTGCAGGACCTGTCGGACGTGACGCTGGAGGCGCCGACCGAGGAGCGCGAGGAGGCGATACAGAGCGGCGGCGCCCACTACGCCGAGTCGCTGCCGGTCGAGTACCAGCCGAGCGCCGAGTACCAGGAGCTCTTCCACGCGGCCCTCGACGCCTCCGCCGCCCGGATCGCCGAAGCCGTCGGCGCCGTCACCGAACTCGTGCTCGCCGACCGCTCCCCGCGTCCCGTCCTGGTGTCCCTGGCCCGCGCGGGCACCCCCGTCGGCGTCCTGATGCGCCGCTGGGCCCGGCACCAGCACGGCCTCGACCTTCCGCACTACGCCGTCTCCATCGTCCGCGGCCGCGGCATCGACGCCAACGCGCTGCGCTGGCTCGCCGCCCACCACGACCCGGCCGACGTCGTCTTCGTCGACGGCTGGACCGGCAAGGGCGCCATCACCCGCGAACTCGCCGACGCCATAAAGGAGTTCGAGGAGGCCGAGGGCATCACCGGGTTCGACCCGGAGATAGCGGTGCTCGCCGACCCGGGCTCCTGCGTGCGCACGTACGGCACCCGCGAGGACTACCTCATCCCCTCCGCCTGCCTCAACTCCACCGTCTCCGGGCTGATCTCGCGCACCGTCCTGCGCTCCGACCTGGTCGGCGAACACGACTTCCACGGCGCGAAGTTCTACCGCGAGCTGGCCGGCTCCGACGTCTCCGTGGAGTTCCTGGACGCCGTCGCCGCCCACTTCCCCGACGTCGCCGAAGCGGCCCGCGACCGGGCGAAGGAACTCCTCGCCGCCGACCGCGAACCCACCTGGGAGGGCTGGGCCGCGGTCGAGCGGATCAGCGAGGAGTACGGCATCCACGACGTCAACCTCGTCAAGCCGGGCGTCGGCGAGACCACCCGGGTGCTGCTGCGCCGGGTCCCCTGGAAGATCCTCGCGCGCGCCGGAGCGGGCGCCGACCTCGACCACGTCAGGCTCCTCGCCGCACAGCGCGGGGTGCCCGTCGAGGAGGTCGGTGAACTCCCGTACACCTGCGTGGGGTTGATCCACCCGAAGTACACGCGCGGCGCGACCGGTGCCGACGGCAAGGCGGTGACCGTCTGATGTCCGTGCCCAAGGCGCTCGTCGCCAGCGACCTCGACCGCACGCTCATCTACTCCGCCGCCGCCCTCGCGCTCACCATGCCGGACGCCCGCGCGCCCCGGCTGCTCTGCGTCGAGGTGCACGAGAACAAACCGCTCTCCTACATGACGGAGACGGCCGCCGCGCTGCTCACCGAACTCGGCGACATCGCGCACTTCGTGCCCGCCACGACCCGTACCCGCAAGCAGTACCAGCGCATCAACCTGCCCGGCCCGGCCCCCGAGTACGCGATCTGCGCCAACGGCGGACACCTGCTCGTCGACGGCGTCTCCGACCCCGACTGGCACACGGCCGTGAAGGAGCGGCTCGCCTCCGAGTGCGCGCCGCTCGAGGAGGTGCGCGAGCACCTGGAGAGGACCGCGGACCCGGCCTGGGTGCGCAAGCACCGGCTCGCCGAGGACCTGTTCGCCTATCTGGTGGTGGAGCGGGAACTGCTCCCCGAGGAGTGGGTCAAGGACCTGGCCGTGTGGGCGGAGAACCGCGGCTACACGGTCTCGCTGCAGGGCCGCAAGATCTACGCCGTGCCGAAGCCGCTGACCAAGAGCGCGGCCGTGCGCGAGGTCGCCCGCCGCACCGGAGCCCCCCTCACCCTGGCCGCCGGGGACTCGCTGCTCGACGCCGACCTGCTGCTCGCCGCCGACCGCGGCTGGCGTCCGGGCCACGGCGAACTCGCCGAGGCCGACTGGACGGCACCGGCGATCACCGCGCTCCCGGAGCGGGGTGTCGTGGCGGGCGAGCGGATCCTGCGCGAGTTCGTGAGCGCCAGTGTCAGCGTCGGTGGCGGGGCCGGCGCAGGTGTCGGCTTCGGCACCGGTCCGGGGACGGTCTGAGGGACTTCAGGGACCGGGGCCGGGACCGGGAGCGCGTCCGGGGCCCGGCCCCGCTCCCGGCACACCAGGCCCCGGGGCCGGGACCGGCCTGATCGGTATACCGAACCCCGTTCGGCTCCGAGTGGCCGGAATGTCGAACTCCGTCTTGTTTCCGCGGAGTCGGGACTCCGCGGAAATCCCGCCTGTGCGTGCCCGGTTCGGGGTGTGCCGGGGGAAGTGCGCAACTTGGTCCCGGCGCAGGCCTGTTGGGGTGATCGGGGCCGTTTCGCCCCGACACGCCGGAGTCGAACCGGACGAGGCTGAAGAGTTGGTGAGAAATCCCCGCGCTCAGCCGCAGCAGCCGCCGCCGCAGCACCCGCCTCCGCCGCCGTTCGAACGCGGCGCGGGCGCCGGCGCGGACGCCGAACCACCCCTCGCGACGGCGACCGTCGACAGCAGTTTGACGGTGTCGTCGTGTCCGGCGGGGCAGGCCGCGGGGGCGGCCGATTCGGCCATGGGGCGGCTCAGTTCGAAGGTGTCGCCGCAGGTCCGGCAGCGGTACTCATAGCGAGGCATGCCCACAGGTTAGCCGGAACCGGCCGTCGTTCAGAGGGTTGCGGGGCCCTCGTCGCGTGTGGCGGGACGGGGGCCACGGGGCGGGGGTGACGGCTGGTCGCGGAGCGGCGTAAAGGGGAGCCGGTTGACCCCTGAGCTTTTTTTGTCTCGTTGCTGATCGAAGGGATTGCGCTGGTCGCTGATAATTTAATAGGGCCGCGACGAGCCGCAAGGTCGGGGAGGGGGGCTCGCAGCCGCGAAAGCGGCCGCTGCAACTACCCGCGCGCGCAATTCCGAAGTGCGGAGGGAGACGCAGTCGTGACCAGGACATGGCATCGTAGCGATGCCTCGAATCCCCTGTTCTCGGGCCGTTCGGGCGCAGGAGTGTGCCGTGGCTAACACAACCGGACCGCAGCGCAGTCGCGGCAGCCGCCGCAAACCCACGCAGCCCTCCGCTCTGTCCCGACTGGCCGGGCGCCTCGCGCCGTTCACCCGTCGCCTCAAACCCGCCTACCCGCGTCCCGGGCGGACCGGCCTGCGGCGCTGGGTGCCCTCCTGGCGGCAGTGGCTCGGCGCCGTCGCGCTGTCCATGGGCCTGAGCGGCTCGCTGCTCGTCATCGCCTACGCCGCGACGGACATACCCCAGAACCTCAACACGTATGCCACACAGCAGGACAACGTCTACTTCTGGTCCGACGGCACCCCGATGGCCCGTACCGGCTGGGTGCGACGCCAGGCCATGCCGCTCAAGGACATACCCGAGGACGTACGTTCGGCGGTCCTCGCGGCGGAGAACGAGAGCTTCTACAGCGACCCCGGAATCTCCGCCAAGGGCCTGGCCCGTGCCATCGTGAAGACGGTCGGCCAGGGGGACACCCAGGGCGGCTCCACCATCACCCAGCAGTACGTCAAGAACGTCTACCTGACCCAGAACCGCTCGGTGACCCGCAAGTTCACCGAGGCCATGATCGCCCTCAAGCTCGACAACAGGATGAGCAAGGACAAGATCCTCGAGGGCTATCTCAACACCAGCTGGTTCGGGCGCGGCACCTACGGCCTCCAGCGGGCCTCGCAGGCCTACTACGGCAAGGACGTGAGCCACCTCAACGCCAGCGAGGGCGCCTTCCTCGCCTCGCTCCTCAAAGGCGCGGGCCTCTACGACCCCACCCTGAGCAAGGCCAACCACAAGCGCGCCGTGGAACGCTGGTCCTGGATCCTCGACCGCATGGTCAAGACGGGCAAGCTCTCGGCGTCCGAGCGGGCCAAGTACACGAAGTTCCCCGAGCCGATCAAGCAGACCGGGAGCTACGACACCGGTAAGCAGAGCGACTACCTGGTCGAGTTGGCGACCCAGTACGCCAAGAAGGCCGGGCACATCTCCGACCGGGACTTCGACCTCGGCGGCTACCAGATCTACACGACCTTCGACCGCAAGCGCGAGACCCAGCTCACCGACGCCGTGACCAAGGCCCGCAAGGCGGCGAAGAAGAGCGACCCGGGCAACGCGAAGGCCGCCCACTACGGTGCCGCCTCGATCGCCGACGACGGCCGGATCCTCGCCGTCTACGGCGGCCCCGACCATCGCGAGCAGGGCTACAACGAGTCCAACGCGACCACCGTCCCGGCCGGTTCGGCCTTCCTGCCCTTCGTCTACGCGGCCGCCCTGGAGAACGGCGTCCACAAGACCCGCGAGGGCGCGGCCACACCGGTCACCCCCGAGACCCTGTACGACGGCAACGACGGCGTCCCGGTCAGCACGCCCGAAGGGCCGTACTGGGACCGCGGCGGCAAGAAGGTCGCCGCCCACAACGAGGGCAACAAGAACTACGGCCAGATCACGCTGCGTTCGGCTCTCGCCTCCAACGTGAACACCCCGTTCATGCAGCTCGGCATGGACGCCGGCCTGGACAAGGTGCGCGCGACCGCCGAGGCGTCGGGCCTGCTCTCCTCCAGCATCGGACCGCAGGTGCCGGGCATGTCGCTCGGCACCGCCACGCCCAGCGCGATCCGCATGGCCAGCTCCTACGCCACGTTCGCCGCCGACGGAACGCACTACGAGCCGTACTCGGTCCGCCGCATCACCCGCAACGGCTCCGGCGTCCGGCTGGACATGCCCGCACCCCATCGCGCGATGCGCGCCGAGGTGGCCCGCCAGGTCACCGAGGCGCTCGCGGACTCCTTCCGCGTCGGCCACCCGGGCGCGGCCACCCTCACGGCGAAGGTGGCCGCCAAGCGCGGCGCCACGCTGGACGACAAGGCCGCCTGGTACGTGGGCTCGAACGACTCCGTGTCGACGGCGGTGGTCCTGTACCGCATCGACCTGACCAAGAGCCTCGAACCACTGCCGCTCAAGGGGATCGCCGGCGCACCCGTCGCCGACGTGCCCTACGGCATCTGGTCCGGTGCCATGAGCCCGCTCCGCTGATCCTGCCGGCCGACCGCACGGCTCGGCCCCCGCCGACGGCCACCCGGTGGCCGTGCCACGCTCCGTCCGTCCCCCTCGCAGAATGTGCCCCGTATGAATTCGAAGCACAGCCGGCGCCGGCGCCGAGAGTCCGATCCCGTGTCCGCCGCCGCCTCCGCACGCCAGGGTTTCGCGGCCATGACGGCGTTCCTCGTCGTCACGTCCACGGCCGCCACCTACCTGGCCCTGAACACCGACCACACGGCCCCGGCCGCGTCCGCCCGCGCGCACGGGCCCGGCACCGCCAAGGTGAAGAAGGAGCCGGTGTGGGACGGCAAGACCCATGTGCTGGGCGACGGCTCCACGTCCTACACCGGCCCGCAGAAGGGCGAGTTGAAGGCCGTACCGCTCAAGCCCGGTGAGAAGCCGCCCCAGTTCGTCGTCTTCTCCTGGGACGGCGCCCTCCAGGGCGACGACCAGCTCTTCTCGCACTACCGGGAGCTGGCCCAGCAGTACAACGCCCACATGACGTTCTTCCTGACCGGCATCTATCTGCTGCCCAAGGACAAGAAGGACCTCTACGAACCCCCGATGCACTCGCCGGGCTCGGCGGCCATCAGCTACGCCACCGACGAGCACATCCGCACCACGCTGGAGGAACTCGGCAAGGCGTGGAAGCAGGGCAACGAGATCGGCACCCACTTCAACGGCCACTTCTGCGGCAAGAAGGGCGGCGGGGACTGGAGCGTCACGGAGTGGGAGAGCGAGATCGACCAGTTCTTCTCCTTCGTCGAGAAGTGGAAGACCAACACCGGCTACAGCGACATGGCCGCGCTCCCCTTCGACCCGGCCCGCGCCATCAGCGGCGGGCGCGCACCCTGCCTCGAAGGACAGAAGAACCTGCTCCTGGCCATGAAGGCCACCGCCAAGAAGTACAACTGGCGCTACGACGCCAGCTCCGCGGGCGACTTCCAGATATGGCCCAAGAAGAAGGAGGGCGTGTGGGACTTCCCGCTCCAGATGCTCCCCTACGAGAACGGCAAGTACCAGGGCCTGTCCATGGACTTCAACTTCCTCTACAACCAGTCCGACGGTGAGACCGAGGGAGACCCGGCGCAGTACCCGCAGTGGGAGCAGCAGACCGTCAACTCCTACATGGCCGGCTTCAACCGCGTGTACTACGGCAGCCGGGCACCGCTGTTCGTCGGCAACCACTTCGAGGACTGGAACGGCGGCATCTACATGAAGGCCATCGACCAGGTCATCAAGAACGTGTGCACCAAGAAGGGCGTTCGCTGTGTGTCCTTCCAAGAGCTGTCCGACTGGCTCGACGTGCAGAAGCCCGAGACCCTGGAACGCTTGCGCGGCCTCGACCCCGCCCAGTCACCGGACTGGTCGACCGTGGTGAAGTAGGGCCCGCCGTCGGGCCGGTGACCCTGCGGCCGGGATCGGAGATCAACGTACCTGCGACATATGGGACTTGGTTGCACCTGACGCGAACTCTCCCCGGAGTCACCACAGTTGAGTGGGACATGTAAAGATTCCCTTCCCTGGAGTCCGACCGGGGATCAAGGAGAATCATCAGTGACACCGAAGAACTTAAGCCGCAGCTGTTCCGTCGTGGGGGCGATCACCCTCTCCGCCGTCCTGCTCCCCCTGTCCGCCGCCCACGCGGCGGCCCCCGCCCCCCGGGTGACCGCGTCGACGGCCGACGCCTTCGGCCGCGTGGCCGACGCCGTGTTCACCGACCGCACCACCGCCCTGCTGGACCGGGCCCCGGCGGCCCGTACGGCCCTCGGGGCGACCACCGCGGGCATACGGGTGTCCGGCACCCTCGCCCGCACCGAGAACACCGCCCTCACCTCGCTGCACGGCACCCGGTCCCGCCTCGCGGCCCTCGGTGAGGCCTACAGCGCCGCCGACACGAAGGTCACCGTGAACCGGACCCGGGTGACGGGCCGCTTCGCCACCGCCTGGGTCACCGAGACCACCACCCTCACGTACCGGAGGATCCGCGGGGACGAGCCCGCCACCACGGGCTTTCGCGCCCACCACGTCCTGACCTTCGCCGCCGGGCCGCACGGCAGCTGGATCGTGACGGGCGAGCGCTCGACGGACAAGGGTCCCCGGCAGGTCAACGAACCCGTCCCGACGACGCTCCGCCGGACCCCGACGGCCGCTGTCGACGCCCCCCGGGCAGCGACCACCTACCCCGCGCCCGCCAGCCCCAAGACGCTCACCGGCGGCCCGTACGACTACGCGGCCATGGCCACGTACGCCGAGACGTACTGGAAGAACTACAACCCCGCCTACCGCAGCTTCAACTCCGTCGGCGGCGACTGCACCAACTACCTCAGCCAGTCCCTGAAGGCGGGCGGCTGGGCGACGGTCGCGAGCTCCGACGAGGACTACGGCACCTGGAACTACACCCCGTCCACCCAGACCGACACCTGGGTCGGCGTCAACGAGTGGTCCTGGTTCACCCAGACCGCCAAGCGCTCCACGCCCCTGGCGAACGTCTACCAGATGGACGTCGGTGACGTGATGCAGATGGACTTCGACAAGGACGGGTCCAAGGACCACTCCATGATCACGTCGTACCGGAGCGCGAGCGGGGTGCCGTACGTGACCTACCACGACACCGACACCTACCGCCGGTCGGTCTCGAGCCTCCTCGCGGCGTACCCGAACGCGGCGTACTACGCGTACCGCACCTGACCGAACCCGGGCGGGTCGGCCCCGGGAGGGACTCCGAGGACGCCCTGCGCGACCTCGGGACGCTTCCCGGGGCTCCTCAGGCGCTGCCGCGCTCCTCGCGGATCTGGGCGACCACACGGGCCACCGTCTGCCGCACGGCCTCCGTCTCGGTCAGGAAATGCCAGTAGTCGGGGTGCCGGCCCTCCAGCGTGGCCACGGCCCGCTCCAGCCGGGCGACGGAGTCGTCGAGCGGGCGGGCCTGCCGGGGGTCGGGCGTCGCACGGCCCGCCATGGCCAGCCGCTGCGCGTCCCGGATGGCGAACCGGGTGCGGTCGATCTCCTGCTGGGGGTCCTTCTGCACGGCGTTCAGCCGCCGCAGCCGGTCACCCGCCGCGGACACGGCCTCGTCGGTGCTGTTCAGCAGCGCGCGCACCGTCGCCAGCAGCGACGTCGCGTCCGGCCAGCGCTGTGCCTCGCGCGCGGCCCGCGCCTCCCGCAGCTTGGCCTCGGCCTGCCGTACGTTCTCCGCGGCCTGGTCCGGCACGTGCTGGAGGTCCTGCCAGCACGCCGCCGAGAACCGCCGCCGCAGCTCGCTCAGCACCGGCTCCACCTGCCCCGAGCGGGTCGTCAGCGACTGCGCCCGGGTCCGCAGCGAGACGAGCCGGTGGTCGATCTCGGCGGCCCGCTCCGGCAGCCGTTCCGCCTCCGAGCGGACCGCCGCGGCCTCCCGCGAGACCCGCTCGGCCCGCTCCAGCGTCTCGGGCACGCCATGCTGCCCGGCGCCCTGGTTGAGTTTGGTCAGCTCGGGGCCGAGCGCGGCGAGCCGGGCGGCGAGATCGTCGGCCTTCAGCCCGGACTGCCGTACGGAGTCGAGGGCGTTGGAGGCGGCGAGCAGGGCCTGCCGGGCGCGCTCGACGGCCGGGGCCAGCCGGGCGAGCTGCGTCTCGGCCTTGCCGAGCAACGGACCGAGGCTCTGCTCGAACCGGTCCAGATCGGCCTTCACCCGGACCAGTTCGTCCTTCGCGGCGACGAGTTCGGTGCGGGCCCGCGCCGCGACCGACGCCTCCAGCTCGTCCCGGTCGAGATCGTGGGCGTCGACGGCGGTGATGTACTTCTGGCTGGCCTCGTCGATCCGCCGCCCCAGCGCCGCGAAGTCGGAGACCACGCGCCGGGCGGCCGGGGAGTCGTCCACGGCCGTGATGGTCTCGATCGAGATCCGCAGGTCGCGCTGGGCGGTGTCGAGTTCGTAGAACGCCGCCGCGGCGGCGTCCTTGGCGGCCTGCGCCTCGGCCCGCTGACTCTCGGACCGCCCGCCGAACCAGCGCCGGGTGCCGCCTCCCGCGAAGGCCGCGGGCAGCGCGAGGGCGGCGAGCAGGGGCAGGGCGACGAGCGTGAGCACGTCACGGGCGACGGAGGGGCGGGGTGCGCGCACGGGCTGGGTCGAGGGCGCGGGCCGGGCAGAGGGTGTGGGCCGGGCTGACCGCATCGGCCGCTTCGACGGCATCGACGGCATCGACGGCATCGATGACGTCGGTGACATCGACGACGCCTGCCGTGGGGGCGGAAGAGCCCGCCGGAGGCCGCCGAGCGGGTGTGCAGGCCGCGCGGGTCCCGCGAACGGCGAATACGGCCGCGAAGGTGTCGCCGTCACATCCCTCTCCCGTGCTGTCATCCGCCTTGCCCGGCTGTCATTCTCCCACCGGTTGAAGACGAACACACGGGCCGGTCAGTTCGCTGTTCGTACCGTGATCTTTCCGTATCCGGTGCGCGCGGAGACGGGGTGGGAGCCGGAACCGTCGCGGGACACGTCCACCCGGACCGAGCCGTCGCCGCCTGCGGCCGTCATCCGGTGACCGGCCCGGGGCGGCACGACCGGGACGGGGCCGTCACCGCCGCGGGAGTCCACCAGGTCCGGCACCGTGCCGAGTTCGAGCTGTACCGAGCCGTCGCCGGTACGAGTCCGTACGCTGCAGGCGTCCACGCCGACGGCCCGGACGGAGCCGTCGCCGCTGCGCGGGTCCAGCGCCTCCGAGGAGCCGCCGCCCACACGGAGCCGTCCGCCGTACCAACGCAACGCTCAGCGCCTCCGCCGAAGCCCTCCGCACTCACCCGCGGCCCGCCCGGTGCCACCGCCTGCCCGAGCCACCACTGCTCCCCCCCCCGCCACCGACGATCCTGCCCCCCAGCCCTCCCGGCCCCTCCGTCCCACGCCCCGGCCGACCAGGCCACCCACTCGCCCGATACGGGTTTGCGGGGAATCCCCCTGGGCGATGTAGGCTGTCGATTCGTCCTGGGCGCGTAGCTCAGTGGTAGAGCGCCGCCCTTACAAGGCGGATGTCGGCGGTTCGAAACCGTCCGCGCCCACCAGTCTCAGGACGCGGAAAAGGCCCCCAGTCGATCATGGCCGGGGGCCTTTGACATCCGGATCTGGCATCAGTGCCGTCGCTGCTCGCGCCGCAGGCGCCGCGTGAGCAGCTGGTCCGTGTGACTGATCGGCCTCCCGCTGCGTGTCCTGGACGACGTGCGCGTAGACGTTCGTCGTCACGGCGATCTGGCTGTGCCCCAGGATCTCCATCACGACGCGGGGCGCCACGCCGACCGCGGTGAGCAGGGTCGCGCAGCCGTGCCGGGCGTCGTGGAGGCGGATGACCCGAAGCTTCGCGTTCCCGGCGACCCGGGTGAAGGAGCGGTACATGTTGCGCGGCTCGATCGTCCGCCTCGTACGCGTGGTGAAGACATAGTCGCTGTCCTCCCAGCGGTCATCCGCACGCTCGCGCATCGCGGCCTGGCGCATCCGCCGGTACCGCAGGGGTGCCCCGCACATGGCCGGCAACGGCAGCACCTGCCTACGACGGCGACCTTTGGGATCGTCCTCGTACGCCTCCCCTCCGACCCGCTGCCGCTGCTTCCGGACCCTGAGCTCGCGCTTGTCGAGGTCGACGTCCTGCCAGCGGAGCCCGATGACCTCCCCGCGACGGAGACCGAGCGCGATGGAGAGCACGAACGCCGGGTAGAGCGGATCTGAGCTGCCCTTCTTGATCCCTCGCCGCCACAAGGCCGTCTCCAGGGCTCCGGCCGTGCAGCAAGTAGCCCGGCCCCGTCCGGGAACGCGGAATGCGGCCGGGGCGAGTGCGCGGCCTGCTGACGCTGGGCGTTCTCCTGCCTCAGCTGCGCCGTGTGGAGCGCCAGTTGCCGGCGTTGGCAAGCTGCTTCACTTCTGGCTCTCGTCGGTTTCTCGATTTTTCTGGAAAAACTCCACGAGGACAACTCCCGCAGAGGCCGCGAGAACGAAGACGATGTCGCGCTGCTGATAGAGAAAAAGCACGGTAAGCGTCTCTCCTTCTTCGGATGCGTATCCGCAGTCGCACCGCCCACAGGGGGATATTGGTATTGAAATGCTTTCATGAGGTGGAAAAGGATCTCTGAAGCGTCGTCCTGTCAGTCGATCATGGGTTGTCACGGGGGAGGCCAAAACAGAATGAGGAGGCCCGCTCCGTACCAGCCGGCGAATGCTGCGCCGCTTCCGTACACCAGCCATCGCACCGGGCGCCGAAGCCTGGAGACCGCCACGGCGGGCAGCATCAACAGAATCGGCATGAAGGGCAGCATGAATCGCGGTTTTGAGAAGTGTGCTCCTGGAGTGGACACCATCATCGTCCAAGCGATTCCCGCGATCAGCGCCAAGGGCCAGGGCACCCTCCTGTCGAGGCTCAGAGCGATGACGCCGATGGCCGTCGCTGCGATCACGATGATGACGACCGAGAGGCGAACGTCCGCGGAATGGAATCCTCCGGTTTGGTAGAGGAAAAGTAGTGTTCCTCTGCCGAAATCAAAGGACTGGTTCCATGCCTTCTCCGCTTCGAACCAGCCCGTGGCCGAGCCGATCCTGCTGCCGAGATAGAGCCATGTTCCGAGGAGTCCCAGAGGGGCCATCGCGATCGCGGCGACCGGTCGAAGCCCGTCGCTCCGCCTGATCAGGGCAAGGGCGGCCGCGAGGACGACTACGGCGATCAGGCATGATGCGGTGGGACGCGCTGTTCCCGCGACAGCAGCCATCAATCCTGTGCCGAACCAGCGTCGTGCGAGCAACGCGACCAGTCCCCAGACCACGAGTGCTGTGAAAACAGCCTCGGAGTAGGGAATCCAAAGGATGGACGCGTACGGAGAACAGGCCCAGAGCGCTACGCACGCATAGGCCGCGCGGAGACCGACAAGGGATCGTGTCAGCGTGTGAATTCCACCTGCAGCCACAGCTCCACCCACCCAGGAGACGAAAATTCCAGCGTAGGTGACGGGAATTCCGGTGACCAGGTGCACCAGGCGTACGGCTCCGGGAACCAAAGGAAAAAACGCTACTCGACTGTATTGGGGAATTCCGTTGGCCCGATAGGCGAGATGGTCTGGGTAGCCGCGGGCGGCGATTGTCAGGTAGTTTTCTGCATCCCATGCCTGAAGCACGTGTGAGAGAGGGTGTCCCAGATGCCAATTGATTAGAGACAGGACAGAAAAGCCCAGGAAGGAAAGCGATAGGTAAATGCCTACCGCAATGAACGTCTCCCTCCATGTGAAGCAGATATTTCCCGCGCCGTGATGGCGTGTCCCTGGTCGCGCCGAATGGGCTTTCGGGAAATCGACGATACTTCTCAATCGTGTGGCAGGCTGGGTCACCAGATCTCCAGAGGGCTGCTGGACGATTCTTGGGATTCGGGGAAATTCGGAAGAGATCTGCTGTCCTGTGGACGCCGTGCATCAGCTCGACGCGGCCTGGCGAGCTTTGAATTCCTCGGATGGGGGGTGACTGCCACTGTTACGTGTGAAGAATTTTTTGAGTAGTGCCGCCGTCGGACGCTCGACGAATCGATGAACGGCCCACCCGGTTGCGATCATTGTCGCAATGACCGCAGGGATGAGGAACCGAGACGGAACAGACGTCTGCCAGTGCCGGATGGCCACCAGGCCGATCTCCTGGTGAACAAGATAGAGAGGGTAGGAGATTGATCCGCCAATAGAGAGGACGCGCCAGTTGAGGTTGTCGAAGTAGCCAAGTGCCACAGCCGCCATGGCAAGATAGAAGACACTTACTACAGCTACGCAGACACTCCACGATAGAGGGTGGGCTGGACGCGAAAATGATTTCACCGTGTGGACCATGCTGTGTTGCATGAGGAACCAGGAGAGTGAAATCAATACCCAGGCCTGTGGTTGGCGTGCGCCACCTCGGCGAATCACGTAAAACGCGATTCCAGCAATAAACAGCGGAGCATAGGATGGATTGAATACGGTATCGAGCAATGGAATCCCTGAACCGGGAGTCAGGACAATGCAGATCACCCATAGCCAACAGAAGGCAATTACATTGCGATACGTCAAGCCAAGCCAAGCGACGAGTGCAAAAAGCATGTAGAATCTACATTCGGACCACAGTGTCCAGTACGAATTGTCGATGGGTGTCACGCCGAGTGGCTTCTGCAGCATCGTCAGATTGGTCAGAACTTGACTGATGTTCGGCCTGGCGCCGTCGATTGCTGCTCCTGGAATCAGCATCACGACCGAGGTCAGGAATACGCAGCACCAATAGGCCGGATAGAGCCGCATCATCCGGCTTCTCAGGTAGGTGCTCAGAGTTTTTCCCCATGCCGACATGCAGATGACGAATCCACTGACCATGAAGAACATCTGCACACCGAGCCAGCAATACGCGGCGAAATGGTTGAAGTTTTGATTGGCTGTTTTTGCGCCTGGCACTCCACCACCGGCGTAGTGGTAGATCATGACGAAGACTGCCGCAGCCAGTCGCATTCCGTCAAGAAAATAGATGCGATTGCACGCCTGTCGCATCGGCGGTGCTGCGGAGTCGACCTCGCGGACGGGTAGTCGCAGAGTGGATAGAGTCATACGCGGTCTCCGGAAAACACTGACGGACGGAACGACACGTCCAGGCCACACATGAACCACATCAATTGGCGGCTAATGCTCGGATCGATGCCGCCACGGAATGCCGATCCAAAATAAAAACAAGACCCTGATCATTTTTGCGATTCTACTGCCGCAGGGCAGATTCACGTCTTGCGCCACGCTGATAGACGCTCACGCACAGGTGACAGTCAGCACGATAATCATCTGATAAGTCTTCTCTGGTGTTGCGGTGAGAAAGGGGTCGTCATGGAGCCCTTTCCAACATTGCCGCAGGGTTCGAGATCGGCATCGCGACCGTCCACCGCTCCATACGCGGGGCCGTCGAAGTGCCAGCCGCCCAGGCGCAGACCCCGGCCGGGGCAATGACGACCGTCCGGACGAAGGCGTACGTGATCCTGGACGGCACCCTCCTGCCCGTCGACCGGAACGGCAGGGCTGAAGTGCTGGGCGGACAAGGCGTACCAAGGGGCCGGCCGCCATGTCCGCTTACCTTCCGAGGCCGCCGGCTCAAGCGCTGGACGCGACGGCACAACAGCACCACGCCAAAATCCGGTGCCTCGGCGAGCAGGCCATGGCTGCCCTGAAGGGCCGGCGCCTGCTACGCAGGCTCCGCTGCAGCACCAACCGGATCACCGACATCGTGGAGGCCGTCGTCGTCCTTCACCACGCCTCAACCTGAGGCCGGAAAGGGCTCAGTGGACCAGGAAGTGCAGTCCGGCTGCCAGCAGAACGACTCCCACGATTCCGAATTGGATCCGCATGGCGGCAAAACTCGACCAGGGCGTTCCGTACCGCGTCCGCCGCGTGAACACCACGTCCGCCCAGTCCCACACCCACACGTCGACACCACGGAAGCCGCACGCCACCGCCGTGAAAGCACTGCCCGCGAGCAGTGCGAGCACTCCCCGAAAAACCAACGCCGCTCCCTCGCCCAGCCCCACGACCGGCGTCACTTCGCCCCGCAGGCGCAGGAGACGCCGACGATGACCACACGTGATCCGCCGTTCCGGCCGCTGGTCGGCTGCGGTGCAGCAGCGAAGTACGGCAACCACCCCGGTCGGCGATGTGCGTGCAGGATCTCGGCATGATCAGTATGGCCGTCGGCGATCGATCCCCACAGAGCTACGGATCGGAAGGCGTCGTGCCCCGGTCGTGCCCGATCCAGCGGGCGGCAACGGGGATTCGAACCCGCGGTGACTCGCGCCACGACGGTTTTCGTGGCCGTTGGCAGCCAGGCCCCTGCACCCGTGCTTCGTCCCGTCGGACCCAGTTCTAAGCTGACCGACAGAACCGGGAGGTACGGAGGGGGAGCCATGTCATCGTCGTTCGCGACAGTGCTCCTGCCGCTGATCGTGATCGTCGGTGGGCTCTGCCTCACGGGCACTGTTCTCGGCATCCACGCCCTGCTGCTCGGACGTCTGCCGGGCCGACGCCTCGCAAGACGGGTCCGACAGCCCAGACTCTGGGGAGTCGGCGCGGTGCTCGTCGCCTGTCTCGGGTTCGGCAGCGCCACCCTGTTCGTGATCGGGCTCGGGCTGGTCGCCCTTGGCCATACCGTCGAGCCCTCGTCCTGACCTCCCCCCACGGCCGTGCCGCAACCGTGCCGGAACGGGCGGGGAGTCAGGGGGAACCGCGGACGTCGGCGGTGCAGGCACCCCAAGCCCGTCGGATGGCTCCTGCCGTAGGTCGGTGGGCGACAGTGGCGGATCCGCCCAGGGGTCGGGTCTCGGGTTCAGGTCTCGTCCACCCGGCCGTTCAGATGGAACAGGAGCCACTCGAGCCAGTCCGGCGTGACGCCGAGAGACGATGCCCAGTCGTTCACGGAACTGACGTAGACGGCGTATCGGGTGGGCCAATGGCGGGTGCCGGCCGCCTTCCGGCTGGACCACCCGAGGGCGTTCAGCGAACGGAAGACCCGGTCGTCGAGGATCAGGGCCCGGTCACACGCGGCTTCACGGTCGTCCACGGCCGCGAACCACTTGGTGAAGAAGGACCGCCCCACTCCCTTGAGGACGAACTGCCGGTAGGCCCCGCTCAAGTCTCCGCCCCGGACCGCTTCACGCGTGGTCCGGAGGACCGTGGGCATGCGCGGGTCGGACAGGGCCGCTTCGGTGTACCGCGGCCCGCGTCCGTTGGTGGTGCCCGAGCCCCAGATCATCACAGCCACGAACAGGTCACGCAGGCCGTCGGGGTCACCGCCGGCGCGGTCACGGAGACGGGCCAAGTCGTCGCGCTCGACGAGACGGTCACAGCCCGACCCGCTCGCGGATTCGACGCCGATATCGAGGACGTGCGCAGCCCCGTGCGGCACCAACCGCGGGCGCCATGTCCCCGGACGGAAGCGCACGGGCTTCTGTACGTGGTCGCCGTAGCGGACGACGAGCCTCTGAAGCTGCTCCACCATGTTCCCCCCGGGCCATGACGGCGGCGTGCCGTGGGCCGCAGCGTAGGGGAAGCCGACCGTGAACGCAGGTGAACGGCCTCGCCCCTCGAGCGGTGCTTCACATCCGGCGGATGAGATCATCCGTGGATGACGGCCGCACGGCTTCCCCCGGGATGGTCCCTCCAGCAGATCCGTGACGTGTCCGGGGACCGAGAAGCCGTCGCCCCGGATCCGAACCGGGCGGTGGCGTGGGTCGGCGGCGACCCCGAAGCTCCGGAAGAGGCGCTGCACAGCCCTGGCGGGACCGGGTCGCCGGAGGGCGCTCGGCAACGACCGGTCCGGCCTCTTCGGGCCTGGTACTCCAAGGACTCACTCTTGATCCACCACCGGACGACGACCCTGGTTCTGGCGCTCTCGGCACTGATGCTCTCGGCGTGCGCCACGGGCTCACCCGCGCGAACGAAGACCGGCCGGCAGGTGGTTCACGACCGGCTGGCCGCAGCCGACGACACCCCCTGCTCGGCCGCGATCGACGCCGTCACGCAGTCCGGGACGAGACGACTGCAGCACGTGACCGGACGGGTCAACCTCAACGCGCCCTTCACCGGGCGCACGACCGACGAGACCGAGCAGTACACCGAGGACGTCGTGATCACCCGTCAGAAGGTGTACCGGCGGGCAACCGGCTCACACGGTGTGTGGCAGGAGTTCCCCGCGTCGGTGGCCAAGGGCGGCATTCCCGTGGACCGGCTTCCCCAGTACGTGGAGCTCATCCTCGAGCACGGAGGATCGGTGCACCGGGGGAGCGAACCAGTCCGTGTGTCGGGCCGCCTCACTCCGAAGGAGATCGAATCGGTCGACAGGACCAGCGGGCGCAACCTGCGCCCCGCCACCGCGATCGACGCCGACGTATGGATCGACGAGGAGGGCCGGATCGTACGCGTACGCCAGGACGTCCGCTTCACGTCCGACCCCGGTTTCCGAAGCACGCTCACGCTGACCGACTTCGAGAGCGCCGTTCCGGTGAGCGCGCCGCCCGCGGTACACAGTCCGGGCGAGGAGGGCCGGTGACTCAAGAAGGCTCGGTGCAGGGCCGGTTGCGGAGAATCGCGAGCGGCAGCCTGTGGGGGACGCTCGCGACGCTCCTGATGATCGCCCTGGTGACGCTGCTCGTCCTCCAGGGCGTCCTGGCCCTGCTGTTGCCGCTCCTTGTCCTCCACGGCACCATCGACCACTGACCGGGCGCCGGTGGCCGGCGGACGGGACGGCCGGGTGGTCCTTCGCGGTGGGTGCCGAACTCGCCGGTGTGGCCCCGGTCCTCATCCTGCTCGGCGGGGTGCTCGGAATCCTCGGTGGGCGCGCGAAGCGACGCGGCACCACGGACGTCGAGGAGTACGGCACCACGGACGTCGAGGAGTACGGCACCACGGACGTCGAGGAGTACGGCGCCGGGATGCCGTGGCGTACGACGCCGGGGACCGCGGCCCCGTTCCCGGCACCGACCACCCCTGACGGCACGAACGCGCCCGGGCCGCAACGAGCCGTACTCGGCAGCGCCGACCCGTCCCGCGCCGCCTCATGACGACGTGTCACGTGTGTGCTTCAGCCGCATCCGGGCGTCGACCTTGTCCGGAGGGGGGACCTCCGACCAGAAGCGGTGTCCGGAGACGAACACCGTGAGCTCGCGCTCGCGCCGGCGGAGCTTTTCGACCTCGGCCTGTTCGTCGTCGGTCCAGCCGGGGGAGGCGGGGCGTTCCACCTTGCGCCAGCCGCCGGTGTCACTGAAGCCGTCCAGCGGCTCCACCGACCAGGGGAGTCGTTTCAGCAGGGCCAGCAGCTCGGCCCGGACCTGATGCAGCTCCTCCTGACCGGCGAGGAGGTCACTTGGAAAGTCATAGGTCGCAGCCACGCGGCAATGCTACGCCTGTTCGATTTTGTGGTGCGAGCTCCTTCAGGGACTTCACGCGAACGAGTGTTCCGAACATGTGTTCCATGAAAATGGGGGGAATGAGGCGGGTGAAACGGGTGGGGCCGGCGAGTCGAGGAGATTGGACAGGTTGAACTGCGCAGTTCGAACTGGACAGTTTGGGCTGGGCGTTTTACCGTGACGGTATGGATCAGAGCGGCGACCGGCCGAACGACGTGGGCGTCTCGGATTCCGCGGCGCGTGCCGCGCAGGATCTGCGCGTCGCGTTCAGCCTGCTCCGGCGGCGGATCCGCGAGGTGTCCGAGACGCCGGACCGGGCCCAGGCCCAGGGGGAGACCCGGGGGCAGGCGCTGGGGCGGACACAGGACCTCACGCCCTCGCAGATCTCGGCACTCACCCTGGTGAGCAAGAGCGGGGCCGCCACGGCCAGCGCCCTGGCGGCGGCCGAAGGCGTGCGCCCGCAGTCGATGGCCGCCACGCTCGCGACCCTCGACCAGTACGGACTCATCCAGCGCAACCCCGACCCCGGAGACGGCCGGCGTCAGCTGGTCACGCTCACGGACGCCGGGCGCGAGCGCGTCGAAGGCACCCGGCAGGCCCGCTCGGAGTGGCTCGCCCGAGCCTTCGAGGAACGCTGCACCGAGGACGAGCGGCAGACCGTCATCGCGGCGATGGCGCTGCTGGAACGGCTCACCCGGTCGTGATACCCGCCCTCCGGGGCCGGCTCCGGCACCGGCTCACCCCCGCACGGCACCGGCCGCCCGACCGCTTCGACCGCCGGCTGATCACCCCGATGGTCCTCGGGTCCGTACTGAACCCGGTCAACTCCTCCATGATCGCGGTGGCGCTGGTGCCGATCGGCAGAGCGCTCGGGGCGTCCCCGGCGGAGACCGCGTGGCTCGTCTCCGGGCTCTATCTCGCCACCGCGGTGGGGCAGCCCGTCATCGGCCGGCTCGTCGACCTGTACGGCCCCCGCCGCCTCTACCTCGCCGGTACGGCCCTGGTGGGCGTCGCCGGACTGCTCGGCGCCCTCGCTCCGAACCTCGGCGCGCTCGTCGCCGCCCGGGTGCTGCTCGGATTCGGCACCTCGGCCGCGTACCCCGCCGCGATGCATCTGACCCGGAGCGAGGCCGAACGAACCGGGCGGAGCAGCCCGGCCGGCGTCCTGACCGCGCTCGCCGTCTCCGCCCAGACCGTCGCCGTGGTCGGACCCACCCTCGGCGGCCTGTTCATCGGCGTGGGCGGCTGGCGCACCATCTTCCTCGTCAACGTGCCGCTGTCCCTGGCCTGTCTGGTCCTCGGAGCCCTGCGGCTGCCGAAGGCCACCGAGCCGACGGCCCACCCGGACCACGCGACGCCCGGCGTCGATCTCGCCGGCATGGCGCTGTTCGCCGCACTGCTCGTCTCGCTGATGCTGTTCCTGATGAGGCCGCGCGCCGCCGACTGGTGGCTGCCGGTGCTCGCGCTCGTCGCCGGTGCCGCCTTCGCGCGGCGGGAACTGCGGGTTCCGGCCCCGTTCATCGACCTGCGGGTGCTCGGCGGCAACGGACCGATGCTCGCCACCTTCCTGCGCCAGTTCCTCGGTTACGCCACCGCGTACGCCTTCCTCTACGGGTTCACGCAGTGGATGGAGGAGGGGCGTGGGCTGCGCGCGGCCGGCGCCGGGCTGGTCCTGCTGCCGTTGTCCCTGAGCGGACTCGTCGTCTCCGCGATCACCGGGCGGCGGGATGCCGTCCGCGCCAAGCTCGTGGTCGGCAGCCTCGTCCAGATCGCCGGGTGTACGGCGCTGCTGACGATGAACTCCACCAGCGCGATCTGGCTCCTGGCCGCCGTCGGCGCACTCATGGGCGTGCCGCAGGGACTCAATGGCCTGGCCAATCAGAATGCCCTCTACCGGCAGGCCGACCCCGCCCGGATCGGCTCGGCGGCCGGGCTGCTGCGCACGTTCATGTACCTCGGCGCGATGGCCGCCTCCGCCGCCGACGCCGCCTTCTTCACCCACGGCGCCGACACCGGCGGCCTGCACCATCTCGCCCTCTTCATGCTCGCCGGGGCCGTACTGCTCCTGGCCGTGACCCTCATCGACCGATCCCTTCGCGAACCCACCCCCCGAAAGGCCTGACATGGCAGTCACCACGCTCGATCCCCGCACCGCGCTCGTCGTCATCGACCTGCAGCACGGCATCGTCGGCAACCCGGGCCTCGCCCCGTACGCCGCCGCCGACGTCGTGGAGCGCTCCGTCCGGCTCGCCGACGCCTTCCGCGGCCACGGCCTCCCGGTCGTCCTCGTCCGGGTCACCGCCGCCGCCGACGGCGCCGACGCCACCCCCGGCCGGATCGACGGCCCGAGCCGCGCCCGCTCCTTCCCGGAGGGCTGGGACGTCATCGTCGACGACCTCGCCGGACACCCCGGGGACATCACCGTGACCAAGCGGAACTGGGGCGCCTTCTACGGCACCGACCTCGACCTGCAGCTGCGCCGCCGCGGGATCACCCAGATCGTGCTGACCGGCATCGCCACCAGCATCGGTGTGGAGTCCTCGGCACGCGCCGCCCACGAACACGGCTACCACGTCACCCTCGCCACCGACGCCATGTCCGACCTCGACCCCGAGACGCACCGCAACAGCGTCGAGCGGATCTTCCCCCGCCTCGGCGAGACCGGCACGACCGAGGAGATCCTCGAGCTGCTCGACAAGACCCGGGTCTGACCGCCCAACTCCGGCGGCCCGTGGGTACCTTGGGGCCGTGACCCTGGATGATCTTCGTGTGTTCGTCGCCGTCTGCCGGGCCGGGAGCCTGAGCGCCGTCGCCCGGGAACTGGGCTGCACGCAGTCGGCGGTGAGCCAGCACGTACGCCGGCTCGAACGCGAGGTCGGACTCGGGCTCGTCGAGCGGCAGGCCCGCGGTGTGGTGCCCACCCACGCCGGGCGCGTCCTCGAACAGGCCGCGGCCGACGGCATCGCCGGACTCGACCTCGCGCTGCGCCGGCTCGACGAGCTGGTGCGCGGGGACGCCGGTACGGTACGGGTCGCCACCGGCGGCACCACCGTGCGGCACTTCATGGCCGAGGCCGTGGTCGAGTTCCGGGGGCGGTACCCCGAGGTGAGCCTGGAGTTCCGGACCGAGAACTCCAGCCGGGGCTGCTTCGACGCGCTCGCCGACCACGGACTCGACCTCGCCTGGGTCACCCTCGGCCCTCCTGTGCGCGGCATCGAGCAGCGGGCCGTCGTCGAACTCCCCTGGGTGCTCGCCGTGCACGCCGACCACGAACTCGCCGGCCGGGAGAGGATCGAGGCGGAGGAACTGGCCGGACTGCGGATCGTGGGACTGCCCGAGCGGTCCACCTCCCGTGCTCATCTCGACTCCGCCTACCGGGAGTTGGGGATACCGGCGAGCGACTCCGACACCAGCGTCGCCGACTGGGACACCGCGATCCTGCTCGCCGAACTCGGCCTCGGCCACGCCGTCGTCCCCGCCCTGCCCGGTCTGCCCGGCCCCGGCCACCCCGGCCTGCGCTTCCTCCCCGTACCGGCCCTGCCGCCCCTCGCGGTCGGCTGGGCCGTGCGCCGGTGGGACGCCCTGTCGCCCGCGGCGCACGCCTTCGCCGACACCGTGGCCCGGCACCGCTCGGGCGCCCGCCCGGCCCCGTAGACCCGGACGCCCCGACCGTCAGTCGTCCGCGCCGGCGACCGGAGTCAACTGCCGGACCAGTTCGCCCGCCACCGGCACCGGAACCCCGGTCCGCTCCGCCGCGCGCAGCAACGCGCCGCCGATCGCGTCGAGTTCGAGCGTCCGGCCCGCCTCGGCGTCCCGCTGCATGGAGGACTTGGTGGCCGCGGGGAAGGCGTCGTAGCGGGCGAGGGCGGTCGCCGGATCGACGGGGGCCCCGCACGCACGGCCCACCGCCGCCGTCTCCTCGACCAGAGCGGCCAACTCCTCGCGGTGCAGCGTGCGTACGTCACCCACCGGGACTTCGTGCCGCGTCGTCAGCAGCGCGAACGGCGCCAGGAACGACATCTTCGCCCAGAGCGCCGCCGACTCGCCGTCCTGGACCCGGGCGCGCACTCCGGCCCACTCCAGAGCCCCGGCGAGCGCCTCGACCCGCGCCCGTGGCGCCGTCTCGGCGGTCAGGTCGACCTCGGCGAACGGGCTGCCGTGCTCGATCACTCCCGGAGCGACCCGCGTCGACTCCACGCGGATCACCGCGGGGGCCACCTGCTCGGAGCGGTAGCGCTCGCGCAGCAGCGCCGGGTGCTCGACTCCGTTCAGGAACGGGACGACCAGACCCTCCTCGCCCAGGGCCTTCGCCGGGAGGCGGTCCAGCGCGGCGTCCAGGGCCGTCGCCTTGACCGCGATCACGCACACGTCGGCCGGTTCGCGCAGTTCGGTGTCCGCCTCGACCCGCGCCGTGAAGTCGCCGAAGTGGCCGCTGCGCACCTCGACGCCGTCCGCGGCCAGCTTGCGCACGGTCTCGTCCCCGGCGAGGCAGATGACCCGGTGGCCGGCCCGGGACAGGAGCGCCGCGAGCAGTCCGCCGACCCCTCCCGGCCCCAGCACGGCCACCGTCAGCGCGTCGTTCGCCATAGTTCCTCGCTTCTCTCCGCGGGACCCCGGAACGGGCCCCCGAGATGGTCACAAGCCGCGGTCGCCCGAGTCAATCCTCGGAGAATCTTGCCGAACTCCAAGCAATCACTGGGGTATTGGGGGACGGGGCCGTGGGCGCGGCTACGGCACCCGTACCGAAGCCCCGGGATCGAGCAGCCGCAGCCGGTCCGCGAGCCCGGCCCGCTCGAACGCCGCCGTCAGGGTCGAGCCGTCCTGGGTGAAGTGGCCCCAGTGCTCGAAGTGCAGCGGGACCACCCGGACGGCGCCGAGGATCTCCGCCGCCCGCGCCGCGTCCTCGCTGGTCAGGGTGAGCGGGGCGTCCGGCACCAGCGGGGTGCGTGCCGCGCCCGCGAACAGCACGGCCACGTCGAAGGGGCCCTGGCGGTCCGCGATCTCCCGTACGACGTCCAGGGACGCGTTGTCACCGCTCACGTACACCTTGGGCAGCCCCTCCCCGGACAGCACGAAGCCGGTCACCTCTCCCACGAGAGGCAGCGAGCCGTCGGGGCCGTGCTGCGCCGGGACGGCGGTCACCCGCAGCGTCCCGCCGTCCGGACGTGCCAGCTCGACGGACTCCCAGGAGCCGAGGGCCCGCACCGGCGCGCCGATCCGCTCGTACGCCGATGCCGTCGACAGGGTCACCGGGGCGTCCTGGAGACACCCGCGCCCGGACGCGTCCAGGTTGTCGGGGTGCTGGTCGTGCGAGAGCAGGACGGCGTCGACCGGTCCGAGCTTCTCGGCCGGGAGCGCGGGGCCGGCGGTCTTCACCAGCTTCCGCGCGCCGACGGGGTACTCGCCGGGAGCGTCGAAGGTCGGATCGGTCAGCAGCCGCAGGCCGCCGATCGCGATGACGGCGGTGGGGCCGCCGACGTAAGTGATCTCCACTGAGGTCATGTTCTGATCAATCCGCGGAACCGGCGGCGCTATTCCCGGCCGTGGCGGCCCCGTTTCGCGAGCGGTGACCACGACGGCGCCGGACGCGCGAGACTGGACCCATGTGCCGCAGCATCAAGACACTTCGCCCGCCCACGATCCCCGAGGAAGCGACCGAGGAGGAGATCCGCGCCGCCGCCCTGCAGTACGTCCGCAAGGTCTCCGGGTTCCGCGCCCCGGCCGCCCACAACCGTGAGGTCTTCGACCGCGCCGTCGAGGCGGTCGCGGCGGCCACGGCCGAGTTGCTGGACGACCTGGAGGTACGCGGGGCGCGGCCCGCCGCGCCGGTCGGCGCGTAGCGAGCCCGCGGCGCCGAGAGCGGCCCGCGGCCCTGCGGGGCCCGCGGCCGGGGCCCTGCGTGCCTTTACGCCCGTGCGCATGGTGTCGGGGCGCTCGTGCGCCGACGCACCCGTATGCCCGTACGCGTGGGGGGCTTGTGTGCCCGTCCCCCCGCGTCCTCTTGGCTATGGCTATGGCTCAGGCGCCGGTTTCCGGCTCCCGTACCGCGGGCCGGCGCACGAGGTAGGCCGCGCCCGCCCCCGCGATGAACAGGGCTCCGACCGAGACGCCCGTCGCGAGCCAGGTGGCGCCCAGCCACTGGCCGCCGAAGTAGCCGAGGGCCACGCTGTAGCCGGCCCACGCGAGCCCGGCGAGGACCGACCAGGGCAGGAACTCGCGGACCCGGCGGTGCGCGGCGCCCGCGCCGAGCGAGACGACCGAGCGGCCGGCCGGTGCGAAACGGGCGACGACCACGAGCAGGCCGCGGGCGCCGCCGCCGCGCGCCAGGACCTCGCCGAGACGTTCCTGCGCCCGGGTCAGACGGCGGGACCGGGCGATGGCGCGATCCAGACGGTCGCCGCCGCGCCAGGCCAGGCGGTACGCCACCAGGTCGCCGAGGACCGAGGCCGTGGCCGCGCACAGGGTGAGCACCAGGATGTCGGGTACGGAGTGGGGGACGGCGCCGGTCGCCGTGGCGGAACCGGCCGCGGCCGTCGCCGCCGTGATCACCAGGACGCCGCTCGGCAGGACAGGAAGGAACACATCAAGAACGATGGACACGGCGATCACCGCGTAGATCCATGGGCTGCCCGTCAGCGACCCCAGACTCTCCAGCACCGAAACTCTCCCCCGACCGCCCCGCCCCGTGAGCCCGACGCGCCGCTCCTCGCGGGAGTGGCGTGGCGGCCTGTGACAGCCATACAGCGTACGCCGCGAATGGGGCAGAAGATCCTCCGGGGACGCATGTGTCGGTCACATCACGTTGACGGGCCCGCACGCTGCGGTAGGCCGTAAGGCCTCGACAGCGGTGAGGAATGGGTCTATTCCGGGGTGATCCGGGACTCCGTCACGGTGGTCAGCCGGGCGCCTCCCGCCGCACGGTCTGCCTCGCCGCTCCGTGTCCGCCGCGCCTGTTCGAGGCGCAGCGAGGCCGAACGGCCTTGCAGGGTAAGGGTCATGAGCTGATTGCCGAACCAAGGGCCGCCGGATTTGCGCCAGTCGACCGGTGGCCGTGGGCAACGGCCGTGCCGGGAGAGGAGATTGCCGAGCAGTCGCGCGGGGCGGCTCCAGCCGAAGCGGAAGCCGAGCCGGACCGTGAGCGGGATCGAGTTGTGGACGGGGGAGCAGGTCAGCTGGAGAACCCGGGCGGAGGGCTGCCGGGCGGGGTCGGCCCAGACCGGATCGGCGGTATAGGCGTGGTGCACGTCTCCGGACAGCACGCACACGGTCGCCGGCGCGTACTCGCCCGAGCCGGCCTCGGCGATCAGGTCGGCCAGTTCCCCGAACGACTTCGGGAACGCCGCCCAGTGCTCCAGGTCGGCCGCGCGGCGCAGCCGCTCGCCGAACCGTGCCCAGCGTCCGCCCCGCTCGCCCCGGCACAGGGCGGCGTCCCACGTCTCCGTGTGATGGATCAGCGGGGGCAGCAGCCAGGGCAGTGACGTGCCGATCAGGAGGTGGTCCCGGGAGTCCGGCGCCTGAAGGGCCTGTTCGCGCAGCCAGGCCGCCTCGCCGGGGTCGAGCATCGCGCGGTGTTCCTCGTCCAGGACGCGGGCCGCGCGGGTGTCGAGCATCAGGACCCGGGTCCGGCCGAAGTCGCGGCGGTAGCTCCAGCGGACCGAGGCCGGGTCGGCGTCGGCCTGGGCGGCGAAGGCGCGCAGCACGTCCGTGCCGTCGGGGGTCTCGCGTACGGCCGCGTACAGCAGGTCCGCGGCGAGTTCGGCGGGGGAGAGGTTGCCGAGGTGCTGGTGGACCCAGTACGACATCAGACCGCTCAGCACCCGCTCGCGCCACCACGGGGTCGCCCGGATCTCCGTGAGCCAGGCGGCGCTGGTGTTCCAGTCGTCGACGATGTCGTGGTCGTCGAAGATCATGCAACTGGGCACGGTCGACAGCAGCCAGCGGATCTCCGGGTCGAGCCAGGATTCGTAGTAGAGGCGGGTGTACTCCTCGTAGTCCGCGACCTGGCGGCCCGGGGGGTCCGCGAGGCCCCTTCGTGCCGCGATCCACGCGCGGGTCGCCGCGGAGACCTCGTCGGCGTACACCTGGTCGCCCAACAGCAGCAGTACGTCCGGGCGTTCGCCGTCCGGGGCCGAGGCGATCCGGGCGGCGAGGGTGTCCAGGGCGTCGGGACCGACCGGGTCCTTCTCGTCCGCGGGCGGTGAGGCCCAGCGGCAGGAACCGAAGGTGACGCGAACGGCGGTGTCGTCGCCCGCGGGGGTGCGGATCGCCGAGGGGGGAAAGGGTGAGCCGGGCAGCGGCCACACGGCCGCGCCGTCCAGCAGGATCTCGTACGCGGTGACCGTGCCCGGTGTCAGTCCGCTCACCGGCACCAGTGCGTAGTGGTGGCCCGCGATCTGGAAGGTGCGGGCCGCTCCGCGGGCGCCGTCCGCGCAGAGCACCTCGGCGGTGCACGGGCGGCTCGCCTCGACCCAGAAGGTCGCCGACGAGCCGTCCACGTACCTCAGCAGCGGTCCCAGACGCAGTTCGGCCATGGTGGTCCCCCTCCTCCGTCGCCCCGTACGGTACGGAACGACGGAGGCTCCCGGGGAGGTTCCGGACACCGCGGGAACATCGTGGGGGACGGTGTCCGGAACCCGGACGGCCGCGGCCGCCGGTCTGTGCGGGACGAACGGGTCAGCAGCCGCTCAGGACCGAGGTCAGCTTGGTCTTCTCCGCGGAGTCGACCTTGAGGTTGTAGTAGTACTTCACCTGCACCCAGGCGCGGGCGTACGTGCAGGCGTACGAGCTGAGCGGGGGCATCCACTCGGCCGGGTCCTTGTCGCCCTTGGACTGGTTGACGTTGTCGGTGACGGCGAGCAGCTGCGGGCGCGTCACGTCGTTGGCGAAGGCCTGGCGCTGGGCCGTGGTCCAGGCGCTGGCCCCGGAGTCCCACGCCTCGGCGAGCGGCACGAGGTGGTCGATGTCGACGTCGGAGGCGGCGGTCCAGGTGGCGCCGTCGTAGACGGAGTACCAGCTGCCGCCGGTGGCCACGCAGGCGGAGTCGGTGGTGACGCCCGAGCCGTCGCGCTTGAGGATGTACTCACGGGTGTTGCAGGTGCCGCTGATCGTGATCCAGGTGGGGAACAGGTCACGGGAGTAGCCGGTGCGGTTCTCCGTCGCGACGGTGAGGGACGCGAGGTAGGTACGGGCGGTGGCCGCGCTGACCGGGGTGGGGAGGGCGGCGGAGGCGGCCGGGCCGTTGAAAACACCGGCCAGGGCTATCAGTCCGGTGAAGGCCGCGAGTATGCTCAGCCGTCGACGCGCGTAGACCTTTGGCATGCGAACTCCCTTGATGTGTGGGGGTGTTGGAGTGCGGGCGAACGAATGCTCGCGGTGTCGTGTAGCCGTGAGGTAAGTGCGCGGTTAGAAAATAGTGACGCGTTCATGACATGACAAGGTTCACGGCGAAACTTTCTCCGGGCCGCGGATCTCCGGGCCGCGGGACCTTCGGCCCTGAGGGGCGCCTCGCGGGTCGCGTACTATGGACGGCGCAGAAGGGGAGTAGCTCTTCGCCGGACCGTCGACATACTGCTCAGCTCGTCTGAGCCGGCGCCCGGAGGCAGACCTCGGTCACGAGGCCGGCCAGCGAGACCTTCGGCAAGCAGTGCACTTGCCCTGCCGGGCCTTTCCGGTGTGGGCGCTTGTGCCCGCGCCTCCCGGCGTGGGTGTTGCTGTGTGCTGCCGTGCCGAGGTGTCGCGCAGTCACAGCACGCGCAGTCGCAACACTCTCGGCGGGGCAGCCCGACCGATTGAGGAACTTTGATCAGCTTCAGCGTGATGGCGCTCGTCTTCGGTGTCGTCTTCCTTGCCGAGTTGCCGGACAAGACCGCGCTCGCCGGACTCGTCCTCGGCACGCGCTACCGCGCCTCCTACGTCTTCGCCGGTGTCGCCGCCGCGTTCGCCCTCCATGTGGCGCTCGCCGTCGCGGCGGGCAGCGTGCTGACGCTGCTGCCGCAGCAGATCGTGCACGCCGTCACCGGCGTGCTGTTCCTCGGCGGTGCCGCGGTGCTGCTGATGAAGAAGGACGAGGACGAGGAGGAGATCCGCAAGCCCGAGAACCAGACCTTCTGGAAGGTCTCCGGGGCGGGCTTCATGCTCATCCTCGTCGCCGAGTTCGGCGACCTCACGCAGATCATGACGGCGAACCTCGCCGCGCGGTACGACGACCCGCTGTCGGTGGGGCTCGGTGCGGTGCTGGGGCTGTGGGCCGTCGCGGGGCTGGGGATCGTGGGCGGCAAGGCGCTGATGAAGCGGGTGCCGCTGTCGTTGATCACCAAGGTGGCGGCTGTGCTGATGATGGGGCTGGGGGTCTGGAGCCTGTACGAGGCGGTGGCCGGGTAGTCGCTGCGCCGGCTTGACCGGGGTCTTGTCTGTGTCTGTGCCTGTGTTCGCCTCTGGTGTGCGCGGGTGCGGTTCGGGTCCGGTGGGTGGGGCGGGGCCGTGTGTCGGCGCTCGTGCTGGCGTCACCGGGGCCAGGTCGGTGGGCGGGTCGGGGCCGTGCCGGTGCATCAGCCCGTCGCTGTTGGGTGAGGTGTGGTCGTCGGTGGCGACGGGCATCGATGTACCGGCACGGCCCCACCCCCGCCGACCCCGCGGCGGGGAAGTCCTGGTGGGCGGCCGACCAAGCC
>NZ_JBIRQM010000003.1:722761-759153 GCF_044333225.1 Streptomyces sp. NPDC021080 | reverse complement strand
GGTTGATAGGCCAGATCTGGAAGCCCGGTAACGGGTGGAGGTGACTGGTACTAATAGGCCGAGGGCTTGTCCTCAGTTGCTCGCGTCCACTGTGTTGGTTCTGAAACCACGAACAACCGTCGTAGCCGTCTGGCCACGGCTCCGGTTGACAGTTTCATAGTGTTTCGGTGGTCATAGCGTGAGGGAAACGCCCGGTTACATTCCGAACCCGGAAGCTAAGCCTCACAGCGCCGATGGTACTGCAGGGGGGACCCTGTGGGAGAGTAGGACGCCGCCGAACTAAAATTAGAGCTCCGGCTCTCGGGAATTTCCCCGAGAGCCGGAGCTTTTTTGTTTTCCGGCATCATTTCCTGATGACGCCCCCCACTCCCGCCTCCCCCCTGCGCTGTGACGCCGGGGCTGCGGGTAAGGTCAGGGGGCATCGTTGGCTCGTTTCCCACAGGAGGCCCCCGGGTGGAGGTCCAGGAGACCCGCGTTCAGACGAACCGGGTCCTCACCATCCCGAACATCCTCAGCATGGCGCGTCTCGCCGGCGTACCCCTCTTCCTGTGGTTGATCCTCAGGCCGGAGTTCGGTGGTCCCAACAGCGACGGTTGGGCGCTGCTCGTCCTCATGCTGAGCGGCATCAGCGACTATTTGGACGGCAAGCTCGCCCGGCGCTGGAACCAGATCAGCAGCCTCGGCCGGCTGCTGGATCCCGCGGCCGACCGGCTCTACATTCTGTCGACGCTGGTCGGACTCACCTGGCGCGAGATCCTTCCGATCTGGCTCACGGCCGCGCTTCTCGCACGCGAACTGGTTCTGCTGGTGATGGTGTGGATCCTCCGGCGCCACGGCTATCCGCCGCCGCAAGTGAACTTCCTCGGGAAGGCCGCCACTTTCAACCTGATGTACGCCTTCCCGTTGCTGCTGCTCAGTGACGCGAGCGGCTGGATCGCGACACTCGGCGCTATTTTCGGATGGGCGTTCGCCGGATGGGGTACAACCCTCTACTGGTGGGCAGGAGTCCTCTACGTGGTGCAGGTCCGCCGGTTGATCAGGGCGGACACCATGACCGATTGAGCTCGGCCCGATTGGGCGGCTGTGCAGTGCCCCGATGGCCCCCGCTCGAGAACTGCGGGACAATCAGGACGGGTGAAGTCGGCTGTACCGTCGTCTCTTCAAGGAGGACGCTTCCGACATGAAGGCCGTCGTGATGGCCGGAGGCGAAGGCACACGCCTTCGTCCGATGACCTCGAGCATGCCCAAGCCGCTCCTGCCCGTGGCGAACCGCCCGATCATGGAGCATGTGCTCAGGCTGCTGAAAAGGCATGGGCTCAACGAAACCGTCGTCACTGTCCAGTTCTTGGCCTCCCTGGTCAAGAACTACTTCGGTGACGGCGAAGAGCTCGGCATGGAGCTCACCTATGCCAATGAGGAGAAGCCACTCGGTACTGCCGGCAGCGTCAAGAACGCCGAGGAGGCGTTGAAGGACGATGCCTTCCTCGTCATCTCCGGTGACGCCCTTACCGACTTCGATCTCACCGAACTCATCAACTTCCACAAGGAAAAGGGCGCCCTCGTCACCGTCTGTCTGACACGCGTCCCCAATCCGCTGGAATTCGGCATCACCATCGTGGACGAGGAAGGCAAGGTCGAACGCTTCCTGGAGAAGCCGACCTGGGGCCAGGTCTTCTCGGACACGGTGAACACGGGCATTTATGTCATGGAGCCCGAGGTCTTCGACTACGTCGAGGCCGACACCTCCGTCGACTGGTCCGGCGACGTCTTCCCCCAGCTGATGAAGGAAGGCAAGCCCGTCTACGGCTATATCGCCGAGGGCTACTGGGAGGACGTCGGCACCCACGAGAGCTATGTGAAGGCCCAGGCCGACGTCCTGGAGGGCAAGGTCGACGTCGAACTCGACGGGTTCGAGATCTCCCCGGGCGTTTGGGTGGCCGAGGGCGCGGAGGTGCACCCCGACGCCGTGCTGCGCGGGCCGCTCTACATCGGTGACTACGCCAAGGTCGAGGCGAACGCCGAGATCCGCGAACACACCGTCGTCGGCTCCAACGTCGTCGTCAAGAGCGGCGCCTTCCTGCACCGGGCCGTCGTCCACGACAACGTGTACATCGGGCAGCACAGCAATCTGCGCGGCTGTGTGGTCGGAAAGAACACCGACATCATGCGGGCCGCCCGCATCGAGGACGGCGCCGTCATCGGCGACGAGTGCCTCGTCGGTGAAGAATCGATCATTCAGGGCAACGTCCGCGTCTACCCGTTCAAGACCATCGAGGCCGGCGCCTTCGTCAACACCTCGGTGATCTGGGAGTCGCGCGGCCAGGCCCACCTCTTCGGCGCTCGTGGCGTCTCCGGGATCCTGAACGTCGAGATCACCCCGGAGCTGGCCGTGCGCCTGGCGGGTGCCTACGCGACGACCCTCAAGAAGGGCTCCACCGTCACCACGGCCCGCGACCACTCCCGAGGCGCTCGCGCGCTGAAGCGGGCGGTGATCTCGGCGCTGCAAGCCAGCGCCATCGACGTACGCGACCTGGAGAACGTACCGCTGCCCGTGGCCCGGCAGCAGACGGCCCGGGGCAGTGCCGGCGGAATCATGATCCGGACGACTCCGGGAGTGCCCGACTCCGTCGACATCATGTTCTTCGACGGGCAGGGGGCGGACCTGTCCCAGGGCGGCCAGCGGAAGCTGGACCGGGTGTTCGCGCGCCAGGAGTACCGGCGCGCCTTCCCCGGCGAGATCGGGGACCTGCACTTCCCCGCGAGTGTCTTCGACTCGTACACCGGATCACTGCTGCGCAATGTCGACACCACCGGGATCGCGGATTCCGGGCTGAAGGTGGTCGTCGACGCCTCCAACGGCAGTGCCGGACTGGTACTGCCCAGCCTGCTGGGCAAACTCGGTGTGGACTCCCTGGTCATCAATCCCGGACTCGACGAGTCCAGGCCGACCGAGACGGTGGAGACACGGCGGGCCGGCCTGGTGCGCCTGGGCGAGATCGTCGCGTCCGCGCGGGCCGCGTTCGGCGTGCGTTTCGACCCGGTGGGCGAGCGGCTCTCGCTCGTCGACGAGAAGGGGCGGATCGTCGAGGACGACCGGGCCCTGCTCGTGATGCTCGACCTCGTGGCCGCGGAGCGGCGCAGCGGGCGGGTGGCACTGCCGGTCACGACCACACGGATCGCCGAGCAGGTGGCGGCGTACCACGGCACGCAGGTGGAGTGGACGACCACGTCGCCGGACGATCTGACCAGGGTCGGCCGCGAGGAGTCGACGATCTTCGGCGGCGACGCACGCGGCGGGTTCATCATTCCCGAGTTCAGCGGCGTCTTCGACGGCGCGGCCGCGTTCGTACGGCTCATCGGTCTGGTGGCGCGGACGCAGCTCACGCTCAGCCAGATCGACGCGCGGATTCCGCGGGCGCATGTCATCAAGCGGGATCTCGCGACCCCGTGGGCCGTGAAGGGGCTGGTGATGCGCCGGGTCGTGGAGGAGGCGGGAGACCGCTTCGTGGACACGACGGACGGTGTCCGGGTCGTGGAGGCGGACGGGCGCTGGGTGATGGTGCTGCCGGATCCCGCCGAGGCCGTCACGCATCTGTGGGCGGAGGGCCCGGACGACACCTCCGCGGAGGCTCTGCTCGACGAGTGGTCGGCCGTCGTGGACAGCGCCGGCCGCTGAAACGATCTTCACTCGTACGTGTCGGACAAGTGCCCCCAAAGGGGCCTGTCCGGCACGTTGGTGGGGCCATTCGGAGGTAGCACCCGCGACGTGCGACGATGTGCGGCATGCCGCAGCAGCCCCCCATTCGGAGCAGCGCTCCGCGCCTCCCGCGCCCGGACGCCTCCATGTCGCTGCTCACCAACGTCATGGACCACAGTCTCGACGAGGGGTACGCCGAAGCGGCGGCCCGCAAGGAGGCCGACGGCGCCGGCGGCATGCCGAAGACGCTCCGGGCCAAGGCGGGTCTTGCCGTGGGTCTGGTCCTGGCCGCGCTCGTGGTCACCGTGGGGGCGGCGAACGCCCGGCTGGCGGCCCCCGTCGTCGCCAAGGAGCGCCAGGAGCTCATCGACCGCATCGAGCGCGAGACGACGGCCGCGGACAAGCTGGAGAGCGGTGTCGACACCCTGCGCGCCGATGTCAGCGCCCGCCAGCGCGCGGCGCTGAAGAAGGACGGCGGTGAGCAGGCCGACCTCGTGAGCATCCTGTCCGGTGCCACCGATGTGCACGGACCGGGCGTCAGGCTCGTCGTGGACGACGCCAAGGAGGCCAGCACGGGCGGTGACGGCTCCAATCCGCGGGAGACCTCGGGTTTCTCCGACACCGGACGGGTGCGGGACCGCGACATGCAGCGCGTGGTCAACGGCCTGTGGGAGTCGGGTGCCGAGGCCATCTCCGTCAACGGACGGCGACTGACCGCCCTGTCGGCCATCCGGGCCGCGGGTGACGCGATACTGGTCGACAACAAGCCGCTGGTGCCGCCGTACACGGTGCTCGCGGTGGGGGACGGCCAAAGGCTCAGCACCAGGTTCCAGAACAGCGCCGACGGGCTGTATCTGCATGCCCTGCAGGAGAACTACGGCATCCGGACCAGCATCTCCACCGAGGGGGACGTCCGGTTGACCGCCGCACCGAGTGTGATCGTACGTACAGCAGAGCCGAGCACAGAGAAGGGCACACCGTGATCGCCGTACTGGGCCTCGTCGTGGGAGTCGTGGCTGGACTGTTGGTCCGTCCCGAGGTTCCGGCGGTCGTCGAGCCTTACCTTCCGATCGCTGTCGTGGCGGCGCTCGACGCCGTGTTCGGCGGTCTGCGCGCGATGCTCGACGGCATCTTCGACGACAAGGTCTTCGTGGTCTCGTTCCTGTCGAACGTGGTCGTCGCCGCGTTGATCGTTTTCCTGGGTGACAAGTTGGGCGTGGGTGCCCAGCTGTCCACGGGTGTCGTGGTCGTCCTCGGCATCCGGATCTTCTCCAATGCCGCGGCCATCCGCCGGCACGTGTTCCGGGCGTGAGGCCGATGAGCAACGAGAACGAGAACGAGGACGAGACCCCCGAGAACCCGCTGCGCAGAGAGCTGCCGGAAGAGGTTCCGGCAGCCGTGGAGGAGTCCGAGCCGCAGCAGGCGGAGGAGGAGGGCGTGCCCTCGCTCTCCGGCCGTCAGAGGCTGGTCAAGGGGTTGTGGCCGCCGCGGGTGTCGCGGGCCCAACTCATCGTCGCCGTGCTGCTGTTCGGCCTGGGTTTCGGCCTGGCCGTCCAGGTGGCGTCCAACAGTGACGGAGACAGCGCGCTGCGCGGCGCACGTCAGGAAGATCTCGTGCGCATTCTCGATGAACTCGACAGCCGGACTCAGCGTCTTGAGGACGAGAAGCAGGGACTCGAGGATCAGCGCACCGAGCTGGAGAACAGCTCGGACCAGGCCGAGGAGGCCCGCAAGCAGACGGTCGAGAAGGAGAAGCAACTCGGCATTCTGGCGGGCACCGTGGCCGCGCAGGGCCCCGGCATCAATCTGACGATCGACGACGCGAAGGGGACGGTCAAGGCGGACATGCTGCTCGACGCCATCCAGGAGCTGCGTGCCGCGGGTGCGGAGGCGATCCAGGTGAACGGCGTGCGCGTGGTCGCCAGTACCTATCTGTCCGATTCCGGAAGCGGAGTGAAGGTCGATGGGAACAAGATCACCCAGCCCTATCGTTTCAAGGTCATCGGCAAGCCGCAGGATCTCGAGCCGGCGCTGAACATTCCGGGAGGCGTGGTGCAGACACTGGAGAAGGAGCAGGCCACCGTCACGGTGGACCGCTCGACGAAGATCGTCGTCGATGCCTTGCGACCGGCGGAGCGGCCTGACTACGCTCGGTCGTCCTCCCGGTGAACGGCGGTCGGATGAGGGCCGTCGGGCGAGGGCTGGAGGTTGCGGGGGGTCGGCGCACCGAATGGGTGGTGCGTGGTGGAAACTGTCTGGTGGATACGGACGTTGTGAGGATGTCCGGGTCGACCGGTGTGTTCAATCAGGGTTCGTCCTGCCCCACGGGCGGGTCTGTTTCGGTCAAGGGGAATCGCCCGTGAAGTTGTTTGCGAAGTTGTTCGGCAAGAGCACGCGAGAGGACAGCGGCGACAACGCGGCTGCCCGCCATCGCGCACCGCGTCAGGGAGACGCGGAGTCCCAGAGCGGCGATCGTCCGCTGTTCCGGGACCAGGTCACCGGTCCTGGTGGTCAGGGCGCGTCGTCTGTTGACCCTGGCCAGCCGGGGCGCATAGGTTTCGGGGAACCGTCAGCCTCAAGCGCGGGTGGAGGGTTTGCCTCCGATCCGTATGCGTCCCATGCCCCTGGTGGGCAGCCGCGGCAGGAGGATCCGTCCATGTCGGCCCAGGTGTGTACGAGGTGCGGGAACCGCAACGGAGAGAACAGCCGGTTCTGTTCCAACTGCGGTGCGCCGCTGCGGGGTGGACCGGAGCGGCCGTCGGAGACGACGTCCACGATCTCCATCTCCGGTATCGAGGCCTACGACGCCGAGGTGACGGGCCAGACGCCCTCGCCGATGCTCTCCCCGGAGGCGCAGGCGGCCGTGGACGCGCTGCCGGTCGGTTCGGCGCTCCTGGTGGTGCGCCGGGGCCCCAACTCGGGCAGCCGCTTCCTTCTGGACAGTGAGCTGACCACGGCCGGGCGTCATCCGCAGAGCGACATCTTCCTCGACGACGTGACGGTGTCGCGTCGCCACGTGGAGTTCCGTCGCGTCGCGGACGGTTCGTTCACGGTCGCCGACGTCGGCAGCCTGAACGGCACCTACGTCAACCGGGAGCGGATCGACCAGGTTCCTCTGTCCAACGGTGACGAGGTGCAGATCGGCAAGTACCGGCTGGTGTTCTACGCGAGCCAGCGGGGCATCTGACCCTCCCCCAACTCCGTCCGGGGGGACACCGAGGGAATGTCCATGCTTCAAACACCGAGCGGCGGTGCCGGTAGCGGTACCGCCGCCGCGGACAGTGGGCTGATGAGCATCGGCGCGGTGCTGAGCCTGCTGCGCGACGAGTTCCCCGAAGTCACCATTTCCAAGATCAGGTTCCTGGAGTCGGAGGGGCTCGTCGAGCCGCAGCGGACCCCGTCGGGGTACCGCAAGTTCAGCGCGGACGACGTCGAGCGCCTCGGCCATGTCCTGCGGATGCAGCGTGACCACTACCTTCCGCTGAAGGTGATCCGCGAGCATCTGGACGCCCTGGCACGCGGTGAGCAGGTGCGTCTGCCGTCCGTGGGCCGGCAGCGCGACGCGGGCGAGGGAGAGCCCCTCGGCGAGCTCTACGGCGAGCCTGACGGGCCCACGGTTGCCCGGGTGGGCCGCGAGGAGCTGCTGGCCGCCGCGGAGATCGGCGAGCAGCAGCTGCAGGAGTGGGAGTCGTACGGCCTGATCGGCCCTTTGACCGACGGTGCCTACGACGCGGAGGCGGTGACCGTCGCCGCGCTCGTGGTCGAGCTGGGACGCTTCGGGATCGAGCCGCGTCATCTGCGGGCCATGAAGGCCGCGGCGGAGCGGGACGCGGGACTGGTGGACCAGGTGGTCGCGCCCCTGCGGCGCCACCGCAATCCGCAGACCCGGGCGCACGCGGAGGCCCGTACGAAGGAACTCGCGGGGCTCACGGTGAAGCTGCACGCGGCGCTCGTCCAGACCGCGCTGGGTGTGCGGTTGCGCTGATCCGCGCCACCGGCGCGGGCCGGGGATCGTCCACCCGTTCTGTGCCCGACTACCCAAACGTCCCGGGCACGGCCTAGGGTTGCTGTGTGAACGAGCTCGATGTCGTAGGTGTCCGGGTGGAAATGCCCTCCAACCAACCGATCGTGCTTCTGCGTGAAGTGGGAGGCGACCGTTACCTCCCCATCTGGATCGGACCGGGGGAGGCGACGGCGATCGCCTTCGCTCAGCAGGGCATGGCCCCCGCGCGGCCGCTGACCCACGACCTGTTCAAGGACGTGCTGGAGGCGGTCGGCCAGGAGCTCACCGAAGTGCGCATCACCGACCTGCGTGAGGGCGTCTTCTACGCCGAGCTCGTCTTCGCCAGCGGGGTCGAGGTGAGCGCCAGGCCGTCCGACGCCATAGCGCTCGCGCTGCGCACCGGAACGCCGATCTACGGCAGTGACGGGGTGCTCGACGACGCCGGTATCGCGATTCCCGACGAGCAGGAGGACGAGGTGGAGAAGTTCCGCGAGTTCCTCGACCAGATCTCTCCCGAGGACTTCGGCACCAACAGCCAGTGAGGCGGCCCGGCGGAGGGCCTCTCGGAGTGGCATTTGCCCGCGGCGAGTGTGGTGTGCCGCGGCCCGTGCCGAGAGCATTCGGCTAGCCTTTCCCCGCGGTAGGGCACGGGAAACCACTCTTAGGGTGATTATCACTCGGCGTGCCGAGTGTGGCGATCGTTGACGCGCCCCGGGTGACTGCCTACCGTCGAGAAGGCAGGTCAAGGACGGAGGTCGGCGTGAGAAGCAGCGGCGACGGTACGGCTGGGGGTGCTCCCGGACGCGGTCCGGGAGAGAGCGGCCCGTACCCTCCCCCAAGCTCTCGGCTCGGCTCGAGCGGGGGGCGCCCCCAGCATGGCAGCGCGGCCGATCACGTTCCGCTGCGGCCGGCGGCAGTACCCGACGAGGGAGGGACCGTTCCCGAGGAGGTCGGTTACCGGGGGCCGACGGCGTGTGCCGCCGCGGGCATCACCTACCGGCAGCTGGACTACTGGGCGCGGACCGGCCTGGTCGAGCCCAGTGTGCGTCCCGCCTACGGGTCGGGAACGCAGCGTCTGTACAGCTTCCGGGACGTGGTGGTCCTGAAGATCGTCAAGCGGTTCCTCGACACCGGGGTCTCGCTGCAGAACATCCGCACCACGGTCCAGCACCTGAGGGAGCGCGGCTTCCAGGACCTGGAGCGCATGACGCTCATGAGCGACGGCGCGACGGTCTACGAATGCACCTCCCCGGACGAGGTCCACGCCCTGCTGCAGGGTGGCCAGGGCGTTTTCGGCATCGCCGTGGGCGTGGTGTGGCGGGACGTCGAGGGCGCCCTGTCCCAGCTGCACGGAGAGCGCGTGGACACCGGTGAGACGCTCCTCGCGCATCATCCCGCCGACGAACTGGCGCGCAGGCGCAACCGCGCGGTGTGACGTACCGCGACCGATGACGCGATGCCCCGGCCTGCCGGGGCATTGTCAGTGGCGTAGGGCAGCATCGGAGATGTGAGAACCGCGCCCACGATCCTGCATCTCGACATGGACGCCTTCTTCGCCTCCGCGGAGCAGGCGTCCAAGCCGAGCCTGCGCGGGAAGGCCGTCGTCGTGGGTGGGCTCGGGCCCCGTGGAGTCGTCGCGACCGCCTCGTACGAGGCGCGTGTCTTCGGGGTGAACTCGGCGATGCCCATGGCCCAGGCCCGCAGGCGCGCGCCTAACGCCGCCTATCTCGTGCCGCGCTTCGGGCTGTACCGAGAGATCAGCGAGCAGGTGATGGCCCTGCTGCGGGCGCTGTCGCCGCTGGTGGAGCCGCTGAGCCTGGACGAGGCGTTCGTGGACCTGGAGGCGGGCGGCGCGGCGTGGGACGAGGCGTCGGCGCGACTGGCCGGCGCCAAGCTGCGCACGGACATCCGGGCCGTCACGGGACTCACGGGGTCGGTGGGGCTCGCCGCCTCCAAGATGCTGGCGAAGATCGCCTCGGAGCAGGCCAAGCCCGACGGTCTCGTCCTGATCGAGCCGGGCACCGAGCGCGCGCTGCTGGGGCCGATGCCGGTGCGGACGCTGCCGGGCGTGGGTCCGGCCACCGGTGACCATCTGCGCCGGGCCGGCATCACCACGGTCGAGGAACTCGCCGAGGCGGGCGAGGACGAGCTCGTACGGCTGCTGGGGAAGGCCCACGGGCACGCGCTGTTCGCGATGGCGCTGGCCCGGGACGAGCGGCCCGTGGTGGCCGAGCGGGAGACCAAATCGGTGTCGGTGGAGGACACGTACGACGTGGACATCCACGACCGGGTGCGGGTGGGGCTGGAGGTTCAGCGGCTCGCGGACCGGTGCGTGGGGCGGCTGCGCGGGGCCGGGCTGTCGGGTCGGACCATCGTGCTGAAGGTGCGCAGGTACGACTTCTCGACGCTGACCCGGTCGGAGACGCTGCGAGGGCCCACGGACGACCCCGGTGTCGTCCGCGAGGCAGCCGCCCGGCTGCTGGACAGTGTGGACACGACCGGTGGCGTCCGGCTGCTCGGGGTCGGCGTCTCCGGGCTCGCCGACTACACGCAGGAGGACCTGTTCGCGCAGGCGCAGGCCGCGGCGGTGGGGGAGCCCGCGGCCGAGGAGCATGCCGTGGACGAACCGGCCGGGACAGCCGCCTCCCCGGCGGGGACGGCCGCCTCCTCGGCCGGGGAGGCGGCGCCCGCGGAGCGACGGTGGCCCTCCGGGCACGACGTCCGGCACGCCGAGTTCGGACACGGGTGGGTTCAGGGGAGCGGGCTGGGGAGGGTCACGGTGCGGTTCGAGACGCCCTACTCCGGGCCCGGCCGGGTGCGGACGTTCCGGACGGACGATCCGCAGCTGGAACCGGCCGACCCGCTGCCCCTGGTGGAGCGAAGACCCGGGGACGCCGACGGAGCGTCGGCGGGTCCCGGGCCGTCGGCGTCAGAGGCCGGGACGCGGGACTCCGGGCCGTCGCCGGTTCCGGGAGCCGGGATGCAGGACCCTGGGCCGCCGCTGGTGCCAAGAGCCGGGGCGTAGGACCCCGGCCGCCGGCGCCGGAAGCCGGGGCATAAGACCCGGGCCGCCGGCGTCAGAGGCCGGAACGTGCGACCTCGGGCCGCAGCCGGGAGCCGGGACGGCAGACAGGGATCCGGGCCGTCGCTGGTGCCGGGAGCCGGGACGCAGGACCCTGGCCGTCGCCGGCGGTGGGAGCCGGGGTGTAGGGCCCCGGGTCGGGGGCTCAGGTGTCCTCCGAGCCCGCGAGCCGGCCGAAGTCCCGGTCCGGCGGTGGCGGAGACGCCACGTCGAGGCCGTAGTGGTGGTAGAGCTGCAGCTCCTGCTCGGGGGAGAGGTGGCGACCGACACCGAAGTCGGGGGCATCCTTGATCAGGGCCCGGTCGAAGGGGATGCGCAGGGTCCCCTCGACGATCTCACTGGGCTCCAGGGGCACGAAGGCGTCCCTGCTGAACAGCCCGGTGCGTATGGCCGCCCACTCCGGGACGCCGGTCGCGTCGTCGAGGTAGACCTCGTCGATCGTGCCGATCTTGGTGCCGTTGCTGTCGAACGCCTTGCGGCCGATCAGGTTGCGCGGATCGATGTCGGTCTGCACGGTCCCTCCAGTGGTCGCAAACTCATCCGTAAGTACTACAAAAGAGCACATCTGTGAAGGCGGCCACTCGAGCTGTCCTCCAGTCGCCGCTGGTAGGCTGGCAAACGGCTGCTGATCCCGTGCGGGAGAGTCCTCCGGATTTCACCGGAGGCGCCGAAGGAGCAAATCCTCCCCGGAATCTCTCAGGCACACGTACCGCACGGACGAGGTCACTCTGGAAAGCAGAGCGGGTGTCTATGGCCTCCGCTCTCACCGACGGTGAAAACCGGATCGTCCGCGGGATTGTCCGGTGAAACTCTCAGGTTGAGATGACAGAGGGGGAGGCCGTCGGGGTACCCGCGCCGGGGTGCCCCTCGAAGGTCGCGTCAGACCAGGAGGCCTCCGCCATGACCGCCCCTCGCATTCCGCTTTCCGAGCTCGAACAGGGCATCCCCTTCGAGCAGCGCCACATCGGGCCCGACCCCGAGGCGCGCGCCAAGATGCTCGCGCACGTCGGATACGGCTCGCTCGACGAGCTGACGGCCGCCGCGGTGCCGGATGTGATCAAGAACGCCGAGGCCCTGGACCTGCCGGCCGCGCGCACCGAGGCCGAGGTACTGGCCGAGCTCCGCTCCCTCGCGGACCGCAACCAGGTGCTCGGTTCGATGATCGGCCTCGGTTACTACGGCACCTTCACGCCGCCGGTGATCCTGCGCAACGTCATGGAGAACCCGGCCTGGTACACCGCGTACACGCCGTACCAGCCGGAGATCTCGCAGGGCCGTCTCGAGGCGCTGCTGAACTTCCAGACTGTCGTCGCCGAGCTGACCGGGCTGCCGACCTCCGGCGCCTCCCTCCTCGACGAGGGCACCGCCGCCGCCGAGGCCATGGCGCTGTCCCGCCGCATGGGCAAGAACAAGAAGGGCCTCTTCCTGGTCGACGCGGACGCGCTGCCGCAGACCATCGCCGTCATCGAGACACGCGCCGAGCCGACCGGCGTCGAGATCGTCGTCGCCGACCTCACGGACGGCATCCCGGCCGACCTCGCCGGGCGCGAGATCAACGGCGTACTGATCCAGTACCCGGGCGCCTCCGGTTCCGTACGCGACATCAAGCCGCTCGTCGAGCAGGCGCACGAGCTCGGCGCGGTCGTGACCGTCGCGGCCGACCTGCTCGCCCTGACCCTGCTGACCTCGCCCGGCGAGCTCGGCGCGGACATCGCGATCGGTACGACCCAGCGCTTCGGTGTGCCGATGGGCTTCGGCGGTCCGCACGCCGGTTACATGGCGGTCCGCGAGAACTTCGCGCGCAGCCTTCCCGGCCGTCTCGTCGGTGTCTCCGTGGACGCTGACGGGAACAAGGCGTACCGCCTCGCCCTGCAGACGCGTGAGCAGCACATCCGCCGGGAGAAGGCGACCAGCAACATCTGCACCGCCCAGGTGCTGCTCGCCGTCATGGCCGGCATGTACGCCGTCTACCACGGCCCCGAGGGCCTGCGGACCATCGCACGGCGTACCCACCGCTACGCCACGGTCCTGGCCGCCGGGCTCACCGCCGGCGGTGTCGAGGTCGTGCACGGCGCGTACTTCGACACGCTCACCGTGCGGGTCCCGGGCCGCGCCGCCGAGATCGTCGCCGCCGCCCGCGAGAACGGCGTCAACCTCCACCCCGTCGACGCCGACCAGGTGTCGATCTCGTGCGACGAGACGACCACGCGCGAGCAGCTGGCCGCCGTGTGGAGCGCGTTCGGTGTCGACGGCGACATCGAGGCGCTGGACGCGAGCACCGAGGACACCCTGCCGGCCGCGCTGCTGCGCACCGACGCGTACCTGACGCACCCCGTGTTCCACGAGCACCGCTCCGAGACCGCGATGCTGCGCTACCTGCGCAAGCTCTCGGACCGCGACTACGCGCTCGACCGCGGCATGATCCCGCTGGGCTCCTGCACGATGAAGCTCAACGCGACCACCGAGATGGAGCCGGTCACCTGGCCCGAGTTCGGGCAGCTGCACCCCTTCGCGCCCGCCGAGCAGGCACAGGGCTACCTGACGCTGATCCACGAGCTGGAGGACCAGCTCGCCGAGGTCACCGGCTACGACAAGGTGTCGCTGCAGCCCAACGCCGGTTCGCAGGGCGAGCTGGCCGGTCTGCTGGCCGTGCGCGGCTACCACCGCGCCAACGGCGACGACCAGCGCACCGTCTGCCTCATCCCGTCCTCCGCGCACGGCACGAACGCCGCCAGCGCCGTGATGGCCGGCATGAAGGTCGTCGTCGTCAAGACCGCCGACGACGGCGAGATCGACGTCGAGGACCTGCGCGCCAAGATCGAGCGGTACCGCGACGAGCTGTCGGTGCTGATGATCACGTACCCCTCGACGCACGGTGTTTTCGAGGAGCACGTCGCCGACATCTGCGCCCAGGTGCACGAGGCCGGCGGTCAGGTCTACGTCGACGGCGCCAACCTCAACGCCCTGGTCGGCCTCGCCAAGCCGGGCCACTTCGGCGGCGACGTCTCGCACCTGAACCTGCACAAGACCTTCTGCATCCCGCACGGCGGCGGCGGCCCCGGCGTCGGCCCGGTCGGTGTGCGCGCGCACCTGGCGCCGTACCTGCCGAACCACCCGCTCCAGCCCGAGGCCGGTCCCGAGACCGGTGTCGGCCCCATCTCGGCCGCTCCCTGGGGCTCCGCGGGCATCCTGCCCATCTCCTGGTCGTACGTCCGGCTGATGGGCGGCGAGGGCCTCAAGCGCGCCACGCAGGTGGCCGTGCTCTCCGCGAACTACATCGCCAAGCGGCTGGAGCCGCACTACCCGGTGCTGTACACCGGCCCCGGCGGCCTGGTCGCGCACGAGTGCATCATCGACCTGCGCCCGCTCACCAAGGCGACCGGCGTGAGCGTCGACGACATCGCCAAGCGCCTGATCGACTACGGCTTCCACGCGCCGACGATGTCGTTCCCGGTGGCCGGCACGCTGATGATCGAGCCCACCGAGTCCGAGGACCTGGGCGAGCTCGACCGGTTCTGCGACGCGATGATCGCGATCCGCGCGGAGATCGAGAAGGTCGGCACCGGCGAGTGGGACGTGGACGACAACCCGCTGCGCGGGGCGCCGCACACGGCCGCCGCGCTCGGCGGCGACTGGGAGCACCCCTACAGCCGCGAGGAGGCCGTCTTCCCGGCCGGTGTCTCGGCCGCCGACAAGTACTGGCCGCCGGTGCGCCGCATCGACCAGGCGTACGGCGACCGGAACCTCGTCTGCTCCTGCCCGCCGCTGGACGCCTACGAGGACTGATCAGCGCTCGGCACGTGGACGCCTACGCGGAGTGATCGTCCGCGGACATGCGTCGGGGCCGGTTCGGAGAGTACGTCTCCGGGCCGGCCCCTCATGTGTCTGGGCGGCCTGTCACGGCCGCCCGGGTCGTGCGGTTCAGGCGGCCGTCATCACCAGCGGGCGGTGCGGGGCGATGATCTGGCCGTCCGGCAGGAGCTCACCGGTGTCCTCGAAGAGCAGAACGCCGTTGCACAGCAGGCTCCATCCCTGCTCCGGGTGATGCACCACGAGGCGGGCGGACTCCCGGTCGGCTGATTCGTGTGAGGGACACAGTGGCTGGTGCTGGCACATGGATGGGATCTTTCGCTGGGTCGAGATGTGAGTGATGGCTGTGGTGTCTGTCTTGCGGCTCGAAGTACTCATCGCCGCCCCCCGTTGAGGTGTGGTCCGGAACCCAGTGTTGCCCCACGGGCGCCAATCCGCAGGGATTTGAGGGCACCGCTTCTCACAGGTTGATGACGCATCACCCGTGCGGATGGTTCACTCCAACTGCGCTGTCCTTTCGGGTGGTTCGAGGTGGCCGGATCGGGCTAGTCCGGTCGGGCGCGGAGCGCGTTTCCCCTCGTACGAGCGGCCCGGAGCGCTAACGAGCGAACCTTTCTCCGGGGTGCAGGAAACGCCGTGCCCCGCAGTCGGGAACACCGTATGCGGGGCACGGCTGCGGGGCGCGGACGTGAGGTGCGAAGGCTCAGGCGGGCGAGCCGAGGAGCGGCGCCGGGGGCGCCGGGGTGACCCGGTGGGTGAGGACCGGCAGCAGTTCGGTGACGAGGTACGGCCGGTGGGCGGCGATGCCGGGCGGGGCGGGGGCGAGCGGGACCAGGAGGTCGGTGGCGGCGGGATGGCCGGTGGCACCGTCCGCGGTGCAGTCGCCGTGCAGCCAGAGCGTGAGCATGTACAGCTCGGGCACGGACAACAGGCGTGCCTGGTAGGGCTGTTGCATGGTCTCGGCCTGTCGCAGGGCGCGTTCGGTCGCGGTGATGTAGGGGCCCTCGAAGAAGCGTGAGAAGGCCCAGCCGTCCGGGGTCAGCATGGTGTCGGCGCCGGCTACTACGCGGTCGCCGCTGCGGATCAGGAACCGCCACCCGGCGAGCCGGGTGGCGGAGGCGCCCGCGGGGGTGATGCGATCCAGGACGTGGACGGGCAACGGGAGTTCGGGGGTGACGGGTCCCTGCGCCAGGCGCAGGGACGGGGTTCGGGCTTCGCGGACAGCGGTGGGGGAACCGAGTGCCGTGAGAACGGTGCGCAGGGCGGGCGCGGGAGCCGGGGGTACGTGCAGCGGCATGGTGGGTCGCCTCTCATTCGACAGGCACAGTGGCGCGAGGGCGGGGGCGGACGGCGCTGTCAGCTCTCGGGTCAGAGGTGGGGCGAGGGGTCTGGATCTGCCGACAGGATGTCGCCTGTCGCCGTCACCGAGACGACAGGACCTGGGACCGCGAGCGCCAACTCTCTGCCTCGGTAGCGGAGTTTATACGACACGTGTTCAGGCGGTGTTTCGTCTAGTCTCCCCGAATAGGGAGAACAAGTCGATATCCGGTCGAGGAAACGACGGATTCATCCCGGTTCTGCGCGATCGAATCGCGGTGACCTCGGAATACTCCGCCGGAGCGGTCGGCCGATTCTCGTCGGCGTTTTTCACGAGATCATTTCCGGCGGTAAACTTGCTGAATGCTCCATGCCCCGTGAATGTGCCCGGGGCCGATGTCCAGACTAGCGGCCGAAGAGAGTGCGCGGGACGTTATGGATCGAGTTGCCTGGGCATCATCCACCGTAACCCGGGACGCCAGGGCCGGAACTCGGCCTGCCCATTCGAGGAGGGACGCTTCGATGGGGGAGAAGGTCGTGGCAGGGACGTTCGGCATGTCCGATCGGCAGCGCCACCGCGTCAAGCTCCGACAGTGTCTGACGGGGCTGGAGCGACTGCTGGAGGAGAAGCGGTTCGACCGCCCCAAGAACCTGATGGGCCTGGAGATCGAATTGAATCTCGCGGGGCCCGACGGCATGCCCAGAATGATGAACGGGCAAGTACTCGAACGGATTGCCAGCCGGGACTTCCAGACCGAGCTCGCCATGTTCAACCTGGAAGTCAACATAGCCCCGCACCGACTGGGCGGCCGGGTATTCGACCGGCTCGCCGAGGAGATCCGTACCTCGCTCGCCTATGCCCACCGGAAAGCCAGTGAGGTCGACGCGGGAATCGTCATGATCGGTATTCTGCCGACGCTCGGCCAGGACGATCTGGTGTCCTCCAACCTGTCGGCCGTCGACCGGTACACGCTGCTCAACGATCAGATCGTGGCCGCCCGCGGAGAGGATTTCGAACTCGACATCGACGGTGTGGAGCGGCTGGTCTGCAGGTCCGCGTCCATCGCGCCCGAAGCCGCCTGCACCTCCGTGCAGTTGCACCTGCAGGTCACACCGAACCGGTTCGCGGACGTGTGGAACGCGGCGCAGGCGGTCGCGGCTCCGCAGGTCGCGATCGGGGCCAACTCGCCTTTCCTGTTCGGCCGCGAGCTGTGGCGGGAGTCGAGGCCCCCGCTCTTCCAGCAGTCCACCGACACCCGGCCGCCGGAGCTGCAGGCGCAGGGAGTCCGGCCGCGCACCTGGTTCGGCGAACGGTGGATCACCTCGGCCTACGAGCTGTTCGAGGAGAACCTGCGGTTCTTCCCGCCTCTGCTGCCCATCTGCGACGAGGAGGACCCCCTCGGTGTCCTCGATGCCGGGGGCGTGCCCAGACTCGCCGAACTGGTGCTGCACAACGGCACGGTGTACCGCTGGAACCGGCCGGTGTACGGCATCGCGGACGGCGTCCCGCATCTGCGCGTCGAGAACCGGGTGCTTCCCGCCGGCCCGACCGTCACCGACGTGATTGCCAACGCGGCCTTCTACTACGGTCTGGTCCGCGCGCTCTCTGAGGAACAGCGTCCGGTGTGGACCCGGATGTCCTTCGAGGCGGCCGCCGCCAACTTCGACGCGGCCTGCCGGTACGGCATCGACGCGCGCCTGGAGTGGCCACGGCGCGGCCGCTACGGCGGGACCGCGCAGGTGGACGCCGCGAACCTGGTCCGCGACGAGCTGCTGCCGCTGGCGGCCGCGGGCCTGGACGCGTGGGGTGTCGAGCCCGTCGACCGGGACCTCTACCTGGGTGTGATCGAGGACCGGTGCAGACTGCGGGTCAACGGCGCGACCTGGCAGGCGACCACCTTCCACCGGGCCCTGGAGAAGGGGCTCGGCCGCGAGGCCGCGCTGGCCGCGACGACGCGGCGATACGGCGAGCTGATGCATCTCGGAGAACCCGTGCACACCTGGCCGGTGGGCCTGCCGGAGCCGGTCCCGCTGGGGTGAGACGTGCCGGTGCACGGGTGCGTCCGGCCCCGCGGGACCGGACGCACCCCGGCCCGGTGCGGGGCGCCCGGCACCGGGCCGGGGTGTCGGGGCGGCACCGGTGGCCGGCGCGCGCCACCGCGTCGTCGGGTTCAGCTGCCGGGGCTTGCCGGCGCGAGGCCGGAGGCTGCCGGAACGGCGGGCGTCGGGCCTCTGCGATGTGGGGCTGCCCGGAGCGGCGGGGCGGCCCCTGAGGCCGGGTGGCCGGGTCAGCCCGGGGTGCCCGCGCCGGCCGCCGTGATCGCCTTGAGCATCGCCGCGTGGATCTGCGAGGGCTCGTTGACCCGCTGGCCCGAGCCGCCCGTCGCCCTGGCGATCTGGTCGACCTCCCGCCGGTCGCTGTCGGGGCCCACCGCGATCGCGATCAGCGGCACCGGGCGTTCCGGATCGGCCAGCTTCTGCAGCTCCGAGACGAGATCGGCGCGGGAGATGCTGCCGGGGTCCCGGTTGACCCCGTCCGTGAGGACGACCACCGCGTTGAACCGGCCCTTCGCGTAGGAGGCGACGGCGGCCTTGTACGCGGCGAGCGTGGTGTCGTACAGACCGGTCTCCCCGTGCGGGACCGGCTTCAGGGATCGGAAGGCGGCGGACAGCTTCACGCGTCGGCTGGTCTTGAACCTGGCGTCGCCGAGCGGTCCGGTCGGGACGAGGACGCGGTAGTCCTTGTCGCCGTCGAGCTTCGTGGAGAACTTCCACAGCCCGATCTCGTCCTCGGCGGTGAACGTGGCGAGTGCCTGGAGCAGGGACTCCTTGGTGACGTCCATACGGGACCGGTCGCTGCCCGGCAGCGGCTCGGCCATGGAGGAGGAGGCGTCGACGACCGTGGTGATACGGGCGCGCTCCACCGTGATCGTCCACATGCCGAGGGCCTCTTGGACGGCGCCCTTCGACACGGAGTCGGCCAGGACGCGCGCGTACGGCTGCGGGGACCTCCCGCCGGCCTCGGCGACGAGCGTGGCCGAAGGGCTCTCCGCGTCCGTACGGAACCCGAACGTCCGCAGGAACTGCCGGGGTGCCGGCTCTCCGAGCAAGGTCATGAACCGCAGGGCCGCACGGCCCTGGTCGGTGCTGAGCCGCGGCTCGTCGACCAGCGTGTAGGGGTAGTCGAGCAGCGGTGAGCCGTCCTTGGGGTAGAAGAGGTCGAGACCTCGGCCGCCGTCGTGGGCGCTGTTGTGCGCGAACGCCGCCTGCTCGGAGAGGATCACCGCCTGATTGCGGCCGGAGCCGCTTTCCCCGGTGTCCTGCTTCTTGGTGTCCGGGGCGTCGCCGGGCAGGGTGTCCAGGAGCCGGGCGTCGCTGTCGGACGTGTGCCGCGAGAGTGTCTTGGCCATGGCCGCCGCCCGGATGTCACCGTCCTTGACGCCGGACGTGGCCGCGCCGATCCTGGCCAGCGCGAGCAGCCCGGTCGAGCTGCGGGCGGGGTCGACCGTGCCCAGGCTGAGCTTCTTGTTCCCCGTCGCCTCTCCGGCCAGCTCGGTCCAGGTGTACGTCTTCGCGGGCCAGCCCAGCGTCTTGGCGGCCGACGGGACGACGGCGACGCCGACCGGCGAGGAGGCGACGTTCCCGAGGCTGGTGACCTGCGTGGCGGCGCTGGTGTCGCCGACCCGCTGCACCCACGCGTCGGAGTCCGGCACCCACACCTGCGCGTCGGACTTCTCGCCCGCCCCGAGCGCGGCGGCGACCTTGTACGACTCGCGCGCGGTCACGTGGACGTCGAGGCAGCGGCCGTCGGAGGTGATGTCCTTCGCCCGGGCGTCCTCGGCGACGGCCCTGAGCGCGGGCGCGATGTCCGGCGAGGCGGCCACCTCGATGTGCACGGCGGCGTCGTCGCAGGAGCTCTCGAAGGAGAACAGGCCCCCGCGGACCGCGGCGGCCGTGCCTCCGACGACGGTGAGGACGAGTGCCGTCGCGAGCGCCGTATTGCGTCGGCGTACACGGATCCGGGGGTCGACGGAGCCCGCCCGTCTCGCGTCGGGCAAGCTGTGACGTCCCATGACGGTGAGGTCCCTCCCAGGTGAGCCTGCGCCGTGAGACAGCCGTAGAACAGGCGATGGGGGACGTACGCCCCGTACGGTGCCCGCCCCCCGACGGCCTGTCGCGCACGATCTTCGTAATTTCTTTCGAGACCCTAGCGGGGCGCGGACGGGGATGCGGTGGGAATACCCAACTGGAGGCGGGAGTGCAGGTGGAGGCGGGATCGGTGGCCGATTCTTTTCCGGGGGAGAGGCTGACCCGACGGACTTTCCGGGACGAGACGCTGCTCGTCCTGGCGCTGTCGCTCGGCGCGAGCGGAGTGTCCGCGCTGATCAGTTTTGTCGGGTCGGTCACGAAGCCCGGGGGGCTGAAGGAGCAGGCGGCCACCCTCAACGCCTCGGCGGCGCCGGGCCGGCCCTGGCTCGACCTGGCCTGGCAGCTCTTCGGCATCGCGTCCGCGCTGGTGCCGGTCGCGCTCGTCGCACACCTGCTGATCCGCGAGGGCAAGGGGATGCGCGTGATCGGTTTCGACCGTACGCGTCCCTGGCCGGACCTCGGGCGCGGTGCCGCGGTCGCGGCGGTCATCGGCAGCACGGGCATCGCCTTCTATCTGGCGGCGCGCGGATTCGGCGCAAACCTCACGGTGGTGCCCGAGGCGCTGCCGGACGTGTGGTGGAAGTTCCCGGTGCTGATCCTCTCGGCCGTGCAGAACGCCGTGCTGGAGGAGGTCATCGTCGTCGGGTATCTGCTGCGCAGGCTCGGGCAGTTGGGCTGGACACCGGGGACGGCGCTGATGGCGAGCGCGCTGCTGCGCGGCTCGTACCACCTCTACCAGGGCATCGGCGGGTTCGTCGGCAACATGGTGATGGGCGTGGTCTTCGTCTGGCTGTACCGGCGTTGGGGCCGGGTCGGGCCCCTCGTGGTCGCGCACTCGCTGCTCGACATCGGTGCCTTCGTGGGGTACGCGCTGCTCGCCGGGAAGGTGGGCTGGCTCCCGACGGCATGAGGGTGGTGGCGAAGGCCGAGCGACGGCACGTGAAAGGGGCGTACGAGATGGTCGTACGCCCCTTTCACGTGCCGTCGCATGCTGTCGTGCGCGTGCGGGGCCTGCCGCGCGGAGTTCCCGGGGGCTCGCCGTACGGGATCCCGTGGGCGCGCCGTGCCGGATCCGGTGGGTTCGCTACGCGAGCAGGTCGCCCTCGATGACCGTGACCGCGTGGCCCGAGAGGAGGGTGCGGTCACCACGTACTTCGGTGCGGACCAGGCCCGAGCGCGGGGAGGCCTGCAGGCCGGTGAGGGCGGGGCGGCCGAGACGCTCCGACCAGAACGGGGCCAGGGCCGTGTGCGCGCTGCCGGTCACCGGGTCCTCGTCGATGCCGACGTTCGGGAAGAAGCAGCGGGAGATGAAGTCGTAGCCCCGTGAGGGGTCTTCGGCGCGGGCGGTCGCGATGATGCCGCGCTCGGAGTAGCGCGCGAGCGCCTTGTGGTCCGGCGTGAGACCGCGGACCGTCTTCTCGTCGGCGACCTCGACCAGCAGGTCACCGGTGTTCGGCCCGGTGTCGAAGGTGCTGAGCGGTTCGGCGCCGAGCGCCCCGGCGACACCGTCGGGGGTCTCGACCGGGGTGAGGGGCGCGGTCGGGAAGTCCAAGGTGATCGAGCCGTCGGCTTCGGGGGTGGCGATGAGGACACCGCTGAGCGTGGCGAAGCGCACCGGGCCCTGATGGGCGCCGGTGGTGGTGAGGACGTGCGCCGCGGCGAGGGTCGCGTGTCCGCACAGGGCGACCTCGGTGGTGGGGGTGAACCAGCGCAGCGCCCAGTCGGCCTCTCCGCCCGGCGGAAGCCGGTGGGTGAACGCCGTCTCCGCGTGGTTGACCTCCGTGGCCACGTTCTGGAGCCAGGCATCGTCGGGGAAGGAGTCGAGGAGGAGGACCCCTGCCGGATTGCCGGCGAAGGGGCGGTCGGTGAAGGCGTCGACGATACGAATCCGCATGCTCCGAAGCTAGCGGCCCCGGCAGGCCACCGGCCAAGGCCAATCCTGGGGATCTGGCCCCTTGTCGAAGTCCGGGACGACGGGCTGCCGGCCACGGACCCCGGGCGTGACGGCGTTCGTGGCCCGGATGCTTCCGGGCAGGCCGAAGACCTCAAGGCCGAGCGGCGGAACCTCCTGGACCGGTTCACCGCAGCCCGCCCGGAGACGACCGGGCTCGCTGATCATGCCCGCACCTTCGCTCCGTTCCTGGGGTCCAGGTCGGGCAACGCCGCCGCTGTCGGCGACTGGGCCACCTGTGTCCGCGCGGCCGGGCTGCCTCACCCGCGTGCCTTCGTCCGCGGCCTCGAGCGGGACCCCGGCTCGCCGGGAACCACCGCCGCGAGCCCCGTCTCGCCGGGGAACGCCAAGCTCCGCCGACGCGGGACGACACACGCGGTCTCCGTGATGAGGAGGGTTGTCATGCGAGCGATATCGATATATCGTTGACGCATCGCGACCGATCAACGATGGAATGGAGTGATTGCGATGCGTTCACGTGGAGAAGACTTCGGATACGAGCACGGACACGGACACCACGGCGGACCCGGCCATCGGGGTCGGGGCGGCTTCGAGGGGCTGCGGGGGGCTTTCGGGCCCTTCGGTCCGGGGGGTCCCGGTGGCCCCGGCTTCGGCGGTCCCGGCTTCGGTCCGGGCCCCTGGGGCGGGCGCGGCGGCCGGGGCGGACCGCGGGGGAGGGCGCGGCGCGGTGACGTGCGCGCGTCGATCCTCGCCCTGCTCAAGGACCGGCCCATGCACGGTTACGAGATGATCCAGGAGATCGCCGAGCGCAGCGGCGGGGCGTGGAAGCCCAGCCCGGGTTCGGTGTACCCGACCCTTCAACTGCTGGAGGACGAGGGCCTGATCGCCAGCGAGGCCGAGGGCGGCAAGAGGCTGTTCTCGCTCACCGAGCCGGGCCGCAGCGCGGCCGACGAGGGTCCCGACGCGCCGTGGGAAGAGGCCGGGCGCGGGGTCGACTGGGAGACGCTGCACGAGATCCGGCAGGCCGGCTTCGGCCTCATGGAGGCCTTCGGCCAGGTCTGGAAGACCGGCAGCAAGGGTCAGCGCGAGAAGGCGCTGGCGGTCATCAACGAAGCCCGCAAGAAGCTGTACCTGATCCTCGCCGACGAGGACTGACGGCGTGCTGTGGTACCTGCCGGCGCCCCGTGGAAGTGTTTCCGCGGGGCGCCTGTCCGTGTACGGAGCGCCGGGCGCGGGCGTCGCGCGGACGCGTGAGGCTCAGGCCACCAGTCCCGCCAGTTTGCGCAGCGACTCGTCGAGGGCGGCCGTCGCCGAGTCCTTGAGCTTGCCGGCCATCAACGAGACGGCCGCGCCCGTGAACTCCCCGTCGATCCGTACCGATGTGGCGTCGCCGTCGGAGGTGAGCGTGTAGCGCGTGGAGACGTTCACCGACATCGGGCCCTTGCCGCGGATCGCCAGGGTGCGGCCGATCTCGAGCTCCTCGATGGTCCAGGTGACCTCGGCCGGGAAGCCCATGAGTTTCATGTTCTCCGCGAAGGTGCCGCCCACTTCGAGCTTCTCCGGGCCGCCCTTCGGGAAGTTGGTGTGCGTCGCGTTCCACTCGCCGTAGGCGGACCAGTCCGTGAGCTGCGCCCAGATCTTCTCGGCGGGAGCCTCGATCCGTGCTTCCGCGCTGACTTCGGCCATGCGACCACCCCTTCGTGTCGGGCGCTGCGCCCGGCGCAGCTACGGTGTCGCGGAACGTAGCTCCAGGTCCCGGAACATTCAATACTGATGAACCGTCAGGAATTGCGGAGGGATCACGGAGGGGCCGCGGAGGGGATCGCGGAGAAGGCTTGTGGAGGGGGTTGCCGGCCGTGCGCCGGGGCGGCCCGACGGGGGAGCGGGCGCGCGGGAGCCTGCCGGAGAGGCGTCCGGGGCAGACCTGGAGTGCGCGAGGCAAGGCGGCGCGCGCCGGCGGTGGGAAATCGGCGCGAAGTCATCCGCAAGGAGGAGAGCCCGCACGGGGATGCCCACCCTGTGTCGGATCCGAAGATGGTGCCCGCCGTGGATGACCCGGCGCCGCGGGGCTGATGAAGTGGGGGTTGTGTCGCCCCGTATCCCCGAGCAGTCCGCCGCCGCGAGCGGACCGAAGCGTGCCGGCACCGAGGCCGGACTCAGCGCGGAGCTTGCCTCGGTGGTGTCCGGCGCGCGCAGGCGGGCGCTGCGCGACGGGGACCGGCAGATCGACACGGCCCATCTGCTGCACTCCCTGCTGGAGTCCGACCCCGAGGTGCGTGCCGTCTTCGACGGCGGTCCGCAGCTCGCCCGACTGCTCGGCTACCTCGTGCAGCGCAGCATCGGGTACGGACTCCGCTGGCAGAGCGCGGTCGAGAGCCCGGGCGTCGGACCGGTGGTGGCCGGCCGGAACTGGTCGCCGGTGGCGGCCGGCGCCATGGAGGCGGCGTACGAGCGTGCCGTGCTGCGGGGCGACGAGCGTGCCCGCGGTCTCGACCTGCTCGCGGCGCTGGCCGCCGATCCCCGGTCGCGGGCCGTCGAGGTCCTCGGGCGGGCCGGTGTCGACCTCCCGCGGCTGCTGGAGCGTGTCGAGAGCGGGCGGAACGGACGCGAGGAGTGCGTCGGTCGGAGCGACGCGGGCTGACGGTTTCCGGGAGCGCGGGGTCGTCGGTGCGGGCGCTGGTTCGCCGGGGTGGGCGACGCGGGTTGACGAGGTTTCCGGAAGGCACTCGGTCCCGTCGGTCCCGTCGGTCCCGTCGGTGCGGGCGGTGCGGGCGGTGCGGGCGGTGCGGGGCCTGGGGCCCATGGGGCCGGGCTCCGCAGTCTGTCCGAGCCGGCCGCGGTGGCTGTCCCGGGCCCGATCCGGTATCCAGCCGCTGAGACAGGTGTATTCGGGGGTGACGGTCATGTCGTCGCCTGTCATCATGTGCCGGTGCACACGTCTCGGAGCAGTCAGGGCAGTAGTGAGGGCAACCACGGAAGAGGCGTCGGTCTGGGACTGGCGCTCCTGTCGGCGGTCGCCTTCGGAGGATCGGGCGTCGCGGCCAAGCCGCTGATCGAGGCAGGGCTGGACCCGCTTCACGTGGTGTGGCTGCGGGTCGCCGGTGCCGCCCTCGTCATGCTGCCGCTCGCCGTGCGGCACCGGGCGCTCGTCAAGCGGCGCCCCGCCCTGCTCGCCGGATTCGGACTCCTAGGCGTGGCCGGTGTCCAGGCCTGCTATTTCGCGGCGATCTCCCGGATACCCGTAGGCGTCGCCCTCCTCGTGGAGTACCTAGCCCCCGCGCTGGTCCTCGGCTGGGTGCGCTTCGTGCAGCGCCGGCCCGTCACCCGCGCCGCGGCCCTCGGGGTCGTCCTCGCGGCCGGCGGGCTCGCCTGCGTGGTGGAGGTGTGGTCGGGGCTCGGCTTCGACGTCGTCGGGCTCCTGCTCGCGCTCGGCGCCGCCTGCTGCCAGGTCGGCTACTTCGTCCTGTCCGACCAGGGCAGCGACGCGGGCGACGAGGCACCCGACCCGCTGGGCGTGATCGCGTACGGGCTGCTTGTCGGCACCCTGCTGCTGACCGTGGTCGCCCGCCCCTGGACCATGCACTGGTCCGTTCTCGGCGGCAGCGCGGACATGAACGGGACGTCCGTGCCCGCAGTGCTGCTCCTCGGCTGGATCGTGCTCGTCGCCACGGTCGTCGCCTACGTCACCGGAGTCCTCTCCGTGCGCAGGCTCTCCCCGCAGGTCGCGGGCGTCGTGGCGTGTCTCGAGGCGGTGATCGCCACGGTCCTGGCCTGGGTGCTGCTGGGCGAACACCTCTCGTTGCCCCAGATCGCCGGCGGTGCGGTGGTCCTGCTCGGTGCGTTCATCGCGCAGTCGTCGGCCCCGGCGAAGCCCTCGCAGGATCCGGTCGCGAGCGGCCCGGGCGACGCCGAGAGGGAATTGTCGGCCCACGGAACGGCCGTCTAGAGTGGCGATCATGCCTGCGACGCTCGTTCTTCCGCCTCCGGCCGCCTGAGGCGGGCGTACCGGAACACAGCCCGGCCCCGTGCCGGGCGGAACGGCGCTGCCCGCGGAAGAAGTCCGAGGACCTTCCGCACCCCTGCCCCCGTGGCACGGGCTGCGACGCGGTCCCTTCCCGAGCTTCTGCGGATCTGCGGAGAGAACACGTGTCGAACACCGCTGTCGGCCTGCCCGTCGGGCGAGGCCTGCTCTATCTGATCGTCGCCGGTGCCGCCTGGGGCACCGCGGGCGCCGCCGCGTCCCTGGTCTACCGGGCCAGTGACATGGGTCCGGTCGCCCTGTCCTTCTGGCGCTGCGCGGGCGGACTCGCCCTGCTGCTCGCCGTACGCCTGCGCCCGCGCCGTCGCCCCGGCCCGCGCGGAGGCCGCCCGGCCGTGCGGGAGCCCCTCGGCCCCAAAGCGCTGCGGGTCGGTCTGACCGGCCTCGGGCTGGCCCTCTTCCAGACCGCCTACTTCGCCGCGGTCGAGGCGACCGGCCTCGCCGTGGCGACCGTCGTCACCCTGGGCGCGGGGCCCGTCCTCATCGCGCTCGGTGCCCGGTTGATCATGGGGGAGCGGCTCGGCCGGGGCGGGAGTGCCGCCGTCGTCGGGGCGCTGACCGGGCTCTGCGTGCTCGTCCTCGGCGGCGGAGGCGCCACCGTGCGCCCCTGGGGTGTCGCGCTCGCGGTGCTCTCCGCGGCCGGATACTCCGCGATGACGCTGCTCACCCGGTGGTGGGGGCGCGACGGCCGGGTCGACGGGGCGAGCACGACGGTGTGGGCGTTCGCCGTCACCACCGTCTGCCTGTTGCCCCTCGGGCTCGCCGAGGGGCTGATCCCGCACACCGCGCGGCCTGGTCATCTGCTGGCCCTGCTGGTGTACGTCGCCGCCGTCCCCACGGCGCTGGCCTACGCCCTCTTCTTCGCCGGAGCCGCCGTCGTCCGCTCCGCCGCCGTGTCCGTGATCATGCTCCTGGAGCCGGTCTGCGCGGCCGTGCTCGCCGTCGGCCTGCTCGGCGAGCGACTCACCCCGGCGACACTCGCCGGCACCCTGCTGATGCTCGGCTCGGTCGCCGGACTCGCGCTGGCGGAGGCGCGCGCCGCGAGCACCGAACGGCTCGCGGCGCCCGAGGAGGCGCTTCTCGTATGAGGTTCCGGGGGTGGCGGGCGTCCGGGTGAGGAGGGTGTCGATCCCTCGGGTGAGGGATCGGCACCGGACTCGGTGGGGCCGGTGCCGGTGCCGGTTCGGGGCCGGGGCGCGCGGGTCCGTCCCGGCCCGCGCGTCGACCGGCCCCGCTGCTCACAGGGCCTTCGGGCAGTCGCTCACAGGGCCTTCAGGTAGTCGGGCAGGTCGATGCCCGGTGCCAGGTCGTCCGCCGGGACCGGGGCGCCGTACCCCTTGGACAGCGGGACCACACCGGTCCAGTGGGGGAGGGAGAGATCCTCGGGCTCGTCGTTCGGGCCGCCGCCGCGCAGCTTGGCGGAGACCTCGTCGAGATCCAGGCTGATCACGGCCGTGGCCGCGAGTTCCTTGGCGTTGGCGGGGCGGGAGTCGGCGGAGCGGCCGGGGACGGCGTGGTCGACCAGCGCGTCCAGCGCGAGGCGCCTCTCCTCGGGGTCCGTCACCTGGTGGGCGATGCCGTGCACGACCACGGAGCGGTAGTTGATCGAATGGTGGAAGGCCGAGCGGGCCAGGACCAGTCCGTCGACGTGGGTCACCGTCAGACAGACGGCCAGCCCGGGGTCGGCCTGGCCGGTCATCCGCAGCGGCCGCGAGCCCGTCGACCCGTGCACGTAGAGCCGCTCGCCGACCCGTGCGTAGAGCGTGGGCAGGACGACCGGCGCGCCGTCACGGACGAATCCGAGATGGCAGACGTACCCCTCGTCGAGTATCGCGTGCACCAGTTCCCGGTCGTACGCGGCGCGTTCCTTGGAGCGGGTGGGGACAGTGCGGTCGGTCGGGGTGTAGGCAGCGGCCCCGGTCGTCCTCGGCTGGGTGCTTGTCTCCGACATTGCCATCTCCATTGCACTAGTGCATAATCTGTTTTGTGCTAGGAGAATATCGGATCGAAGGACGTCGCGCAGCCGACATTGCCGCCGACGTGGAGCGGGCGGTCGGGGCGGGGGATCTGGATCCTGGGCAACTCCTCCCGCCCATGCGGGAGTTGGCAGAGGAGCTGGGGGTCAACCCGAACACGGTCGCGGCCGCGTACCGCATCCTGCGCGAGCGCGGGGTGATCGAGACGGCCGGCCGCCGGGGCAGCCGGGTGCGCCCGAAGCCGGCCACCACGGGGCGTGAACACCTGCGCGTCGAGGTGCCCGAGGGGGTGCGGGACCTGAGTGAGGGCAATCCCGATCCCGCCCTGCTGCCGGCCCTCGCCGAGGCCTTCGTGGTGGCGGCCCGGGAGTCGGACCGGCATCCCGTGCAGTACGGGCAGGACGCCGTCGAGCCGGAACTGGCACGCCTCGCCCGTGCCGCGTTCGACGCGGACGGAGTGCCCGAAGGGTCCGTCGTCGTCACCTCCGGATCGCTCGACGCGATCGAGCGCGTCCTGATGGCCCACCTCAGGCCCGGCGACACGGTGGCCGTCGAGGACCCGGGCTGGGGCAGTCTGCTCGACCTCCTTCCGGCGCTGGGGCTGCGTACGGCCGGGGTCGGCGTCGACGACGAGGGCCCGCTTCCCGATGACGTACGACGTGCGCTGGCGGCCGGGGCACGGGCCCTGATCGTCACCGACCGGGCACAGAATCCGAGCGGCGCCGCCGTCACCGCGGCCCGCGCGCGTGCCCTGCGCGCCGTGCTCGAGGAGTACCCGCGGACCCTGCTCATCGAGGACGACCACGGGCATCGGATCGTCGACCTGCCCCTGCACCCCCTGGCCGGGGTCACGTACAGCTGGGCGTTCGTGCGTTCCGTCGCCAAGGCCTACGGGCCCGATCTCCGGCTCGCCGTGCTCACCGGAGACCCTGTCACCACCGACCGTGTGCACGGGCGGCTCCGGCTCGGGCCCGGCTGGGTGAGCCGTCTGCTGCAGAAGGCCGTGGTCCATCTGTGGACCTCCGGCGCGGTCGACGCGGGGGGCGTGGCGGCCGCGTACGGGGCGCGCCGCGACATGCTGATCGCCGCTCTGCGGGCGCGCGGTGTCGAAGCACACGGATGCAGCGGGATGAATGTCTGGATCCCCGTCCCGGACGAGACCGCGGCCGTCGCCCGGCTGCTCCACCGTGGCTGGGCGGTCGCGCCCGGCGCCCGTTTCAGAATGGCCTCGCCGCCGGGTATCCGGATCACCGTCTCGACGCTTCGGCCCGAGGACGCCGAGCCGATCGCGGACGCCGTGGCGTCCGCCGTGGACCCGGCCCCCGCGCGCCGCTACGTCTGAGCCGCGGCCGGTGCCGCCGGTGTCAGCCGCGCGGCTTCGCCTGGGTGAGGGCCGCGCCCGCGAGGACGATCACCGCGCCGACCGGTGTCGACCAGGCCAGCGACTCGCCGAGGATCGCCACGCCGGCGGCGGTGGCGATGACCGGGATGAAGTACGTGACCATCTGCGCCGTCGTCGGGCCGACCTCGGCGACGATGCCGTACTGGAGGAGCATGGCCAGGCCGGTGCCGAGGGCACCCAGAGCGGCGATCGCGAGCAGCGGCACCCACGCGATCCGGCTCGGGAACGTGGTGAACAGCGGGGTGACGAAGGCCAGCTGGGCGGTGGCCAGGAGCAGCTGGGCGCCGGTCATCGACAGATGCGAGTGGCCGGTGCCCGCGAGGGTCCGGCGGACGTATATCCAGCCGATCGGATAGCTCAGTGATGCCAGCAGGGCCATCGCCGTGCCCGTGGCGTCCAGGCCGTGGAAGCCCTGCCAGACACCGAGGACCGTCAGGACGCCGAGGAAGCCGATGCCGAGCCCCGCCACCCTGCGCCGGGTCGGCCGGTCCTCGGAGAGGGCGACCAGGGACAGGGCCATGCCCCACAGCGGCGACGTCGCGTTGCAGATGCCCGCGAGCGTGGAGGGAATGGTCAGCTCGGAGTAGGCGAACAACGAGAACGGCAGTGCGTTCAGAAGGAAGGCCGCGACCGCGAGGTGTCCCCACGTCCGCGCCCCGCGCGGCAGCCGCTCCCGTTTCACCGCCATCGCCGCCACGAGCACCGCGCTGCCGAACAGCAGGCGGCCGAAGGTGACCTGGAACGGCGCGTAGCCCTCCGTGCCGACCTTGATGAACAGAAAGCTGAATCCCCAGATCAGCGACAGGACGCCGAAGCGGATCCGCCAGTCCGGGGCGGTGCGGCGGCGGGGTGCCGCGTCGTTCGGTGTGACGGGCCGGGAAGAGGCGACGGTGCTCATGGGCACAAGAATGCGGCAGCACCATCGCGTAGCACAAGCGAGAATATTCGAGCGTTATCTCGTAGCATTGCTTACATGTTGAATCTGGAGAGACTGCGCACCCTCGACGCCCTGGCCCGGCACGGCTCGGTGAGCGGCGCGGCCGAGGGGCTGCATGTGACCACCTCGGCCGTCTCCCAGCAGATGTCGAAGCTGGAGCGCGAGGTCGGACAGCAACTGCTCGCCAAGAACGGCCGGGGCGTGCGTCTGACCGACGCCGGGCGGCTCCTCGCCGAACACGCGGCCCGCATCCTGTCCCAGGTGGAACTGGCGCAGTCCGACCTGGAGGCGCAGCGCGGTCAGGTGGTCGGGGAGCTGAGACTGTCCGCGTTCCCGACCGCGGCGCGCGGACTGTTCCCGGCGGCGCTCGCGGAACTGCGCGCCGACCACCCCGGACTGCGGGTGCGCTCCAGTGAGCTGGAGCCGGAGGCCGGGGTCGCGGGAGTGGTGCGCGGGGACCTGGATCTGGCCGTCGTGCTCGACTGGTACAACAAGCCGATGCCGCTGCCCGACGGCCTGGTGAAGGCGTCGATCCTCGACGACCCGGCCGATGTGGCCATGCCGGCCGGCCACCGGCTCGCGGGCCGTGACGAGGTGGACCTCGGGGACTTCGCCGACGACGAGTGGATCACCTGGGGCGAGGGCGAGTTCTGCCATGAATGGCTGATGTTCACGCTGCGCTCCCAGGGCGTCGAACCGCGCATCGGGCACCGCGCCGGGGAGACGCACACCCAGCTCGGACTCGTCGCCGCGGGGCTCGGAGTGTGCGTGGCCCCGCTCCTCGGGCGCCACCCGATGCCCGAGGGCGTCGTCACCGTGCCGGTCCGCCGGCGCGTGCGTCGCCATGTCTACGTCGTGTGGCGGGCCGACGCCGACCGCCGGCCCTCGATCAGGGCGGCGGTGGACGCCCTGCGCAGGGCCGGCGCGGCCGTCGTGTAGGGGGGCGGAAGGCGCTTCGCCGCACCGGGGAGCCTGCGCGAGTCCCGAGGTGTTTCGGCTACACCGGGGGGAGCTTGCGGAAGTCCCACGAGGCGATCGCGTCCGGCGTCAGCCGCATCCACGCGTGTCGGCCGTCGTGCGGCATCTCCTCCAGACCGAAGTTCTTCCGGGCGAACAGGGTCTCCGGGACGTCGAGTTCGGCGCACAGTTCCCCGGTGCGCGGGAACTCGCCGACGAACTCCACCGTGCCGGACAGTTCGACGCCCCGCAGCTCCCCGTACTCCTCACCGGAGTCGATCACCACCGCCACCCGGGGGTCGTTGCGCAGCTGCACCCAGCGCTTGCTGCGCACCACCGAGTACAGCCACAGTGAGACACCGTCCCAGGCGAACCAGAGGGCACTCACGTGCGGGACTCCGTCCTTCGACACGGAGGCGACGCGGCAGGTGCGCTGGGTGGTGAGGAATTCGTCCAGTTCGCCGGGAGTCATCATGATCTTCCGGCCTCTGCGCTGAGTGACGGCCATACGGTCCCCTCATGTTCTGTGTGTCGGCCAAGTCCGCGCCGATCTCGCCGTGCGCCTCGGCTCCGTCCGCCGAAGGCTGTCCGTAAAGCTGTCTGACGTTCCGTCAGGAAAGCATGAGGTGTCTTCCGTCCTCACGCAATGGTCGTTACGCTCCGCCGTCCCGACCCGCGACGACAAGGAGAGCCATGCCGTCGTTCGAGCAACTCAGTGAACTCCTCGACCCCGTCGGCACGGTACTGCTCACCGTGGAGTGCCAACAGGGCGTCGTGGGCCCGGACAGCGCACTGCCCGAACTCGCGCTGGAGGCGCGGTCGTCCGGAGCGCTGGACCGGATCGCCCTGCTGGTGGACGCCGCGCACGAGAGCGGGGTGCAGGTGATCCACGCGGTCGCCGAGCGCCGCCCGGACGGCCGCGGCGCGAACCGCAACGCCCGCTTGTTCCGGGCGGCCGAGCGACTGCCCGTGCGCCAGCTGACCGGCACGACGGCGGTGCGGATCGCGCCGCCCGTCGAGGTCGCCGAGGAGGACTTCGTCGTGCGCCGGCTGCACGGTCTGTCGCCGATCTCGGGCACCGACGTCGACCCGCTGCTGCGCAACCTGGGCTGCCGCACCCTCGTCGTGACGGGCGTCTCGGCCAACATCGCCGTTCCCAACGCCGTGTTCGACGCCGTGAACCGCGGCTACACCGTCGTCGTTCCCGCCGACGCCGTCGCGGGAGTGCCCTCCGAGTACACCCCCGCGATGATCCGGAACACGCTCGCGCTGGTCGCCACCATCACGACCACCGACGAGGTGCTCGCCTGCTTCGAGCGGCGCCGGCGCTGACGCCGGAGCTCCGAGCGACCGGCGCCGGTGGTCAGGCGAGCTTGATGGAGTCTCCGTTGACCGTGATGTCGGCGGCGGCCAGCCCGGTCGTCGCGGGCCCCTTCTTCACGCTGCCGTCGGTGGCGGAGAACTCGCTGCCGTGGCAGGGACAGGTGATGACGCCGTTCGCGATGCCCTTGACCGCACAGCCCTGATGCGTGCACTTGGACGAGAAGGCCTTGTACGTGCCTGCCGTCGGCTGGGTCACCACGACCCCCTTGTCGGCGAAGACCTTGCCGCCGCCCTCGGGGATGTCGCTGGTCTTGGCGAGTTCCGTGCCGGCCGCGTTTCCCGCCGCGCCGTTGCCGGAGCCCGCGGTGGAGGCCTTGTCGTCCGCCCCGCACGCGGTCAGCGCGACGGCGATTCCCGCCGCGCCGACCGCCGCCACGACGGTGCGCCGGGCCGGTGCCTGTGCGGAGTGAAGCGATTCGCTGGTCATGCTGGCTTTCCCTTCAGCGGACATGATCTGGATCTGCTCAGAGGTACGGTCCGCCAGGGCGGGCTGTTCAGGCAATGGCGACTTCTTGACCTGATCCACAGCGTGCCGACAGCCGGACGCACGAGGTCACGGCCGGCCCCGGCCCCGGAGATCGACCGGCCTCGGCCCGGAAGCCTATCCGCTCCGGCCCCGGATGCCGGGGACCGTTCCGGCCGCCGTCACCGGGTCGCGTCCGCCTGGCGGGATCACCCCAGTAACCTGGGGCGATGCTCAAGGAAGTGAACGCCTCCCGCTACATCACGCCGTTGCGCGAGGGCGGCTCGCTGCCGGGACTCGTCGAGGCCGACGACCTCGGGACGTACGTCATGAAATTCACCGGCGCCGGACAGGGGCGCAAGACGCTGGTCGCGGAGGTCGTCTGCGGTGAACTCGCCCGCCGGCTCGGCCTGCGGGTGCCCGGCCTGGTGACGATCGGGCTCGACCCGGTCCTCGGGCTCGGCGAACCGGACCAGGAGGTCCAGGAACTGCTGAAGTCGAGCGGCGGCCCGAACCTCGGGATGGACTTCCTCCCCCGTGCCATCGGTTTCGACCCCCTCGCCTTCGAGGTGAGCGCCGAGGAGGCCGGCCGGATCGTCTGGTTCGACGCCCTCGTCAACAACGTCGACCGCTCCTGGCGCAACCCCAACCTGCTGATGTGGCACGGCGACCTGTGGCTCATCGACCACGGCGCCACGATGATCTGGCACCACCACTGGCCCGGCGCCGAGAAATCCGCCGCCAAGCCGTACGACATCTCCGACCATGCGCTCGCCCCCTTCGGCCCGGACATCGCCTCGGCCGCCGCCGAACTGGCCCCCCTGGTCACCGAGGACCTGCTCGCCGAGGTCACGGCCCAGATCCCCGAGGCCTGGCTGGCCGGTGAGCCGGGCTTCGACACGGTGGACGCGCTGCGCCGCGCCTACGCACGGCCGCTGCTGGCACGCGCCGCCGTCATCCATGAGCGGATCAAGGGCGTCGACGGCGTCGACGGCACCGAGGAGGACAGGTGAACGAGCGGGACGTCTTCGAGTACGCGCTGCTGCGCGTGGTGCCGCGGATCGAGCGCGGCGAGTGTTTCAACGCGGGCGTGCTGGTGTACTGCCGCGCCCACTCCTTCGTCGCGGCCCGCACCCATCTGGACGAGGGCAAGCTGCTCGCGCTCGACCCGGACGCGGACGTGACGGGCGTACGGGCCGCGCTGCGCGCCGTCGAAGGTGTCTGCGCCGGGGGCGAAGCCGCTGGTCAAGCAATACACGACGATGCCGGGCGGCGCTTTCGCTGGCTGATCGCGCCGCGCTCGACGGTGGTCCAGCCCGGACCCGTGCACACCGGCCTGACCGCCGATCCCGAGGCCGAGACCGAGCGGTTGCTCCAACTCCTGGTCAGGTAATGGATCACATGAGCGCGGTGCGCCGTTGACACCGGGTGCCAGGGCTTCTAGCGTCACGTCTGCTGAAGGTACTAAGCGGTCGCTCACCGGACGGGCGTACCGTGTGAGCCGCGGGTCCCGTGGGACCCCGAAGACTCCGCAAGGTTGTCGAGACAGCTTGGCCGGGCTTGGGCCGGCTTTTCCAAGGGCGAGGAGAACCAGCAATGTCCACCACTGAGCAGCGCGTCGCCGTAGTCACCGGTGCCGCGCGCGGCATCGGCGCCGCGACCGCCGTACGACTGGCCGCGGAGGGCCGCGCCGTCGCGGTGATCGACCTCGACGAGGCCGCGTGCAAGGACACCGTCGAGAAGATCACCGCCGCCGGCGGCCGGGCTCTCGCGGTCGGCTGCGACGTCTCCGACGAGGCCCAGGTGGAGGCCGCCGTCGCGCGGATCGCCGAGGAGCTCGGCGCGCCGACCATCCTCGTGAACAACGCGGGTGTCCTGCGCGACAACCTGCTGTTCAAGATGAGCGCGTCCGACTGGGACACCGTCATGAACGTGCACCTGCGCGGCGCCTTCCTGATGGCGAAGGCCGTCCAGAAGTACATGGTGGAGGCCAAGTTCGGCCGCATCGTCAACCTGTCGTCCTCGTCGGCGCTGGGCAACCGCGGCCAGGCCAACTACTCCACCGCCAAGGCCGGTCTCCAGGGCCTCACCAAGACCCTGGCCATCGAGCTCGGCAAGTTCGGAGTGACCGCGAACGCCGTGGCGCCCGGCTTCATCGTCACCGACATGACCGCCGCCACCGCCGCCCGCGTCGGGATGGACTTCGAGGACTTCCAGGCCGCCGCCGCCACCCAGATCCCCGTGCAGCGCGTCGGCAACCCCGACGACATCGCCAACAGCATCGCCTTCTTCACCGGCGAGGCCGCCGGATTCGTCTCCGGCCAGGTGCTGTACGTGGCCGGCGGACCGCTCAACTAGACGCAGGGGAAACGAACATGACCACGCTCCCCGAACTCTCGGGCAAGGTCGCGCTCATCACGGGCGCGAGCCGCGGCATCGGCTACGGCATCGCGGAGGCCCTGGTCGCCCGCGGCGACCGGGTCTGCATCACGGGCCGCAACGAGGACGCCCTCAAGGAGGCCGTCGACACGCTCGGCGCCGACCGCGTCATCGGTGTGGCCGGCAAGGCCCACGACGAGGCCCACCAGGCCGCCGCCGTGGAGCGCACCATGGAGGCGTTCGGCCGCGTCGACTTCCTCGTCAACAACGCCGGTACGAACCCGGTGTTCGGGCCGATCGCCGAGCTGGACCTGAACGTGGCGCGCAAGGTCTTCGAGACCAACGTCGTCTCCGCGCTCGGCTTCGCCCAGCAGACCTGGAAGGCCTGGCAGGGCGAGAACGGCGGCGCGATCGTCAACATCGCCTCGGTCGCCGGCCTCGCGCCCTCGCCGTTCATCGGTGCCTACGGCATCAGCAAGGCCGCGATGATCAACCTGACCGTGCAGCTCGCGCACGAGTTCGCGCCCAAGGTCCGGGTCAACGCCATCGCGCCCGCCGTGGTGAAGACGAAGTTCGCGGCCGCGCTGTACGAGGGCCGCGAGGCGGAGGCCGCCGCGGCCTACCCGCTCGGCCGGCTCGGCGTGCCCTCCGACATCGGCGGGGCCGCCGCGTTCCTGACCTCGCAGCAGTCGGACTGGGTCACCGGTCAGACGCTCGTGGTCGACGGCGGGATGTTCCTCAACGCCGGAGTGGAGTGACACGAGGGCCGGGGGGGGGGGGGGCGCCCCCGCGCGCCCCCCCCCCCCCCCGGGCCGGGGGGGGGGGGGCGCCGGGGGGGGGGGGGGGGGCCCCCGACCCCCCCCCGCCCCCCCCCCGGGGCCCGCCC